>CAYONF010000005.1:0-82779 GCA_964405255.1 uncultured Limnohabitans sp. | reverse complement strand
ACATCCACTGTGTGGGATTTACCGTTGATTTTCAGATTAAAGTTTGCCATGAGATTTGTGTTAATTTGAAGTCTTAAGGTAAAGATAATTAATTGCTTATCGAATTGGATTTCAGGTCAATCACCTTCTTTTTGGATGAATTGCAATTAGCTGGGACGAATGAAATATCCAATCTATCTGCCCTGTATTTTGTTCTGACTAAGCTGGTTTTTTGAAAATCACTGCATCCAACTTAGGCTTGCCCGGACCCGTCAGACATAGGACTAGGCTCATCAGGAAATAATTGAACGGGAGTTCGGCTTCCGTATAGATTTTACCAGAATGCGCAAAAAACACGGCTATCCCCAAGGTAAATGCCATCATCCAAGCGCCAAACCGAATTCCCAGCAAAATCAAAATCCCGGCGAAAAACTCCGATAGCTGTGAGGCATAAGCCAAAACCAAGGGATAGGGCCAATTCAAGCTTTCAAGGAATCCGGCCAATTCTGGCACTTTTTCTTGAAAGAGATAAGTGCCGCTATGCTTCAGCATGACTGTTCCCAGCCAAATCCGTATCAGGAGAATCGCCGGATTGATGTATTGAAGTGGGTGAAGTCTTGAATTATTTTCCATAAAACACTCTTGTCTACTCTTACTTTTCGGTTAAAATCGAACTGTAATTACCCGTTCTTTTTGGGAAAAAATCGCTGTTTGTACCAGTAATTTCAAGGTCTTTTAACTTGAATATCGCTTTTTGGGCTCCAAATCTTGAGAATTATTTATTTATCTTCGACCCGTCTGTTTTTTTAACAAAACCCTAAACCTATGTCTCAAACCATCAAAGCTGCCATCGTGGGTACCGGATTTATCGGACCGGCGCACCTCGAGGCACTTCGGAGATTGCCCAATGTCGAAGTCGTTGCACTTTGCGAAGTCACCCAAGAATTAGCCAATGAAAAGGCCAAGCAACTTGGTATTCCCAGAGCCTATGTATTCGAGGAAATGCTCAAGCAGGACGACATCGATGTGGTACACATCTGTACCCCAAACTTCCTCCATTTCTCTCAGGCCAAAGCAGTGTTGGAAGCTGAGAAACATGTGATCTGCGAAAAACCACTGGCAGTCAAAATCCATGAAGCCGAAGAATTGGTAAAAATCGCCGCCCAAACCGGCTTAGTCAATGCCGTACATTTCAATCTTCGCTATTACCCGATGGTCCGACAGATGAAGACCATGCGTGAAAGAGGAGATTTGGGAGAAGTGTACTCCGTCATGGGTTCCTATCTTCAGGATTGGCTTTTTCTTCAGACCGACTACAACTGGAGATTGGAACCGGATAAATCCGGTGATTCCCGCGCGATCGCTGATATTGGATCTCACCTACTCGACATCACTGAATATGTCACAGGCCTGAAAATCACCGAGGTGATGGCTGACTTCTCCACCGTTCACAAAACCCGACTGAAGCCTTTGAAGGCTATCGAGACTTATTCAGGCAAAATGCTTCAGGCCTCAGACTATGCTGAGGTTCCGATCAATACCGAAGATCATGCGACCGTTATGCTTCGATTTGACAACGGTTCCAAAGGTTCAGTGACCGTCTCTCAGGTAAGTGCGGGCCGCAAAAACCGACTGAATATTGAAATTTCAGGCTCTAAGTCAAATTTTGAATTCAATTCAGAACGTCCAAACGAGCTATGGATCGGTAAGCGGGAGAAAGCAAACGAGCACCTGATGAAAGATCCATCTCTGTTTTACCCAGAGGCCTCTGCCTTGATCAGCTTCCCGGGAGGACACAATGAAGGATTCCCGGATACGTCCAAGCAGATGTTCAAGGAAGTTTATGCTGCCGTTGCTGCAGGAAAACAGCCTGAGAATCCTTCCTACCCTACTTTTGCCAGCGGCTTGAGAGAGTTGATCATTGGCGAACGCATCGTAGAAAGCAACAAAAAACAGGCTTGGGTAAAAATCTAAAAACCTTTCTTTGTCTTTGGCAGTAAGTGAAAATGAATCTATACCATAACCTTAATCCAAAAAATTATCTACCATGAAAACAATCCAATTCAAAACCAGTCTGTTTGCCCTTGCTTTAATGGCTTTTGTGGCATTTTCAGCTACAGCTCAAGAAAAAGCAAGTCCAGCGAAAGTTGCTGAAGGGACTGCCGCCGGATCAAAAATCACCATCAATTACTCCTCACCAGCTGTGAAAGGCCGCGTAATTTGGGGTGATTTGGTTCCTTTGGGTCAGGTATGGAGAGCGGGTGCTGATGAAGCCACCACCTTTACCACTACCAAAGACATCACCATTCAGGGCCAAAAACTGCCTGCCGGCACTTACAGTTTCTTCATCATTCCCGGGGAAACTGAGTCCACTTTCATCTTCAATAAAGTTGCCAAGCAGTGGGGCGCTTATAATTATGATGCGAAACAAGATGTGCTAAGAGTCAATGTGCCTTCACAGCAGACTTCTACCATGGAAGAGCGACTGGTTTATGAAGTAAAGCCTGATGGATTTGAAGTGAGATGGGAATACGGTAAAGCGGCCGCCAAAATCGGTTCTTGATTAGTTGAAATGATTCTTTCAAACCACCGGGTGAAAGCTCGGTGGTTTTTTTATTCATTCTTTTTTTCCTAACCAAACCGAAACTTTTTTCCCTAGTCTTAAATTTGCCCCACATGTCTGAGTTTAATCCCTTTTCCTTTGACCTTCCCGTAGCGGAAATTATCCCTCAGGTCAAAGGCCACTTTTCCACCGAAAATTCCCTGATCATCCAAGCCCCTCCCGGAGCAGGAAAAAGTACGCTTTTGCCCTTGGCACTTTTAGATGAACCTTGGTTGAGAGGACAGAAAATTATCATGCTGGAGCCACGTCGCTTGGCAACCAAAAGTATAGCTCAGCGGATGGCAGATATGCTGGGTGAGGAACTGGGCAAGACGGTGGGATATCGGATCAGATTTGAATCGGCAATTTCGGATAAAACCCGTCTTGAGGTGATCACGGAAGGGATTTTGACCCGGATGATGCATCAGGACAATGCATTGGAGGGAGTTGGTTTGGTGATCTTTGACGAATTCCACGAGCGAAACCTCTTCTCAGAGGTAGCCTTGGCTCTTTGCAGGGAAGTCCAGCAAGTGCTGAGGCCTGACTTGCGAATTCTCCTGATGTCCGCAACCATCGATGCAGAACAGCTATCAAATTTGCTTGGTGCAAACATGATTCAAAGTCAGGGAAGACAGTATCCTGTAGAAATCCAATACCTCAACGAGGTCGATGAATATTCAATCGGAGAAGATGCCGCGAGGCAAATCATTCCGTTGACAAAAAAGCATCCAGGAGATTTTCTGGTTTTCCTTCCCGGTCAGGGGGAAATCAAAAATGCGGAGGAAATCCTCAAAAGAGCACTTCCAGAAGATGTAGTGGTACCACTTTATGGTCAGCTTTCGCCCTCTGAGCAAAACCGGGCCATTCTACCTCATCCTTCTGGGAAACGGAAAATCGTCCTCTCAACTGACATTGCCGAAACTTCATTGACCATTGAAGGAATAAGGGTTGTGGTGGATTCAGGATTTGCCAAATCCAACCGCTTTGATGCACGGTCTGGACTATCTCGATTGGTTTTGCACCGGATCAGCAAAGATTCTGCAGATCAGCGAAGCGGACGGGCTGGCCGCTTGACTGCGGGTCATTCCTATCGGCTTTGGAGCAAAGCGACTCAGGCTCAGCTGGCAGAATACCGCACTCCGGAGCTTCTGGAAGCGGATTTGACGAGTTTGGTCCTGGATATGAAAGCTTGGGGAAAGGACGACATCCGCTCCATGACCTGGTTGACCCCTCCGCCTGCGGGAACTTTGGCACTTTCTGAAAAAGTCCTCGAGGCTATCGATGCCGTCTCGGAAGGTAAGCTTACCGACCACGGGAAAGAAATACATCAGCTTCCGGTGCACCCGAGGATTGCCCATATGCTGGTCTATGCCAAGCGGATGAAGCAGCTTGCCCTAGCTACTGATGTAGCGGCCATTATGGAGGAGCGGGATCCTTTACCGGCAGATTCCGGAGTAGATTTGAATTTGCGGATTGATGCGCTACGAAGATTCCGAGAGCGTGGAGTTTCGATGGCCCGGATCAAAAAGATCGAAAAAGTAGCTGCACAATACCGTAGACTTTTCGGAATTTCTCCGGAAAATACGCCAGCTGACCCATGGGCTACGGGCTTGCTTTTGGCTTATGCCTATCCGGAGCGAATTGCCGCAGCCCGTCCAGGAAACAATGCCCAGTTCCAGCTTTCCAACGGGAAAATCGCTCAAATCGGACATCGGGATGACTTGGCCCATGAATCCTGGTTGGCGGTAGCCCATGTCGATGCCCGGGAAGGAATGGGAAAAATCTGGCTCGCTGCTCCGCTCAATCCCAAGGACCTTGCCCCGATGTTGAAAACTCGGGAAGTATTGGAATGGGATCGGAAAAAAGGAGGATTGCTTGCACATTCGGAGATCCGCATCGGTGCGATTATTCTTGGTACCAGACCTTTGCAAAAATTTGACAAGTCACTCGCAAAAGCTGCCATTTTGGAAGCAATTGAAGATGAAGGAGAACTATTGCTGGATTTCAATGAAGAGGTTGAGCAGCTAATTTTTCGGATTCAATCCCTAAAATCCTGGAATCCGGATCAAAACTGGCCGAATTGGACAGTGAGAATTTTATGCGAAAATGCCAAAGAATGGCTGGAGCCTTACCTGGATAATGTTTCGAAAAATGAAGATTTGAAAAAACTGGATTTGAGCCACATTCTTTTTCACAGTCTTTCCTTTGAGCAGCAGCAAGAATTAAATAATCTGGCACCAGAAAAGCTTTCAGTCCCATCAGGAAGTCAGATCAAAATCCAATACAAATCTGAGGGTGAAACTCCCCTCCTTTCCGTCAGGCTACAGGAATTGTTTGGCCTTTTGGAAACTCCGAAAGTAAACAAGGGGAAAATTGCAGTTTTGATTGAAATGCTTTCGCCGGGATACAAGCCAGTCCAACTGACCCAAGACTTAAAAAGCTTCTGGGCAAACGGCTATTTCGAAGTGAAAAAAGAGCTGAAAAGACGCTATCCCAAGTATGAATGGCCAGATGATCCGATCAGTGCTGAAGCTGTGAGAGGTGTAAAACGCAGAAGTTGATCAAACCTCGATTTTGTCAAGGTAGTCTAAAAGCCGGAGAAATGAGGCAATGTTGAAGGGTGTCATTTCCCGCTGTTTGATCTGATCCAGGTAAACTTTTCGCAAAATGGGATAGTCCTCCGGATTGTAAAGTCTGGCCAGAGTTGCCCCACGGAAGGCATTGTACACAAAATTTTGAGTCTTGAAGGTTTTTTCCTTTTTCTCTGCGAAAGACCGCTCCAAATTTTCCGGCTGGATCATTTCATCCAGCCAATGAAATCCCTCCAATACGAAAAACTTTTCCGCAGCCATGATTGCATCTGCCAAGTGGCTGTCGTGCTCAATCAAAAAACGATTGGGAATCATCTTGGCGATCCGGTCTGGAGTTTGAATTAAGGTAATAGAGCGCGCGGAATAGTCACTCAGCGTAGGAAGGAATTGATGGATGATTTCCTCCACTTCATTGATCCGCACACCCAATTTATATTCCAGATAACTTGCGTCGGGATATTCAGTGAAATGAACAAAAATGACTTGCTGACCTTGAGGAAATGTTTTGCAATACAGTAACTGAGACTGGTGAAATTCAAAGTCAAAGTCTCTGAAAAATTGGTGATGCAACTCAATTACTTCCAAATTCCTCATACTTTTTAAACTGAGGAATATGGCATTTGTTGCATTGGGTCAGGAAAATAATTCCTTCATTTCCTTCAGCATGGGTTCAACTTCGGATTTTTTCAGCAACATACTTCCCTCATCTTCAGGGTTATGCAGGTAATGGTTCCAATGCTTCTCTGCTTTTCGGATAGTCCTCGGGGTAATATCAAACTCCACTCCGTCCAGGTAATCCTTGGCCAGGGTGGACGCCTTGAAATTTCCAAACAAATAAACCCTGAACACATCCACAAACCGGGAACTCAAATCAAACTCCTCCAAAATCTGGACAAATGCACCCTGCACTGATTTATTCTTCTTGTCAAAAATCGCCTCGAAAACTGCATCTAGCGCTTCCTCTTGAAAAGTGGTCCTTGACAAGGCTCGACAGGCCAAATAAGCTATCTCCCAATGATCTCCTTTGACCAGTTCAATCAGTTTGTCTTTAGCTGTCTCATCGGCCAGACCTCCCAGTTTATCCGCAAAGTGGTACGCTTCGGATTCGTTGGGATCACACATCCGGTCAAAAAGTTTCTGGATTTCTTCCTGCATGATTTTTCGATTTCTTTGTGCAAAGATAACCAATAGTTTTTCCCACTGAGATGAATATTCCACAGGCAATCACGCTAAGTCAGGATAGGGCTGAAAAGCTGATTTCTTTTTCCAAAAGCCAGAAGTTCTCCGTTGGATATCAACCGGAAAAACACCAGTTGGTCATCGAATCAGGTCAGGATTGGCTGGCAAAACTTTACCTGCCATGGACTTACGATTGGACCCATCAGGCAGAATTAAAAGGGAAAACCGATTCTCATTTTTCCCTGGCTTTGATCAAAGCAGGTCAGGCCGTGACCGGTTATTTCCACCGGGGAGAATTGATCGACCATAAAGTTTTTCGTGCCTATATGGTCAGACAAAAGCAAGGAAAATCCCAAATTAAACACCTGAAAACCAAGGGAAAATCACGTGCTGGTTCCCGCATCCGATTAGCTGAATCAGCACTTTTCTTTGAGGAGATCAACCAACGGCTCAATTCTTACGCACATCAGTTTCCCATAGATTTTTGGGGAATCAGCTGCGCAAAGACCATGTGGCCTTTTTTCTTTTCTTCCGCAGTCTCCCCACCCTTTTCTTCAAAAAACACGAACCTCATCGAGCTTCCGGTTCATGTAGCCCAAGCATCTTTTGAGGAATTGAAGGAAGTAGGCAAATTGCTTCAGAAGTTCACGGTGATTTTTTCCGAGAAAGGAAAAGCAAGCCTTGAAGCATGGCAGGAACCCAATCAAAAGCCGGAGCCTTCCGAGGATTGGTAAAAAGAAAAAGCCCCGATTTCCCGGGGCTTTAGCAGTGTTAAGTGAAAGCGAAATCACATGGTGGAATTACCCATAGTCGGGAAATGATTTGAAATCATATTCAACGTTTCATGGGCGACTTTGATATTGTATTCGTAGGCCAGGCTCTTGTAATTTACCAAATCGACAATCGTACCGATAAAACACAAGCCGATGGTCAGGATGTAAAGGATTCCGAGCCCGATCTGTCCCAGGATAAAGCGGTGTAAGCCTGCAAATCCAAAGAAACCGATCAACGTCAAGATCAAAATCATTTGGGCATCTTTTCTTCTAGCACGATACACCTGTGCAAAAAGCGATGCTTGGTCTTCATCCATGTTCTTCATCAAGCCCTGGATGTATCCCAGTTCCATACCCTCCAATTCAGGAAGGTGTCTCAATACATTAGCCATAATTGTGTGTTGTTTTTAGGTTTTTAATAAGATTCCAGATTCTGTGGAAGATCACCGCATAAGCCAGCATAGCGAGCGGATGCATGGACCAGGATTCCTGGAAATCTCCCCGCGCGAGGAGATTCATAGACCTTCCCAATCCACATCCGGGACACCAATCGAATCCCAACTGACTGAGCGGACAAAGGCTCAGGTGGTTGGCTGAGTGAGGGTCCAGCATCAGGATAGCTGCTAAGCTTCCGATCCAAAAGACCAACTCGAGCGGGAATCGATTCAGATATGCGGTGAATTGCTTCATGGTCCTCAAAGTACGAAAAAGGTGCCAGCTGGCAAATGTGGCTCTGATGGGCTCATTTCTGCGTTTATGTAAAAAATCTGCGTGATTTGCGTACAAAAAAGTGTTCGATAGTGAACGCGTACTGCCTTCATTAAAAAACGCCAACCCCGTTTAATCCGGATAAATCACCAAATCTATAAGAGAATAAAAATGGGGCTCGATACGGATTACCTATGGACTAGCTCAGGCAGCTGGATTTTCAACACTTTTCCAAACTGCTCTTGTTGCTGCCTCTCCAGGTTCTGAAGAATGGCGGTGTAGCCTTTCTTTCCTCCAAAATTTTTCCAACCGGAATAAGAAAATAACAGCCCAAGCAAGTCCCCCTGGATTTTGAAACTGGTGTATAATCCCAACGCTTTTCCTGCTTCTTTTCCGAGGAAAAAAGATAAAATCTCCACGATTTGACCTTTAAGCAGGGGATCGGGAATGGTCTTTTGATAATACCCGATGAGACCAGAGATCAATTTTTGTCCGGCGGGAGAAGTTTTAAGGTGCCGTTTCCGGATCAGCTTATCCAATTCAAACCCCTCTTTTGAAGTCTCGGGCCAAAAGGAACTATCCACACCCATCAATTCTCCAACCCACTTCCAATAGCATAACACCGTATTGTATTCTGCTTCTGAGGGTTGAAAACCCAGTTTTGTCAAACCCCGCAAGACAATGAAGCTAAAAGCCAAATTGGTACCCAATAGATCTTCCTGATTGACCGGTTTTCCAAAAGCAGGATCCCAGTCCTGCGCATATCGATGGACAAAATACCGGCTAAAGGCATGAATTAACCGGACTTTCGCACAAGTCAGGAAGGCCTTTTCACTTTGAAAAAATGCTCCCGGCTGGAAAATATCCATGACGAAAGAAGCAGTCTCCCCCAGTCGCTCGCCAACACTCTCCAAAATCCTTCGGGATCTTACCAATACCTGTGCTCCATCGGCAAAGGCATAACAATAAGGAAGCGAATAAAAACCCAGCATCGCCAGGTATAAATCCCCTTTTTGGTCAAAGAAACCCTGCCCACGCTCCAGGACTTGCCGGTCAAAACCACCTTTTCGCTCCAGATAAAACCTAAAAAAGTTTTTCAACTCAAGCGAAAAAGATTCAGGAACATCAATAGGAATCCGATCCCAAGAATTGATTTGTTTTACCCATTCCGGGTTTTGGATCAAGGAAATAACTGCCAGATCAGCCAGTTCATCTTGCTTTTGTCTGAGCTGATCAAATAAAGATTCGGTGTATCGTTGTAATTTCCCCACGCCTTTCTAACCTGCATTTTGTATTTTGGTTGGCCTAGAACCTGCTTCCATGCGAAATATTCCATTAATAGTTATCATTCTTTCTCTTTCATTTTCCCAATCGGCTCATGCTCAGGGAGGTTTTGACCTGTGGGTAGTCGACACCGAGGGAAAGGGCGGGAAATTGAAAATCCTCCCGGAAACAGCAAAACCGCTGACCAATCGACCGGAGTATGACAATCAGCCCAATTTCATCAATGATTCAGAGCTTGTTTTTTCGGCAGCAGATGAAAAGGGCAATCACGACATCATCCTGTACAGTTTCCGCACCGGGAATTTCACCAACCTGAGCAGGACCGCTGACAGAAGTGAATTTTCACCAACCCTTACCGATTGCGGTCAGTATGTTTCCGCTGTGGTCATGGAACCCGACAGTACACAGCGCCTTTGGCTTTACCCCATCAACCTTGAAGCTCCCGAATTGCTCTATGATGACATCGCTCCGGTAGGCTATTACGATTGGTATGACAACAAAGCGGCGATGTTTATTCTCGGTGAGCCCAACCGGTTGGTATATGCCAAAGGAAAAGGGGATTTGCTGGAAATAGACACCCATATCGGCAGATCTGTCAAGCGTAGACCCAAAACTTCCCAGATCAGCTATCTTTCGATGAAGTCCCCAAAGGAAACTTTGGCAGGTTTGGAATTACCGATCCGCAGCTATGATATCGAAAATGGAAAAAACCATGTTTTTGGGTTTGGCTTGGCGGGTGCTCTGGATTTCATTTGGCTGGATCACAACCACCTGCTTATGGCCCAGGGAAATGGGCTTTACATCAAAAAGGTTAACCAATCCGAATGGGAATTTATCGGAAAAATTGTTTCCGAAACCCATCAGAATATTACCCGAATGGCTTACAGCCCGGATTTGAATAAATTGATCCTTGTCATGCAACGCAAATAACCCAAAACCTATGAATAGAAAATTTAAAAATGTCCTGGCATTTTCAGCCTTTCTCCTGGCAAGTTCGTCTCTGATCGCCCAAATCGAAGACAAGCGAGGAATCGTGGCCAAAGGTGCCGAATTGGTCAAAGTGCAAGATGGATTTAGCTTTACCGAAGGTCCTGCCGTCAACCGGATGGGAGATGTTTTTTTCACCGATCAGCCCAACGACAAAATTTACAAATGGTCAGCAGGAAGCAACAAGGTGACGCTTTTCCGGGAAGGTGCCGGACGATCAAACGGGCTTTATTTTCAACTGGACGGAACCCTGATTGCTGCAGCTGATCTCAACAACGAGCTATGGGCTATTGATCAAAACACCGGAAAAGAGAAAGTAATTGTGCCTTCTTTCAGAGGAAAAAAGCTCAACGGTCCCAATGACATTTGGGTCAGACCCAAAGGCGGATTGTATTTCACGGATCCACTTTATCCAAGACCGTATTGGGAAGGCATTCGGGGAAAGGAAATGGAACAGGATGGACAACACGTCTATTTTTTATCCGCTGACCGATCCGAACTTTTCAGAGTGACGGAAGACCTCAAGCAACCCAATGGAATTGTCGGGACGCCTGACGGTAAACACCTCTACGTGGCGGATATTGGGGATAAAAAAACCTGGAGATACGACATCCAGGAAGATGGCTACCTGACCAACAAGACCCTCTTCTGTGAAATGGGTTCGGATGGGATGACCATTGACGAGCGAGGCAACGTTTACCTGACCGGAAAGGGCGTGACGGTTTTTGACAAAAACGGCGAGCAAATCGCGCACATTCCCGTACCTGAAAACTGGACAGCCAATGTGGTTTTTGGTTCACTGACCAGAGATACGCTATTCATCACAGCGATGGGATCTGTGTATACACTAAAAATGAAACATCGGGGAGTTTGGTAAGTAGAAATTTAGCTCACAGATGACTCAGAAAAACACAGAAAATTACTACCTCAACTTCTGTGAAAATCTGTGAAATCTGTGAGCTTTCTGTTTTAAAAACAATTTTCCCCGTCAAGATCACAGCTCTCTCCATCTTGGTTTCCAGCCATGTCAAGAACAGGATTATTTTTAGCGAATTCATTCCAGGCTTTTTCCAGGGTTTGATCAAAAACTTCACCGGGTTGGGCTCCGGATATCCCAAATTTTCGGTCCAAAACAAAGAAAGGCACCCCCCTTACCCCGATCAATCGAGATTCATAAATATCTTGATTTACAGCATCTTCATATTGGTTTGATTCAAGCATGGCTTTTATTTCTGACTCACTCAGCCCTACTTCTTGGCCAAGTGAGATCAGGGTTTCGGAATCGTCTACATTGCGGCCTTCTGTGAAATAGGCTTTCAGCAAGCGCTCTTTCATTTCGTTGCCTTTTCCGGATTTTTTGGCGAAATGAATCAGCCGATGGGCATTTTTAGTATTGGCCACCACCGCTTTTTCGAAGTCAAATTCAAGTCCTTCGGCAGCAGCCATATTAACCACATTAGCAGTGATTTCACGGGTTTGCGACATGGACCAGCCTTTGGATTTCGCCAGGTGTTCCAGCGTGCTGATGGAAGGATCGGTTTTTTGTTCGGGATTCAGCTGGAAGCTTTTCCATTCGATTTCCACTTGGTTTTTGTGGGGAAATTTTTCCAGGGCTTTTTCCAGCTTTCTTTTTCCGATGTAGCAAAAAGGGCAAACGACATCCGACCAAATCTCGATTTTCATAGGATCAGTATTTTTATTTAAGGAAATCTAAAATCTTCACTTGGCTGATATTTATTCTTGCCCGTCATCCGAGCAAGGCCAAGATTGAATTCAGGACTTTTTTTCTTTAATTAAAAGTCAAATCGGATTTCGTAACAAAGAGTTCAAGAATCACCTGTGAAAACCAAAGAATGTCCCTCCTGCGCCATGGAAGTTGATGCCAAGGCATCAGTTTGCCCGATTTGCAGCTTCGAGTTCCCCAAGCGCTCATCCTGGATTACAGGAATGGCAATTTTTCTTGTGATCATTTGGCTACTTTCCTACCTGTTTTGAAAAACCACCCGCATTATGAATAAGCGTTCGTTTCTGAAGTCCCTGGCTGCCTTAGGTATCGGTAGCGGCACCTTCTTTTCTGCCAAAGCAGAAGAGTTTTCTTGGGAAAAACTCGATTTTTCAGCCGAAGACGTCTGGGATCAAATCAGGAAAGGCTATCGGATCAAACCGGATTACATCAATTTGGAAAACGGGTATTACTGCTTTCTTCCAGAAGAAACACTGGAAAAATACATCACGCATATCCGGGAAATCAACTACCAAGCCTCCTACTACATGCGTGGGGTTCAGTTTGAAAACAAAGCCAAATGTGCTGCCCAACTGGCAAAATTGGTCGGAGCTTCACCCGAAGAGGTGGTTTTGACCCGAAACACCACGGAGTCTCTGGATTTGATCATCTCAGGATTTCCTTGGAAAGCCGGAGACGAGGCGGTTTTTTCAAATCAGGATTATGGAAGCATGCAGACCATGTTTGAACTGGCTTCCAAGCGATGGGGTATCAAGACCGTCAAAATCGACATTCCCATGCATCCCAAAAATGATGAGGAGGTGGTCGAGGCTTATAGAAAGGCAATAACTCCTAACACCAAACTGATGATGGTACCCCATATTGTCAATATCACCGGACATATTCTTCCGGTAAGAAAAATCGCAGATATGGCTCATCAACATGGGGTGGAAATCATGCTAGACGGCGCACATGCAGTAGGTCATTTCACCTTCAACATGCACGAACTGGATTGTGATTACTACGGAAGCAGCCTGCACAAATGGCTCAGTGTGCCTTTGGGGGCCGGGATGCTTTTTGTGAAAAAAGATAAAATCAGCAAGATCCAACCGCTTTTGGCTCCCTTTGATCTGAGTTTAAATACCATTGGGTATTTGAATCACATCGGCACTCATCCCGCAGCTACCGATCTGACCGTGATCAATGCCATTGAATTTCAGGATAAAATAGGTTCAAAACGGAAAGAAGAGCGACTTCGATTTTTGCAAAAGTATTGGTCGGACAAGGTTCGGAATCATCCCGGAATCCAGGTCAATACCCCCGAAGAAGCCCATCGCTCCTGTGGCATCGGGAATGTATGGGTGGAAAAGCTCACTCCAGCGGATATGGGAAAAATCTTGATGGAGAAATACAAGATTTTTACTGCTCCGATCGACGGGGCTGGTGTGCGGGGAGTTAGGGTATCACCCAATATCTATACTTCGACAGCCGAATTGGATCAGTTGGTGGCGGCGCTAAAAGAAATGGCTTCTTGAACCACCAGTAGCAAATCCATGAATATTGGATCCTTCAAAAGTCTTTAAATCCGTGATCCAGTCCGCTTACAAAACTTTTGTCTGTCAGGGTTAAAGTTTTGAAGAATTTTCTTGCAATTCATTTTTTGAGGTACAACATTTGCACCCTCAAAACCATGATCATAGCAACAGCCATAGCGAACAATTCCGAAGTGCGAACTTTCCCGGTTGCACCAAGCTTGGCTATGCCGATTTTTTCCCCTCTGAGGAGGAATAGGTTCACTTTTAGGGTTTGACCCTGCGTCACATATGGTTTTCCCATGCGGAGAACACCCCTCGCCTAAAAATCTAATCGTTTATTAATCCTAATCGCTGAGCCTTAGATGGCAAGGTGAATTCATGCAATATCCATGGAAGAAATCTCTTTCAAAATCATTGTAGCTGATTCCTCTCACAAGGTTTACTCAACCGTTATCACAGAGGAAATGGCAAGTTCTGCAAAAGCCCGCGGAACCGGTATTGCCAAGCGGAGCCCTGCTTACATCGAAACCAAGATGGAAGAAGGAAAAGCCGTCATTGCCCTCACTACGGATGGGGTTTGGGCAGGATTCTGCTATATTGAAGCCTGGGGCCACGGCAAGTTTGTGGCTAACTCAGGCTTGATCGTCTCTCCTCAATTCCGTAAATACGGTTTGGCCCGTAAAATCAAGCAAGAAATCTTCAAGCTTAGCCGAAAGAAATATCCTGAATCCAAGATTTTCGGATTGACTACCGGTGCGGCTGTGATGAAAATCAATTCCGAACTGGGCTACATCCCGGTGGCCTATGCAGACTTGACTGATGACGAGGAGTTTTGGAAGGGATGCCAAAGCTGTGTGAATTACGAGATTTTGATGTCCAAAAACCGTCAGAATTGCCTTTGCACAGCGATGCTTTATGATCCCAACGCCAAAAAGAACCATACCGAAGAGTTGGCACTTCGTGAAGATTTCAAGAAAGAACTCGGTCTCTTTGACCGTTGGGTTCAGCTAAAAAAATACGTGATGCTCAAGCTCGCCAAATCAAAGGATTCGGTAATGAGCCTTTTCCTGTAATCAATTTCCTTCGGGAATAACCTATTAAACACATGAAAAAAGTTGTTTTAGCCTATAGTGGAGGCTTGGATACCACATTTTGCGCGTTGCATTTGACCAAAGACCTGGGCTATGAAGTTCACGCAGCGATAGTAAATACGGGAGGATTTTCTTCCGAAGAATTGAAAACCATCGAAGAGCGCGCAAAGACGCTCGGCGTATCTTCTTTCACAATTTTGGATGTGGTGGATTATTACTACGAGTCCGTGATCAAATATTTGGTTTTCGGCAATGTTCTCAAAAATGCCACCTATCCCCTTTCCGTATCGGCAGAGCGTATTGTTCAAGCCAAATCTCTGGCAGAATACGCCAAATCCATTGGTGCAAAAGCAGTTGCACACGGGTCAACCGGTGCGGGGAATGATCAGGTTCGGTTTGATATGATTTTCCAGACCATCGTGCCGGATATCGAAATCATCACTCCAATCCGTGATTTGAAGCTTTCCCGTCAGGAAGAAATCGAATACCTCAAAAAGCATGGCGTCTCGATGAATTTCGAAAAAGCAGCATATTCCATCAACAAAGGAATTTGGGGAACTTCTGTAGGTGGAAAGGAAACTCTTACCTCTTCTGAATACCTCCCTGAAGAAGCCTGGCCAACTCAGGTGACTGAGACCGAACCTAAAGAAATCAAATTGACTTTTGTTCAGGGTGAATTGAAAGGTGTAGATGGGGTAACATTTGAAAACCCTGTGGATGCCATCCAGAAAGTTCAGTCCTTGGCTGCGCCTTATGGAATTGGTCGTGACATCCACGTAGGCGATACCATCATCGGGATCAAAGGCCGGGTAGGTTTTGAAGCAGCCGCACCGATCATCATCATCAAAGGACATCAGCTCTTGGAAAAGCACACCTTGACCAAGTGGCAGATGTTTTGGAAAAACCAGCAGGCGGAATTCTACGGCAACCATTTGCATGAAGGCCACTACATGGATCCAGTCATGAGAAACCTGGAAGCATTCCTGAGCAGCACCCAGGAATTCGTTTCCGGTGATGTGCGTGTTTTGCTCCAGCCTTACCGATTCACTTTGCTTGGAATCATTTCAGAGCATGACTTGATGTCTTCCAAGTTTGGCAGCTACGGGGAAATGAACAAGGGATACACCGGTGAGGATGTGAAAGGATTTACCCGAATCTTGGGTAATCAGACAGCCATCTTCCACAAAGTGAACAGCCATGACTAAGATCAGAACCGCAGTAATCGGAGCGGCTGGCTACACCGGAGGAGAATTGCTCCGGATTTTGGTGCACCATCCGGCCTGCGAACTCGTCTGCGTTCATTCCAACAGCCAAAAAGGAAAAAAAGTATCCGAGGTTCATCCCGATTTAATCGGTGATTGTGATTTGGAATTTACCGATGAAGTACCTTCTGATGGAATAGATGCGGTTTTTCTCGGTTTGCCCCATGGGGAAACTAAGGGTTTTCTGGAATCTTATCCTTTCCCGGCTGATACGGTCATCATCGATCTTTCGACCGATTTTCGCGATGAATCCAACGGATTCCTTTACGGACTTCCTGAGGTGAATTCTGAAAAGATCAAAACAGCCAAGCGGATTGCTAATCCAGGTTGCTTTGCCACAGGAATTCAGTTGGCTTTGGCTCCTGCGATCTCCAAAGGCTGGGTAAAAAGTGCAGTACAGATTTCCGGAATTACGGGAAGTACAGGAGCAGGAAAAAAGCTGGCTGAAACCTCTCATTTCAGCTACCGAACCGGAAATATGTCGGTTTACAAACTATTCACCCATCAGCATCTCAAGGAAATCAAGCAGACATTCAAGCAAATCAATCCTGACTTTAGTTCAGAATTACTCTTTGTCCCCTACCGAGGAAATTTCTCCCGAGGAATCTGGGTTACAGCTTATTTTCCATTCGAAGGAAAGGAAGAAGAAGCAGTAAAAGCCTATCAGGAATTCTATGCAAACGCTGCTTTTACCCATGTTTCCACTCAGGACATTGATTTGAAGCAGGCTGTCAATACCAACAAATGCATCCTTTTTGTCCAAAAAGAAGCAGGGCAATTGGTCATCTATTCAGCTATCGATAACCTGCTCAAAGGAGCCTCCGGGCAAGCCGTTCAGAATTTCAATCTGGCATTTGGCCTGGATGAGAGGACGGGGCTGAACCTTAAGTCAATCGCATTTTAATTTCGGATTTGGGATTTCCGAAAATCCGATGTCTGAAATCTGAACTCCGAAATTGAATGACGTAAATCGTAATTCGTAAATCAAAAATCGAAATGAATTTATTCGACGTATATCCCCTCATTCCGGTCACTTTGGTCAAGGCCGAAGGCTGTAAACTTTGGGATGAACAGGGTCAGGAATATCTGGATCTGTATGGAGGTCACGCGGTGATTTCCATCGGGCATACCCATCCGCATTATGTGAAGCGGATCAAAGACCAATTGGATCAAATCGCTTTTTATTCCAATTCTATCCAAATTCCAATCCAGAAAGAATTTGCGGACAAATTGGGACATCTCTCCTGTCTGCATGAGTACCATCTTTTCCTCTGTAACTCCGGTGCGGAGGCCAACGAAAATGCCATCAAGATGGCCTCATTCGCAACTGGAAAATCGGGATTTATCGCTTATTCGGGCTCTTTCCATGGAAGAACTTCGGGAGCTGTAGCCTTGACGGATAATCCAAAAATCGTAGCTCCGAGCAATGCCCGGGAGGATTTTCACATCCTGCCTTGGGGTGATTTGGATGCTACAGAAGAAGCCTTGAAAACCAATACCATCGCCGGAATCATCATCGAAGGCATTCAGGGTGTGGGAGGAATTCAAGTGCCTTCTGCGGAGTTCCTTCAGGGAATTTCTTCGTTGGCCAAAAAATATGAGGCCAAGTTGATCCTAGACGAAGTCCAGTCAGGGTATGGCCGAACCGGACGCTTTTTCGCCCATCAGTGGGTAGATGGCATCATGCCTGATTTGATTACGATGGCAAAAGGCATGGGCAACGGTTTCCCAATTGGCGGACTCTTGATTTCTCCCGAATTCAAAGCTAGCCATGGACTTCTCGGAACTACATTTGGTGGAAATCACTTGGCCTGTGCCGCAGGATTGGCGGTTTTGGAAGTGTTAGAAAAAGAAAACCTACAAGCAAAAGCTTTGGAACTGGGCGAAAAACTCATTGCAGAGCTCAAGCAAATTCCGGGCATTGTGGAGGTACGGGGAAAAGGCCTGATGATCGGAATTGATCTGGATCGGGATGCGGGGCCTGTTCGCTCCGAACTGGTGAAAAAATACCACCTATTCACAGGTTCGGCTGCTAAAAAGCAGACGATCCGACTTCTCCCACCCTTGTCCATCGAGTGGAATCAGTTAAATTCGTTTCTGGTCGCCATCAAAGAAATTTTGGGCGCCTGAGTCTTTTTCAATCCTTTAGCACTAGAATGAAGCATTTTACCCGATTTGAATCCAAGGAACTTGGACAGGAATTGATTGACTTGGCACTTGCCTATAAAGCCAATCCACGGCTTGATTTGGCCAAAGGTCAAGGAAAGCGCGTGGGTTGTATTTTCCTCAATCCTTCCCTAAGAACCCGGGTTTCAACCCAAATCGCTGCCCAAAATCTGGGTATGGAACCGATCGTCCTCAACATGGACAAAGAAGGATGGGCACTGGAAATGAAGGAAGGTGCGATCATGAACAAAGGCACCGTCGAGCATATCAAGGATGCTGCCGGAGTGTTGGGTTCGTACTTCGATATTCTTGCGATTCGGGCGTTTCCTTCCCTGACCAACCGGGATGAGGATGTCAATGATTTTATCTTTGGTCAGTTTGTCAAATACTGCGGAAAGCCCGTGGTGAGTCTGGAATCCGCCATCCGTCATCCGCTTCAAAGTCTTGCCGACCAGATTACCATGAAGGAACATTTGGAGGGAAAAAAGAAACCCAAAGTGGTGCTCACATGGGGACCTCATATCAAAGCAATTCCCCATGCGGTGGCCAACAGCTTTTCGGAATGGACCCTCGGCATGGGCTACGATCTGACGATTACCCATCCGGAAGGTTACGAATTAGACGAAGTGTTTACCCAAGGAGCGAACATAGAATATGATCAAAGAAAAGCCTTGGAAGATGCTGATTTTGTGTATGTTAAAAATTGGTCGTCATTTAATGACTATGGGAAAATCCTATCCACTGATTCCAGCTGGATGCTCACTGAAAAGCATCTGAAACACGCAAAAAACGCCAAAGTCATGCATTGCTTACCGGTACGGAGAAATCTGGAACTTTCGGATGAAATCCTTGACGGCCCACGTTCTTTGGTGCAAAAACAAGCAGAAAACCGGATTTATGCCGCTCAGGCTGTACTCAGCACGATCCTGGGTTAATCCTTTTTAATCTCTCAAACCTATGAAATCGAGCATGAAGAAACCAATAGAGCTAAGGAAGTCTGATAACATGCGAGATTCCATGTGGCCTTTGAAATAAATTTAATGATCACATGAAAATTTCAATCATCAAAATCGGCGGAAACGTCATCGACTTCCCGGAGAAGTTGGATGAGTTTCTGGCGCTTTTTTCAAAATTTCCGGGACATAAAATCCTTGTGCATGGTGGCGGAGTTATGGCCTCCCGATTTGGGGAGTCTATGGGCGTGATGCCCGAAATGGTGGATGGAAGACGAATAACCGACAAGGATACGCTGGACATCGTGACCATGGTCTATGCCGGATTGATCAACAAGAACATCGTAGCCAAACTTCAGGCGCTCAAGGTGAATGCAATCGGCATGACCGGAGCAGATGGCAATCTGATCCGGTCGATCAAGCGTCCGGTAAAAGGAATTGACTACGGATTTGTGGGAGACATTCAGGAAATCAATGTCAGCCTGATTGATACCCTGCTTACTGCAGGACTTCAGCCGGTGGTCAATGCCATCACCCATGACAAAAAAGGCCAATTGCTCAATACCAATGCAGATTCTATTGCTTCGGCATTGGCTACCAGTTTAGCGCCAGAGCATCAAGTCAACCTGTATTTTTGCTTCAACAAAAGCGGGGTATTGGTAGACGAGAAAAATGAAAATTCCATCATTCCGCTGATCAACGAGGACATTTATGCCGAGCTGCGCAAAGAAAATGTGATCCATTCCGGAATGATTCCCAAGTTGGACAATGCGTTTGAGGCCCTGAAAAAGGGTGTAAATCACGTTTGGATCGGAAAGGCAGAAAACCTGCTTCTTGCCGCAAAAGGTAAGCTTTCCGGGACAACCATTGAGCGAAATCGATACGATTTGTACTGATGGAAAACCTCAATCCACTTTTTGAAGAAGCGGTACAACTGCTCAAAGACTTGATCCAACTCCCCTCTTTTTCAAAAGAAGAAAGTCAAACCGCAGACCGAATTGAATCCTTTCTGAGTCAAAAAGGAGTTTCTGTCCATCGATCTGGGAATAACGTGTGGGCTTTTGCAAGTGAATACAATCCGGTTTTACCAACCCTTTGGCTAAACTCCCATCACGATACCGTCAAGCCAAATTCCGGTTACACCAAAGATCCCTTTCAAGCCGTTGTGGAGGAAGGAAAATTTTTTGGCCTTGGGTCAAATGATGCCGGCGGGCCATTGGTCAGTCTGATCGCCTGCTTTTGCCACTTTATCGGAAAGCCCCTACCCTTCAATCTGCTGATGATCGCTTCGGCTGAAGAGGAAATTTCGGGACCCAACGGGATTGCTTCGATCATTTCCCAATTGCCGGAAGCTGAATTGGCTATCGTGGGTGAACCCACTCAAATGCGCCTGGCAGTTGCAGAAAAAGGCTTGCTGGTCATAGATGCCAAAGTACACGGCAAGGCTGGACATGCCGCGCGGGAAGAAGGAATCAATGCGATTTACCTGGCTTTGGATGATTTGGAGGAGATTCGAAACTTCGAGTTTTTCAAAACCTCCCCTTTTCTCGGCCGTACTAAAGTGACTGCAACAGTAATCAAAGCCGGTCATCAGCATAATGTGGTGCCGGATCTATGTGAGTATACCTTGGATGTGCGGGTCACGGATGCCTACACCTTGGAGGAGGCTTTTGAAGAACTCAAATCCAATTTAAAGGCTGAATTGATCCCCCGGTCCATGAGATTGCGATCTTCCCACTTGCCGGGAGACCATCTGATGAACCGGGTGGCTGAAGAATTGGAACTGGAAAAATTCGGAAGCCCTACCCTCTCTGACCAGGCCTTAATTCCTTGGCCATCGGTCAAAATCGGTCCCGGTGACTCCGCCCGATCCCATACAGCAGATGAATTTATTTTCTTGGAAGAAATCCGGGAAGGAATCGAAGGCTACATTTCGATAATAAACCAATACGCTAAACTCAGCACTCCTCAAACTGATCGCTCATGAAACTCTGGCAAAAAGCCACCGGCAGCAAAAAAGAAGTCGAACAATTTACCATCGGAAGAGATCCCGAGTTTGATATCATTCTGGCTCCATTTGACGTGCTGGGTTCCATGGCGCATGCGCACATGTTGGCGAAAATCGGGCTTTTGACTCCTGAGGATAACCTGATTCTGCAGAAAGGATTAAAAGAAATCTACTACGAAATCGAGCAGGGTAAATTCAGCATCGCTCCTGGTGTGGAAGATGTGCACTCACAGGTAGAATTTCTTTTGACAGAGCGCTATGGGGAAGTCGGAAAGAAATTACACAGTGGTCGAAGCCGAAATGACCAGGTATTGGTGGACTTGAAACTTTACTATCGGGCAGCCATTCGGGAAATCGCCGATGAAGCTCAGTTGTTATTTGATTTATTGATTGAGTTGGCTGAAAAACACAAAAACGACTTGATGCCCGGCTATACCCATACTCAATTGGCAATGCCCTCATCGTTTGGCTTGTGGTTTGGTTCATTTGCCGAAGGCCTGACAGAAGATATGGGCCTGCTCAGGGCTGCTTTTGACCTCAGCAACAAGAATCCTCTGGGTTCGGCTGCCGGCTATGGATCCAGCTTCCCCCTGGACCGAACCATGACTACAGAGCTGTTGGGTTTTGCTGACTTGCATCACAATGTGATCAATGCGCAAAACAGCCGTGGAAAAACAGAACGGACTTTGGCTTTTGCCATGGCCGGAATAGCCGGGACGTTAAACAAACTGGCAACAGACGTTTGCCTGTTTATGAATCAGCATTTCGGCTTTATTTCCTTTCCCGATGATCTGACTACCGGAAGCAGTATCATGCCGCATAAGAAAAACCCGGATGTATTTGAACTGATCCGCGCCAAAACCAATCAGATTCAGGCTGTTCCGACTGCAGTCAGTTATTTACTGACCAATATGAGTACCGGATATCACCGGGACATGCAGCTGCTGAAAGAGGAAATATTCCCAGCTGTTGAGAAACTGAAGTCCTGTCTGAGCATGAGCAACTTTATGCTCAAATCCATCAAAGTCCGCCAAAATATCCTTCAGGATTCGTTCTACAAGCATCTCTTCTCAGTCGAAGTGGTCAATGAATTGGTCTTAAACGGGGTTCCGTTCCGAGATGCATACAAGCAAGTGGGTTTGGAAATTGAGGCAGATCAATTTGCTCCGGATCAAAACAAACTCCGTCACACACACGAAGGAAGTATCGGAAATCTCTGCCTGGATGAAATAAAAAACAAATGGAAGGAAACTGATCAAAATTTTGATTTTCAAACGATTGATGCAGCCTATCAAAATTTGCTAAAATAAATACCCTCCATCCATCCAATAAACTTTTAACATTCATAGCAAAAATTTATTTTCGAACGAATTGTGCGCAATTGCAACAATCCTTACGAAAGCACTATGAATTTACTTTTTGGAGAAAATTTAAAATACGACCTCAAAGCGAGTTTGGTGGTGTTTTTAGTCGCCCTTCCTCTTTGCCTGGGAATCGCGATAGCCAGTGGAGCGCCCCCAATGGCAGGATTGATTGCTGGTATTGTCGGCGGCCTAGTCGTGGGTTCCTTGTCAGGATCTCATGTCAGTGTCAGCGGCCCTGCTGCAGGATTGACGGTCATTGTACTGGATTCTATTTCCTCCCTTGGAACTTTCGAACTCTTTCTGGGAGCCGTGGTCGCAGCAGGATTGATCCAGCTCATATTGGGTTTTTTAAAGGCTGGCGTATTAGGATATTATTTTCCCCATTCGGTGATCAAAGGGATGCTGAGTGCTATTGGCCTGATTTTGATTTTAAAGCAAATTCCCCATGCCTTGGGCTACGACAAGGATACCATGGGAGACGAGACGTTCCTCCAAGCCGATCAGCACAATACCTTTTCGGAGATTTGGTATGCTTTTCAGTATTTCAGCCCCGGGGCAATTCCTATTGTTTTGGTTGCTTTATTTATCCTGATCTCATTTGAAAAGCCAAAACTGAAGAATCACAAAATCTTCGGAGCAATTCCAGGTGCACTTTGGGCAGTAATTTCAGGGATTTTGATCAACGAGTTGTATGGATTGATTCGTCCCGAATGGAAACTTGAAGGAGAGCACATGGTATCTATCCCAGTTCTCAGTTCGGTTAGTGAACTCGGGTCTTTGATTACATTTCCAAATTTTGGCTTGCTCACTTCTCCTGAATTTTGGCTAGTTGCGATTACACTGGCAGCCATAGGAAGTATTGAAACCCTGCTCAGCATAGACGCAGCCGACAAAATGGATCCACAAAAGCGAATCACTCCGGCAAGCAAAGAATTAGTTGCCCAAGGAGTTGGAAACACCATTTCCGGCTTAGTTGGAGGACTACCGATCACCGCAGTGATTGTCAGAAGCTCTGCAAACATAGCTGCGGGAGCAAAGACTAAGCTTTCGGCCATAATACACGGACTTTTGTTGGCGATTTTGGTCTTGGCAATTCCAGGAATTCTCAACAAAATCCCTCTCAGCTGTTTAGCGGCTGTCCTCTTTTTGGTAGGTTACAAACTCGCCAAACCATCGATATTCATTGCCACTTACGAAAAAGGCTGGGATCAATTTATCCCTTTCGTGATTACCATTTTGGCTATCTTATTGACTGACTTGTTAATTGGCATCGGCATTGGGATGGTTTTAGGACTGTTTTTCGTAGTAAAAACCAATTTTCACAAGGCAATTACCATCACCGAGTACAATGGAAATTACTTGGTAAAACTCCAAAAGGATGTATCTTTTCTGAACAAAGCAATCCTGATGAAACACCTGGCTGAAATTCCCGATGGAAGTTCTGTCATTTTGAATGCTCAAAAAGCTAATTTTATCGATCACGATATCCAGGAAGTCCTCAATGATTTTATTGCTTCTGCGGTTTCAAAGAATATCAATGTGACGGTGGAAGGTTTTTCTTACAACTTAAATGAAAAAGTATGAATCCATACGATAAACTTTTATTGCAAAACAAGGCTTGGTCCGAAGAAAAAATAAAGACCGATAAGAATTTTTTTAACCGGCTTGCTCATCAGCAAAGGCCAAAATTCCTTTGGATAGGATGTTCTGACAGCCGTGTTCCCGCCAATGAAATTACCGGAACTGACCCTGGTGAGGTTTTTGTCCATCGAAACATTGCAAACATGGTGGTACACACAGACCTCAACCTGCTCAGCGTACTCCAATATGCCGTGGACGTTTTGAAGGTAGAGCATATCATTGTTTGTGGACACTATGGCTGTGGGGGTATCGAGGCTGCTCTTGGCAACAAACATTACGGCCTGATCAATAAATGGCTTCGCAATATCAAAGAAGTCTACAAATTGTACCAAAAAGAGGTGGATGCCATTGAAGACCACATGTCAAGAGTCAACCGTTTGGTAGAGCTCAATGTGATGGAACAATGCCAGGATTTGATGAAAACCTCCATTATTCAGAAGTCTTGGCACCTGAGAAAAGCCCCCCACATTTATGGCTGGGTCTATGGATTGAATAACGGTTTGGTCAAAGAACTGATCAAAATCGAACCTGATCTGAATAATGTCAATCCGATTTTCAGGTTGGATCCCGAGCAATTATTGTCAGATCCTATCTAAAATTTTTAGCGGGAAACGGATCAATGCTTTGATTTTCCGTTTCCTGCTGTTTTCTTTGCAGCATCCTTTCACTTTTTAGTGCGGGGATTTATACAGAAGAGGCGAGAGACAGGCTCGACGACCCTCTGGCAACCTGGAAAATCCAAGGTGCCAATTCCTGCCGGTTGAGATGGTCTCAGTCGGAACTATAAATTCCTTGCAAGATGAACAAGCGATTTATCACTTTCCCTTCTTTCGGCAACAAGCCAAACCTCAATCCGATTCTGGTATTCCTCCTATTTCGTTTTAGGCCATTTTTGGTCTGATTTAAGCTATTCCCTTGGAACAACATGGGGTTTTCCCCAAAATTCTTTAACCCTTTAACTTCCTATTATTATGTCAGCAAACTATCGATTCGAGACCCTCCAGCTACATGCCGGACAAGCACCAGACCCTACTACCAATTCTCGGGCAGTACCGATTTATCAGACTACCTCCTACGTGTTCAACAGTGCCGAACATGGAGCCAACTTATTTGGACTGAAGGAATTCGGAAATATTTACACCCGAATCATGAATCCGACCACGGATGTTTTTGAGAAAAGGATCGCTGCACTTGAAGGCGGTGTAGCTGCTGTAGCCACCAGTTCAGGTCAGGCAGCACAGTTTTTGGCTTTGAACAACATCATGGAATCCGGAGACAATTTTGTTTCCACTTCCTTCCTCTATGGGGGAACCTATAACCAATTCAAAGTAGCATTTAAGCGATTGGGAATCGAAGCCCGATTTGCAAAAGGCGATTCACCGGAGGCGTTTGAAAAGCTGATTGACTCCAAAACCAAAGCGATTTACCTGGAAACGATCGGAAATCCGGAGTTTAATATCCCTGATTTTGATGCCATTGCCGCTCTGGCCAAAAAGCATGACATCCCCTTGGTGGTGGACAATACCTTTGGAGCAGGCGGTTATCTTTTTAGACCCATTGAGCACGGAGCAAACATCGTGACTTCATCCGCCACCAAATGGATCGGAGGCCACGGAACTTCAATAGGAGGAATTATCGTTGATGCCGGCAATTACAACTGGGGTAATGGAAAATATCCTCAGTTTTCTGAGCCTTCCGAGGGCTATCACGGGTTGAACTTCTGGCAGATTTTCGGAGAAAACAATCCTCTGGGACTACCAAACATTGCATTTGCCATCCGAACAAGAGTGGAAGGACTGAGAGATTTCGGACCTGCCATCAGCCCATTCAACTCTTTTCTTTTGCTTCAGGGAATTGAAACCCTCTCCCTTCGCGTACAGCGAACCGTGGACAATGCCTTGGAAGTCGCCAAATGGCTGGAATCCCATCCGCAGGTGGCCAAGGTGAACTATCCCGGATTAGCCTCCTCTCCTTACCATGCCTTAGGCAAAAAATACCTGAAGAACGGTTTTGGCGGAGTGCTGAGTTTTGAAATCAAAGGCAGCAAAGAGCAGACCTCTGCTTTCATCAACAATCTTCAACTGATCTCCCATCTCGCAAATGTCGGGGATGCAAAAACGCTGATTATCCAGCCTTCAGCCACCACTCACCAGCAACTTTCCGATGAAGAACAAAAAGCAGCCGGAGTAACTCCAAACCTGCTCCGCATTTCCCTCGGACTGGAACACATCGACGACATCAAGGCTGATCTACAGCAAGCATTCGAAAAAATCTGATTACCCCAATGAATTTATCAAGCCCAATTGCTGATCTATCTATGACCCAGGAAGTTTTCCATTCGATTGAACCCCTCCATCTGGAGTCCGGTGAAGTATTGAAAGAATTTGATCTTGCTTATACCACTTATGGACAATTGAATAAGGAAAAATCCAATGTGATCTGGGTCATCCATGCACTTACCGGAGATTCCAAAGCTGCCGAATGGTGGAATGGTCTGATCGGAGAAGACAAATTCTTCGATCCGGCTGACCATTTCATCATCTGCGCTAATCTTTTGGGAAGCTGCTATGGATCCACCAACCCATTCAGTGAAAACCCAGAGACGGGAGAGCCTTATTTCTATGATTTTCCCCAAGTCACTCCCCGTGATTTGGCGGCAAGTCTTGAACGGTTGAGAGTCCATCTTAAGATCGAGGAAATCCACACCTTGATTGGGGGTTCATTGGGAGGACAAGTAGGTCTGGAATGGGCAGTGACCTTGGGTCAAAAACTGAAGAATGCCGTGATTCTCGCTTCTACAGCAAAAACATCCCCTTGGGTCATCGGCTTTAATGAAACCCAACGAATGGCCATCGAATCGGATTGCACTTGGGGAGATCGGCATGAGTTGGCTGGTTCAAAGGGATTGGAGACTGCTCGGGCTATCGCGATGCTGAGTTACAGACATCCCCTGGATTTGAAAATCAAGCAAAGTGAGAAGGAAGAAAAGCTGGACGGATTCAGGGCGTCTTCCTATCTCCGCTATCAGGGCCAAAAACTTGCCAAACGCTTCAATGCACTCTCCTACTGGACACTTTCCAAAGCAATGGACAGCCATGATTTGGGTAGGGACCGAGGAGGAATTGATGCGGCATTGGGTTCGATTGAAGCAAAAGTTTTGGCAATTGGCGTGGATTCCGATTTACTCTTTTTACCGGAGGAGTCTCAATTTATCAGTCAAAAAGTAAAGCGGGGAACCTACAAAGAAATCAACTCGACCGCAGGCCATGATGCCTTTCTGATCGAATTTGAGCAATTGGCCTACTTTCTTAAATCGTATTATCTGGAGCAAAAATGAAGAACTTGAGAAGTTTTTCTGCATGTATACCAAACCCTTTGCTCCATCTTGAACTCAAAAAAAAGCGGGAAATCCCGCTTTTTTTTATTTCACTTTGGTCCATTCCACCGTCCTTCCGACAAAGGAAAATCCCAAATAACCTTTGACTTCCAACACATTGGCATTTTTAAGCCGAACTTCACAGGAATAGGTTTTGCCGGAGTTGGGATCATAGATTTTTCCATCCTTCCACATACCACCTCCATACTTCAAGCCCTCCAAAATCGAAAGCCCAAGTATCGGTCTGGTCTGTAGCTTGGGGTCCGAATTTTGCCTGTCAAGCACAGGTTTGCCGTCAGTATTTGGATTCTTCACCCAGGTTATTTTACCGATAAACTCAGAGCCAGTCTTCATGATTTGAATTTGGGCTGTCTTTTCGGTATTGTACCAAAGTCCGAGAATCGCATTTTCACTTTGGGCATGGGCCTTCCACATCAGGCCCAAAAACAGAAATAGAAACACAGAAACAAACTGTCGGGTATTCATAAAATGAAGGTTTAAATCTCCGATAAATACGGATAGATTTGAAATTGTTTTGGGTATGGTGAAAAATTCGATAAAAAAAGAGCGGCCGGTTTATTATGAATTTGAAGAGATCTCTTTTGAATTCTTGAAAGAAAAGGCCTTGTGGATCGAAGATCTGTCAGTCCTTTTGATTGCTGATTTGCATTTTGGAAAAGCAGCTCATTTCAGAAAATCAGGCATTCCGATTCCAGAACCCATTCACGATTTGGATTTGGACCGGATCGCCAAGCTTCACTCCTCCCTCCGTCCAGCCCACTTGTTCTTCTTGGGGGATCTTTTTCACTCGGAATGGAATGAGCAATGGTCAAGTCTCAACAACTTTCTTAGGCAACTGGAAGGGACAACTTTCCATCTGATCCGTGGCAATCACGATATACTTGCCTCTTCATCCTATGATCGGTCGGTATTGAAAATCCATGACAAGCCGCTTGCATTGGGAAAATTAATCCTTTCACATGAACCCTTGGAGGAGGTGCCTGAAGGACTGCTAAACCTCTGCGGACATTTGCATCCGGGAATCAGGCTAGTGGGAAAAGCCCGGCAATCCCTTCGCCTTCCCTGCTTTTTTCTATCTAGGTCACGATTGATACTTCCTGCTTTTGGAAACTTCACCGGCATGGCTTTGGTACAACCCGGGGAAAATGATAAAATCTGGGCAATTACCGGGGAAAAAATCATCCCTATCCTTTCTGGCACATCGATTGGTTAAATCCGCTTGGCTTTCCTATTTTTGAACCGAATTACCCCATCATGGCTACCCAATCCCGAAAGAAAAAAACACTCGGACATTTTAAATTCGGAAGCGTGCTGTTCAGCACCACCCTTTCTCTTTTCATCGTCGGACTTTTTGGTGTCATTTTGATTCAGGCTCGAAGCCTGACCAAAATGATCCGTGAAAATATTGAAATCCAGGTTTTTTTAGACAAGGATTTATCTGAAAAGGAACTCCAAGAAATCCAAAAAGAAATTTCCGGCAGGCCCTTTATACTTACCAAATCCGATGCCTCAGGACTTCGGTTTATTTCAGATGAGGAAGCCGCAGCTACCTTTATTGAAAGTACCGGAGAAGACTTCACCAAGTTTTTGGAAGACAACCCGCTCCGGGACAGCTACGTAATCTCTGTGGCTGAAGAATTCCAAACCTCCGAGCAGCTACAATCCATTGCCAAGGAGTTGGAATCGGTTCCCGGTGTTTTTGAAGTGTCATACATGACAGATTTGGTTGACTCCATCAACAAAAATCTTCTGAAAGTCAGCTTGGTGATGGGTGGATTTATTCTGATCCTGATCATCACCGTAGTGATGCTGATCAATAATACCATCCGATTGGCGCTGTTTTCCCAGCGGTTTTTGATTCGGTCCATGCAGCTGGTAGGTGCCACCCGGGGATTTATCCGAAAGCCTTTCCTAATGAGGGCTTTGGCTTTTGGAATGCTGGCCGGGGCGGTTGCTTCCGGGATTCTTTTTGCCTTGGTACAATACACCAAAGCGAATATTGAAGGATTTGCCATGCTGGAAAATCAGACCATGCTGTTGGTTTTGTTTGCTGCTTTGATAGTGATCGGTGGCATATTGTCTGTTCTCAGCACCCTTCGTGCCGTAAATAAATACTTAAACATGTCCTTGGACGAACTTTACTAATCATGAGCAATACTCCTTTTCCTTTTTCCAAAAAGAACTACCGTCTCATGCTGATCGGCTTGGGCTTGATTGTCCTGGGATTCATTCTGATCGGATTGGACGGTGCTCCGCACGGCAACGGAGTATTGGGTTTGACCGTCGGTCCCATTGTGACTTTGGCCGGTTTCATTTTTGAGTTTTATGCCATTTTTGCAAAGGCAGAAAAAAGCTAAACTCATCGTCTCTCAGTGGCTGTGACGGCGTCTGAACTTCTATAAAACATGCAACAAGAAGCCTACGGAGAAGTTTTTCTGATCAATAAACCCCTCGAATGGACTTCCTTCGATGTGGTCAAAAAGGTCAGAAATGCCCTTCGTATCAAAAAAGTCGGCCATGCCGGCACTTTAGATCCTCTGGCCACCGGTCTCTTGATCGTATGCGCGGGTAAGCAGACGAAGCAAATCGAGACCTATATGGGTCAGGAAAAAGAATACACCGGAACTTTTGTGATCGGGGCTACCACGGAGTCGTTTGATCTTGAAAAACCTGTAATTCCGGTAGGAGATTTTTCAAAAATCACTTTAGATCAAGTCAAAGCCGCCGCAGGTCAATTAACCGGTGATATCCTTCAGGTTCCTCCCATGCACTCGGCAATCAAAGTGGACGGCAAGCGGGTGTATGAATCAGCCCGAAAAGGTCTGGAAGTCAAAATGGAGGCCCGGCCTGTTCAGGTCCGTGAATTTGAGATCACCCGATTTGAAGGAAATGAAGTGGACTTTCGGATTTCCTGTTCCAAAGGAACATACATTCGTAGTTTGGCCCGTGATCTGGGAGAACTGTTGGGAGTAGGCGCCTATTTGAAAGCGCTGTGCAGAACCCGCATCGGAAATTTTCTTCTCGACGATGCCCACGATTTGCCGGAATTGATCGAAGCAATCAAATCCCGACCCCATGAAAATTTATGAAGGTCTAGCCGATTTTTACCCGGTCAAAAATGCGGTGGTTACCTCGGGAACTTTTGATGGAGTTCATTTGGGGCATCAAAAAATATTGAACAGGATTCGGGAGATTTCACGTGCCATCCAAGGTGAAACAGTTTTGATTACCTTTTGGCCCCACCCAAGGTTGGTACTTTATCCCAACGAGCACAACTTGAGGCTGTTGAGTACATTTGAAGAAAAGACCAAATTGCTCCGTCAGTTTGGTGTGGATCATTTGATTACCATCCCTTTTACCCAGGAATTTTCACAGATGACTTCGGAGGATTTTATCCGGACAGTGCTGATGGAAAAGCTCCAGACCAAAAAACTGGTAATCGGCTATGACCATAGATTTGGAAAAAACCGGGAAGGAAGCTTCGAATACCTGAAAGCCCACAGCTCAGATTTTGGGTTTGATTTGGAAGAGATTTCCCGGCAGGATGTCGAAGAAATCGGCGTGTCCAGTACCAAAATCAGAAAGGCCCTGGAGTCCGGTGACGTGAAAACAGCCAGCAATTACTTGGGCAGGCCTTATGAGCTGAATGGCCTGGTAATCAAAGGTCAGCAAATCGGACGCTCCATTGGATTTCCAACGGCCAATATCCATATCCCAAATGATTACAAACTTATTCCCAAGGACGGCGTTTACGCGGTAGAGGCTTTCGTGGAAGACACCCAATACAAGGCCATGCTCAACATCGGCAACAGGCCTACGGTGGATGGGACAAAAAAGACAGTGGAAGCCAATTTGTTTGATTTCCAGGGTGATCTTTACAAAAAGCAAATCACCGTCTATTTCCGTGAATTCCTGAGAGAAGAGCGGAAGTTTGAAAGTTTGGAAGCCTTGAAAAACCAGTTGATCCTAGATCAGCAGACTGCAAAATCCTTGCTATAAACCCAAATACAATATGATCAACAAAACCGTAAAGAATGCACGGGAAGCAGTGGCCGATATCCCCAGCAATTGCATGCTGATGATGGGTGGCTTCGGGCTCAGCGGAATCCCCGAAAACTGCATCCAAGCCCTGTTGGAAAAAGACATCCACGGACTCACGATCGTGTCCAACAATGCCGGAGTGGATGATTTTGGCATTGGCCTCTTGCTGAAAAAGCGGATGGTCAAAAAAATGATCTCCAGCTATGTGGGCGAAAACGCTGAGTTTGAGCGGCAATTGCTCAGCGGAGAACTTGAAGTGGACCTAATCCCTCAGGGCACATTGGCTGAGCGAGTCCGAGCAGGAGGAGCAGGAATCCCGGCATTTTTCACCCCTGCAGGTGTTGGCACTGAGGTGGCACAGGGAAAGGAAGTCAGAGAGTTTGACGGCAAACTATACCTGATGGAGCGATGGCTAAGGGCTGATTTCTCAATCGTAAAAGCATGGAAAGGAGATACCGCCGGCAATCTGGTATTTCGGGGTACAGCCCGAAATTTCAACCCGATCATGGCGGCAGCAGGAAAAATCTGTATCGCAGAAGTGGAAGAATTGGTCCCTGTCGGAGCTTTGGACCCCAATCAGATCCATACTCCCGGAATTTATGTGCAGCGGATTTTCCAGGGAGAGAATTACGAAAAAAGAATCGAGCACAGAACTGTTTCAAAATAGACGGAAGTCAGAAGACCTCAGACCGAAGGATCACTTCCGTCTTCCGTCTTCAGTCTTCGGTCTCAAAAAGACCCAAATATGCTGACCAAAGAACAAATAGCCCAACGAATCGCCAAAGAGGTGAAAAATGGGCAATACATCAATTTGGGAATAGGTATTCCCACCCTGGTGGCCAATTACATTCCCAAGAATCTGGATGTGGTCCTGCAATCCGAAAACGGACTGTTGGGAATAGGCCCCTTCCCTACTGAGGACCAAGTGGATCCAGACCTGATCAACGCCGGTAAACAAACGATCACCATGGTGCCCGGATCGGCAATTTTCAACTCGGCAGAGTCTTTCGCTATGATCCGAGGAGGACATGTACATTTGACTATTCTCGGTGCAATGGAAGTTTCTGAGCAGGGAGACATTGCCAACTGGAAAATTCCAGGCAAAATGGTCAAGGGAATGGGTGGCGCGATGGACTTGGTTGCCTCTGCAGAAAATATCATCGTAGCCATGCAGCACTGTTCCAAAGACGGACAATCGAAGCTTCTTCCCGAATGCAGCCTTCCGATCACCGGGATCCGGTGCGTAAAAAAAATAGTGTCTGATCTGGCCGTTCTTGAAATTGCCCCGGAAGGTGGGTTCATCCTGAAAGAACGGGCCCCGGGAGTTTCTGTGGAAGAAATAAAGTCCAAAACCGCTGGCAAACTGATCGTTTCGGGAGAAATTCCGGAAATGACATTTGATTAAATGAAACCAAGGGAACTTGATTCAATGCTGATGGGTTCCCCGATAAATTTCGACTCCATGAAATCGAGCATTTTAAGAAGCTGGTTCTAAAAAGTTCTTGGCAATCATGCGAGATTCCATCTAACCTTTACTAATCAAATTACTTACTGATGAAAAAATCAGACATCAAATTCCAGATCGAGCTGGACGATAATAATCTACCGAAGACGATTCAATGGGACGCTTCAGACAAAGAATCTGAGGGCCTGGAATCCACAAAAAGTATCAGTGTCAACGTTTGGGATAACCTCAACCATGCTACACTCAGGATAGACCTTTGGACGGAAGACATGTCCGTAGTAGAGATGAAACGGTTTTACATCGACATCATCGGAGGAATGGCTCAGACGATTTTAAACAGTACCGGTGACGAATATATGTCTGAAGAAATGAAAGAATTATGCGACCGGTTGGTGAAGCATGTCAATGAGGAAAACAAGAGAAACTCTTAATTGGAAATGATAAAAAAGATAAGGTCTGATGAAAATCAGGCCTTTTTTGTTATCAGGGACAACGAAAAAAGAAAAATACATTTTTGGATTTTTTAATAAAATCAACTGACCGATTAAGTATTTCTAATAGAACCTCCTTTAAATTTTAGATTTTCAGAAAAACAAGTCCTTAAATCCATTTTAGGCAATTTTGCTGCTAAATACCAGTTAAAATATTTTAAAAACCAACCATGGAAAATTCGGTATTTACTATAAATTTCGAGCAAATGAAGGCATCTACATGCTTTTCAAATCACCTTAACAATTTCACAAAATAGCCTATGAGAAATTTTACAAAAAAAATCTGGGGTTCAGTGCTTACGCTGTTACTTCTGGTTTTCTTAGGAACGGGTGTAGTTCTTGCCCAGACTACTATCTCCGGAACAGTCACCGATTCGGAAACTAAGGAGACTTTAGTGGGTGTAAATATCATCGTGAAAGGAAAAGTAATCGGAACAATTACTGACCTATCTGGAAAATTTACACTCAATGTGAACCAAGCCCCGCCCTTTACCTTGGTCTTTTCGATGGTCGGTTTCACATCCAAAGAAATCGAAGTTACCGGTGGGATGAGCAACTTGAGTGTTGAACTGCAGGAAGCTTCCATCATGGGACAAGAAGTGGTAATCTCTGCTTCCCGTGTGGAGGAAAGTATCATGCAGTCCCCGGTTTCTGTAGAAAAGATGGACATCATTGCCATCCGTGAAGTGCCTCAGGCAAGTTTCTACGATGCCTTGAACAACATGAAAGGTGTGGAAATGAGCACGCAGTCACTCACGTTCAAATCTTTCAATACCCGGGGATTCAACGCTAACGGAAACGTAAGAACTGTGCAAATGATCGACGGAATGGATAACCAGGCTCCTGGTCTGAATTTTTCCGTAGGTAACATTGTGGGTATTTCTGAACTCGATCTGGAAAGTGTCGAATTGCTGCCCGGTGCATCTTCTGCCCTTTATGGACCTAATGCTATCAACGGAATCCTGTTGATGAATTCTAAAAACCCATTCCAATATCAGGGGCTTTCTGCCAATGTCAGGACAGGAATTATGAATGAGGACGGCAGAACAACCGCCAGCACCGGATTTTATGATTTCAGCGCTCGTTACGCAAAAGCGATCAGTGACAAAGTTGCTTTCAAAGTCAATTTCAGCTACCTGAATGCGGACGATTGGCAGGCCAATGACTTCAGAGATCAATCCTTGCTCAACGGTTCGACTATTGAAACCGGTTCAATCCTGAATAACCCCGCTTACAATGGTGTCAACGTTTACGGCGACGAGACCAATGTAAACATGAACAGTATTGCACAACAAATGGTCGCTGCCGGTGCTCTTCCTGCACAACTTTTGGGATTGATTCCTCAGACTTTTGTATCAAGAACAGGTTACCTGGAAAGCGATTTGGCAGATTACGATACCAAGTCCCTGAAATTCAATGCAGCCTTGCACTGGAGATTAAATGACCGCGTGGAAGCTATTTTGCAGGGTAATTATGGCTATGGAACCACGGTATATACCGGTGCAGACCGCTACTCCATTGCCAACTTCAACATGGGTCAATACAAAGCTGAACTTCGAGGTTCCAATTGGTTCTTGAGAGCTTACACCACTCAGGAGCGTTCTGGTGACGCATTCGCAGTAGGTATTGCTGCCCAAGGCATTAATGAAGCCTGGAAGCCAAGCACGCTTTGGTTCCCTCAATATGTCGGTGCTTATGCTCAGGCGGTAGCCCAAGGTGCCAACCCATCTGCAGCTCACAATGTAGCCAGGGCCTTTGCGGATCAAGGGAGATTGGTGCCTGGCACACCGGAATTTGAAGCAGCAAAGCAGGCTGTGGTGTCCAGACCCATTCCAGGTGATGCAAATGGTGTAGGTGCTCAGTTTGTGGACAAAACGAACTTGTATCATTTTGAAGGTTCTTACAACTTCACCGGTATCAAATTCGCTGATTTCGTAGCAGGAGCCAATTACAGAATCTATCAACTAAACTCTGAGAAAACGCTTTTCGCAGTGGATGAAAACGGAGAAGAATTTTCAATCGCAGAATACGGAGGCTATCTCCAAGGCACCAAGAAGCTGTTCAATGATAAATTCAAATTGACGGCTTCGATCCGCTATGATAAAAACGAGAACTTTGAAGGACAGTGGTCTCCTAGAGTTTCCGGTGTATACACAGCAGGAAATCACAATTTCCGAGCTTCCTACCAGACCGGTTTCCGTATCCCGACCACGCAAGATCAATACATCGACTTGGTGACTCCACAGGCAAGATTGATTGGTGGACTTCCTTTGTTCAGAGATCGGTATAACTTTGATACAAACCCGGTTTACAGCCTAACTACAGTTCAAAACTTTGGAGCAGGAGTTCTTGCTTCTGCTCAGGATCCTGCAATCCAGCAAGCTGCAATTGCCGAGGCTACCCGAAGAGCACTTGCTGCAGCAGCAGCAGGTCAAATCCCGGCCACTCCTGCTGCTATTCAAGCATTTGTACAAAATGTGGCTCCTCAATTGGTTCCCGTTTTTGCAGCTCAAGCCAATCAGGATAAACTCGTAGAATACGAACAAACCACTTTCAAGCCTGAAGTGGTGAAATCCTTTGAAATCGGATACAAAGGCTTGTTTGCAAATCGCTTATTGGTTGATGCCTACGCTTATTTCAACCGTTTTGAAAACTTCATCGGAGGTCAGGTTTTGGTTCAGGACAGAAATCCTAACCCGCAAAACCCTGCCTCTGCGTTGGGTTTAAATCTCTTGAGTGCAAATACCAGAAACGTTTACTCCATGCCAGTGAACCGAACCGAAGTGATTGAATCATGGGGTTGGGCATTGGGCTTGGATTACAAGCTTCCAAAGAACTATTCTATTGGAGGTAATGTGTCCTACAATACCCTTTCCAACTTGGAGGATTTTGCTGAAACAGGATTCCAGCCTTCCTTCAACACTCCGGAATACAGATACGTGATCAACTTTGCCAACCGTGAATTTGTGAAGAATACAGGTTTCTCTCTTTCTTACAGATGGCAGGGTGAGTTCGTATGGCAATCATCATTTGTGGGACCGGCTGTTTCTTCTGCACAGTTGTCCAAAATGCCGGCTTTCGGCACATTTGATGCACAATTCAGCTACAAGCTGAAAAGCATGAAATCCATCTTAAAAGTGGGCGGTTCCAACCTGTTTAATTCTACCGGATATCGTCAGGCTTGGGGCAACCCAACTGTCGGAACCATGTATTACATCAGCTTGACCTTTGACGAATTCTTAAATTAATTTACCGCTAACCCAAAAAAACCGAAAAGCTACCCGATAATCGGGTAGCTTTTTTTGTGAGCTTGTGCTTTGTTATCGAGAGCTAAATTCCGTGAGGTTTGAAGATGCTTTCGTCTTTGGACCTTAATCAGCCCACCATTCAAGATGGTTTTTCTTGCCTTGGCAGATTGGGTTCATCAGGTTTGAGAAATTAGATCAATTCACGTAACCCAATAGTTCGGATTTTTTTAACCATTTCTTTTGAGGTTAAAATTCCGTCTGGTTTGCAAAAAACTTTCCAAAGGAATCGTTTAAATCTTTCCTAAGGGTGACGGATGAAAAAGAATTTCTCAGATAGAAAAAATCCAGATTAGCCTTTAGCTTTATCAGAATTAAGGTTCATTTCCTCTACCACAGTGGGGATCAGTATCCCGCAATCCAACCTTTATCAACTCAGGGGAATATGGCAATAGGAGAACAAAAAAGAGGCTGTTGGTAAACAGCCTCTTTTCTTTTTTATTCTCCAAAATGGATCAATGGACTTCTCCCATCATTTTCCTTAAGACAGGCTTCAGCAAAAACAACAGAACAGCCGATCCCATCACGGTGTAGACAATCATCATAAACTGATCTGGCATCGCTGCAAGGCCCTCTTCCGTTCCCCCACTCGCTTCACCCGCGATCAATCCTGCAAACAAATTCCCCAAGGCAACAGACAGGAACCAAATCCCCATCATCTGACCTCCATAGCCTTTCGGTGCAAGTTTGGTCACCAACGAAAGCCCTACAGGCGAAAGACTAAGTTCACCAAATGTGTGAAGCATGTAGGTAATTATCAACCAGCTTGGAGCGGCCAATTCTCCGGATGCTGCAATTTTGGTAGCAAAATACATTACAAAGAAACCCAATCCGAGTAGCAATAGACCAAAGGTAAATTTTAAGGGCGAGCTTGGTTCCAGATTTTTTCTACCCAACCACACCCAAAGAGCTGCAAAAAACGGAGCGAAAATGATAATAAAGAGGGAATTAATGGACTGGAAATAGCCGGTAGGAATATCCCATCCCAGGATGGTTCGGTCTGTGAAGCGCTCCGCAAAGAGATTAAGTGTCGAACCAGCCTGCTCAAAACCAGACCAGAACATGGCCGAAAAAACAAACAAGACAGAAATGACCCCCACTTTATTTCGGTCGGCTTTTTCCAAGCCCCCAAAAGCAATCACATAACCCAGATATCCAAATGCAACAACAGCTATCACCGTGCCGGAAGCACTTGCTATTCCCTGTGCATTGATTGGAATAATCCCTGTAAAAAGAATAGCAACGATTACAGCACCAATTGCGCCAATAATCGAGGTAATGGATCGAAGTTTCTTCTGAGATGCGATCTCTGCACTGGTTTTCACAACTGGAGCATCCCCATATCCTTCCAAGGATCCCCCGGTGAGTTTGTATTGGATCAAGCCAAAAACCATCCCCAAACCAGCCAATCCAAACCCCATATGCATGTCAATTTCCGCTACGGTACTGCAGGCAATCGGCGCAATGAATCCCCCGATATTGATCCCCATGTAAAAAATACTAAACCCCGCATCCCGCTTAGAGCTTCCGGCAGGATACAATTGGCCTACAATGGAACTGATATTGGGTTTCAGCAATCCGGTCCCCAGTACAATCAGGATCAAACCCAGGAAAAACGAAGTGGTATCTAGTGTACTCAGGGATTCCTTAGGCCCAGCTGCTCCGGTGATCCAATTTTCGATGCCTGGCAAAGCCATCATAAAATGACCCAAGGCTATGATAATCCCACCGTACCAGACGGATTTTTTCAAGCCAAAAAGCCGATCTGCCAACCATCCACCAGGCAAAGCCAGCAAATACACCCCCATGGTGTAAAGTCCATATACCGCACCGGCAGTTTTATCATCAAATCCCAAACCTCCATCAACAATTGCTTTGGTCATAAACAGGATCAGCAAGGCACGCATCCCATAATAGCTAAAACGCTCCCACATTTCCGTAAAAAAGAGCGTCATCAGGCCCTTAGGATGACCAAAAGCAGTTGGTCCTTCAATCTCAGTACTCAGTTGTTTTTCCAATGAATTTTAATATTTGGGTGAATTTGATTTTACAATGATAAACTTTTTTACCGCTTGTTTCCAAAGAATTCTCCTCCCGTCATCTGCTTTTTCTACTGGAAAATCTGGGATTGACAGGAGATTTTAGACCTGTCGAAAACAGTTTCATGACATATATCATCTTCAGCGTTGATTTACTTTCGAAATCGATTGAGAAGCGAAATTTTGGGGTTTTTATGAGTTTGGAATCAAATTCATTACTTAATTTTGGGCAGACAATTTTCAGTTTGTAAACCCAAATCTTATGCAGGACCTGGTTCTGGACCCCATTACTTCTCCCTTGTCTTTTCTGCAGCTCAGCACTACAGGAAAAGTCTATTTCAATCTTTCCCAAGCCGAATTGGTCGAGGAATCTCTTTTTCGAAAAGAAAGTAATCTGACCGATACCGGAGCCTTGATGGCCGATACCGGAAAGTTTACCGGACGATCACCAAAAGACCGATATATCGTCTTTGATGAAAACACCAGCGAATCGGTCTGGTGGGGGGATATCAACATTCCGATTGAGCCGAAAAAGTTTGACGCACTACTGGCAAAAATGAAGGCATACCTTTCCGGCAGGGATCTATTCGTGCGGGATGTATATGCCGGTGCGGATCCCGAATATCGGTTGAAGATTCGTGTGATCAACACCTGGGCTTGGCATAATCTCTTTTGCGCCAACATGTTTTTGCGCCCTTCCCAAGAAGAGCTGAGCAATTTTGAGCATGACTTCACCATCATCTGCGCTCCGGGTTTTGAAGCCAATCCTGAAGAAGACGGAGTGAAAAATCCCAACTTCGCGATCCTGAACATGTCCAAGCAGATGATTCTAATCGGAGGAACCGGGTATGCAGGGGAAATGAAAAAGGGAATCTTTTCCGTTTTGAACTTCATTCTTCCTCACGAACGCAAAGTTCTCTCCATGCATTGCTCGGCAAATGTGGGAAAGGAAGGCGATACGGCGGTCTTTTTTGGACTTTCCGGAACCGGAAAAACCACGCTGTCTGCTGATCCAAACCGAAGTCTGGTCGGGGACGACGAGCACGGGTGGACGGAAGACACCGTATTCAACTTTGAAGGAGGATGCTATGCCAAGGTCATTGACTTGAATAAAGAACGAGAACCCGAAATCCATGCAGCCATCCGATTCGGCGCAATCGTAGAAAACACCCGCTTTATTCCCGGAACACGGGAGGTGGATTTCACCAACAAGTCGGTCACCGAAAATACCAGAACGGCTTATCCTATTCACCACATTCCCAATGCACTCGAACCATCTATTGCGGGAATTCCAAAGAACATTTTCTTCCTCACTGCCGATGCTTTCGGGGTGATCCCTCCTATTTCGAGGTTAAACAAAAGCCAGGCGATGTATCATTTTATCTCTGGCTACACGGCAAAAGTCGCAGGCACAGAAATGGGAATCACCGAACCCAAGCTAACCTTCTCAGCTTGCTTTGGAGCGGCATTTCTCCCCCTTCATCCCACCGAATATGCCAAGTTGTTTGGTGAAAAAATGGAAAAGCATGAAGTAAACGTCTGGCTGATCAATACCGGCTGGACAGGTGGTCCTTATGGAATCGGAAGCCGAATCAAGCTGAATTACACCCGAGCTATGATTTCCGCAGCCCTCGAGGGGAAGCTGGATCAGGTGAAAAATCTTCAACATCCGGTTTTCGGATTTGAAGTGCCTCAAGCTTGTCCCGGTGTGCCATCTGAGCTGCTGAATCCAAGAGGAACTTGGACGGATCCAAACGAATACGATGCTCAAGCCGCTAAATTGGCAAAGTCCTTTATCGAGAACTTTGAAAAATTCGAGGACTACGCCAGTACCGAAATTTTGGCTGGTGCACCGATCCTCTAATTAGAAAGGAGTGAATTTTCACTCCTTTTCTATTTCCGGTACTAGAAAATAGAGATCAAGTCCTATTTTTGCCTTACTAAGATTTTTGAGCCGGAAGGGTCAGAGAAACCTAAAATTTTATCTTTAGAAGTTGAGCTAATTCGAGCCATTCCATCCCCGCAAGGCTTTTACATGGTGTACTACATTATTTAACCGAAACAATCAATTAATTAACATATGAAAACAGCTGAAATAATCACCGAAAAGGGAACCATGAAGGTCGAGTTTTATGAGAAAGATGCACCAAATACGGTTCAAAACTTCATCGATCTTTCCAAAAAAGGCTTTTACGACGGATTAACTTTTCACCGCGTGATACCAAACTTTGTAATCCAGGGTGGTTGTCCAGTAGGAAACGGTACCGGAGGCCCGGGATACAAAATCAAGTGCGAATTGGATGGCGGTAACCAATACCACGATCGCGGTGTACTCTCCATGGCCCATGCGGGAAGAAATACCGGAGGTTCTCAATTCTTCATTTGCCACAGCAGAACCAACACCGCACACTTGGACAGAAACCATACCTGTTTTGGCAAAGTGGTAGAAGGTCTGGAAGTGATCGACGCGATCCGTGCCGGTGACAAAATCGAAAAAATCGTGATTCACGAAGAGTAATCACACTTTCGAAATGATTGTTTACCCCCAATTCAGTTGAATCTTGGGGGTATTTTTTTGATCGGATCTCCCGGGGAAATTGGAATGGAAATTGACTTAAAGCAATCCCTTTCTGATCTCTTATGAATAGAACCGTTTTCTTTCTTGCTTTCCTTCTGGCTTTTCAATTTTCCGGAAACGTATTTTCCCAACGGTATGGCACAGCTTTAGGGCTACGATTTGGAAATTCAGAATTGAGCCGCACCGTAGGTTTGACTTTGCAGCAGCGCTTAGTAGACCGGATTACTTTAGAAGGGATTTTACAATCTGATTTCAGCAGAAACACGACCTTTTCACTGATCGCCGAAAAACACAGCCCCATCATTTCCAAGCGGTTTAATTTTTACTACGGTGCCGGGATTGCCTTTGGAAACGAGGAAAGTTTTGTCAAAAATCAGGCGACCAAAGAAATTATCCACACCTATGGCAATTCGACTTTGGGAGTGGATTTGATTGGCGGGGTGGAATTGACCGTGGCCGGCGCTGTGATTTCACTGGATTACAAACCCAACATTAATTTGGCCGGCAGATCAGAATTTTATCGAGGACAGGTAGGTATTTCAGCCCGCACAGTCTTGGTCAAAAGCAAGGAACAAAAGCGCAGGCAAAAGCAACGTCAAAAAGCCAAATCCCAGTCCAAAGGACAAGGCAACAAGCCTTTTTCAGAATGGTTTCAAAAAAGACTGACTTTTATCTTGGGATAAGTTTTTCCAATACACCCGCTCATGGACATCCGAATGCTTGACCACATCCCGATACCATTTCATGCGGAGCCGATTTTTCTCTTCTTCGGAAAGGTGAAAATCCGGGATTCCCAGCGCTTCAGCTTTTTTGACCAAATCGTACAGGAAAATGGAAGCCGAGACGGAAATGTTGAAACTGTCCGTGAACCCAAGCATGGGAATATGAACCAAACCATCTGCTTTGGATTTGACTTCTTCGGAGATCCCTTCGTGTTCATTCCCAAAAACTAAAGCCAGCTTTTCTGTGGGCTGAAGGTCATAAATCGACATGGAGGTCGGGGCAGGACTTGTACCATAGATTTTGTAGCCCTTTTCCCTCAGGCTTTCGAAGCAGGCATCTACGGATGAGCCTCCTTTTCGATGGTACTTGTACAAATCGACCCATTGAGATGCTCCCCGTGTCACATAGGGATTAACTTTGTATTCAGTGGTCTTTTCGATGACATGGATATCCTGCAAGCCAAAACAATCACAAGTTCGGATGACCGCGCTGGCATTGTGCGGTTTGAAAATATCCTCCAAAACCACCGTCAAAAATCGAGTCCGCTTGGAAAGCACACGTTCCATCACCGATTTTTTGTGCTCGGTGATGTATTGACCCAAATAATCCAACAGGCCTTGGTCAAACGTGATATCCCGGTTTTGTTTAGCCATTTTCAAAAAAAGAGGCTATTAAAATAGCCCCAATTGTTCGTCTTCGTCTTTTTTTGGAGTAAGGTCAATGGTACTTCCGATTTCCAGTTGTTCGTCTGAAGCTCCACTTTCGTCTCCCTCCTCTTCCACTGGATCACTTTCCGAATTACTGACTTTCTCAGTCTGAATGAGGGAAATTTCTTTCACCGGGAATGTGCTGAGTTTATTTCCGATGGCTTTCCAACCTTTGACATCGATCAGCATATCCAGATCGTATTCCACTACCTCTTCCTCTTTTCCCTTGATCACAGCCACCGATACCTGGGGTTGACTTTCGGTCGATACAATTTTCAGGTAAGACTGCTTATGATCAGTGATGAAGTTGAAGCGTTTGTTCATTGTGGTCGTTTCGATCGTAAATCGCTTCACAAAATAGGTCTTAGTCCCTCCATCGAAATAGATCGCGGATATCACCTTTTTAGGGTCGAATTTCTCAATCAAAACCACATCATTGGGCTCGTATCGATTGGTCAGTTCAAAGCTGGTCAGTTCGTAATCCCCGTTTTTGTAGCAAACCAGAATTTTGTCATCTCCCAGGAAGTTTCCGATCAACTTACCCCTTTGGTCAGTATTCAATCGACCAATTACTACGTCATAGTAGATATTGAGTCCGCCCAAAGTGGACTTTCCTTCCATTTTGAACTGGATTTTCCGGACCGGGTATTTGGTCAGGATATTTCCTCCTGCCCCTCTTCCTTTGATCTCAATTTCTGAGAAATCAAAGTCGAAAACCTTCACCCTTGCTTTGGCCCCTTGAGTCAGGTAAACCGTCACGGTTTCCGCCTCCCCATTTGGATTGGCTGTGAGGTAAAGCACCTTGGTACCTTTGGTGCCTTTGGTCAGGTCGTATTCCTTGTCGCGGGTGATCCCTCCGACTTGGAATCTTTTCACCATGGTTCTGCCGGAAGCACCTTCCAGGTAAATCAGGTTAAAAGTCATTCGGTCGTCATTCTTTCGGAATACTCCCACATGGAGGATGTCCTTACCCATGAAGCCTTTTTCCTGAATTTTCGACACCATGAATTTTCCATCCCGACGGATGACGATCACATCATCCAAATCCGAACAGTCGCAGATGAATTCGTCTTTCTTCAATCCATATCCTACAAAACCATCCGCCCGGTTGACGTAAAGCTTGGCATTGTTTGCAGCAACCACAGTCGCCTCAATGGTATCCAAAGCCCGGATTTCGGTTTTTCTCTCCCGTCCTTTGCCATATTTCTCCAGCAAATTCTGGTAGTACTTGATGGCATATTCGGTCAGGTGCTTCAGATTGTAATTGACTTCCTTCAGTTCTTCCTGAAGGCGTCTCATCAATTCGTCAGCTTTGAAGGCGTCAAACTTTGAAATCCGCTTGATCTTGATTTCAGTCAATCGGATCAAATCCTCTTGGGTGATTTCCCGATAAAAATCCGGCTTATAGGGATCCAACCCTTTATCAATTGCCTCCAATACTCCCTCCCAAGTCGTACATTCTTCAATGTCCCGATAGATTCGGTTTTCAATGAAAATCTTCTCCAAAGAGGAAAACAACAACTTTTCCATCAATTCCCCCTTGCGGATCTCAAGCTCTCTTCTCAGAAGGTCCTTGGTCTGTTGGGTGTTGTATTCCAGAATTTGGTTGACAGTCAGGAATACCGGTTTTTCATTGATAATGACGCAGGCATTGGGAGAAATGGAAATCTCACAATCCGTAAATGCATACAAAGCGTCGATGGTCACATCCGGCGAGACTCCCGGAGCCAATTGGATCTGGATTTCGACATCCTTGGCTGTGTTGTCCACCACTTTTTTGATTTTGATTTTGCCTTTGTCGTTGGCTTTCAAAATCGAATCGATCAATGAATCGGTGGTAGTGCCGTATGGAATCTCCTTGATTAACAGTGTTTTGCTGTCTTCTTCTTCAATTCGGGCACGAACCTTCACTTTCCCTCCCCGGTGGCCTTCGTTGTATTCGGAAAAGTCTGCCAAACCACCGGTGATAAAATCTGGCAAGACATTGGTTTTGTTTCCTTTCAGGATTTCAATCGAACCTAAAATCAATTCGATGAAATTGTGAGGCAGGATTTTGGTCGAAAGACCAACGGCGATTCCTTCTACTCCCTGAGCCAAAAGCAAGGGAAATTTGACCGGAAGTGTGACCGGTTCCCGCTTTCTGCCGTCGTAGGAAAGTTGCCATTCCGTGGTCTGGGGGTTGAAAACGACCTCCAAGGCGAACTTGGAAAGGCGGGCCTCAATGTATCGGGCAGCTGCTGCCCCGTCTCCGGTACGCACGTCTCCCCAATTTCCCTGAGTTTCGATCAGGAGTTCCTTTTGACCCAGATTCACGATGGCATCACCGATCGACTGATCTCCATGCGGATGGTATTGCATGGATTGGCCGATGATGTTGGCGACTTTGTTAAAGCGCCCATCGTCCATTTCCTTCATCGCATGCAAAATCCTACGCTGAACGGGCTTCAGTCCATCTTCAATGGCCGGGACAGCTCGCTCAAGGATCACATAGGACGCATAGTCCAAAAACCAATCTTTATACATGCCGGTGACCGGCACGGAAGTGTGCAGACTTTCGTCTGCCCCGTCTGCTATGTTGTTTTCGTCACTCATTTGCCTCAATATCTCTAATTGCTTTTGGGGATTGACAATGCCGGTCAATCGCAGGGATCATTTTCAGCTCAAACCTCTGGATCTGGACCGTTAAGCTGCCTCACTTTCCTCCTCTTCCAAGGTCTTTCTCGGATCATCCAAAGCCAAGTCCTTTTCGATCTTCAAGTTGTCAATGATGAAGTTCTGTCGATCAGGGGTATTCTTACCCATGTAGAAAGTCAGCAAGTCTGAAATTTTGGTTTCCTTGTTCAGGATAATCGGCTCCAGTCGGATGTCCTCGCCGATGAATTTGCCAAACTCTTCGGGAGAAATCTCGCCTAAACCCTTGAATCGGGTGATTTCGGGTTTGCTACCCAACTTGTGAATGGCGCGCTGACGCTCCTCATCTGAGTAACAATAGATGGTCTCTTTCTTGTTTCTCACCCGGAAAAGCGGAGTGTCCAGAATGAACAGGTGACCGTTTTTCACCAAATCAGGGAAAAACTGCAAGAAATAAGTCATGATCAGCAAGCGAATGTGCATGCCGTCCACGTCCGCATCCGTAGCGATCACAATCTTGCGATATCGGAGATTTTCGATGCCATCCTCAATGTTCAGGGCATGTTGGAGCAGGTTGAATTCTTCATTTTCATAGACCACTTTTTTGGTCATGCCAAAGCAGTTGAGCGGCTTACCACGGAGTGAAAACACGGCCTGGGTCTGCACATCCCTTGATTTAGTGATGGAACCGGATGCCGAGTCACCTTCGGTGATGAAGAGCATGGTGTTGTTTTTGGCATCTTCATTGGCCTTGGCATCGTCGTAATGCACCCGACAATCTCTCAGTTTTTTGTTGTGGAGATTGGCTTTTTTAGCCCGCTCATTTGCCAGCTTTTTAATGCCTGAGATTTCCTTTCTTTCCCGCTCAGACTGCAAAATCCGCTTGAGCAAAGCATCGGCAACGGAAGGGTTTTTATGCAGGTAATTGTCCAGCTCGGTCTTGATAAAATCATTGACAAAAGTCCGCAAGGTCGGTCCATCCGGGCCCACGCTTTGTGATCCGAGTTTGGTTTTGGTTTGGGATTCAAAGACCGGTTCCTGCACGCGAACTGCAATGGCTGCCACCACAGATTGCCGCACGTCAGAGGCGTCGAAGTCTTTCTTATAAAACTCACGGATGGTTTTTACAATTGCCTCACGGAAAGCCGCCAAATGCGTACCGCCTTGGGTGGTGTATTGTCCGTTGACAAAGGAATAATATTCTTCCCCGTAAGAACCGGAGTGGGTGATCGCCACTTCGATGTCATTTCCTTTGAGGTGAATGATCGGGTAGCGGATGCTTTCTTCGTCTATTTTGTTAGAAAGCAAGTCATATAGACCTTTGTCAGAAAAGTACTTTTTCCCGTTGTAATTGATCGTCAGACCTGCATTCAGATAGGCATAATTCCAGATCTGATTTTCCAGGTATTCGGGGATAAAATGGTAATTTTTGAAAATAGAAGCATCCGGAGAGAAAATCACCTTGGTCCCATTTCGGTCAGTGGATTTTTCGACGGGTGCATCATTGACCAAAATCCCTTTTTCAAATTCCGCCATTTTGGTTTCTCCATCGCGGAATGACTGCACCCGAAAGAAATCCGAAAGAGCATTCACTGCCTTGGTACCGACTCCGTTCAATCCAACGGACTTTTGAAAAGCCCCGGAATCGTATTTACCTCCGGTGTTGATTTTGGACACGCAGTCGATGACTTTTCCCAAAGGAATTCCCCGGCCATAATCCCGGACTTCCACCCGATGCTCGGAGATTTTCACATCGATCGTGCGGCCATACCCCATCATGTGTTCATCGATGGAGTTGTCCAGGACTTCCTTGACCAGGACATAAATCCCGTCATCCTGTGCACTTCCGTCTCCGAGTTTTCCGATATACATCCCCGGACGGAGACGGATATGCTCCCGCCAATCCAGGGACTTGATGCTGTCTTCTGTATACTTTACTGGTTCTGCCATAGTGGTAATTAAACTCCTTTTTGAACCTGCTTAAATTTTCCCATCAATAGGACAAACAATCCGATCACCCATACAAACAGCAAAGCCGGCATGAGGTAAAAGAAAAAAGTGAATTGACTGGTCGCTATTACTTCCTGATTATTGATCGAATGCACATAAAAAACCAACAGGGCTAAACTCAAATTGATCAAACCACCAAAAGAATAAAACCAAGTCAGCAAATAATCCCGATACGGATCCCCGATTGGGAAAATCCGGTGAAGTTTCTTGTTGGATTTGGTCTCGAGGGACTTCGGGGTAAAAAGCGTGACTGCATTCAAAAGGACAAAGGCTGCAACCATTGCGTAGAAAAAGGTACCTCTTTCCCAGCTTCGGATCAGTGAACCGCTTTCATCCAGCCCAAGGCCTACGGTTTCGGAAAGTGCAGAATAGAAATAAAGAAGAAAGAACGTGAAAAGCAGGATACTGATGAAATAGAAGGCTTTTCCAAATCTGTAATACATGCGAATGTGTGATTGAAGGTGCTAATATAACCGATTTGGATAAACCGAACGGGCTAATATTGTGTTCGAAGAGCGGATATCTTTGACAGTTTCTTTCGGTGAATTTCCAAGCTCATGACAGTCAGTTGGCTGAAGGAAATTCACCGGTGAAAATTCAATCTGGAGTCAACTATTGCCATTCAATCAAATTTTGCCACCATCTTTACACTCAAATTTACTTCCTGCCATGCGCAAAATTGCCTTGCTATTCCCGATGATGATTTTGGTTCTGATTGCTTCCTGCAGCAGTCCTTTGGATGCAGGAAAAATCAACCTGGAAAACTGGAAGTCGGACCGCTATGGCTGTAAAGGCCTTCGGATGCAGGAATTGGAAGAGTTTCGGGCGATCAAAAACAATTTTCTCGGAGCGGATAATCAGGCTTTGATCAAAACTTTCGGAAGACCGGATCGGGTCGATCTGATGGATAAAAGCCAGAGTTTTTTCTTTTATTTCATCGAACCCAGCAGCGAGTGTGAGGGGGTAAAAAGCGAAAAAGAACCCTTAAGAGTTCTTTTTCGAATGAATGCGTTAAGTAAGGTTTCGGAAGTAACGATTACAAACCTGAACCCATAAAGCAAAGGGCAGCAGCACCTAGCGTTCCAGCATTGTTTTCCAACGTGGCTTTCTTCAGTCTCAAATCCTTCACATAGTAAGGAGTCAGGTACTTGCGGGTATTGTACTCGATGGTTGGCATCATAAATTCCAAACCGGCTGAAATCCCGCCACCGAAGTAAACGTCAGTCACGTCCAGGATTCTGACGGTGGACACGATCGCCTCACTCAGGATCTCAGCTACCTCTTTGAACACCATCAGCGAAACTTCATTTCCGGTCTTGGCGGTATCCACCAAAAGGTGAGTTCCGAGTTCTTTTCCGACCAGTTCTCCGGCTTTCTCAGGATAGGCAGCGACCAAATTGTCCATGATGCGCAGGATACCGTTTCTTCCTATCAGGGTTTCCAAGCCGGCATTTCCTCTGGATAGCATGTGTCCCATTTCGAGGGCATTTCCACGGGAACCTTTGAAAACCTGACCGTCCAAAACCAAGGCACTTCCGATTCCTGTACCCATGGTGATAAAGAGGAAATTCTCTGCCGTATCTCCTTTGCCATAGTAGAATTCACCGATTGCAGCTGCGGCCGCATCGTTTTCCAGAAAAAATTCATGGTTTGGATATTTCTCCAACAGCCCTGCCTTTAGCGCAAATCCGTTGAGATCGGGAATAGCGGGAATTTCAAGAGGCGTGGTCCGATCTTTGGAAATCATTCCCGGCAGGCCGATTCCTACTTTTTGAACTTCGGGATATTTGGAAAGGTACTTTCCCAATCCATCGATAAAGCATTTTCCAAAACCCTCAGGATGATCTCTGTAAGGTGTAGTATCCTCTTTTTGGAAGTCGATCATGGTACCTTCCTTATCTACCAATCCAATCTTCAGGTGTGTTCCTCCAACATCTACCCCCAGAAATCGATGATCCTGCTTATTCATAGTGTTATTTATAGGTTTGATTGCCAAAAAAGCAAAACTATTGGTTCACTTCCTATATTCTTTGCCGATCTCGTAAAAAATTTTGAGCACCGCAGGACAGACCAGGGTATTTTTCAACGAAAGGTCAAGGATCCCCAGCATGTTTTTGCGATCCGTATGGGGATATTCCCGGCAGGCTTTGGGGCGGTCTTCATAGACGAGGCACTTATTGTCAGAACCTAAAAAAGGGCAAGGAGCGGAATTCAACACGTAGTCGCCCTCCTCATCCCGATGCAGGTATTCGTCAATAAACTGACTGGACTTCATCCGAAAGGTTTTGGCTAATCGGTCGATGTCAGTTTGGATAAAGATCGGACTGGTAGTCTTACAGCAATTGGCACAATCCAGGCAGTCGATCTGCTGAAAAGCTTCTTCGTGAAGCTGGTGAAAAGTGGAATCCAAATCCCTGGGTTTGGTCTTTTTGAGCTTATCCTTGAGCTTTTTATTGGCCGGAAATTCAGTTTTTGAGGCTTTCAGAAAAGCATCCAAATCCACCGTACTCATCTTTAATCATTTACAAGAGAAATCCCGTTCTCCAAAATCTGGATTCTTCGGGCTTTATACAGCTGACCCACACATTGCTTGAAATGCTTTTTGGACATGCCAAGAATAGCCTGAATTTCCGCAGGATCAGATTTGTCATGGAGAGGCAAAAAGCTCTTTGCCTCCAGAATCGAAAGAATTTTTTCGGATCCTTCGTCGTATTTGATCCGTCCCACAGGCAAAATCTGGAGATCTATTTTCCCGTCATCCCGGCGCTTTTTTACCCACAATTTCCGAACTGAGCCGATTTCCAAGGGTTGGAAAACCTCATTGGCATAGATCAAACCCTCGTATCGATCCTCCAACAGCACTTTATAGCCCAGATCAGTTTTTTCAAAAATCAATCCCTCACATTCATTGCCCGGCTCGTAATCTTTTGGCGCAGGATAGATGAACTCCCGGTACTTACTCACCCCGATCAGGCGGTTGGATCGATAGTCCACACAGAGCCGGATGAGATATTTTTGACCCGGAGTCATTGGCTTAGCCATTTCGGCATTGGGAACAAAAAGATCCTTTGGCAATCCCCAATCCATAAATGCCCCAAACTTGGTCACTTCTTTTACTTCCAAAACTGCAAATTCATCCAGCAATACCAGAGGCTTTTGGGTCACTGCAACAAGTCTGTCCTCGCTGTCGGTGTAGACAAAAACTTCCTTTTCATCTCCTTCCTTTTCCTCTCCTGTGAGGTAACCTTTGGGAAGCAGGACCTCTCCCCCATCACTCAGTGCCAAATAGGCGCCAAAATCGGTAAATCGGTTTATCGGTAATTTGCTGATCAGACCAAGTTCTTTCATGTGTTGCTAATTTGTTTTTCAAAGGCCATATAGCCTTTCCCGAAATTTTCCGGGAGAATCTCGGACAGTTGAAATTTATTTGGCTGTATTTATTGTATGTTCCTCGATTTCATTCGGTCAAAGTTAGGGATTAATCGCTTCGGCAGAGATCATTTTTTCCGACAAACAAAGTCGGGAAAGCCTCGGTTTCAATTGGAATTGGAACGGCTTAGGCTTAGTTTTGATCCCATCAAAAAGGCCCAAATGGGCAAAAAACCCAAATCATAACGCTTTTCACTCGTAATCACAGATTTATGAAATCAATCGCTGTCATCGGTTCCGGCACTATGGGCAACGGCATTGCGCACGTATTTGCACAGCATGGCTATGAAGTTTCCCTGATCGATATCAAGGCTGAGTTTCTGGAAAAAGGCTTGGCTACCATTTCCAAAAATATGGACCGTCAGGTAGCCAAAGGAGCTATTTCTGCTGAAGAAAAAGAAGCTTCATTGTCCCGGATTTCAACATTCACCAGCTTGGAGGAAGGGGTAAAACATGCCGATCTGGTCGTGGAAGCTGCCACCGAAAACATGGCGCTCAAACTGGATATTTTCCGTCAACTGGATCAGTTTTGCCCGGAAAAATCCATCCTGGCCACCAATACTTCCTCCATTTCCATCACCAAAATCGCAGCGGTCACCCGACGCCCGAAACAGGTGATCGGAATGCACTTCATGAATCCCGTGCCGGTGATGAAGCTGGTCGAGGTAATCCGGGGCTACGCCACCTCAGATGAAGTCACCCAAACCATCATGGAGCTTTCACGCAATCTTTCCAAAGATCCTGTGGAAGTCAATGACTATCCGGGATTTGTGGCGAATAGGATTTTGATGCCGATGATCAATGAGGCGATCTACAGTTTGTATGAAGGAGTGGCTGGAGTCAGCGAAATCGACACCGTGATGAAACTAGGAATGGCCCATCCCATGGGGCCTTTGCAATTGGCGGATTTCATCGGATTGGATGTTTGTTTGTCGATTTTGAGGGTGTTGCACGAAGGCTTTGGCAATCCAAAATATGCCCCATGCCCGCTTTTGGTCAATATGGTAGAAGCCGGATTCAAAGGCGTAAAAACCGGTGAAGGATTTTATCAGTACACTCCGGGAAGTAAAGAATTGGTCGTGGCGCCGAGATTTTCCAAATAAAAATCAATTACACAAGCATGCATTTAGCAGTATCCGGAAATATCGGAAGTGGCAAAACCACCCTCACAGAAAAGCTGGCCAAGCATTACGGTTGGAAAGCGGAATTTGAGGCTGTGGACAATAATCCCTATCTCCCTGACTTTTACGAAGACATGAAGCGCTGGGCTTTTCACCTTCAGGTCTATTTTCTCAATTCACGCTACAATCAGATCCGAAAAATTCAGGAAAGTACTCAGCATACCATTCAGGATCGGACCATTTACGAGGATGCGTACATTTTCGCCGCCAACTTGTACAAAAGTAAGTTGATGACCGAGCGGGATTATTGGAATTACCGAAGCCTCTTTGATTCCATGATTACCCATGTGAAAGCGCCTGATTTGTTGATTTACCTCAAGGCTGATATCCCAAAACTGGTCGGACAGATCGAAAAACGGGGCAGAACCTATGAGACAGCCATGCGGATCGACTACCTCAAAAACCTGAATTCCCACTACGAGGAGTGGATTGGAGGATATAAGGAAGGAAAACTCCTGATCATCGATGTGAATGACCTGGACTTTGTGGAGCGTCAAGCAGATTTTGCTTTTATCGTCGAAAAAATCGAGCGGGAAATGTTCGGGCTTTTTGCATGATTGGCTTTTGACCCGAATTTCTAAGAAAGGAATCCGGGATTATCCCACTTTCCGCATCAGCCAGTTGAAAAGCATGGCCCGCTGTTCTTCCTTGGGATTGACCAAAAGCTGATCCAATCGCTTTAGCGAACCTCCCGTCATGATGGTTTCGTAGGGAGAAAGCCGAATCAATTTATACCCGTGCAGGCGGGTTTGAAGGTCATATTGGGCGTCATTGTAACCTGTCAATTTCCATCCGATGGCACCATTTGCACTGAAATCTCCGGACTCGGAAGCTTCTCCAAAAACACTTTTTGCAATGGGAGGACCGCTCCAGATCCGGGTTTGCATGCCTGCTTTCAGGCATTCTTTTTCATACGTTCGGCAGAGTCTTTTGTGTCCTTCGGAAAAAGGAAAAGTCCATTCCGAATACATTTCAGATCGAAAAGTGGCCAATCGGTAGCGGTGGAAATGAAGCTCATCATCCCAAACAATCAGATGCCTGCCGATTTTGAAATCTAACTTGAGTTTTTCCAGCAGAGGATAATTTCCCTGGCCTCCTAAGTCATCAAAGATCTCCTTGAGCCAAGCCTTGCCCTTACCATCCAAAAACTTGGGATTTAACTCCAGTTCAACTTGCCAATCGTACTCCGCTCCGCCTTCTCTTAAGATCAGGTCGAGTTGGCGGGTCATCAAATGATCCATGGAATCAGGAATTTTCTCGGAGGATTTCCCAGGTATGATCGGCCAGCAGTTTGACCTCGGCCACGAAAGCAGCCCAGTCTTTTTTTCGCCCCCATTCCTCTGGCGCAATCATGCTCATAAAGTCAGTACCGTCCGCCTTTTGATATAAAAAATACCGGTGATTAATCAGGGGTTCAAAGGCAATGGACGCCTGGTAAATCCGCTCCGAAACTTCCACCCGGGATTGGATTTTCTTTGCCTGCTCAGCCAAAAGACGCATTTGCTCATAAATCTGAGCCATTTGCATATCGGTCTGACTGTGCATCGCAGCGACCGCACGTCCGGTTATTTTTCCGGTATCTTCAGGTTTGATGATCGCACTTCCCGAATGGTGCGCATAAGGCAAAATCCCGGGGTTTTCCGTGGTTTTTTCCTTCATTCGCTCCAGATCGATCCGATCCACATCTATCTTTTTTCCGGTCATTTTTTCTCTGTTTCTACCTCCGTGGAGATTCGTTCTTTTAAGTTGCCTTTGGATCCCGGAAATGTGGTCCTTCTGGAAATGTCATACCCGATCCAAAGCATGAGCAGCATGAAGAGGACCAGAAATACAAGGAAAATTTTTTTACTCTTAGTCATGAAATTATCCGAACGCTTCAATGATAGACAAAATTACACCCAGACTTGTTTTCTCACGCTCAAAATTAAAACTCATGGAGCGGAAATAAGGCTTTTTGAAAATTGTTTTTAAATTTATCCAACAGGTATCAAACATGAATTTTTAACAGTTTACACCCTTTTTCACCCACATATGTACCATCTGATCAGCGAGCAGTCCATTTATCAGTATTTTGGTGAGGATGATCCGGAGATGATCCGAGAAATGATCCAGATAATTCTTGATACCAACATCAAAGATTTGAAGGAATTGGACGCGCTCTATGAAATCGGGGACTTTGCCTCCATCAAAAAGCGATGCCACAAGGCCAAACCCAGCATGAGCTACATCGGTGCACTCAAAACCCGAAAAACGTTGGAGGAAATTGAATTAAATCTGGAAAATTCTGCAGACTTAAACCGATCCCTGCAGGAGCAACTTCGACTCATCGAAATCGATCTGACTGAGTTCATTTCCGCAATCAACTGAAACTAATTTCCCTATCAGCTATTCCCATGCAGAGAAAACTACTTCTTCTGCCAGTTTTGCTTTTATTCCTGAGCAAAGCCGCGGCACAATCCCCTCTCACTGTCGATTACATCATGCGAGATCCCAAATGGATGGGAACTTTCCCCTCGGCTCCCTTTTGGAGTGAAGACAGCAAGCGGATTTATTTCAAATACAACCTGGAAAATGATCCCGCAGACTCGCTGTACAAAATCGATTTGACTGCCCCTTCTCAGATCTCGAAAGTTCATTGGGCGGAGGAAAAAACACTGGATAAAGACCAGCAGGTTTTTAATTCGGATCACAGCCTGAGCATTTACCGAAAAGACAAAACCATCCTCCTGGAAGATCTGAAAAAGAAAACCACTTCCACGGTTTTGAAATGGGTCGAACCGGTTTCCAACATCCGGTTTATGGCAGATGAAAACCTCATTTCCTTCAACTCAGGGGGGAATTGCTACATTTTTGACCGGGCGTCAAAAACGCTGAAAAAGGCGACGAATATTTCTTCTGGTACAAAACCTGCAAATGGAACTGCTCCGGCCTCCGGTACTCCTGCTTTTCTGGAATCAGAAAACTTAGGACTCCTGCAGGTGGTGAGGGAGCGAAAAGAAGCTCAAAAGGAAAGCCGTGCCTATCGGGAGGCCATTCGGGAAACCAATACCGAATTTGTCTACTATTCCGGAGGCAAAAACCTTTCCAATCTCCAGCTCAGTCCGGATGGCAAGTTTGCCACCTTTTCCATTTTCACTCCTGCAACCAACAAAAACACCAAAGTTCCGGACTATACCGCAGCCTCAGGCTACACCGAGGACCTGAATGCGCGACCCAAAGTGGGTACCGATCCCGCCAAAGTCGAAATCGGAATTTATGATTTGACCCGTGACACGGTCTATTTTGTAACCACAGCAAATCTTTCTGGAATAAAGGATTTACCCGATTATGTGAAAGATTACCCTGAGAAAAAATGGGAAGAAAAAAACCGTGATTTGACGCTTTCAAGCCCTTTTTTCTCACCAGATGGAAAGCGAGCCATTATTCAGGTGCGGGCCTTTGACAACAAAGACCGCTGGATCACCGAGCTGAATCTGCAAACCGGTGAACTCAAAACTTTGGACCGTCAGCGGGATGAGGCATGGGTAGGCGGACCCGGAGTTGGGGGTGGTTTTGGCGGCGGAGTGTTGGGCTGGTTGCCCGACAATCAGCACATTTACTACCAGTCAGAGGCTACCGGATATTCTCATTTGTATTTGCAAAATGTCGTAACCGGAGAGAAAAAGCAGCTGACTTCTGGTAACTACGAGGTTTTTGATCCTTTCCTTTCCAAAGACAAAAAGCACTGGTATCTGACCACTTCCGAGGTGGATCCGGGTGAACGGCATTTTTACCGTATGCCGGTGATGGGCGGGAAACTGGAAAAGCTCACTTCCCTAACCGGAAACAACGAAGTGGTCCTTTCTCCGGACGAGAAAAAACTCGCCATCATTTATTCCTACAGCAACCAACCTGCTGAGCTCTTTGTCCAAGACAACAAAGTCGGAGCTACTCCCCAGAAATTAACTTCAGGTCAAAGCGAAGAATTCAAAGCGTATCCCTGGAGAGATCCACAGATTGTCCGCTTTACGGCTCAGGACGGAGCGCAGGTTCCGGCCAGACTTTACCTTCCGGAGCCTTCCAAGAAAAACGGAGCTGCGGTCATCTTTGTCCACGGGGCGGGCTACCTGCAAAATGTCCACAAGTGGTGGAGCAGCTATTTCCGCGAGTACATGTTCCATAATTTGCTGACCGATTTGGGGTATACCGTGTTGGATATCGATTATCGGGCCTCGGCAGGATACGGCCGTGACTGGAGAACGGGAATCTACCGTCACATGGGTGGAAAAGACCTTTCCGATCAGGTGGATGGCGCTAAGTACCTCGTTTCGCAGCATGGTGTCAATCCGGGAAGTATCGGAATCTATGGAGGATCGTACGGCGGATTTATCACGCTGATGGCCTTGTTTAACCATGGCGATGTCTTCAAATCCGGTGCAGCACTTCGCTCGGTGACCGATTGGGCACATTACAATCACGGCTATACGGCCAATATTTTGAACACACCGGAAGAAGATCCGATCGCCTACCGTCGCTCCTCCCCGATTTATTTTGCCGAAGGCCTGAAAGGCAATCTCCTCATCGCCCATGGAATGCTGGATGTCAATGTTCATTTCCAGGATGTGGTCAGATTGGCCCAGCGCCTGATCGAACTCAAGAAAGACAACTGGGAAATGGCCGTCTATCCGGTCGAGGATCACGGATTTGTCGAGCCAAGTTCCTGGGCCGATGAATACAAGCGTATCCTGAAACTCTTCAATTCCACCCTTTTGGAAGAAAAACCATGAAAAAACTGAATTCCCTTTCCATATTCCTGATCGCTGTTTTCCTTTTTTCCTGCGGAAAGCAGGAAGCACCCAGGGAAATCAAACGAGGCTTAATCGCAGAAAAAGCCATGGTGGTCTCGGCACGTGAGGAAGCATCAAAAATCGGAGCCGAAATCATCCAAAAAGGAGGAAATGCCTTTGACGCCATGATGGCTACGGAAATGGCACTGGCAGTGACTTTCCCTTTTGCGGGTAACCTGGGAGGTGGAGGATTTATGGTTTATCGTCTGGCAGATGGGACAGTGGGTTCTTTGGACTATCGGGAGAAAGCTCCTTTGGCAGCGACACAGGATATGTATCTGGATGAAAACGGGGAATTTTTGCCTGGGCTCAGTACCAAAGGTGGGTTGGCTTCCGGTGTCCCGGGTACGATAGCCGGGATTTTTGAGGCTCAGGCCAAGTTTGGCAAACTGAGTCCTGCTGAAATCCTCCAGCCCGTCATCGATTTGGCAAAAAATGGGTACGTGGTTTCGGAAAAGCAAGCCGAAAGCTTGGCACGATCCCGGGCTGAATTCATTGAGGTAAACGGTCCGGAAACCTTTTTTGCAAAAGAATACAAAGCCGGTGATACCCTGAAAATTCCCGTTTTGGCTGCAACCCTTGAGCGAATCGCAGCTCAGGGCCGGGACGAATTTTACCGGGGAGAAACAGGAAAAACTCTGGCAAAACACCTAAAGGAAAAAGGGGGAATCATCACCGAAGAAGACCTCGCATCTTATCAAGCTGTGTGGAGAGATCCGGTCGTGTTTCCGTATCGGGATCTGAAAATCATTTCCATGGCTCCTCCAAGTTCCGGAGGAATCACCCTGGCTCAAATTCTGAAAATGCTCGAGCCTTATGATCTGAAAAAATCAGGGCATCATTCCCCGGAATACATTCAGCTTTTGGTGGAAGCGGAGCGCCGGGCCTATGCCGACCGGAATTATTTCTTGGGTGATCCTGACTTCGTAAAAATCCCTGTAAATCAACTCCTTGATTCCACCTATCTAAAGTCACGGATGGAATCCTTCAGCTTCGAAAAGGCCACCAAATCCGAAGAAATCGCCGCCGGAAATATCGCCTTTTCCGAAAGTATGGAAACCACCCACTACTCGATCGTGGATGCGGAGGGCAATGCTGTTTCAGTCACCACGACGCTCAATGGGGCTTACGGTTCCAAAGTATTTATCGATGAACTGGGCTTTTTCATGAACAATGAGATGGATGATTTCAGCGCCAAACCCGGCACGCCAAACATGTTTGGATTGATCGGCGCGGAGGCCAATAGCATCGCACCGGGCAAACGGATGCTGAGTTCCATGACTCCGACGATCGTGGAAAAGGAAGGCAAGCTTTGGATGGTCGTTGGTACTCCTGGAGGATCGACCATTATCACCTCTGTACTTCAGACGATTCTGAATGTGGCTGAATTTGAAATGGGCATGCAGGAAGCCGTGGAAGCCCCTCGATTTCACCACCAATGGCTGCCGGATTTGGTGAGTTTCGAACCCGATTCCTTTGATTCCACCTTGATCGGAACGCTAAAATCACGGGGCTACCTGATCAATGAACGAAACAGCCCGATCATCGGAAAAGTGGATGCGATCCTGGTCATGTCGGATGGCAAGCTGGAAGGCGGAGCCGATCCCAGAGGAGATGATAAAGCGGTGGGGTTTTGAGGGTAAGCGGGTTATTTTAATTCAGAAATACCCGCAACTATTGCGCAAGGCATCCAAATAGGCATGCCTTACGCAGTAACCTGCGCAAACACAAACTTGGCGGTAATGCAGTAAATGGAATGACGGACAGACGATTCTTCGGGACAAATAAATTAGTCGAGGACTATTTGACCAATCTAGAGAAAATAAAAACGCTTGATGGAGGTTGGACTATTATGTACATCGACAGGTCAACAAATAAAGAGTGGATAAAATACTCCGTGGACCCTGGCCGAGGTTATTACTTTAACCTTATGCTGACAACTCCACAAATGACGACAAAGGACATTATGGACGTTGCCTTCGAATCAAAGTATCTTGACGAGGTCGGAGCCGCTGCACACCGACTTTTCTTAGAAGAACAATTTGACCAGAAAGAATATCGGGGAGCGCTGTTACGAAGACTCATTCAATTCAAAATAGAAAACCTGGACAAGGCAGAAAAGGAACGACTTAGGACGATAATTGAAGCTTCTCAGCTAACCGACAGGCTAAATCACCGAATTAAAATTGGTGACACCGTTGACGAAGTAAAAAGGGACGCTGACTTTTTCGAGCAGACTTCAAAGAAGGCTAAGCAATTTTTGGAACAATTGGAAAAATAGAGTGTCCTGCACTACCGCCAACACAGTGTTTATTTAATTGCGGGGTTCGGTGTTGGCTATCAAGTTTTGCTTTCTTAATTTAGTCCGCTGTAGGCGGACAGTTGCGGAGCAAGTCGGGCTTAACATTCCGCTGCGCTCCATTTTTAAGCCCTCCTAATCCCGCAACTAAATAAACACAAAACGTTAGCTGTAATGCATCCTGACCATGAAATTCAAAAGCGTTTTGACTTCGAAATTTTATTTAATGCATTTTTTGAAAGTAGCTATAATTGAAGCCATTTATTGCTTTACAATTTATTATGGTTACGCAATTTTTTCTATGCTGGTTTTTGGGGAGGGGGCAAACAGCTTTATGTACACCGTGACAAATGGATTAATTTACTTAGGACTAATTATTCTTCCTCCGACAATTTTCAATGTATATAAACTTTTAAAACACAATAAATTCGGACTACTTTCAAAAGCAAAACAATACCTTTTTGCACAGATTATTTTGACAATTGAATTTTTATGGTTTGTCTTTGTTTTTGCACCTGTAACATTTTAAGAAAGTCATTGACTGTACTCGTTGAAAACTTTCGGCAGACAAAACTAAATACGAAGAATAGACCAAGTTCACAGCCCCCACAACTTGGCGTAGTCTATAGTTTTTAAGCATTGAAGGTTGACTGAACGCTGGATTGGATTTGTAATCCCCTCTAGGCGTAGTATCTGCTAAGCAAATTGAGGTTCAGGATAAGGCTAGGCATAGGGTGGTGATACTTCCAAAACTACTCCTCCTTCCCCACTCACTACTTACCAAACCTACACCCCCGTGATCTCCCGAAACTTCGCACTTTGGCGCTGGCTTAAGTCGATCTTGTGTCCGGACTTCATCACGATCAGAAGTGTGCTGTTGAAGTAAGGCTCGATCTGATCGATGTAATCGAGGTTAAACATATACTGCCGGTTGGCTCGGAAAAAGAGATCATCCGGCAATTTTTGCTCCATATAAGTCAGGGATTTATGTAGGAGCGGCTGCTTGTTTTCATAAAACACCCGCACATAATTCCCCACACTTTCTAGCAGGTAAATCTTGGAAATCGGCACGAAATGGCACTTTTCTCCATCCTTGATGAAAATCTTTTTATCCGCCGCCAAGCGTTCTGAAGCGGTATTTTCCGAAGCCTGAATTCGGCTGCTAAACCGTTGTATGGCCTCGCTCAGGCGCTTGGGATTGAGTGGCTTCAGCAGGTAATCGAGGGCATTGACTTCAAAGGCTTTGATCGCAAACTGATCATAAGCCGTCACAAAAATCACCTCTTTCACTTCCTCCAAGGCCTCCAAAAACTGGAAACCATCCTTCCCGGGCATATTGATATCCAGAAAAATCAAGTCCGGTCGCAGGTCATTGCAGTCTTGGATGGCCTGCTCGACCCGATCCGAGGACCCCACAATTTCCAGATCTTCGTATGGTTTGAGAAGAACTTTCAGCTCTTCCAAGGCCAGCAGTTCATCATCGACGAGGTAGACGCGCTTTTTCATTTTCAGTGAATGGGATACGTGATTTTTGCAATGACTTGGTGATCTGAGACGGTGTCCAGGATAAAGCTGGCTTTATCCGCAAACAGGCTTTGAAGGCGCTTTTGGAGGTTATCCAGGCCAATACCCAATTGAAACGATTCCTTGAGCTGACCTGAGTTTTGCACCTCGATCATCAGGTGATTTCCCCGGCGCCTGGTTTCGATCTGAATCAGCCCACCTTCCGGCAGTTGGGTGATGCCATGCTTGATGGCATTTTCTGCCAAGGTCAACACCATCGCAGGCGGTACTTTGACATCCAGCGTATCTTCCTGAATCGTAATCTTGACGTCCAGGCGCTTTCCAAACCGGATTTGCTCCAACTCCAGGTATTTGATGACCTCGTTGATTTCTTCATTGAGCGCGATCAGCGGGGCTTTTTCATAGTTCAGGGTAAAGCGGAGCAGTTCGGAAAGCTTGATGATCGCATCCCTTGCTTTTTCCTGATCGATCAAAACCAGCGCTTTGATGCTGTTCAGCGCATTGAAAAGAAAATGAGGATTGAGTTGGGATTTGAGCAGCTCGAGTTCGGCGGACTTGGCCAGATTTTCCAACAGCAGTTTTTGCTCGGCTATCTCTGAATTCTTTTTCAGGATATGGTAGAGGTAATAAATGATGATCCAGACGATGGCATAGCGACCCAGATTCATGATCTGACCCAAAAATGAAATGACGATTTCCTGGGTAGGAGTCGCGCCCTGATCGACAAAAGCATAGGGAAGAAATATGAGGGAAACCATCAAAATGGAAATCATCAGGCAGTCGAAAAAGGCCTTCACCCAGATTCTGGAGAGCGATTTTTCAAATGTCTCCGGCTTGATAAACACGGTCTTGTAAAAATGGGAAACCATCAGCCCCACCAGCGCATAAATGCAAAACTGTTGGACATATTCCCACTTGAATTCTCCGACGATGAAAAAGGTGTAATTGACTGTTTCGATAAAGATAATGGCGCTCCAACCCAGAATCTGTAGAATCCAGTACACTTGGGACTTGGTCAGCGAAAGGCCTTTGTTCATGGTCAGAGCGGTTGGAATCAATTTTGGTTTTTGGACACGGGTTCTACACGGTAGCCGGCATTTCTCAGCAGGGCAATTACCCCAAATTCCCCGCCTAAATGTGCCGCACCTACCGCCACAAATACCGTGTTGGACTTCATGGCTTCTTCAATTTGGGGAATCCAGGATTTATTTCGCTCATCCAGCATGATTTCCCGATAATTTTTCCACATCGGACTGGAATTCATCTGCCCAAAAAGCGATTCGATATTTTCAGTCTGGTAGGCAGCCATCATCGTTTCCAATTCCGCCTTTGTACTGTCATCCGTGACCAGTTTCCCGAGTTCTTCCAATTGAATTTCCTGGGGAATTTTATCAAAAATACTCACCTGAAATTCAACTGTTTCCAGTCCTTTGATGGATTTTCCGGATGAACTGGCTTTGGACGTAAAATACCCCTCATAGCTCTCCACTTCAGGGCAGGGAAGCGACTTCAGCATCACCATAGAAGTGAGGACAAAGGGTTTCAAAACTCCAAGTTGATCGAGACCTGCCCCGTAGTTTTTGGTCAAAAATTCATCCAGTTGAGCGACAGTTTGTGCATCAAAATCACCCTGAATTGACTTCATTCCCGGATTGAGCGAAGCCTGCTGCATCGCGGTAGCCAAGTTGGGATCGCTCATGTCGAGTTCCAGGATCAGCTGCTCACTTTGGTTAAATGCAGCGGTGATCCGCTCATCCATCACAAAGTCCTCTTTGCAAATAATATGAATTGTCCCAAACAGGTAGGACTCTTTTGCCAGTCCATTTCCGCTGACTTTCCAAAGCAAAGACGAATCTTGGCCCTTGACCCCAAATGATCCGCTCCCGAGCAGGACCAAAAGAATGAAAATTTTCAAAAGAGGAGATTTCATGGTTCTCGATTTTGGTTGAAACAAAATTGACAAAAAATCAACCCCGCCTGATTGGTAAATCCATCAGTGCAGGAAATAGGACATAGATGAAGAATGCAGTTTTTCCATGTTCGGGAAATCGCTCAACCCCAATTTCTACCAACTAAACGGCATGAATTCATCTTGCTTTAAAAACAAATCAAAAGAGCCTAAAAAGTTTTAATTTGAAAGTAAATCTCTTTCAAACCCAATTCAACCGTGACCCCAAGAATTCCCCTTGAGTTGGATAATCCAACCGGGATTCCGGGGCCAGTAAAACCATCCTAATCCTATGAAAAACCGGAGAGAATTTCTTCAAAAATCCGCCTTGGGAATCGCCGGGCTGGCTGTGGCCCCCTCCTGGCTGCAAGGGGCCCCAGCCCTGATCAAATCCTTCAATCGGCCTGACTCTGAAATCAACGGAGTTCAAATCGGCTGCATCACCTATTCCTTCCGATCCATGCCGGATCAAAGTGCCGAAGCTACGCTGAAATATGTGGTAGACAGCGGCCTGAGCTCCATCGAACTGATGGGAGATCCTGCGGAAAGTTTCGCCGGAATGCCTGCCTCTCCGGTCAATCGATCCCGAATGTTCCAGTTGGGAGGAAAACAAAGACGGGGCGAAACGCTGACAGCCGATGAAACCAAAGAGCTGGCCGATATGCGGGCCCAGGCTGAAGCGCATAACAAAGTGGTAGCCGAGTGGAGAGCGAATGCAGACATGAAGAAATTCGAACAGCTCCGAAAAATGTACAAAGATGCCGGCGTGAGCATTTACGCTTTCAAACCCAGCGCTTTTGGAGTGAATAACTCCGACTTGGAAGTGGCCTATGGAATGAAAGCAGCCAAGGCCTTGGGCGCTACTCATGTGACTCTGGAGCATCCTTCCAATGATGAGCAAACCATGCGCTTGGGCAAATTGGGTGAGCAGAACAAAATGGGAGTCGGCTATCACGGACACGAGCAGGAAACCTTTACCTTCTGGGATACTGCTTTGGCTCAAAGCTCAGCCAACGGACTCAATCTGGACGCCGGTCATTACATTGCAGCCGGACATACCGACTTGCTGCAACTGATCGAAAAGCACCATGCCCGCATCTTCAGCATGCATACCAAAGACCGTCAGACTCCTGCCAATGGAAAAGGAAATTTGGCTTGGGGTACCGGTGACACGCCTATCGGAGATATGCTGAAACTGATGCAAAAGAACAAGTATAAATTCCCGGCTACCATCGAGTTGGAATACCAGGTTCCGGAAGGTTCGGATGCGGTGAAGGAAGTCCAAAAGTGTGTGGAGTTCTGCAGAAAGGCATTGGCCTAAAAAAATGATTATCCGCAACTATGTCAAAAGGTGATTTTTTACTTCTTCCCTGCGGATAATCGCCCACAGACGACAGTTGACAGTCCACAGTTGCTAAAAAGGACTTCAAACCTCACTCTTCCTGGCCAAACAGAGGGAATCCGGATATTCAAAAAAACCGAGTCGTTTGACTCGGTTTTTTGTTTTTATGATTTTTTCTCAGCTAGCGTAGTAATGGGTCTTTCCAAGATGGGAACCATTTCTGATCTCACTTCAGCAAATAGCTTTCGGATCCGGCAGGTTTCTTCGTCCTCACATTCCACACAGGCCTCATAAAATCGCTCCGAAATACAGGGAATCAAGGCTATCGGACCGTCTATCGCCCGCATGACTTGGGCAATGCTGATTTGGGCGGGGTCTTTGGCCAAGGCATATCCACCTTCCGCTCCGCGGATACTTTTGACCAGCTGATGGGATTTAAGATCCCGAAGAATGTTTTCTAAAAACTTGTAAGGTATATGCTCCCGTTCTGCGATCAGTTTGGCTGACACGGGCATCAACTCAGGATGATCTTGGAGGAAAAGAATCGTTTTGATTGCGTATTTGGCTCTTTTTGATAGCATAGCTTAAATTCAGAATCACCAAAGTAGCTAAATCTGTTTCCAAAGAAAAACAATCTTGGGTGATTGGTTTTCAATTTAAGGACATTGGGAATCGGACTTTCAATGCGAGACTTGGGGGTATTTTTCTCCTGCTTCGATCGAAAAATTCAATCTGTTTTCTTTCGGTGGAATGGGACAAGTGGCAAAAGCAGTAAATGCGCAGGGAGGATTATAAGCATAATTGAAATCAACGATCGTGTTCCCCGAGCGGTCAGGATAGTTGACATACAGGTATCTTCCAATCGGATAGGTCTCCCGCTCATTGGTCAAATCGGAAAAGATCACAAAAAGCTTCCCTGCTTCATCCAAGGTGGTCAGTTCGTAATCCTTTCCATCCAGTTGAAATTTTAAAATACCCATCACTTTCCATTGAATGATCTGGCCCAAGACATTGGGAATATCCATGGTTTCATTGAATTTGGGTTGAAAAAAGGCCTTTACCGCCAACCCGGGATTGTAATCATACATGGGAATCGCTTGAAATTTAGCCAAAGCCGGATGCTCCAAATCACGCAGCCGCATCGCAAATTGCCCTCCCCGATTGATCACGGACCATTTCCAATGGTCAAAATAAACTCCTCCTGTTGCATAGGATTCCGCCGGAAACTGAAGTGTTATAGCAGGAGCTTGATACTTTAATTTTTTAGCAAGTTTGCGGTTGAAGAAGAAATAAACTGAGTCATTGATAAACTGAAACGTACCGATGTTTTTTTTCCCAGCCCGATTGGATACCATCAGACTGTCTTTTGAAAACTGGTTTAAAAACGCATTTTCCGGATCAATCCAGTAGAGTCCGGCCAAATTGATCCAGCCATCCTCAGCCAATAATTCGGTTTCCCTTGACTTCTTCCATAGCTCATGATTTTCATTTTGGCCAAAAACCAAGGTGTTTAGCAGAAAGAATACAATTAGAAGAAATCTTGATTTCATTGAACTCAACTCCTTTATTTTCTGATTATCCATCACAAGATCCAGTTTTTCAAGGTATTTCTTTCCTATTTGAAGGACAACTTTTTTTGAATTCTGAACCTTTCTCCAAGATTTTCGGATGCAATTTTTAAATCCATTGTTGTTTTTTCAAAAGTAAATATATCTTTGCCGATATTTCCTACCTTTTCTATAGGAATTATGTTTTTAATAGAGTATCAATCAGACCTATGTAGATAAGCATGAAAAAATTTCTAACTACCACGACCTTTATTTTCCTGATTTTCCAGCTTGCACAGGCTCAAGAAAAAATCAAAGGCATTGTCAAAGACCAAGCGGGAGAAGCACTCTATGGTGCAACAGCAGTGATCAAAGGCACCAATACCTATGCATTGACAGGAGAGACAGGAGAATTCAGCCTTCCTGCGCCCTCTCAGTTTCCCATTGTGATCCAGTTAAGTTTTGTCGGGTTTAAAGAATACCAAATTGAACTACTCGAGTTACCTAGCCAGCTTTTGGAAATCAAATTAGAGGATGACCTTCAATTGGCTGAGGTGTTGATCACCGCCCGAAGAAGAACCGAGGAGGTCCAAAAAGTCCCCATCCCAATCTCTGTGGTTGGAGGACCAAGAATAGAAGAATCCGGTTCTTTCAATGTCAATCGGGTGAAGGAACTCGTCCCCACCGTTCAACTCTACTCCTCCAATCCAAGAAATACCACACTGAATATTCGCGGATTGGGTTCGACTTTTGGACTGACCAATGACGGGATTGATCCCGGGGTCGGCTTTTATGTGGACGGAGTGTACTTTGCACGACCTGCGGCCACCTCCCTTGATTTTATCGACATTGAACAGATCGAGGTACTACGGGGACCACAGGGTACCCTTTTCGGAAAAAACACGACGGCAGGAGCTTTCAATATTTCCACCCGACTACCAAGTTACACCCCAGGTGGGACTGTCGAGCTGAGTTATGGCAATTCCGGATTCATCCAAGCCAAAACATCCATCACTGGTCCTTTATCCAAAAATTTAGCCGCAAGGGCTTCTTTCTCCGGTACCCAGCGAGACGGAACTATTGAAAATATAGCCACCGGAAAAATGATCAACGATCTCAACAATCTGGGCTTCCGGGGGCAGTTATTGTTTAATCCATCCAGTAAAGTAGAAATTGTGCTAGCAGGTGATGCCAGTTCTCAGCGTCCAGATGGATTTGCCCAAGTGGTGGCAGGTGTCGTTGAGACCAAAAGAGCACCCTACCGACGCTTTGAGCAGATTATTGACGACCTGAATTACGATCTTCCAACCCGCAATGCCTTTGACCGCATCGTCGACCACGATACCCCATGGAGGTCAAACAATGATTTGGGAGGTGTGTCCCTTAACGCCGATATTCAGATTGGTGAAGGAACTCTGACCTCTACCACGGCCTGGAGATATTGGAATTGGGGTCCGTCCAATGATCGGGATTTTACCGGATTACCCGTATTGACACTTTCGCAGGCACCCTCGCGCCATGATCAGTTTTCGCAGGAAATCCGATACGCCGGAGATTTTTCCAAAAAGATCAGCGGTGTTTTCGGAGTATTTTACCTAAGTCAAAATCTCGAAACCTCCCCTTACCATACCGAAGAATCAGGAAGTGCTCAGTACCGATTTTCCCAAAGCACCACCAGTCCACTATGGGCTACACCTGGATTGCTTGATGGCTATGGAATCCGAACCTATTCAACCTTGGAATCAGTGGGAGCGGCAGTCTTCGGACAGCTGGATTGGGCAATCACCGAAAAGCTCCATTTCCTTCCCGGTATCCGCTTCAACTACGATAAGAAAGACGTCGATTTTAACCGGGAAACCTACGGAGGATTGGATACTACGGATCCGGCACTTTTGGCTATCAAACGATCAGTTTACTCTCCACAAAGTTTTGTAGCCAATGTGGAAGATCAAAACTGGTCCGGTCAGGCAACGCTTGCATACCAAGTGAATGAAAAGATCAACACCTTCGGGACATTTTCCACCAGCTATAAGCCCGTTGGAATCAACCTAGGTGGACTGCCATCGGTGGCAGGTCAACCCTTGCTTGAACTGGCGGAAGTAAAACCGGAATTTGTCAAACACTTTGAACTAGGAATCAAAACGACTCCCACTAAAGGTTCATCCCTGAATTTGGTCTTCCACAACACCACTATTGAAGATTACCAAACCTTGGTACAGACTGCCGAAGTCGGGGTGAACAGGGGATTTTTGGCCAATGCCGAAGAAGTGCGGGTGATCGGTGTTGAACTGGACGGAAATATCCGAATCAGTCCTACCTTGACCCTTACCGGAGCTTTGGCCTACACGGACGGAATCTACGTTTCCTTCCCAAACGCACCGGTTCCTTTGGAAGAAACAGGAGCGGAACAAGCCTTTAAGGATATTTCGGGCGGACGACTTCCGGGCATTTCCAAATGGGCAGGTTCCCTTGGCACAGAATATTCAAAAGATGCCAAATTCTTCGGAAAATCCGGAAGCTTCTTCGCCGCAGCTGACGTGTTCTTCCGTTCAGAATTTTCTTCCAGCCCCTCTCCTTCCCAGTTCTTGAATGTGGATGGCTATGCCTTGGTCAATGCCCGAGCCGGTTACCGCGTAAGCCAGGGATTCTCAGCATTTATCTGGTCAAGAAATCTTCTGAATCAAAACTATTACGAGCAATTGCTGCCGGCTGCCGGCAATGCAGGTCATTACGCAGCAGTTTTAGGCGATCCGATTACTTACGGCGTCACCATGAGATACGCCTTTTAAAATTTGAATTGGGTTTATTGTTATGGAAAAATGCCCGGCTGGTAGTCGGGTATTTTTTTTTGAATCCATCTCAAGTTTGCACGGTAACCTTATAAATTCTGATTTTCCACAATCTTGCCCGAATGGCAATAATCAGCGAGGGAAATGGTGATAATCGTCCACGGAGGACAAGCAACAATTCACTTCACATTCTCCGGAACTTCAAACCTTACTTTTATTGGGTTTCAAGTTAGAAAGCAAACCTGCAGATCAAAAATGATGAGAATGGGAGTTCGTTTGACTTACTTATAGAATATAAATCCAAAAAGTCTCTCAAGCCTTTTAATTCGTAAACCAATCAAAAGTCTGGTAATAATCCTTCAAAAACCAGTGGAGAAAAAGCCTTCAAACTAACCGGACAACTTTTCGGGTTTGCGAATTTCCACAAGGAGAAAAAATGGAAGTAGCCTCTAAAAATTGGGTTGAATTGAAAAAGAAAAGCGTACTCGCAATGCAGTAAGTTGAACTAGAATAGGCTACAGTTGGTCCGGATACCTGTAACCGCTATCAGAAGATAGCAAGATAAAAAGTCCTGATGCTCAAGATAATGATCAAAATCCCAACCGCAATCATCAGATGTTTTGGCTTGACCAATTTGCAGATGTAGGCCGCAAAAGGAGCAGCAATGATACCTCCTAAAATTAATCCCAAGACCGGGGCTAGGCTGAGTTCTTTTACAAAAAACAAAAAGGTCGAAGCACTGGCCAAGGACACAAAAAACTCCACAAAATTTCCCGTTCCGATCGCATACCGGGCGATTTTGCCTTTGCTAAGTAAAGTACTGTTAACAATCGGTCCCCAACCTCCTCCTCCTACTGCATCAGCAAAACCGCCAGAGGTGGCAAGGATGGGTAAACTTCTGCTCTCCCTGTTAAACTTAACGGTGTGATGGCTTTTTCTCGACTTTCTCAGGATCACGATCCCCATGATCAACAGGTACAAGGCAATCACAGGTTTAACCATTTCTCCGTCGATGTTGGACAATAAAAAGGCTCCGATCACCGATCCCAAAACCCCGGGAATCAACAGTTTCTTAGCCAGCTTCCAGTCCACATTGCCCATCTTCCAATGGGAGATTCCCGAAGCCAAACTGGTAAAGACTTGGGCAAAATGCACCCAAGCAGAAGCCGCGGCAGGTGGAATCCCGATCCCTAACAAAATCGAGTTGCAACTGACCCCATAAGCCATTCCCAGTGCACCGTCAATACTCTGTGCAATGAAACCCACCAGGAGAAACCACAAAAACATTTCCATATCCAACTCCCAGCTTTTCACGGATTCGGTAAGGGTCTGCGTCACCAAAAGCGCAAACATCATTGCCGCAAATGCAAAAAACATCGTCCAGAAGGGTTCATTTCTAAGACGCAGAATTAGTTTTTCCATGTAAAGTCGCAATCGTAAATAGGTTTGAAGGCCAAAAATAGATACAAAAATAATTTATCCTATCATTTTTGTAGGATTTATAGAATAAATAGAAAATCAAGCCCTATTTTGGATTTTATCGATTGTATTTTTGGAGCAGATTTTTAAAGAATTGACTCCAGATTTTTCAATCGATCCAGAGCCTCAGTCAATTCTTCTTCCTTTTTAGCAAAGCAAAACCGGATGATTTTGTCATCCTTTTTGTAAGAATAAAAAACCGAAATCGGAATACAGGCGACTTTGAGCTGTTTGGTCATTTTCTCAGCAAGTTCCCGATCCGAAATCCGGGACAAATGCCCATAGCTGGCCAATTGGAAGAAACTTCCGGTACTTGGGCTAAACTTCAAACCCGTTTCAGAGAGGCCTTTTGCAAAAAGATCCCGCTTCTTTTGGTAAAAATCAGGCACAGAAAGGTAGCGATCCGGCACTTCCAAATATTCTGCAAAGGCGTATTGAATCGGAGTCACCGTGGTAAAAGTCAGGTATTGGTGGACTTTCCGGAATTCGACGGTCAAATCCGGTGGAGCAATACAGGATCCGATTTTCCATCCGGTGACATGGAAGGTTTTTCCGAATGAACCGCAGACGAAGGTCTTAGCCCGCAATTCCGGATGAGAACCTAGCGAAATATGCGTTCTTCCATCAAAGGTGATGTGCTCGTACACTTCGTCGCTGATCACAAAAATTTCCCTATCCCTGATCAGTTCGGCCAGTTGATCTACATCCTCCCGTGTCCACACATAACCGCTGGGATTGTGGGGCGAGTTGACCATAATTGCCCGGGTTTTGGGAGAAATAACAGATCTTACATTTTCCCAATCCACGGAAAAATCACCTGAATTCAAGGGCACATAAACGGGAACTCCCCCGTTGAGCGTGATGGCAGGTTCATAACTGTCATAGGCAGGTTCCAAAACAATCACTTCATCCCCGGCCCTGACTACCGCCGACACTGCCGCAAACAAGGCTTCGGTGGCGCCGGAAACAATGGTCACCTCGGATTCCGGATCAGGAAAATAACCCTGAGTCAACTGCGTCTTTTCGGCAAGTCGTTGCCTTAGCCCCGGAATTCCAGCCATCGGAGGATACTGATTGTGTCCTTCGCGGATGTACTTTGCTGCCAAGTCCAGCAATACCGGATCAGCTCCAAAACCCGGAAATCCCTGAGACAGGTTGATCGCACCGGCTTCCGTAGCCATGCGGGACATGACAGTAAAAATGGTCGTTCCGATATGGGGAAGCTTTGAGATCAGGGTCATGGAGCAAAGTTTTTCCGAATTAAGCAGGAAAAAAGCAAAGTGGAAATCTCATCAGTCAGAATGTTATTTTTACCTTTTTACCAACAACAACTCAATACTCTGATGAGCCAACTCTCCTTTTCCGGCACTTTGGGCAAGTTTGATTTTAATCACTGGCACTTTCATATTCCCGTCCCTGATGAGATTGCCCAACAGATGATGGATGAAAACCACCGTCGGGTGCTGGTCTGGATAAAAGAATCCGGACCCTACCACATGGCGCTGATGAAGGCAAAAGAATGCTGGTATGTACTGGTGAATCAGGAGTTGAGAAAAAAGCTTGATTTGGATGAAGAGCAATCATTTTTGGTAAAAATCGAGCGGGATACCAGTGAGTTTGGGCATGAGGTTCCGGAAGAGTTTCAGGTGTTGTTGGATCAGGATGAAGAAGGTAATGCTCACTTCCGGGCTTTGACTCCCGGTAAGCAGCGGAGTTTGATTTACTTGGTGACCACGGTGAAAAATCCGGAATCACGCATGAAAAAATCGCTGGCCATCCTTCATCATCTCAAGCAAGCCAAAGGCAAACTGGACTTCAAGCAGCTGAATGTATGGATTAAGCATTACAACAACCTGTAAACCAAAAACCTCTGAAATTCAGAGGTTTTTGGTTTAAAATAATTTCTTGGCTTCAAGTTTACTTTTTGCTTTTTGGCCGAAAAGTGGCCAATCGAATTGCCTTATCAATGCCATGAATCATCGTATGCAGTTCTCAAAATGTTAACCAGATTGGTATCGTTGTTTCCTCCTCTGGTATTGCCCAAGACCACTACCTCAATATCATCCGGAAAGACCATGATCATCGTGCTTACCCCTTGCCCATTGCAATTTCCAAATCTATCCGCAGCATTGCACAGCGAACCTCCTTTTGCGAAATAAACCCCTCTTTCTCCGTTGATAGGATTCAACCTCCTGTCTCCACCGTCGGACCAGCCAGCAGCGTTGAGGTACATGAGCGCTCTCGAGGTTTTATTGATGAAAGATTCGGTGTGATTTAGATAGGCTAAAAACCGGGCTACATCAATGGCGCTTAGGTAATACCCTCCCCGGCCTAGAAATGAAGTACGATCCCCCATATTCCAGCCTGCAACTTGGGGTAGATCTCCCCAACGGTAATACCTCGCGGCTGAGCCTATTGTAGTGGCTGAAGTGATTCCTGCGGGCTGAAAGATTCGAGTTCGGACGAAATTATCAAAGGTCTGAAGTATGATTTGCTCCTGTTGGGCATCCGAACCCTCGATTGAAACCCCAAGGATCTGAGGAAGCAAGTACATCAGAAAAGAATAATTGAGGTTTGAATATTGATAAGGCCGGTTTTGACCTACCGTTTCATCAAACATCACACTGTTTTTGATTGCGTCGAAAGAGGTAGCAGCTGTACCTTGAAAGCCGGATTTATGGGTAAGCAAATCCCAAAACCGCAGGGTTTGGATTTGTGAACCACGAAGCCAATAAGGCGGAAGGTAGGTCTCGATGGTTTTGTTGAGCATGGAGGCCGGGCCAGAACCAAATTCCTGAAATGCCCTAAACATGGCCACGGAGGTGATGGCCTTATTCACGCTTGCCAAATAAATCGGTGTGGTCAAGTCTGCCGGAGTGTTGCCGTCAGCTCCTCGGGTCCAGTTACCGAATGTCCCCGAACCGACCATTTTGCCTTTTTGATTGATCACATAAGCATAGCCTACCCATTGGTTGCCCATACCCAGTTCGAGATTGGTTTCAAACTCATCCAAATGAAAGGTTATTGCATTGGGATCAAACTTTTGCGGGTTTTTTGGGATTGGCAAAAAAGGCGACATCTCACAGGAGGATACCAGTGCGATAAACATAAAAACGAGAACGGATCGAAGAATTAATGATGATGTTTTCATAGCAGGTTTGATTTTAAAACATGCTCAAATCTGCATCAAACCCTTCATTTTCAAGGAGCTGAATTGACGGAAAAGCCTTTTGGATTTACGGAAGAATGATTTCAGGAAACTGCCTATTTTTGGAAACTCCTTTTCAGGAGTAGCGTATTTACAACTGGTCACGTCTGAATAAAAAAAAATGAAAAAACTTAGTCTTGTTCTCTTTTTTCTGGCTTTTGCCTGGGCCTTGAATTCATGCCAAACTACCACAGATGAAGATCCTCTGGATGTCTACCGGGAAATCGCCTACAACGCCCTGTCTTCTACAGACAAAGCCACTGTGGTAGGGCCATGGCAAGATGCAGAAGTTGGGGCTTGGACTGACGGAAATTACCTGGTAACCTTTCAAACGACCGATACGGTGTTGGGTCCCATTCGGGTGGTGGTAGACCCTGAGTTTGGTCGGGTGGTGGAAATTCTTCCCAGACCATAATAAAGAAAGAGGATCAAAAATTTGATCCTCTTTTATTTTTAGGCTTTAGCCAACCTCAACTTTACTTTTCTTGCCAGCTTATTCTGTTTTTTCTTAGGTCTGCTAGCTCCAAACGATCCTCTGTTGACTTTGCCTTTTCTGGATTTGATGTCTCCTTTTCCCATTTTTTCAGATTTAAGTGAACACTAACCCGAAAATAAAAAAAGTCAAAAATCAGGTCAAGAGGAGCTAATTTGGATTGTATGGTGATTCCTGTTTTTAACCTTTTTTTAAAAAATAAGGATCCGAAATTCTAGCAGCAGACAAAAAAATGAGCTTGGTTAGCGACGGATAGAGGACCGATAATTATCTGACGAATGCACGTATTCCCGAAATCAAACCTCTCTTTTTTTGGCTTTTGGCATCAAAGCAGTAAGTCGGTTGAAAGAATTTCCTCTATTTCAATTCGAGTCTTATTTTATCTTTCCTTTTCCCTTTAATTTAACCCTCCAAACGATCCCTATGGAACAGGCACGTCTTACAGTCAATTGCGATTTGGGAGAGGGTGTTCCCCGGGAGGAATTGTTATTTCCGCTGATCGATGTGGCCAGCGTAGCTTGCGGAGGGCACTTCGGAAACCGCCAAACCCTCATTTCTACCCTTCGCTTGGCCAAAAAATTTGGAAAAAGAGCAGGCGCCCACCCCTCCTATCCGGATCCCGAAAATTTTGGACGTAAGTCAATGACACTTACTCCGGCCGAGTTAAATTCCAGTATTGAGTCTCAGCTTCAACTTTTTGCAGAGGAGGCCAAAGAACTGGGGCTGGAAGTTGACCACATCAAATTTCATGGGGCACTTTATAACGATTCTGCTAAAAATCCCATTCTGGCCGAACAGCTCTGCAAACTCATCGCAAGGTCCTATCCCAAAATTCCCCTCTTGGTCCCTCCTTTTTCCCAGCTTGAAAAAGCCGCCCTAAACCAAGGTCTACCCATTCGAAGGGAGGTATTTGGGGATAGGCGCTACCAGTCAAACTATCAGCTGACCAGTAGAGATCAACCCGGAGCTTTACTGACCGAATTGAATCAAGTGGAAGAACAGCTTCAGGGAATCCTCCATCACTCCCAACTCCAGGCGGACACCGGTGGGTTTTTACCGATTCAGGCGGATACGCTTTGCTTTCATGGAGATAATCCTGGGATTCATCAATTCCTCCCCTTGCTCAGAAAAAAATACTGGCCTACCCAACCATGACTCCTTACCAGCCAACCTATCAGATTTTGACTCCCACCTTGGGAGAATTGAGTTGGAAAGTGATTCCCGATGACGAGCTATTGGCGCAGCAACTTGCCTGGATCAGCCTGATCAAGTCCCATTTCTCGGAATATCTCGTTCATGTTCGTCAGGGTTTCACAGCAATTTCTTTGGTTTGGAACGAACCTGATCAGCAAAGGAAGTTTGCTTCCTCGGTTTTGGATTTCCAGGAGAAACCGGTTTCCTTATCCAATCAGACTTGGGAAGTTCCGGTTTGCTATGATTATCCTTTTTCACCGGACTTGGCGCATTTGGCCCAATCCAAAGGATTGACGATCGAGGAGGTGATAGAGCTTCATACCGCACAGCCCTATCGCATCCACTTTTTCGGGTTTTTACCGGGATTTATGTATCTCAATGGGCTTCCCGAAATCCTCCATTTCCCCAGAAAATCCATCCCGGTATCCAGTGTCGATGCCGGCTCAGTGGCTATCGGAGGGACTCAAACGGGCATTTATCCGATGAGAAGCCCCGGTGGATGGCACCTGATCGGGAAGACTCCCATTTCCTTATTTGAGGCGAGGGAAACCCCACCCGTATGGTCAAATGTCGGAGACCTGGTTCAGTTTGTTTCGGTTACTTTTGAAGAATTCCAGGAAATCTCCCAAAATCCTGAGCTATGGCAGATCGGATGAACGAGGCGATGGGCTTTTTGGAGGTCATGAAGACCGGGCCGGGGTCGTCCATTCAGGATTTAGGAAGAGGCCAGTCGAGTCAGTGGGGCATACCCATTTCCGGTCCTCTCGATCAGATTTCTGCCGCCTGGGTCAATCATGTCCTGAGAAATGATCCCAACTCAGCGGTGCTGGAAATTACCCAGCCGGGTTTTTCGGCTGTTTTTCACCATCCCACCCGCATCGCCTGGGCAGGTGCCAAGGCGAGAATTTTCCTCAACGGAAAAGAATTGTCGGGGGAACAAAGCCAGGACGTTCAACGCAATGATACACTCGAAATCAAATCCTTTGACTTGGGTTCAGTGGTAGTTCTGGGTGTTTCTGGAGGATTTTTGACTGAAAAAGTGTTAGGCTCCCGATCCTTTTATCAGGGAATCACTCCACAACCCATGATCCGGGCAAGTCAACAAATTCCCTATTCTACCCCCACACAGATCCATCAGGTCAGTTTTGCCAAATCCAAATGGTCTACGGACTGGTTTCAGTCTGAAGTATTGGATTTTTATCCGGGTCCGGATTTTGGGCTCTTAACTGAATCCCAGCTTGACCAATTGAAATCCGCTCAGTTTACACTTTCGGGAGCAAGCTCGAGGATGGGTGTGATTTTGGAAGAATCCCTTCTCAACAACCTTCCCGAATTGCCTACCAATCCGGTTTTCCCCGGCTTTGTCCAACTGACCTCAGGGGGCAAGCTGATTATTTTAGGCCCGGATGCCCAGGTGACGGGGGGATATCCCAGGATCATGATATTGACGGAAAAAGCTCAGTCCATCTTGGCGCAAAAAAAACCGAAGCAAAAGCTTCGGTTCCGTCAAGTGAATGAGTTAGGGCTTCAATCCCGGGATAGCCCAGAGTTCGCTTGATCCCAAAACCTGGACCACAAGAAATACATTTCCAATTCAAACTTGGCCCGATTGAGCTGGATGGAGGCCCAATCCAAATCCCCTGAATCATCATAGGTGGGTTGAATCAAAAAACCAATGGCCCCTGCCCCTCCGAATTTCATAAACCTTCCCCTTTCTTCGCTGAAATCCACTTGGTAATTTCTGGAAAGACTTTCGATCAAAATATCGGCCTTTCCTCTGGCATCGATCCGGGCAGCATCCCTGGCTTTTTGAATGGCCGGGAGAAGGAGAGCCGTCTCAATCGGATCGATGCCCATACGGATTTCGAGATCCTTCAGTCCCTGAGCAGTCGTTTGGGGATCCCCATTCGACCGATCCACACGAGCCAAAAAAGTGACCAGTTCTTCCAATTCCATCGCTTTGACCGGAGGAATGCTGTCGCATGGTCCGATTTTTTTTCCAATGGGACAGGATTCTGCGCTGGTGGTAGAAGAGTTGCCAATGATTTTTGAAAAGTTGAACGAAATGCTTTCGGAAGGACGGGACTCCTTGGTTTCCCCATCGATGTCCGGGATTTTGATGTAGAAATCCACCGCGGCTTCTTCATCATCTATGAATGCAGTTAAATCGTATTCAAATTCATGCTCTCCTCCCTCCAATGCGCCATGATTGCGCAAGGCCAAGGGACTTAGGAATCTTCCATTTTGGCGGATATTCTGATCAAAAATCTCAAGGGACCTGGAAATCATAGATTCGAGAAAAGCTTCCTCCGTTCTGCTCCTTCCCAATGCTTCTTTTGCTGCACTCACAGGAAGAAAGGTAGGAAGCAGTGCATAGGTGTTTTCCATCAATTTGTAGTTTCGCTCTACTTTTTCAAGGATTTGTCGATTGGATTCGATCTTTTTTCTGAGGTTTTCCCCTCCCGAGGCTGAATCACTTAGAACAACCGATTGATCGGCAAGTGGATCGGTAGACAGTGTATCGCAGGCACTGATCACTAAAACTAAAACGGAAAAGAGGGAAATGACTTGTGTTTTCATACTAAATGTAAGTTGAGGTTAAACTAGTTACCGGGAGTCTCCCGTGTTGGATGACCCAAACTTATATCCATTCCTTTCAGCCCTTGGAAGTCAATTGATTAATGGGCAGTGTGAATTGACCGATTCAAAAAATGGAGGGATGGTGCGCCAAAATTCTCCTTTCGATTTGAAAAAGAACGAATTTGAGCATTGGCCAATTCAAAACCCAGGTTGGTCAACTGAAATACCGGATCGGTCAACTGGGCCAAAAGTTATCCTGCCCAGGTCAGTAATTTTCATGCTTCCAAATCCATAGGAATCAGTTAATTCCAGCACATTCCTTAACTTAATCCAACTTGAATTCTCAGCCGTTGTCTCAAATTACTCAGCAAGAGTTGGAAGAAATCCTTCTTCATTTTACCAAATCGATGACAGAGATCGATTCGGAGGAGGACTTGCTTTGGGATTTGGTATCCAATTGCATCAGCAAGCTCAATTTTGAAGATGCCGTAGTGTATGTGCTGGATCCGGAAGAACAGGTTTTGATTCAAAAAGCTGCGCTGGGTCCCAAGTCAGGAACCGGTCGGGAAATCGTCAATTCCATCAAAATCCCCGTTGGAAAAGGAATCACCGGGAAAGTGGTAACCTCAGGTTTGCCTATTTTGATTCCCGATACCCGAGTGCATCCTGATTACATCATGGATGATGAGTTTCGGCTTTCCGAAGTAGCGGTTCCCATTTTATTGGAGGGCAAAGTAATCGGGGTAATTGACAGCGAACATTCTCAAACTGGCTATTTTAATGAGCACCATGTTCGGATTTTAAATGCGGTGGCCTCTATTTATGCAGGTCAAATCGCACGAATCCGGGCAGAAAAAAAAGCCAAGGACGAGCAGGAACAACGACTGCAACTTCAGCGGAGGAATTACCAATTTCAACTGGCTGCCCTCTCGGCCCAGCTAAGTCCTCACTTTGTGTTCAATTCGCTCAATTCGATTCAGCATCAAATCTTTAAGGATGACAAGGAAAATTCCCTCCGTTTTCTAAGCACTTTCAGCAAGCTGTTGAGGTATTTTCTCAATCAGCTGCAATCCGAAACTGCCAGACTAAAGGAAGAAATCCAAATGATCCAATGGTACCTGGAGCTCCAACAACTTCGGTATGGAAACTCTCTCAAATTTTCCATTTCTACTTCGGATTCCTTACCGCTTGAATCGGCTCGGATCCCCTCTCTGGTCCTTCAAAATCTGATTGAAAATCTGCTGGAAGAGCAGATCCGCCAATCCAATGGCAACATCAGTATCCTGGTCAAAGTCTGGATGGAGGGAAACGACATCTTGGTTCAGGTGAGCATTAATCAATCCCCGACAGCTATCAATGGATCAAAATCGGCCCATGTGGTTCCTCCCTGGGAGGAGTTTATCCGTCTGATCAATGAAATACGCGCTTATGCCATTCGCTACGAGGTAGCTGAGCAACCCTGTCCCGGTATTCAGGAAAACTGCAAGTCTGTTTCCGTCCTATTTCCTAACCTTTCGCGCTGATGACCCGCATTTTTCTGATCCTGATTTTTATACTCACCGCTTTTCCTTCATTCGGTTTTCAGGAAAGTCAAAAATTCCATTTTCAAGATCCCCTGGTTCCTCAGATTATTCGGATTGATTCTTCTGCTTCGGTCCGGGAAATACTCCAACTTCGGCGCTTGGGAGGATTTGATCAAAAAGTGTCCCACGGCACAGCCAAAAAAGGTATAGAATATTGGTTTGAAATTGATTTTGCTCCCTACTCCGGAGTATTGGATGGGGTTGATTCCCTTTATGTGTATCCAGGCCATTTTGAACAAGCTCAGCTTTACTATTTTCCGGGCGGAAAAATTGATTCCCTCAATCTGACCCGACTGACCCCAAACGATCTCAAGAGGTCAAGTCTACACAGTGCAGAATATGTCAAAATCGCCCGCAAAGATCTGCTGGAAGGTTCGGTACTGTTGATCAAAGGGATTTATCACCGAGCCACCCCAAACCTGGATACCAAGGTAATCCGGTTTTCTGACCCGGAGTCACATTCGGTTTTTTCCCAATATGTCAGCCAAAATGCCTTCAAAAGTCAAATTTTGGCCTTTTTCTTTCTCGGGGTTGCCTCGGTTTTGATGGTGTTTAACCTGATCTTGTTTTTCTACATGAAGGAAAAACAATACATCTACTATGGGGCTTTCTTGCTTTTTCAACTGATTTATTATTCTCAGATCAGCCCTTACCTGGCAGCGAATTTTGGATACAATGCCTTTTACTTTTTCTATTGGTTAACTACCGTTTCTCAGTTGTTGATCAATCTTTTTTATCTTCTGTTTATCCGCCATTTTTTGGAGTTTCCCCGATATCTACCCCGTTTTGATCAGGTTGTTTTAGGAATTTCTTATTTGCTGTTTTTCCTCATTTTGTCCAATTCCATTCTGATTTTTTTCAAGCCCTACAGTCTTTTGCAAAGTCAGCTGATGGATTTCCAGCGGTATTTTATGGCCGGGTTTGCCTTTTTCGGAGTGGGATATCTTTACCTGAGGTATCCCAATCAGTTGAAATACTTTGTCATTTCAGCCACACTCATTTTTACGACAGGCGCTTTGCTCACCATGTTCCTTTTGGACCTGGATTATATGGTGGCAGGATCTTCCATCGAGAGCATCATCTTCGCCCTTGGTCTCTCTTACAAAATCAAACTGATCAGTCAGCAAAAACAAAAGGCAGAAAAGGAAGCGTTTCAAACCAAACTGGGCGCTTTGAGGGCGCAGATCAACCCTCATTTTATTTTTAACAGTTTGAGTTCTATTCAGCACCTCATCTCAAGTGGTCAAAAGGAGGCCGCACTCTCCTATCTGAGCAAGTTTAGCAAGTTTGTACGGCAGGTTTTGGAACACTCCATTGACGTGCAGGTCAGTCTGGAAAAGGAAATTGAACTGCTCAAAGTGTATTTGGATTTGGAAGCGTTGCGGTTTGACCATGCTTTTTCCTACCAGATCGAAACTCCCCCAGAGCTCGATCTGAGTTTTACCGAAGTTCCGATGCTCATCGTCCAGCCCTTTGTAGAAAATGCCATCAAACACGGTTTAATGCCAAAACGAGAAGGCCAGAGAATGGTATCCATCCGGTTTATCGAGGATGAAAATCATATTTGCTGCCAAATTGAAGACAATGGAATCGGCAGAAAAGCCGCTCAAGAACTCAAAAAGAAGGATTATCGTCCTTCCAGAGGAATGTCACTCACAGCCGAACGCCTGCGAATGGTCAACCAAAATCTGAAAGATAATCCCATCCTCATCGAAGATTTGGAGGTGGGTACACGTGTCACCATCAAATTTCCCAAGCCATGAATCCTACCCTAAACGCACTGATTGTGGAAGATGAATTTCACAGCAGAGAGACGCTTAAAGGTTTTTTGAGAGCCTATTGTCCTGAAGTGATGCTGCTGGATGAGGCAAGTTCGGTAGAGGATGCGGTGCTTAAGATCACCAGCCTCCGACCTGACTTGGTTTTTATGGATATAGTACTTCAAACCGGGACAGGCTTTGATGTGCTTCAGCGAGTCAGCCACCTGGATTTCCACCTGATCTTCACTACCGCATTTGAACACTATGCCATAAAAGCCATCAAATTCAGCTCGATAGACTATCTTCTCAAACCCATTGACCGGGAGGAGCTCAGCAGTGCAGTGCAACGGGCCTTACAACTGAAAGATGGAGAAAACCGTCAAAAAATCTTTGAAAACCTACTTTCCAATCTGAATTCACCTCATCCGGATCTCCAGCGAATATCGCTTTCTACCGCCGAGGGGGTAGAATTCATCCCGATCAAGGAAATCTCATACTGCGAAGCAAACGGAGCTTACACCCAGTTTGTACTCAAGGATGGCCGGAAACTTTTGGTCAGCAAAAACCTGAAAGAGTACGAAAACATCCTCCAGCACCGCTCATTTATGCGGGTTCACAACAGTTTCCTGATCAATCTGGATGAAGTCAAAAAATTTGTCCGCTCGGAAGGTGGGTATATTTTGATGAGAAACGACAAACAGGTCAGCATTTCCCCTTCCAAAAGGGAGGAATTTCTCAAAAGAATGGATAATTGAAATAGACACGAAGGAGATTTTTCCAGGAAAAAGTAGATTCCTATTGGAGCATAGGCAAACAGACCCTTATCTTGAGTCTGAACTTTTACCCATTCCGACCATGGATCCTGTATTAATCGACAAAATCAAATCTCAGGGAATGAACCCTGAAACTGTTGCCCAACAGATCGAAAACTTCAAAAACGGATTTCCTTTTCTAAACATTACCGCTCCGGCCACTCCGGGAGATGGGATTAAAGTTTTGTCAGAATCCGAATTGGCCCATTTCACCCAAACCTATCCCCAAAAAGCCGCTCAGATCGATGTAGTCAAATTTGTCCCGGCATCCGGTGCTGCTTCCCGAATGTTCAAGGATTTGTTTTCCTTTTTGGATGGAGACGGAGACATTTCCAAAAGTGCTTTCGTTCAGAAATTCATCAACAACATTGAAAAATTCGCTTTCTACGAAGATCTGAACGCTGCCTTGAAATCCACAGGTTCAAGCATCCAGGCATGCCTCGATGCTAAGGACTACAAGAAAATCATAGCCGCGCTTCTCTTGGATGAAGGCTTGGGCTACGGAAATCTTCCAAAAGGTCTGTTGAGATTCCACAAGTATGCTTCCGAAAACCGAACTCCTGCCCATGAACACCTGGTGGAAGGGGTACAATACGCACTTGGAAAAGGAAACACGGTTAAAATTCATTTCACTGTTTCGCCCGAACATGAAGGAAAGTTCAAGGCCGAAATCGGCGCGGTTCTTCCGGCACTCAAAGCCTCGACCGGAGTTCAGTTTGATGTCAGCTACTCCCAGCAGAAAAAATCTACCGACACCATCGCAGTGAACATGGACAACTCGCCATTTGCGGAAGATGACGGGAGTTTGTTGTTCCGACCTGCCGGACACGGAGCTTTGTTGGACAACCTCAATGACATCAAAGCCGACCTGATCTTCATCAAAAACATCGACAACGTCGTTCCGGACCGACTCAAGGAAACCACCAAAAACTACAAAATGGCCATTGCAGGCTTGCTTTTGGAAGTTCAGGAAAAGGTGTTCCAGGCCTTGAAGGGTCTGGATGGAGGAGTAAGTGAATCCAGCGTGGCATTGGCCGAACAGGTTTTTACCCAAGACTTAGGAGGCAAGCTTCCACAGAGTTTCTCCGGGCATTCCCCGGCGGACAAAGCCAAGTTTTTAAAGGAAAAATTGAATCGGCCTATCCGTGTCTGCGGCATGGTGAAAAATACCGGCGAACCCGGAGGAGGGCCCTTTTGGATTCAGGAGTCCGATGGATCACAATCCCTGCAGATTCTCGAAACTGCCCAGATTGACCTGAATGACCCAAATTCAAAAACCCATTTTCAAGGTTCCACTCACTTTAATCCCGTGGATTTGGTTTGTGGCACAAAGGATTACCAAGGGAATTCGTTTGATCTGATGAAATATCGGGATATGCAGACCGGATTTATCACCGAAAAATCAAAAAGCGGCCGTGATCTAAAGGCATTGGAACTACCGGGACTTTGGAACGGTGCGATGGCTGGTTGGAACACCCTTTTTGTGGAAGTTCCCCTGATCACCTTCAATCCGGTAAAAACCGTTAATGATTTGCTCAGAGATGAGCATCAG
>CAYONF010000004.1:84479-93217 GCA_964405255.1 uncultured Limnohabitans sp. | reverse complement strand
GTGATTGTTTGTTCAGACTCCATTTCGGCTGGAAAAAAAGAAGACCGTGCAGGGCTGGTGATCAAAGAAAAATTGGAAAAAGTCGGAGTTCAGGTTTCTTTTTACCAAATCATCCCGGATGAAAAGGATCAAATCCAGCAGGTTTGTAATCAGCTGGTTGGTGAAAACATGGATTTGGTAATCTTCACCGGTGGCACCGGACTTTCCCACGAGACGTGACAACGGAAGCTTTGGAGGAAATATTGGAAAAAAGAATTCCGGGAATTGAGGAAGCAATCCGAAGCTATGGTCAGCAGAGGACGCCGTATTCCATGTTTTCCCGATCTGTTGCAGGTTTGGTTGGAAATGCCTTGATATTGGGACTTCCCGGGTCCACGAGTGGAGCTTCAGAATCTATGGATGCGATTTTTCCTGCAGTTCTCCATATTTTCAAAGTCAGGGAATGGGCAATGCAGGATTGAATTCCCAATGCAGTAAATCAAAAAATCGGCTTGAATTGCAATTCAAGCCGATTTTTTAAAATGGGACCTGTCAGATTTTAAAAACCTGACAGGCCTGTATTGATCACGGGAATTTTAAACTCACCATCATAAAGAAATTTCTCCCCGGTGAATACATGGGGGTTTTGTCTACTCCGATGGGTCGGCTGAGGTGCTCGTAATAGGTTTCATCAAGTAGATTTTGGACTCCTCCTTTGAGGAGCAGCATTATTCCGATTGGATAGCTGACATCCAAATCCACCAGCGTGAATCCCGGTGTGGTTCCTTCTCCAAATGCTTCAGAAACCCGGTTTTGATCAGATACAAAACGAAGATTGGCTCCGGCATGAAGCTTTCCATCGATAAAATGACCCATCAATCCGTAGCGGATATCCAGTGGAGCAATCTCAGGCAGTGGGGCATTCAACCCCAAATCTTTGCCGTAGGTATAGGCAAACAGGAGGGAATGGCTGATTTGGGAAGTAAGAGTTTGCCTGAAGGACAACTCTGCCCCGGCTTTGAAAGCTTCGTCCAAGTTCACGTACTGTCTGACCCCAGGACTGGTCGCTAATCTTGGCTTAAGGTCGGTTTTCACCGAGGAGATATAATCATCCAGATAAGATCCGAACAGGGTCAACTCTACGGCGATTTTCTCCCGCTCATAGCCCAAGACCAAGTCCAACTCATAGTTGGTTTCTGGCTTGATCAGTGGATCGCCTACCATTTCCCAGGGATCCAATCCTACTGCGAGGTAGTTGATGTAGCGTTCCAGCAAGCTTCCGCTTCGGCGTACCCCTGCGGCCCAAACTCCTAGGCTAAAGGCCTTTCCAAGGTCTTTTTGAGCACCTATGCTGATTCCCGGATTGAGCTGGGTGTTTTCTGTTTTAGAATGAAGTTGGGTAAATTCCTCCGCAGGGTTATTGGCCACCGCTTGGTTGATTTCCAATCTGCCCGAAGTCGTGACTACAGTGCTTCCTACGGGGAAAATATAGTTTGCAAATACCCCGGTTTTGCTGATTTCGGAGTCTTGCCAAAGGTTGTCGTAGAAGATTTTTCCTTTCATAGGACCCATCAGGATCTCCCGGGTTCGGGTTCCATCGGCAGCTTCTTGCTTATAATCCAATCCTGCAAAGAGTTTTCCCTGCGAAAACCGCCACTCGCCTTCGGTGCGTAGTCCCCAATTCTGTGTAATCGCAGGAGTGCTGGCATTCATCATCCGGGGGTTCATTTCCCGCAGCAAATTGTCCATCAGGTGGTCCACCCGGGTGAAATAGCCCGAATTGGTCCACTGAACCAAAGGCTGACCCGTAAAAGTCCGGGTATGCTTCAGACTTCCCATCCAGGTGTCATCGGTGCGGAGGTCCATGCCTAGTGAAGGGAAATCAGCGTCTCTGGCAAAGTTTCGGTTGACCGAGAATTGTAAAAGATCTTTTTTCCCAGCCTGGACGTCCGCATATACCCCAAAAGTACCACGCTCAAAGTCTGATTGGACGGGATTTCCATCTCCATCGAGGTAGTCGTTGCCGGTAGAGTAGCTGCCCAAAACTCCGATATCGTAGTTGCTACCCTGAAAGCCGACCCTTCCTTCATTTCTCCATACTTCTCCGTTGGATTCAAAAAGGGAAGAGACTCTCCCATAGACGCCGGGCTGACTGGTGAAATCAGGGTTTTCTTGGATGTAATTGATCGTGCCTCCCAAGCCTATTCCATACCTCAAGGCATGCGGCCCTTTGAGAATTTCTACTTCCCGGATTCGGTTGAGGGCTACCTGTGCGGTGGGAGGGTCCATTCGGTTGGGGCAGGCTGCGTTGGCTGTTTGCATTCCGTTGATGACTACGTTAAGTTGGTCATATTTGAATCCTCTCAGGACGGGATCGAAAGCAAAATTTCCTCCTTTTCGGATTCCCGAAACTGCCGGATTCAAGGCCAGAATGGCTCCCGCGTCATGGTGGAGGCGTTCTTGATCAGAAATGAGGATTTTTTGATCTTTCTCCTCTGACATTTTCAGGGAAATGACCGAGACAGGCTGGAGTCCGTGAATGGATTCTTCGCGAAATACCTGCTTTGAATCAACCGCTTTTTTCAGTTCGGCAGGATCGAGACTCCAGGTTCCGTAGCTAATGTGACTGAGGAAAAGCCAGGACTCTGTATCGAGAAGAAGGGTGATGGTGCCGGTTTCGTCAGAGATTCCCCGTTGGGATCCATACCGGTAACTTAAGCCGATGATGGGTTCTCGGGACTGCTGATCCAGAAACTGCAGGGTGGAGGATTGTTGTGCGTAAGAGTGAGAATTGCTTAGATATAGAATGGCCAGGACAAGGAATAACCTTGCAGAAGCCTGAATTAAAGTCTTCATAACAGCTTGATTAGGTGAAATGGGTAAATCCCGGATGGACTGATTTTCAGTCTACAGAAAAAGAATCAGCTGGTGGGGGGATGAAAAAAATCGCCGGATTCCCCGGAAGGAACCCAAAAGCTAAACTTGATTTGAAGCTTTTCAGGGATGAAAATAAGTTTGCTTTCCACCTGAATCGGAAGTGGTGATGGTATATAGCTTAGGGAAAGCTCTTCGAGGCTCACTTCTTTAGCGTCTCCTTTTTTGTCTTTTGCTTCACTTAGGCGCTTGCTGAGCTCGCATTTTCCTTCGCATTCCAATTCGGGTTTGTCCTTGTTGACACAATAGATGGCGGTGATCTCTTTCCTCTGAAGCAGGAATTGGGTTTGGATAATGGTATATCCCATTCCGTTAAGCAGAATCAGCAGCGAGTAGGCAATATGTAGAAGGCCTTTAGGCATCAATCTGCAAAGTTGGATTTTGAGATTTTATGACCTTGTGATTTTGATCACTTTTATCGGGTTGGGAACCTTGGAATTTCATTTTCCAAATCACGATTCCAGCCATCAATGCAAACATCACCAGGATCAGGTAACCATTGCTGATGCCCATGATTTTTCTCCATTCGTAATTTTCGGCCAGTCCAAATCCGATCCTTCCCAGCAGCGTCAGCTGAAAAAGACCCCAAGGCCACCAAAGCAGACGGTGATAGGGCGTCTCCCGGATTCCAAAAATGGTCGGGAAAATAATCGGCGCATGTGCCCAAATCATGGAAAAGGTAAATCCCAAAAAGAAGGTGTGAAGAAATAGGTCGTAGAATAAGGGGTGACTTTCCATCAAAAGCAAAATCAATCCCTGAGCGCCAAGCCAGAGGTAACCCACTCGCAGTCCGATACCGATGTAGCGGAACTGCGCTGTTTTCTTGGCTGCTACTTTGGCCATATCAAAGACCAAAAGCCAAGCCGAAATCAAAAGGATTCCTATCCCCATAACTTCATTTCCCATTCCGTGAAAAGGAATGATCAAGCCAAGGAAAAACAAGAATAAAAGCATGCCAAGGGCTTTTTTGGACCAAAGAGGGACGGGGAGAAACTGACTCAATTCCAAGCGCTCGCCGACAATGGTAAAAAGTAAAAAACCTATCCACCAGGTGCTTCCCGCAGCAATCAATCCAAAATGCCATGCGAAGAAGTTTCCCAAAAACCAGCAAACTGCTCCCAGATAAAGCAGGGCGCTGTGAAATTGCGGATGTCTTAGGGTCTGAAAGTGCATGATCAAACTGAGTCCAAGCGATCCGGCAAAAAGAGCAATAAGTCCTGCTTGGCTTAAGCCAAATAGGAAGAAAAGGGTGGAAAGTCCGGAAAAGAATGGAATGACCAGCCAGGCCTTTTTCTTCATGACCATGGCCCGTTCGATGGATATCAGGGTACCCAAAAATCCTCCGACCATAAGTAAACCGTGGTTCAATCCTGCCTCAGCCAAAGGAATTATTGGACTCCCTAGGCGAATCCACCCTCCCGAGATGCCGGCAACCAGCCCTATCAATACGAGGGGCAGGAGGAAGGCGGGATTATTTAGGCGAGAATTCATTTGTTCAGTTGAGATTTTGGTCTGATTCGATAGATAAAGCTGCCGGAAAAAGAATATTTCCCTCTAAATGCATGTGGTTTTGCATAGTCCTGTCAAATTCTTCCAGCAGGGAAAAAGCTACTTTGTAGGTGTTGCAGGCATAGGCAGGAGGAGTGTAGTTATGGGTGAGCATTCTGATTTCGTCCAGGTAGTTTCCTTCTTGCTCATGTTCATCCATGAGTTTATGAATAGCTTCCCGAATGGGCTCAAATGCTGGCCCCAGAAGTAAACTTCGGTGATTCTTATCCCCTGATATTTTTTTGATATAGGGAAAAATGATCAATTCTTCCCGTAGCAAATGCCCAGTTAAGTCTTGGCTTGCATTGTCAAACAGCTGCTCAACCTTTCGGAGCCGGGGTTCATGCTCGCCGTGCACTTTGATTACCTTTTTCAGAAAATTTTGAATCATGGGAATCCGATCTCTGATCATCGCGTGATAGTTGGTTTCCACATAGTCTGCCAAATGAGGCAGTGGCCAGGATGCAAAATCAAACTTCTCTTCCTTGGGAGAAGAAAATGCTTCCGCTAGCTCATTGAGCAACTCCTCTGGATTTATTTTTTTTCGGCTGCAAGCTTCTAAAGGGGTAAGATCTCCTTTGCAGCAAAAGTCAATGCCATATTTGCGAAAAACCAAGGCAGCCCTGTAGTCTTTGGCTACAATCTCTCGAATGGGCAGGTGGGCAAGTTTTTCCATATAAAAGGATAAAAATATCCGATATTTGAATTTAGAAAAAGAGCTGTTTAAGCTCTTGAATGCCCAAATTTAAAGAGGAATTTAAAAAAGACAAAATTATCCTTTATTATTTTTCCAAGAAGCCCAGCTTCCGGAAGTTTCATGAAGTTTCAATTTGGCTAGGGACACCTTTTTGGGAAGAAGTGGAGAAAGGGCAGAAGCAATCCAAAGCAGCATTTGTTCGGCAGTTGGCTCAGATTCCATCCAGATAATTTTCCCAAGATAGGAGGAAAAAATCCTCTCATTTTCCGGATTTATTTTAAGAATAAGAGAATGATCAAATCTGTCGATAACTGCCTTTTTGATTGTTTCTTTTAGGATTTTGAAGTCCAGGACCATGTCAGTTTCACTATTAATTTCTCCTGAAACAGTGACACTCAGCTTATAGGTGTGCCCATGGATTTCTCTGCAAGATCCTGGATAGTTGCTGATTCGGTGTGCGGCCTCGAATTCAATTTTTTTTGTGATTGAAATCATAATCACATTAAGGTTAAAATAAGAGACAAAAATATCTATTGTTATTGATAAAAATTAAGAAACTATTTCTTATTTCAGACAAAAAAGTATGATTTATATCAGCGCTCATCCTGACCATAATTACCTCTCAAATTGCCTTTGTGGCCTGCTTTTTTCTCTAAAATTACCTGATCAACTTTCTCACTAACCCCTCTCACTATGGATCAGTTTGTCATAAAACGCAACGGAGAATATGCGCCTTTTGCACCTTTTAAAATTGAAGACGCACTTAAAAAAGGATTTAAAAGTGTTTTAATAGAATACGATTCGGAAGTTTTTTCCAGAATATTCCGAAAACTCGAAAGCAAAACCACCTGGGCTGTGGAGGAGATTCAGGACATGATCGAAAAGGAACTGTTTCAGGCAGGCTACTTTCAGGTCATGCGCTCTTTTATGCTCTACCGTCACACCCGTAAACTCCAACGGGAGCATGTGGTGGGGCTCAACGAAGACACCACCTTTGTCGACAGTACCCAGACCATAGAGGAATATGTGAAGCAGACTGACTGGAGAATCAATGCCAATGCAAATACCTCCTATTCTAATGCCGGATTAGTCAACAATGTGGCGGGTAAAATCATCGCCAACTACTGGCTGGACAAGGTCTACAGCAAGGAAGAGGGCTATGCCCACCGAAATGGAGACATTCATATCCACGACCTCGATTGCCTTACTGGCTATTGTGCCGGCTGGAGCTTGAGAGGCTTACTCAACGAAGGCTTCAACGGAGTGAGGGGTAGGGTCGAAAGCCGTCCTCCTTCCCATTTCCGTGAGGCTTTGGGCCAAATGGCTAATTTTCTGGGCATTTTGCAGAGTGAATGGGCCGGAGCTCAGGCGTTCAGTTCCTTCGATACCTACCTCGCTCCTTATGTTTTCAAAGATCAACTCAACTACAAGGAGATCGAAAAGGCAATTCGCTCTTTTGTCTATAATCTGAACGTTCCCGCCCGATGGGGGCAGTCTCCTTTCACTAACGTCACCCTCGACTGGGTGGTGCCGGAGGATCTCAAAGATCAGATGCCCACAAAAAATGACCTTCACCTTTTTATTGGGATCGATTCGGATTTGCTGTTGGAAAAGGCTAAACGAAGAGGTTTAAATTCTCTGGAAGAGCTGACCTACAAGCATTTTCAACCCGAAATGGAGTTGATCAACAAGGCCTACTACACCATCATGACAGAAGGTGATGCCAATTCTCAGCCTTTTACTTTTCCCATCCCCACGGTCAATATCACGGAGGATTTTGACTGGTATGGTCCCAATACGGATTTACTGTTTGAAAACACAGCGAAAATCGGTTCTTCCTATTTTCAGAATTTTATTGGAAGTCAGTACACCTATGATGAAAACGGCCAAAAAGTAGAGAATCCCAATGCATATAAGCCCAATGCAGTCCGATCCATGTGTTGCCGCCTTCAGCTTGACCTTCGTGAACTTCTGAAAAGAGGGAACGGACTTTTCGGAAGTGCGGAAATGACCGGAAGTATCGGTGTTGTGACGATCAATATGGCGAGGTTAGGCTATTTGTTTGCTGGAAACAAGAAGGGGCTTTTTCATCGCCTAGACCGTTTGATGGAAATAGCCAAGTCCACTCTGGAGAAGAAGCGGGTCTTCATTCAGGAGATGTATGATCGGGGATTGTATCCTTATACCAAGCGCTACCTGAAGCATTTCCGAAACCACTTTTCCACCATCGGTGTGAATGGACTAAATGAACTGGTCTTGAATTTCACCGGAGGAAAAGAAGATATCACAGGAAATTATGGTCAAAATCTGGCCTCAGAACTCTTAGAACACATCCGGGGACGCATGAAAGAATTTCAGGAAGAAACCGGAAATCTCTACAATCTCGAAGCAACACCTGCCGAAGGTACTACCTATCGCTTTGCCAAAGAAGACAAAAAGCGCTTCCCTGAGATGATTCAGGCCGGTTCCGGTGAAAACATTTATTACACCAACAGCTCACAGATTCCGGTTGATTTTACTGATGATCCTTTTGAGGCACTGATGCTTCAGGATGAGCTGCAGTGCAAATACACCGGAGGTACAGTGCTGCACCTCTACATGCGGGAAAAAATCTCCTCCCCGGAAGCTTGCCGCCGAATGATCAAGAAAGTCCTTTCTAATTTCAAGCTCCCTTACATTACCGTGACTCCAGTTTTCAGCATTTGTCCAGTCCATGGCTACCTTAATGGCGAGCATGAATACTGTCCAAAATGTGACGAGGATCTTTTGAATGAACTTAACCAAAATCCAAAAAACTATGCAAACAATCACTGAACCAGTCCAAACCCAAACCCTGCTCGAGCAATATGCTGAAAGGCGGACCAAGTGTCTCGTCTACACCCGTGTAATGGGATACCACAGACCTGTCGAAAGTTTTAACATCGGAAAAAAAGGTGAACATAAACAGCGGACCCATTTCACAGAGTAGCCAGGAAAAGGGGAGACCTGTCTTCAGTATCTCCCCTTTTACTTTGCTGGATTATCCGGATCGCACAGCCTGTATCCTATGGTTTGCCGGCTGCAACATGCGCTGTGGCTACTGCTATAATCCCGAGATAGTCCTGGGCAAGGGCAAGCTGAGTTGGAAGAATGTGCAGGAATTTTTGCTGGGCCGACGCCGATTATTAGACGGAGTAGTATTTAGCGGGGGAGAGTGCACGATTCATCCGCAGATCATTCCCTTTGCCCGAGAAATAAAAAGAATGGGGTTTGAGTTGAAAGTCGATACCAACGGCAGCCGGCCCGATGTATTACGTCAGTTGTTGGAGGGAAACTTGGTGGATTACGTGGCTTTGGACTTTAAGGCGTTGCCGGAGAAGTATTGGGAAGTGACTCGGTCTGATCTTTTCTCCGCGTTCCAAAAATCTCTGGAAGTACTTTTGGATGCTACCGTTCAGTTTGAAGTTCGGACCACGGTTCATTCGGATCAATTGACCGACGCGGATCTTCAGAACATGGAATCCTGGCTGAGAAGGAAAGGCTATTCCGGAACCTATTTTTTCCAACATTTCAGGGGTGATAAACAAACGCTCGGCGAGCT
>CAYONF010000004.1:82637-84379 GCA_964405255.1 uncultured Limnohabitans sp. | reverse complement strand
AGAGATTTTTCTTCAAGAAATTTGAACTCATCGACAGCATGAATTATGATCACATTACTCCCTCAGGTACTGCGCAAAACTATTCCGTCTGTCTTTTCCGAAAGCGATAATTTTCATTTAACTCCCAAATACCATGACATATTACCAAACCAGAATCCTGAAGTCCGATAATTTGGCTTCGCTCAGAACTAAAATGGAAGCTGCACTGAAGGAAGTCGGCTTTGGCGTATTGACTGAGATCGATATTCAAGCCACGATGAAGAAAAAACTGGACAAAGAATATCCTCCTTTTCTTATCTTAGGTGCCTGCAATCCCGTTTTTGCGGACAAAGTATTGACCGCTGAACCTCATGTGAGCACCCTATTGCCCTGCAATGTGACTATCCGAAGCCTAGGCGCTCAGGACTTTGAAGTGACCATTATGGATCCGGCGGCAGCTATGTCCGTAGTAAAAAATACAGCAATCGAGTCTTTGGCAGGAGAGGTTAGGGGAAAACTGATGAGTATGCTGGAGAGTCTTTGATTTAAAAGTTACGCTCCTTGTTAGGCAACCTGGAAACGAGTACTTTCTTTGGTAAGGGAAAGTACTTGGGTTACTTTTATAGCTCATTGTTTTAAGATGCCAACCCAGAAAATCAAAAGAGGCCTTCGAAAGGCGCGCATGATTGCCTATCGGGAGACTTCACACAATCCTATCGATAACCTTTGGGCCTTTGTAGGCTCGTTTTTGGGGCTGAGTAGTATTGGCCTTATGCAGAATGTCTTCCACACGGTGGGCAATGTCGATGCCTTATTTCTCATTGGTGCCTTTGGAGCAAGTTCTGTTTTGCTTTTTGGGATGACCAATAGCCCCGCTGCACAACCCAGAAAACTGATTTTCGGAAGCTTGATCTCGGCATTGATCGGGGTAAGCGTGTACAAGTTGTTTTCGAGTACAGAATACATCTGGATTTCTCCGGCCTTGGCGGTTTCTTTAGCCATTTTGGCTATGCAGTACACCAAAACCCTTCATCCTCCGGGCGGGGCTATTGCCCTGATTGCCAATATCGGTTCGGAAGAAATCCGACAGATGGGCTATTTCTATGTGATCAATCCCATTTTAACCGGAATTTTAGCTCTTTTTATATCCTCCGTTTTGATCAATAACCTCTCAAAAAATCGATTGTATCCTTTTTGGGATGTGAACATCCGGGAACTGAGCTATTGGGATAAAATCCAGTTTTGGAAGCGGCGTTAAGCAGCCCCGATCCAAAATGGATCATAGCTATTTTCTACAAAATTTTCCTTCACTCCATGAGCAGAAATAGCTTCAAGTTGTTCTGCTGTAGCTTTTTCCTGGACAATTGGGAAAAGGATTCGCTCCTCGAACCGGATGTGTTTTTCCAGTTCTTCCTCGATTTGGCCCAAGGTTTTTTCAGGATTCTCCCAGGTGGAAAATAGCTTTCTAAGTCGTTTATGCTCACTTAGAGCTTGTTTGATCAAAGGATCTTCTGCTGAAAGTATTGGAAATATGACTTTTTCTTCCACTTCAAAATGGGCTTCCAAATGATTTTCCCAAAACCATTCGCAATAGCCTTTCATCCGAATGGGCTCTATTCCTAATTTAAATCCCTGTCGGATTTTCCAGCATAGCAGTAAGCCGTGATGGTGGTCATGACTGAGGTGGTGGAGCGCGGGGTGGCGTTTTAGAGGTTTACTTTTGGGCATGAGGTAAGATAGGGAGGATTGAATCTGTTACCAAC
>CAYONF010000004.1:80833-82537 GCA_964405255.1 uncultured Limnohabitans sp. | reverse complement strand
AGAGGTTTACTTTTGGGCATGAGGTAAGATAGGGAGGATTGAATCTGTTACCAACTGAAAGCTTTAAGGGCAAGTGCTTTTAATTTATTTCCAAGAAAAAAGACGGACTTATGAAGCCCGTCCTTTTTGAAATTTGCTACCCTTTAATATCTGTGAAATTCATATTGAATAATAGTTGGCGTCATTTTGATCTCTGATTTGATGGAATGCGAAATCAGACAAGCCTTTTCTGCCTTTTCTAAGACTTTGAGTCCCCGCTCTTCTTTTTCCCCGGGGCTTAATGTCAATTCTGGGAAAAGGTGGATTTCAGTCATCATCCAGTTGCCTTCCCGTTTGGCCAGAATGCCATTGGCTCGGCAAGTGAATTTTTCGAATTTGAGGCTGGAGTGGTCAGCTACAGACAGGAAGGTGGTCATCAGACAGGAGCTTACCGCGGCGGTAAACAGGTGCTCGGGTGACCAAATTCCCGGTATTCCGTGAGGAAATTCAGGCGGAGTGGCACATTCGATGATGGTCTCCAGCTCGGGGCTGCTGAGCTGTCCGATTCGGCTATGTGTCCATTCCAGTTGGACTGCATAATCATGGGTGGGTTGATGCATTGAAATTGGTTTTTTACTTATTAAACATTGACTTCCTCTCTTTCCAGGTGGAAGTGATTGATTTTTATGGGTTGTTTGGGCTTGAGATGGCGAGCGCTGCGAAGTACTATCCAGGTGAGCGGCAGTACACCCCCGAGTAGGAACACACTTCCCCCGACAATTCGAAGCCATGTCATAGTCTGGAACGGGGCACTTTGCAGGAATTCCTGAGATCTTGCAAACCAATATCCTTTTTCCATTACGGTGAAAAGCTGATGAATTCCAGCCGGGAATAGATCTAGGCCCACCATCAAGATGAGTCCTGAATTGATCGACCAAAAGGAAATTTTCACCAAGGACGAATTCCAAGAATCCGGATTGACTAGGTACCTCAATGCAAATAGGATGGCCGCAATGGAAAGATTGCCGTAAACGCCCATAAGAGCGGCATGACCATGGTTGACAGTAAGGTAGGTCCCGTGTTCATAGTAATTGGCGATGGGAAGATTGATAATCAACCCAAATACTCCTGCTCCAAAGAAATTCCAGAAATTCACTCCAATCAGGAAAAGGAACACTCCTGGCATGGCAAATAGTGAGGATCGCTGGCCTCGGACCGGATTTTTCAAAAGCATACTTGGCATTCGTTGCATCCTCCAAGCTTCCAGTGTCAGGAGAATCAGGGGGACTACCTGGAGCGTAGAAAATACAGATCCCAATGCAAGGGTACCGACAGGCTTGGCATTCCAGTAGAAATTATGGGAAATACCCAATAGTCCGGAACCTAAAAACAGCAATGCCGCCAGATAAACGACCTTGGTCACTGCTGGTCTGTTGACCAAGCCCATCATGACCATCATGTAGCCCACGATGATGGTGGTGAAAACTTCAAAGAATGCTTCCACCCACATGTGAACCACCATCCATCTCCAGAAGTCCGCAACCACAAAGTTGGTCTCAGGGCTGGCCACAAAGCCGGATACCAAAAGGATCAGAATACATACTATGGCATATACCAGCCAATTTGGGAGTTCCCAGGGTTTGGCTTTATCCATGACTCCTTTTAGTCCTCGGTAAACGATAACCGCCCAAAGCGCAAATACACCCAAAAGCATATACTGATACA
>CAYONF010000004.1:69745-80733 GCA_964405255.1 uncultured Limnohabitans sp. | reverse complement strand
AACCTGAACCAAGAACAGCAAGATGGCCACGTAGAAAAACTTGAAAGTAGCCCGTTGGGTAGGTGTGGGACGGAATGACTTCAACTTTTCTTCTGTGACCATTTCCGAGGCGCCTTTCGAATAATACTCCTCACTGAGTTGTTCGAATTGTCCATAGTAATACATGACGGCTCCCAGCCCCAAGACCAAACCAAAGAGACCCAGAATACTCCAGATCATAGTGGAAGGAGTGGGCGTGTTGCCTGCCTCAGGATCAAATGGCCAATTATGAGTATAGCTGTAGGCTTCTCCCGGACGTGATACACTGCAAACCCATGCGCCCCAATAGAAGAATTTACTGAGCTGTTCGATTTCCTTGGGGTCGGTCAGATAGCCCGCGGGCTTAAAAGCCTCATGGAAATCTGAATCCAAAAATACTTTCTGATAGAAGCTGTTAACTTCACTAACAGCAAAGGTTTGCGAAGCCGTAAGTTTGGTTTGATTGGTTTCGGATTGGTATTGGTTTTTTTTGATTTCCGCTTTTGCCAGCTCCTCAATACCTGCCAATTCCAGGGGATTAGGTTCGGTAGGAGATTCAACCTTATAGAATTCCTTGATTGACTCCGCCATGATATGGAGCGTTTGGGCGGTAAAATCCGGTCCCCTCAATGCCCCGTCTCCAAACATACTCCCATACTCCATCAAGGCATAGCGGTGGAATACTTCCTGACCTTCAAGGATATCTGATTTGGAAACCACTACCTGACCTTGGGAATCCACAAAATCCGGAATAGGTGGGGCTTCATTGTAGGTCTGATAGCCAATGAAAATCAACCCGCTGATGCTCACTCCAAAAATGAGCAGAAATGGAAGCCACCAATTTTTGGGCTTCATCAGGTAAGTCAGGAAGCTAGGTTCTGTCTTCATAATTTCAAGAGTAAAGGATTAATTCATATTTAAGAGTATTTATTCTTAATTAAGGGTAAATTTTTTTATTCGTCCAGCCGGACTTCCTGAGTTCGGATTTTCTCACCCAACAGGGCCAAGCTGGTCTCAGAAAAGTTCTTTTGAAGTTTGATTTTGACCTCTTTCCAAAAGTCATGCACCGGGCAAGGCTTTGCCGATCCACAATGGGGAAGGCCAATCAGGCATTTGTCAAAGTAGTCTTCCCCTTCCAGGGCTTTGATCACGTCGATGAGATAAATCTCCTCAGCCGGCTTGGCTAAGGCAACTCCTCCCGAAGGACCGCGGTAAGAGACGAGGATTCCTTTTTCGGTGAGTTCACGGAAGATCTTGGTTACAAAATGAAAAGAAAGCCCCAATTCATCAGCGATCTGTCGGATGCTAAGGTATTGATTTTCGGGGGGATAGGCCACCAAGAAAAGCAGGGCCCTTAAACCGTATTTTCCTACTTGGGAAAGAGCTTTCAAGAGATTTGAATTAATTTTTAATTTCTTATTTATATGCCCTTAATGATCCTCTCCCCTTGGGCGAAAGGCTTTTATTTTGACATTTCATTTTTAATTAAGAGTAATAAGTCCGAAATAAAAAGAATCTAAACCTGAAATCAAAATCGTACATCTATAAAAAATATTTTGGGTTTTGAAAAACGATTGTATATTTGTTAGTAAATACTAACCAACTTAAAAAATGATCTCCGAAAGGCAAAAAGAAATCATCGATGCAGCAGGGAAAATCCTGACTGATTCCGGGATTGGAGGCCTTACGACCAAAAAGCTTGCTTTGGAAATGGGGTTTTCGGAGGCGGCCATTTATCGGCACTTTCCCAGTAAGGAAGCGATTACGCTTGCCATGATGGAATTTCTCAAAGAAAACATGATCTCCAGACTTTCTCTACTGGATCAAAGTCTCCTCGTGGAGGATCGTTTTCGAGCGCTCTTTACGAGTCAGTTTTCCTTCTTTTCATCTCATCCCCATTTTGTGGTGGCGGTATTTTCCGATGGACTTTGGGAAGAAAGTGATCAAATCAATCAGGCGATTTTAGCCTTGATGCAGACGAAAATGGGTTTTTTGATGCCGTTGATTTCGGAAGGACAGGCCCAAGGCTTGTTTAAATCCGATGTTTCGGCAGCCCAATTGGTGCATTTGGTGTTGGGAGCTTTCCGACTCCAGATGTTCAAATGGAGAGTTTCCGGATTCAGCTTTGACCTGAATGCTTCCGGTAAGGAACTGGTCCAATCGATATTAAAAGTGATTAAAAGCTAAAAAAATTTACTCCAAAATGTTAGTGAATACTTACAAACAAATATCTCTTTTGCTTTTGACTTTGCTTTTCGCAGCAAAAGTGCAAGCTCAGGAATGGACTCTGCAGCAAAGCCTGGATACGGCCATGCAGAAAAACCGGGCCTTTCAGATAGCCCAAAACCAGATTATGGCCTCCGAATTAAAAAATCACGAGTCGAAGAGTCAGCTTTTACCAAAGGTTTTGGCATTGGCAGATTACAAGTATTCTAGCCAGGTACCCTATCAACTGCTTCCTCAGGAAGCATTTGGAGGTCCGGAGGGAGTATATAAAGCAATTCAATTTGGTGTACCTCATACAATCATTGGCAATCTTAGTCTTCGAATGCCCATCTACGATCCTCAAGTGATGGCAGGTATACAGATTTCTGAATCTTATCAGGAGCTGAGCGAATTGCAAGGGGTCCGAACCCAGGAACAAGTCTTCTTGGAGGTTTCCATTCTGTATTACAATGTACAGATCTTGAAAAACCGGTTTGCTTTTCTCCAAGCCAACCAAGTCAACGGGGAGAAACTTGAAAAAAATGTGAGACTACTCTATGAGCAAAAATTGGCCAGCAGGACCGATTTGGACAAAGTTATCCTGCAAAATCAGCAGTTGGAATCCCAGCTTTTCCAACTCCAAAGTCAATATCTGACGGTGTTGCAACAGCTCAAATTGGCAATTGGTTTACCGCTTGATCGGGAAATGGATGTACAAACTCGGGTTCAAATCGAGGAATCTGAAACGCCCAATTCGGGATTGACTTCTGATTTTCGAATCCAGGAAATCTGGGAGAAAATTCTCGGGCAGGAACTGAAAGCGATCAAAAACTCAAGAATCCCGAGTGTCCATCTGATGGCCAACTATGGAACGACAGGTTTTGGATATCGGGGTGCCCCGGAGTCATTTCTGGAATTTTACCCTCAGAGTTTTATCGGAGCCCAGGTGAGTTTTCCGATTTTCAATGGGATGGTCACTTCCAAAAAAATCCGTCAAAAGGAACTGGAACTGGAAAATGCCACTCTTCAAAAATCCCTGATTGCCGATCAGACTCATGTACAGTATCAGGCAGCATTGCGTCAGCAGGCTACAGCCCATAAGCAAATCCAGACAAGTGAGTCTCAAATCCAATTGGCAGAGTCGATTTATGATAAGTCTGTGCTGCTGCAGCAGGAGGGCTTAGCCACCCTGACTGACATCCTGCTTGCTGATCAATCGCTCAGATCTGCCCAACAAGCCTATCTCGATGCTATGGTCGAGTACCTCAAGGCCACCCTTGAACTCAAAAAATCTTCCGCTACACTTATCCAATAATTCCAATGAAAAAGATCATTATTTATATCATCCCACTGGCTTTGGTCGCAATTGTAGCCATTAAGCTAGTTTTCAATAAAAAGATAGCTGAAGAGCGGGTCTATATCTATGACAAAGACCAAGCAGTTCCGGTCTTCGCAGTGAAGGCATCAGAAGGTCAGCTTGACAATCAGCGGAGCTTTTCCGGTGTGATCGAACCCAATAGAGAAAGCAAAATCAGTGCAGAAATACAGGGGAAAGTCACCCGAATTGCCGTGGAAGTAGGTCAGCAGGTCAATGCCCATCAGTTGCTTGTGCAGCAAGACGTTGCCCTGCTTCAGTTACAGCTCAAAGCGGCTGAGGTGCAGAAAGGCGGACTTGAGGCCGATCTGAAGAGGTATCGGGTGTTGGTGGAAAATGAAGCCATTCAGGGTATTCAACTGGAAAAGACCGAGCTCGCCTTGGCAGGTTTGGAAGTCCAAATCGCAACACTTCAGGAGCAAATAGTCAAATCATCCATTCGGGCGCCATTTGCCGGCATAATAACTGCGAAATTGACCGAGGCTGGGGATTTTGCCGCTCCGGGAAAATCCCTCATTCAACTGACTGATTTGAGTCGAATCAAACTTACAGTTCAAGTTCCTGAAAGTGATCTTGCCTTTTTTCAAGCCGGAAGTTCTCAGTTGGTTAAAATAGCTTCCCTTTCTAAAGAAATCCCGGCCAAAGTAACCTTAGTGGGAAGTCGGGGCTCAATAGGTAATAGCTTTCCGGTAGAGTTGACTTTTGAAAATGCCCCGGATCTCTCCGTGAAAGCGGGGATGTTTGGGGAGGTTTTGGTAAAAACCGAAGCCAAATCTGAAGGAGTGATCTTGCCAGCCTCTGCCTTAATAGGTTCGGAATTGAATCCTCAAGTCTATGTCATTCAGGAGGGCAAGGCAAAGCTTCAGTCTATCCAAATTGCTCATCGAATCGGCGATCATCTGATTCTGAAAGGGGGAATCAAGGCTGGAGATATCGTCATCACAGGAGGCTTGGTCAATGTGTTTGAAGGAGCGAATGTGGAACCTAATTTTTCTTCTGAGCGATGAATATCACCTCCATTTCCATCAATAGGCCTTCCCTGATCATCGTATTGTTCAGCTTGTTTATCCTCCTCGGATACATCGGCTTTACCAATTTGTCCTATGAGCTAATGCCGGATTTCAACCAGCCGGTGTTGGTGATCAAGACAGGCTATCCGGGGGCTTCTCCCGATGAGGTACAGTCTTCGGTTTCTGAAAAAATCGAGGATGCGCTTTCCAATTTGGAAGGGGTGGACTATTTGGTCACCAAGTCCATGCCCAATGCCTCGGTCATTATCGCCAATATGAACTATGGCGTGGACCTCGATCAGGCTATGCAGGATGCGCAACGCTACATTGACAATATTTCCAAAGATTTGCCGCAGGATGTGCTTTCGCCCGTGATGACCAAAGTATCGCCTAATGACTTGCCAATCATGTCCATCACCTCGACAAGCAATCTTGAGTCTAAGGTTTTTTATCAAAAAATGGTGGATGATTTTATTCCCCAGATTCAGCAGTTGAAAGGAGTAGCTGAGATCACTGTTTTGGGCGGAGAGCAGCGGGAGATTCAGGTGAAAATTGATCCCGAGAAATTACGATACTACCAAATTCCACTTCAGCAGGTGGTCGAATCCATCAATCGGGCTGGTTTGGATATGCCTGCCGGAAATGTGCAGACGGATCAGAATCAAAGTTCTGTTCGATTAAGCGGAAAATTCAATGATTTGCCGGCAATCGAAAATGTGCAAGTGGCCATGCCCACGCCCGGTGCTCCGGTTTACGTTCGGGATTTGGCAGTGGTGAAGGATGGGGCCAAAGAAATTACCTCGGTCAGTCGATTCAATGGAAAAGAGGGAATTGGACTAATGCTCAAAAAGCAAGGCGATGCCAATGCGGTCGACGTGTCGAAGGCTGTCCGAGAAAAACTTACCCAAATCGAAGCGCAATATGCTAAGGAGGGAGTGAGCTTTATCATTGCGGATGACAGTACGGACAATACCATTGCTGCAGTGAATTCGGTAGTATTTGATTTGATACTCGCGGTCATCTTGGTGGCTTTTGTGATGCTGCTTTTTTTGCGCAGCTTCCGAAATTCCCTAATTGTCTTAGTGGCGATTCCTACTTCCTTGGTGACAGCCTTCGCGGTGATGTGGCTACTAGGCTATACGCTCAATCTGATGACCTTACTGGCCATGTCGTTGATCATCGGAATATTGGTGGATGATGCCACAGTGGTTTTGGAAAATATCCAGCGGCACTTGGATATGAAAAAGGATAAAAAATCTGCAGCCATGGATGGTCGTATGGAAATCGGATTCTCGGCTTTGTCCATTACGCTGGTAGATGTGGTGGTTTTCCTGCCAATCCTTTTTCTTCAGGTTTTTGTAGCCGATATGCTCAAGCAGTTTTCGGTTGTGGTCATCACTTCTACGCTGACCAGTTTGTTAGTCGGGTTTACCCTCACTCCTTGGATGGCTTCCAGAATAGGCAAAGCTGAGGATCTGAGGCCGACTAATGCGTTTAATCGCTTTTTGATTGGATTTGAGCATCAGTTGGATCTATTTATAGCTTGGTATGGTAGGCAGTTGACTTGGGTGTTGAATCATAAGTTGGCATTCACCGGGATTTTGCTTTTGCTTTTTGTAATGACAGCCGCTATCCTGAAGCAGGGAATCATCGGTAAGGAACTGATCGCAACCGGAGATCAGGGCAAGTTTCGACTCTATCTGGAATACGACAAGTCCACGAGTGTGAAGGAAAATAATCTCCGCACACTCCAAGTCGAGCAATTTCTCTTGCAGCAGCCGGAAGTCTCCACGCTTTTTAGCAACGTAGCTGGGCCCACCACGGGTATCGGAAGTTTGGGAGTCGGCTTGCCTTATAAATCCGAACTGACTGTGCAGCTTCTGGACAAGAAAGAAACCGAAGGACTTTCTACTGAAAAATTTATGAAAGACGTGCGGGAAGAACTCAAGCGGACTTTTCCGGGAATCAGTTTCTCGATGACTGCTTTGGGCTTGATTCCCCGTTCGGCCCCGATTGAGATGACTCTGAGCGGACCTGATCAAGAGCAGGTGATGCAGGTGGCCAAAGACTTGGCTTTGGTCCTAGAAAAAATCCCAGGTGCAGATTATGTGAAGCTTTCGGTGGAGGAGGGGATTCCAGAGTATCAGGTCATACCTGATTCGGACAAATTGCAGCGTTTGGGTTTGTCAAATGCAGCTTTGGGCTTGACACTTCGAAATGCCTTTGCAGGAAATGAGGATGCGACCTTGACTGAGTCTGGAACAGAATATCCTATCCGTATTCAATTGGATAATTTCAACCGGAAGTCTTATGAGGATGTCAAAAACTTTCAACTCATCAATCCCAAGGGAATGCCACTCGTCCTTTCTCAAGTTGCAGAAGTAGTTCAGTCCAATTCGCCTTCATTGCTAGAGCGAAAAGACCGGCAGCCGGCTGTGACCCTGACTGCGGATGCCTTGGGACGACCTTCCGGGACGGTAGCCGATGAGGTGGTTGCTTATTTGAAAGAAAATCCTCTTCCTGAGGGAATCAGCATGGTCTGGGGTTCGGACATCAAGAGGCAAAATGATAGTTTCGGGGCTTTGGGGCAGGTTTTGTTGATTTCCTTCCTGTTGATTTATCTGATTATGGTGGTATTGTACGACAGTTTCATCTATCCCTTTGTGGTTTTGTTTTCTATTCCAGTAGCCGTGATCGGAGCGATGCTGGCATTGAATTTAAGTATGAACAACCTGAGTTTGTTTGCCCTCTTGGGCTTGATTATGCTCATGGGTTTGGTAGCGAAAAATGCGATTTTGATCGTGGATTTTGCCAACCAACTGAAGGAAAAAGGAATTGGAACCCGGGAAGCCCTGATTGAAGCCGGAAAAGGAAGGATGCGGCCTATTTTGATGACCACGCTTTCCATGGTGATCGGCATGCTTCCAATTGCTTTGGCAAGTGGCACAGCAAGCGAATGGAAAAACGGCCTAGCTTGGGTGATTATCGGAGGCTTGCTTTCCTCTTTGATTTTGACGGTTTATCTCGTGCCGATGGTATATGAAACAGTGGATCGGATCAAAACCAAATTTCAGCGATCAAAAAAAGTATCAGCGCTAAGTCTTGAATAAAAGCAGTTGAGAAAATGCTAGCCTGCCCAGATATTAAAACTGGGCAGGCTTTTTTGTTTTAAGTTTATTATAAAAATATAAAAAGATATTTTTGTCTTTTATTTTTCTTCTTCTACCTTTGGTAAAGAAATCAGCCAAAAGATGTTTTCCAAAGCTTGTAAATATGCCATCAACTCCATGATTTTTCTGGCAACACTGCCGGAAGGAGAGGAGCGCATAGGCTTGAAAGATATCGCTAATGCCATCAATTCCCCTGAGGCATTTACGGCAAAAATCCTTCAGACCTTGGTCAGAGAAAATCTTTTGGTTTCCATCAAAGGTCCAAATGGAGGATTTCAGATTTCAGAATTGGGACGAAAGGTGCCCCTTCATCGGGTGGTACAAGTGATTGACGGGGATTCGGTATTTACAGGCTGTGCATTGGGCTTACAGGAGTGTTCTGAAAAAAGACCCTGCGCGGTTCATCATAAGTTTAAAGCAATCCGGGATCACCTGACAGGGATGATGATGACGACTACTTTGGAGGATATGGCCAATGGCATCCGTCAGGGAGTTTCGTATTTGAAGTACTAAAAAAAATTTAAACCATAAGAGGATAAAAAACTCTTTTTAACTACATTCACCATGAATCAACTAGCAGAGAAAAAAGTAGGAAAAATTGTAGCGGATAATTTTCGTACGGCAAAAGTCTTCACCGATCATGGGATTGACTTCTGCTGCAAAGGGGGAGTAAAACTGTCTGAAGCCTGCGAAACTCGCGGCTTGGATACTGAAAAGGTGATTGAGGAATTGATTCAGGTGTTTCAAACGGCAGATTCTACAAATTACCTCGGGATGGGAATGGCGGAATTGGTGGATCATATCGTCAAAGTCCACCACAGCTATGTCGAAAATACCATCCCCGCGCTTAAGTTTTACCTGGACAAAATCAACAGGGTTCACGGTGAGAGACATCCTGAGTTGGAAGAGATCAAAAACGAATTTTTCGAGGCTGCCGATGCATTGACAGTTCACATGAAAAAAGAGGAGTTTATACTTTTTCCTTACATCAAAGCGATGGAGGAAGCCATGAAAAATGATTTCCATCTCTCTGCGCCACACTTTGGTCATATCGACAATCCCATCGCCATGATGGAGCACGAGCATGATACAGAAGGAGAGCGGTTTCGTAAGATTTCTGCCTTGAGCAACACCTACACGCCACCTTCGGATGCCTGCCAAACTTATCGGGTAGCATTTGCAATGCTGGAAGAATTTGAAAATGATCTCCACACCCACATTCACTTGGAAAACAACATTTTGTTTCCCGTGGCCCAGCAAGTTTTTGGAAAACTGAACTCCTAATCCATGAAATCCCCAAGCACTAAATTGAACCCTTTCCTTCCCTCAGATTCCCTGAAATTCAGGAGTATTTGGGTGAGTTGGGCAGTTGGGTTCTTTTTCATTGCTTCGGTTTTTGGATTAATCATGCGGTCTTTCCATATCTGGGAGATTCCGGTGCTGGACTATCGAAACATCCTTCATACCCATTCCCACATAGCCATGTTAGGCTGGGGATTTCTGATCCTCACAGGAGGGATGGTTTTCAGTCTGGTCAAAAAGGAGGAGGAGATCCGGAGTTTTGGCTGGCTGTTTATGGGAGCGGTCATTTCCGCCTTGGGTATGCTGGCCTCCTTCCCTGTTCAGGGTTATGGAGCGGTTAGCATTTCCTTTTCGACGCTGCATATCCTTATTGCTTACGGGTTTGTTTATCGGCTTTTTCAGCTGCTGAAAACCCATCAAAGCTCTACAGGTATCCGACTTCTTCGGCTTTCTCTAGTCTTTCAGGTGATCTCTACCCTTGGACTTTGGGCTTTGGGGCCTATCAATGCCCAATTGGGAAAGATGCACGAGCTCTCCTTCATGAGTGTGCAGTGGTTTCTCCATTTCCAGCTCAACGGTTGGTTTGTCCTGGGAGTGTTGGGGCTAATTTTCCTACACTTGGAAAAATCTGGCTATGCCCCTTCTTGGCCAACCTATCAGGAAATTCTTCTTGCCGCTTCGGTGATTCTGACTTATGCCCTGGCAGTGACTTGGGCCGAACCTACTCCTCTTGCCTTCCAAATCAACGGCTTGGCGGTAATCCTGCAATTGGCAGCCTATTCCTTTTTGATCCTTGCCTTATTCAAGGGCTTTGCAAAAGTGGACGTACTCCCCATTGTCAGAATCCTGCTGATTTCTGCATTCGTCTCATTGATTATTAAAGCTCTGCTTCAAGCGCTTTTGGTTTTCCCTTCGATCGCAGTCATTTCCTATTCCATCCGAATGTACGTGATCGGGTTTTTACACCTGGTTTTGTTAGGGATCTTGACTACCGGGATCTCAGGAATAGCAGTGCAAAAAGGATGGCTAGCGGATTCACAAATCACCCGTGTAGGATGGGCGATGTTGATTTCGGGTTTTGTCATTTCCGAAGTTCTGCTGTTTGGACAGGGCACTCTGATTTGGCTGGAACTCGGATTTATGGAGAACTACCATCTCTATCTCTTTCTGGCCTCTGCCTTATTCCCAATTGCGCTGGGCACCTTGTTGACTCAGGTACTTTCGCAAAAAACCTCAACTCAAAACATATCCAACCCAAAAATCAATTTCAAAAAAATTAAAACTCAAACTATGAAAAAATCCCTGCTATGGTCAGCGGGAATCCTAGGGATACTCCTGACCGCTTGTGGTGGAGGTACAGATCAGTCTGCTACCTCAACTGAAACCTCCTCAGCGCCTGCCACTGAAGCTGCTGCTCCTGATCCAAAAGGTGTCGGTGAAATCAAGTCTGTCGATTTAGGTGCGGGTTTGGATGCCGCCTTGGCCGACAAAGGAAAGGCAATTGTGGATATGAAATGTACAGCCTGTCACCAGTTGAACGATAAGCGATTGGTGGGTCCCGGTTTTCAAGGCATCACCAACAGAAGAAGACCGGAATGGATCATGAATATGATCACCAATGTGGATGTCATGCTGGAGCAAGACCCTACAGCCCAAAAGCTGCTCGAGGAATGTCTTACCCGCATGCCAAATCAGAATATTACCCAAGCTGATGCCAGAGGGATACTTGAGTTTATGAGAAAGAATGACGAAGAAAAAGCAGGAGAGCGAGATGCCTCTGCGAAATAATTAACCTTTTAATCAATCCAATACTATGCAAAAAAATGTTTGGCTTTTAGCAATAGGTTTGACCGCCGTTGCATTAGCACCAGGCTGTAAACCGAAAGGAGCGCAAAGTGCCATCACAGG
>CAYONF010000004.1:0-69645 GCA_964405255.1 uncultured Limnohabitans sp. | reverse complement strand
CAGATTGAGGTGCCTCCTTTCAATTTTGACTTGGCCCGTGCCGGCAAAAACAAATCCCATGGATGGTTCTTCTTCTCTACTTACAATACCGAAATGGCCCATACCCTCTTGGAAGTGAATGCTTCTCAGAAGGATAAGGATTTTATCATGGCCATCAACTGGAAAAAAGCGGAAGAGTATGTGAAAGCTGGAAAGGGTAAAAGAGTGAAAGCCAAGTATGCCCACAACAAGATGAACGAGGAGACCCATACGGCTACTTCCACCATCAAAGAAGATGTGCTTGTATTGGATCCGACAGAACTGAAGGACATCGTTTACTTCATCCCTTGTCCTAAATCTCCTCACGGAACGGATACCGATCCTACCGGCGAATACATCGTCGGCAGTGGAAAACTTGCCGCAGTGATTCCGGTGTTCTCCTTTACCAAGATGCTCGCAGCCATCGAAAGCAAGGATTTTGAAGGTGAAGTAAACGGAATGCCGGTATTGAAATATGAGTCTGTACTTCACGGTGAAGTGGAGAAGCCAGGACTTGGACCTTTGCACACCGAGTTTGACGGAAAAGGCTTTGCCTATACTTCCATGTTCGTGTCTTCAGAGATTGTGAAGTGGAATATTGAAACGCTTGAAGTGGTGGATAGAGTGCCAACTTACTATTCTGTTGGACACTTGATGATTCCCGGTGGACCTACCGGCAAGCCTCACGGAAAGTACATGGTTGCTTACAACAAAATCACCAAAGACCGTTACCTCCCAACCGGACCTGAATTGACTCAGTCTGCGCAGTTGTACGATATCTCGGGCGACAAAATGCAGCTGCTCCTCGACTTCCCGACTATCGGTGAGCCGCACTACGCAGAAGCATTCCCTGCCGCTCTGATCAAAGACAAGCAGGTTAAATTCTATCCGCTGGAGAAAAACAATCACCCTTATGTTCTCAAAGGAGTCGCTGATGCCAGAGTAGAGCGAAAAGGAAATGAAATCCACGTCTACATGACATCCATCCGTTCAAATTTCCGACCGGACAATATCGAAGGGGTAAACGTAGGAGATGAGGTGTATTTCCACGTTACCAACCTCGAGCAAGACTGGGATGTTCCTCACGGATTTTCTGTCAAAGGCGCCAACACCGCCGAGATCTTGATCATGCCGGGTGAAACATCCACTTACAAGTGGATTCCGGACAGACCGGGCGTTTATCCATTCTATTGTACTGACTTCTGTTCTGCACTTCACCAGGAAATGCAGGGATACATGAGAATATCTCCAAAAGGCGTCAACACTCCCCTGAAGTACTCTACCGGAGAAGCTCAATAATTTCCTAATCAATCGCCGGTCTCAAGCGGACCGGCGGTTTTTACCGATTCAACCATGAAATCGCTTAGTCTTTTCAACCGGGTTTTGATCTTGCTCGCTACCCTCACCATCGTACCGGCTTATTTTACTCCGCTTTGGCAAATCAGCCTTTGGGCGCCGCAATATCCCGAGGGACTGAATATGAAAATCTGGATAGACCACCTCAGCGGCAATGTGGACCAAATCAACGGAGTCAACCATTACATCGGGATGAATCACATCGGCAACGAAATGTTTCCTGAGTTCACCTTTCTCATTTATGTCATCGGAGGATTGATTGCTTTGGGTTTTGTGGCATTTCTGATCGGAAAGCGATGGAGTCTCTATGGTTTTTTTGCACTGATCACTCTGTTTGGAATGGGAGTATTAGCGGATATGTACCGATGGGGCTATGATTACGGTCACCATCTTGATCCAAAGGCCGCCATCAAAGTAGAGGGGATGAGCTATCAACCACCCCTGATTGGATACAAAGAACTTCTGAATTTTATCGCCTATTCAGGACCGGATACCGGAAGCTGGATTTTGATCGGCGGGGCCTGTTTGCTTATTCTGGCGATCGTTCGGGATAAAATGGAAAAACCGGCATCTTTTACCAAATGACTATCACCCTTTAATCTTTTACCTCATGAATCGATTGGCACTAATTCTACTCGTTACTTTTATTTTCGCAGCCTGCTCTGCTGATCCGCGTCCGATTGCCTTTGGGCAGGATGGCTGTCACCATTGCAAAATGACACTCATGGACCCCAAGTTTGGAGCTGAACTGGTGACCGAAAAGGGGAAAGTGTATGTCTTTGACGATGTCAATTGCATGCTCCAATACCTTGACACTCCGGAAGGAAAAGATCAGCAGTACAAGCATATTTTGGTAACAGACTATGAGCTTCCCAATGCGCTGATCGATGCTTCCAATGCATTTTACCTAAAAGGGGAATCCTTCCAGACTCCCATGGCTTCTCAGGTAGTTGCTTTTTCCACTTATGAAAAGATGGAACACTACAAATCCGCGCAGGGAGGAATCTTCCTGGCTTGGGGAGAGCTTCAGACTCAGTTTAAGTGAATATCCTACCTATGAAAACCCGGATTGGATTTCTGTTCTTCGCTCTGGCAGGCATGCTGGTTTCTGGTTTTTCCTTTTCCAAAACCATCATTCTAAAACCCGGGACATCCATTCAGAAATCTGTAGATGCAGCTTCTGAAGGGGATACCCTGATTTTGAAGTCGGGCGTTTACCGGGAAAACGGAATAGTGATCCGCAAGTCCCTGACCCTTCTCGGTGAAAACCGCCCGGAAATCGACGGACAAGGCAAAGGGAATGTACTCATCATTGCCGCTGATAATATTCATATCGAGGGACTGAAAATTTCCAATACCGGAAGATCAACCATGGATGACTCGGCGGGAATCAAATTTTTTGACTCCAAAAAGGGTGTGATTAAAAACAACCTGCTTGAAAACACTTTTTTCGGCCTTCACTTTTCCAATTCCTCGGATATGACCATCACTGAAAATGTGCTGATATCCAATGCCGAGCGCGAATACCAAACCGGAAACGGGATTCATTTATGGAAGTGTAAAAACAATCTCATTACCAACAATCAGGTTTCCGGACACCGGGACGGGGTTTACCTGGAATTTGTCACCAAAACCGAGGTGGAGGATAACCTGGTTTCCAAAAACAAGCGCTACGGCTTGCACTTCATGTTTTCTCATGACAACAGCTACCGAAGAAATACCTTTCGGGCCAATGGCGCAGGAGTGGCCGTCATGTACACCAAAAATGTCCTGATGGAAAACAACCGCTTTGAAGAAAACTGGGGCGCTAGCAGCTACGGAATTTTGCTCAAAGACATCAGCGACAGCAAAGTGGTCGGCAATACCTTCCTGAAAAACACCGTTGGGATCTACATGGAAGGCAGCAGCAGAATCGAGTTTACAGGAAATACTTTTCAGGAAAACGGCTGGGCGCTCAAGCTAATGGCAAGTTGCGATCAAAACACCTTCAAAGGAAATAATTTCACCCAAAACACCTTCGACATGAGTTCCAATGGTTCGGTGGTGCTCAATACCATCACGGAAAACTACTGGGACAAATACGAAGGCTATGACCTTGACAAAAATTACGTGGGCGATGTGCCTTACAGACCCATCAATCTTTACAGTGTGATCGTGGAAAAAATCCCGGCAGCGGTGATTCTGTGGAGGAGTTTTATGGTGACTCTTTTGGACAGGATGGAAAAAATCCTGCCCACCCTCACCCCGGACCAAATGATCGACCAATCCCCAAAAATGAGACCTTATGATTTTGGTTAATTCGATATCCAAGAAGTTTGGCAAGCAGGAAGTTTTGAAGGAATTCAAGCTCAGTTTCGAAAAAGGAAACAGCTACGCGATCATGGGCCCAAATGGCAGCGGTAAGACGACCTTGATCAAGTCTATCCTTGGAATGGTAATCCCTGACAAAGGGGAAATCCTCGTCAATGGCCAGTCCATCAAAGGGCGAAATGATTACCGCCACCTGATCGGATACATGCCTCAGATCGGCAGATATCCTCAAAATATGACCATCGGGCAGCTTTTTGCCATGATGAAAGACATGCGCCCAGAAATCAAACACTACGATCTCGACCTGATCGAAGCATTTGAATTGGACAAGATCAAAGACAAGAACATGGGTACACTTTCGGGAGGAACAAGACAAAAAGTAAGCGCTGCTTTATCCTTTCTATTCAATCCCGAAATCCTGATTCTGGACGAACCCACAGCCGGACTGGACCCGATCGCGGTGGAGATCCTGAAGTCCAAAATCAAGAAAGAACGGGAATCGGGCAAGCTTATCCTGATCACTTCCCACATCCTGAGTGATCTGGAAGAACTGACCAATCATGCGATTTACATTTTCGAAGGGGAAGTATTTTTCAATGATTCCATAGACAGCCTGAAAGAAATCACTTCCGAGGAGAAATTTTCCCCAGCCATTGCCAAACTCATGCAATGGACTTTAAAAAAAAAGTCAACATCTAAAGCCCTGAGGTATGCTTAAGCTGCTCAAATATGCCCTTTTCGATATTTTAAAGTCCAGATTTGCCATCATTTACACGGTGTTTTTGGTGCTGGTGGCGGTGTCGATTTACCAGGTTTCGGATGATCTCAGTAAAGTTTCCCTGAGTCTGATGAACATCATGATCATGATCGTTCCCCTGATTTCAGCGGTTTTTGCAACGACCCATTTTTACAACAACCTGGAATTTATCGAACTCATGCTGGCTCAGCCGGTCAAGCGTTCTCAGGTTTTCCTTAGTCAGCTATTCGCTGTGATACTTATGCTCAGTTTGTCCATTATAATCGGTTTTGGACTTCCGATGCTGCTTTGGGGAGCGGATAGCAGCCTGATTACACTTCTGGCTGTAGGAGTCATCCTCAGTGCAGTGTTTACGGGCTTCGCTTTTTTGGCAAGTGTGATTACGCGGGACAAAGCAAAGGCAATTGGAATCAGCCTTGCACTTTGGATTTATTTCTCATTGGTGTACGATGGATTCGTGCTTTACTTCATTTACAGCTTTGCGGAATATCCTTTGGAGAAAGCCACACTTGCATTAGTCATGCTCAACCCGGTGGATTTGGGGAGGATCTTGATGCTGATGCAGTTGGATATTTCGGCCCTGATGGGTTACACAGGAGCGTTTTTCCAGCAGTTTTTTTCGAGTGGTCTTGGGGTTTTGGTATCAGCGGGAGCTTTGGTGATTTGGATGATTTGGCCGAGTTTGTTGGCTTCAAGGGTGTTTGGAAAAAGAGATTTCTGAGGAAAACCATTTTCCAATCGGTTTTCTTAGGTTTATTAAGGCAATTCCTCCAAATGAGTTATAGTTTACACAAGCAAAGTAAAGAAAGTGAATAGTTTTAATAGTAAAGTAGGAAAAGACCATCTCATCAAAAAAGGAGTATGTTGAAACCAATCCTTGGACAAACTTTCTAAAATATTCGAAGCTGTTCCTGACAGTGCAGAAGGCCGAATTGATGGTTGCTTTAATCCAGAAATACGAAAAAGCGCATTTCTCGATAGCCTTGCCCGATCCCATCGAGGCAAAAAAAGAAACCAGATCCAGAAAAGGTCTAAAAGACAAAGATCTGATCCCTGCCATTTGAAGCAAACCCAGGATAGTATACTGGAAAAAGTGTACGAGTAATTCGAAGCGAATCATCGTACAATAACTTGGCAGCAAAGGTAAATTGCTACAGAAAATCAGTTATCCGAAATTTTTACCATAGAATTAGTTGTTAACTGGAAAAACTTCTTATCAATTAAAATGGAAAAAGAGGGGAGACTTAATTCGTACCGTTCGTACGATTCGTACCTCTCGTACAATACGAAGTGTTCGAGGGCTGAAACTCGAAACTATTCAATTTAGTTATAATACTGGTGCCTAGATTTGTCTTCCTAAAGTAAAGAATCAAAACTGAATTCTAGATTTAAGCAAAAGGCCAGAAGAAGTCTTTAGGTTTTCAATTCTAAACAACAAAAGAAAAAAAGTCTTACAAGATTAAAACCTCTAGACTGGCTCAAGAATCTTAGTTTTAGAAGAAATTGAGAGTAATATTCAAATGAATTCAAATGGATTTAAATTCTTTTCTTCAAAATGAACCTGTCCCCCTTTTTGTCCATTTTATGAATAAAATGCTGTAAATCAATTGTTTAGGATAGTCCTGTTCCCGCTACATCGAAAAACCCCTCAAGCGTAACCGTTTGAGGGGTTTATTTTTTACCATCCTGAATTTCTATCTTCAATTAAATCAGACGCCTATTTTAGTCAATAGGGTAAAAAGGGATTAAGAATTACCCTGGCAGGTTGTTGGAAAAAGTCCTTAAACCTATTTTTTAGAACTCTTGGAGAAAAAAGCTGCCATCATCTCCCAGTCTTCATCTATGCTCAAAGGCATGTAGTCAATTCGGAATTTTTCCAGCTTTTCTTTTCTCTGCTGTAAAATCCTGTTGCTTTCAGCTAGGATCTTTTCCCGGTTAAACTTGGTCAATAACCTTTTCTTTTTTGCGTTCTGTTTCACCTTTCTTCGAAGTTTAAAAAAATGATTAGGTGCAGCTTGGATTTTTTTCGGTTTGTCGGTTTCTCTAGAATTTTCTGGAAACTGATTTTCCACCGATAATTGATTTTCTGCCCTATTTTCCCTGTCTAATTTGATCCTGCTCATAAAGAATTGAACAAAGCTAAGGACCTGTCTATCAAAAAACATACCCTGTACTGGGTATTTTCTTTGTCAAAATCAAAAAAATAGCCAGTAATTTCAGTTTTTGGGAATGGAATTCAGGAGACAATTTTTTTTTGTGGATAAATTGCGTGGCAAACCACCTGTTATCCTTTTTTTAAATTTTCTCCGGTTCTATCTGTTTTTGCGTAGCGAATCAATTGAAAATTTCCCAGATCCAAAGGCCAAAACCCCCATAAATACTAAAAAGTAAAGAAGGGGAAGTTCTTTCTTCGGAAAAGGATCATCCCAGTGTGCATAGAATGCGGCAGTCAGCATAGTTGCCATCAGGGGGATTGCAGCTAACCGTACCTTGTATCCCACCATGATCAAACCTGCACAAATCACTTCTGCAAAAATGGCCAAAGCCAATGAAACCTCGGGCCCTAATCCAAATGGGTCGGCAAACTTAACAGGGCCTTCCCCAAAGAAACGATTGATTTTGGGTATGCCATGAGTCAGCATCATCCCTCCCGAACCTAGTCGGATGATTAAAAGTGCGAGGTGGTTTAGCAGCGATTTTTCCATAGGGTTATTTCATTTGGACAAATTAGGCATCCTTGTAACAGGTGAGAAAGTTTCTTTATTCCAAATGGGATAAGGATAATTTATTCGGTCAATTGGCCTGTTACTATTCGGTCTTTTCCATTTAAGTCCGCAATTAACCGGATGGCTTGATATCCAAGCTGGTTCAGCAAATCGACTACCTGATTACCATACTTTTCATTGATCTCAAAGTATATTTTTCCGGAAGGTTTAAGCAGGGTTTTTCCTTTTTGGGCTATTTTCCTGTAGAAAAGCAATGGGTCTTCGTCAGGCACAAAAAGAGCAAGATTCGGCTCGTGATCCACGACGTTCCGGTGCATTTCGTGTTTTTCACGGATTGGGATGTAGGGTGGATTACTTACCAAAATATCCAACGGAGGGAAGTTCAAATCATCCTGTAGGATGTCCCATTTACTGAATTCTACCGCTGCATGAATCTTTTTTGCATTTTTCTCAGCTATTTCCAGTGCTTCAACAGAGATGTCAATTCCAAAAACTCTGGGGTTTTTCATCTCCAAGGCCAAGGTAATGGGAATACAGCCTGTCCCTGTACCTACGTCCAAGATTGCTAATTCAGCAGTTGGGTTTTCTTTGATGATCAGATGGACCAGCTCTTCGGTTTCGTTTCTTGGGATCAAAGTCGCTGGACTTACCAGAAAGTCTCTTCCATAAAAAGGCCCATACCCAAGAATGTACTGGATAGGCTCACCGGTTTTCAATCGCTCAAAATCCGACTTAAGCGCTTGGGGAAGGTCTTTTTCATCCAAAAAATGCATCATATCAACTCGCCTCATCCCCAGATGGTGTTCCAAAAGCCAATTGACCAGACTTTCCGCTTCAGAATGAGGATAGAGTTCAAGTTGGTCAGCCCATTTTTTTACAAGTTCCGAATAGGTGGTCATTTGGTTTTTGGAAATGGAGTTTCGTCAGGGTAAAAGTAAAAAACGCTTTCTTCTTTTCAGCCTTAAGTGGATTTCTCAATATTGACCCAGCCTAAGAGTTGGATGGCTTGGGTTCAGAGTTCCTGCTGAGTTTGTTGTTGGGGGTGCTTTTGCCAATCAAAGGAGAAGCTCGGTAATTCCGCTTACCTTTGCAGAGAGAATTTCCTCCTATGAAGCTACACAACAATACCATCCGAGGCGTGCATACTGCACTCCAAGCAATATTTGAAGAAGGCCAATATGCAGACAAAGTCATAGAGCGAACGCTAAAGTCCAACCCAAAGTGGGGTGCTCGGGACCGCTCGTTTATCGCAGAAACCACCTACGAAATGGTCAGATGGTGGAGGCTGATCAATCACCTTAGTCCCTCCAAGGATTATTGGGATTTGTTTGGGACCTATTGGTTGATGCAGGGGAATCGTCTTCCGGAATGGGAGGAATTTGCAAGGATCAATCCCGATAAACTCAAAGGAAAGTATGAGTCCATTCAAGATCCGGCATTGTTGGAATCGATCCCTGATTGGCTTCATCACTTGGGTAAAAAGGAGCTTGGAGAGAAATGGGAAAAGGAAATTCACGCACTGAATGAAGAGGCAGAGGTGGTACTTCGGGTAAATACACTGAAAACCACCCGAGAGCGGCTAAGGAATCAATTGGCAGAAGATGGGATCAATACTTACCTGGTCAAAGGATATCCCGATGCCTTGGTTTTGGAAGAAAGACAAAATGTCTTTCGACACCCCGCATTCAAAGAGGGGCTTTTCGAGGTGCAGGACGCCAGTTCTCAACTGGTCGCTTCTTCTTTGGCTGTAGAGCCCGGGATGCGAGTAATCGATGCCTGTGCGGGGGCCGGGGGAAAATCCTTGCATTTGGCAGCCTTGATGGAAAACAAAGGTAAAATCCTTTCCATGGATGTAGAAGAATGGAAACTTCAGCAAACCAAGCTTCGAGCCAGAAGGGATGGGGTTTCGATCATTGAGCCCAAAGTCATTGAAGGAACCAAAACCATCAAACGACTCAAGGAATCAGCAGACCGGTTGCTTTTGGACGTTCCTTGTTCCGGTTTGGGAGTGTTGAGAAGAAACCCGGACACCAAGTGGAAACTAAGTCCGGAATCCATTGAAAAGGTCCAGCAAACCCAACAGGAAATCCTCCAAAGCTACCCCTCCATGCTCAAAAAAGGAGGGCAAATGGTCTATGCGACCTGCAGCATTTTGCCTTCGGAAAATGAACTTCAGGTGAAAAAGTTTTTGGACAGTGATGCAGGAAAGGACTTTGAACTCATTGAAGACAAGAAAGTCCTCGCTCAGGAGAGCGGATTTGATGGATTTTATATTGCGAGGTTGATCAAGAAATAAGAAATTTTAAAAAATTAACCTTGCAGTGATCTAAAAATCAGTAAGTTATTTTATTTTAAGAATAAATATTCTGAAATGAATCTCGAACTGATTTTTTCAACAGCCAATTTCACCGCATTCCTTTGCTGGATTTTACTGTTTGTGTTGTACCAAAAGCGCTGGGTTTACCAAGCGCTTTTTTCATTTGTATTCACGGCGCTGGCGGTCGTTTACCTGATTTTTATTTTGAAGGGGATTGTTGGAGAGCCATCTGGCGGATTTGATACCCTCGCCAATGTGAAGCTGCTCTTCTCGAAAGATGAAGCCGTATTGGCAGGCTGGATTCATTACCTGGTATTCGATCTTTTTGTAGGAATGTGGATCTGTCACGATGCTGATAAACGGGGGATCAACCGCTGGATATTATTGCCTTGTCTGCTTTTGACATTTTTGCTAGGCCCCACAGGACTCTTGTTGTATATCCTGATCCGTATTTTTTACCTCCGGAAGTTTCCTCAAGACCCCTATGCTGAAAAACTGGTTTCTTGAGCTCCAAGGGCGCAATTTGCTTTTGGCCAAGTCGGGAGGCTTTTGCTTTTTACTCGGGATATTTCTGATATTCTTGCCTTTGGTTGATCCTAGGGAACTGCAGGGAGCCTATGTATGGACTAAGCCGGCCAAGTTTTTTCTTTCGATCGGTATTTTCTTTTGGACCATGGGGTGGATTATGGATTGTCTCCCAAATGAGCGATTCGTCCGTCGCATAAGTTGGGGGATTTGGATCCTGATGCTTGTTGAATTGACCATCATAACCCTGCAAGCTGCTCAAGGAAAGCTTTCCCATTTCAATGTTTCCTCGATTTGGGATGGGGTTTTATTTCAAATTATGGGAATTGCGATTACCCTTAATTCCATATTGGTTTTTTTGGTTTTCCTGAAATTTTTAAAAGTCCAAAATTTGCCTCCGGGGTATTTGATGGGTATCAAGACTGGACTTGTGATCTTTTTGATCGCGGGATTGGAAGGATTTGCCATGGCTGCCAGTCTCAAACATACAGTTGGTGCGGCAGATGGACAGGAAGGCTTGCCGTTTTTGGGTTGGGCCAAGAGGTATGGAGACTTGAGGATCTTTCATTTTCTGGGCTTGCATGCTCTGCAGATTTTGCCCTTGTTTAGCTGGGTTTTTCTAAGGAACCAGCCGGGGAAAGTCATCATTCTTGGAGGGATTTACTTTATCCTGAGTTTTGGGACCATGTGGATGGCCTTGCAGGGAAAAGGGATTTGGGACTGGATTTAATCTTTCGTTGCCAAAACTTATTTCAAAATCATCCTCTGAAATCCATGAATTCCGCATTTATTTTTGTTTTCCATTGGCTTGGCATTGGTTTTTGTTTGTACCTTTGACGGGCAAATAGGGTTACCTACAACCAATATTTGCCATGAATCGAAACTCCTCGAAGTTCCTCTACGAAGCACTCACCTACGACGATGTGCTTCTTGTCCCGGGTTATTCTGAAGTACTCCCACGCGAGACCAACACTTCGACCCAACTCACCAAAAAAATCAGACTGAATATTCCACTGGTCTCCGCAGCCATGGATACCGTGACAGAAGCTGAATTGGCAATTGCTATTGCCTTGGAAGGCGGCTTGGGATTCATTCATAAAAATATGTCCATCGAGAAGCAGGCTGCTCAGGTGCGTAAAGTGAAGCGTTCTCAGGCAGGGATGATTCTGGATCCGATCACACTTCATATCGATTCTAAAGTCCGAGATGCCGAAACCATCATGCGTGAATATCATATTGGCGGTATTCCGGTAGTGGATGGGGAAAAAGTCCTGAAAGGAATTATTACCAACCGAGACCTTCGATTTATTAAAGATCAAAACCGATTGATCCGGGAGATTATGACCAAGGACAATCTGATTACGGCGAAATCAGGAATCTCTTTGGAACAGGCAGAGGAAATTCTACAGGAGTACAAAATCGAAAAGCTTCCCATCGTCGACGAAGACAACAAGCTCACGGGATTGATCACTTACAAGGATATTCTAAAACGAAGAGATAAGCCAAATGCCTGTAAGGATGAATACGGTCGTCTTCGGGTAGGTGCAGCAGTCGGTGTCACTGCGGATATTGTGGAGCGTGTTGAAGCCCTGAAAAATGCCGGGGTAGACGTAGTATCCATCGATACGGCCCACGGCCATTCCAAAGGGGTAATTGAAACCTGCAAAAAAATAAAGGCTGCATTCCCTGATTTAGAAGTCATTGTGGGAAATATTGCTACTCCAGAAGCTGCAATTGCTTTAGCTGATGCAGGAGCGGACGCGGTAAAAGTCGGTGTTGGTCCGGGTTCCATCTGTACCACCCGCGTCATTGCGGGAGTAGGGGTTCCGCAGCTTTCAGCGGTATTTGAATGTGCGGAAGCCCTGAAAGATCGCGGAGTTCCGGTCATTGCAGACGGAGGCATTCGTTATTCCGGGGACTTGGTCAAAGCAATTGCTGCAGGAGGAAGTTCAATCATGATCGGTTCACTTTTGGCCGGTACCGAAGAGGCGCCCGGGGAAATGATCATTTACGAAGGAAGAAAATTCAAAACTTACCGAGGAATGGGCTCTTTGGAAGCCATGGAATCGGGTTCGAAAGACCGGTATTTCCAGGACGCCGAAGACAATATTAAAAAGCTGGTACCTGAAGGAATCGTGGGTAGAGTTCCGTACAAAGGGATGGTATCCGAGGTTTTGTATCAGCTAGTCGGTGGACTTCAGGCAGGAATGGGATACTGTGGAACTAAGACCATCGAAGACTTGCAGAAGAATGGCAAATTTGTCAAAATCACAACCGCCGGAGTGAAGGAATCTCACCCGCATGATGTGAGTGTCACCCGTGAAGCTCCGAATTACAGTTTGAAATCATAAGGTAAAAGGCCGTTTCCAATTTGGAAACGGCCTTTTTTTTAAGTTTTTGGAGCCCTTAGGTAGTTGCTTTCAATTACTGCTGATTTTTTATCCATTGACTTCAAAACTCACATCCCATTCGTCCACTTGTCGGATTCGGGAAGCAAAGTCTTTGTGAAGCGGATTGATCAATACATTGTGTTCCTGAGGATAGCTTTTGATAGGAATCCGAATCGACGGTATCTTCAAAACCGGGGAAATCATTCCTTTTGCCCAAGTGGTGCCAAATTCCTGAGTGGATCTGGGATACGGTCTGTTTTTCCAGTCCGGTGGCAAAAAATTAGCATCCAATTCCGGGATATCACCGGTAATTTCTATGACCACCAACTTCCATTTACTTTGGGTGACGACCGGACCTTTTATGCTGAGCAGTTCGAGGAAATTGAGTGAACTCACGGCACAGGCATAAATCATCGGAGTGCCCAATTGATTCCAGCGACCTGGACCCAGTCCATAGCCCAAACTGTCCCTTCCTGGGAGATTTTCGATCAGCCGGAAATACTTCATCTCAGAGGATATTACCCCAGGAAATCGCCTCCAAAGCCTGATCTACCAACGTGATCTGGTAGGGATTTTTGAGGAGATGGGCGGGCTTTTGATCTCCGAGAGCGCTATTGGGGGTGTGAAGCCATTGGGAAAGGAGGTCTTCGGAGCCAAAAATGCGGATTCCTTTGGCAATGATCTGATCCATTTCGAGTAAATTTTTGGTGAGTGCCTTGCTAAGCTTTCGGTCTTCTTTTTTCCAGCGGAAAAGGGTGCTGGGATCGATTTCCATTACTTCAGCAATGTCAGAAGTCGTGAAATCCAAAAAATCAAAAAACTTTCCAGTCTCATGAAAATCCAAAACCGCTCCATAGGATTCTCGGGGCTCGGTGACCACCGAGGGAGAATTCTGGAAAAAATGATAAGTAAGGATTCCTGTCTCAATCACTTCAGGCTCCGCGCCTGAAAATCGAATCTTCCAAGTCTGGCTCATAGCTATATATTTATCACTACACTAAAGTTACAAACGAAACTTGGAATTGCAAGTTTCAATTATCCTTTTTGCAATAGTTCTCTAAATCATCTTGGCTTTGATGTCTTTCACTATTGCCTCTGCATGTACGATACTGTTTTCGATAAAAAATTCCCGGGTATTCAGGCCGCCGCATACCACACCAGCCAAATAGACTCCAGGAATATTGGACTCCTGATTGGTTTGGTCATAGCAGGGCTGTCTCTTTTCGTCTAGGCTCAATTCCACACCGAGCTGATCCAGCAAACTAAAGTTCGGTTTGTAGCCAGTCATGGCTAGCACCCAATCATTTGGAATAGTGACTTCCTCATCTTGGGTAGAAATAATGACTTCTTGGTCTTTGATTTCTTTGACTTTGGATCGGGTAAAGGCTTTGATAGACCCTTCTTTAATTCGATTCATGATGTCAGGGCGGACCCAGTATTTGACATTGTCATCCACTTCATCGCCCAAGAGTACCATGCTGACCTTGGCCCCTTTTCTCCAACACTCCAAAGCCGCATCCACTGCTGAATTCGCACCGCCTACGACGAGGACCTTTTGCCCGATAAATGGCCAAGGCTCTTTGTAATAGTGGAGGACTTTGGGCAATTCTTCTCCCGGTACATTCATGAGATTTGGCAAGTCATAAAAGCCCGTGGAGAGCACGATTTTTTTTGCTTGGTAGCTTCCTTTGGAGGTTTTAATATGAAAAACTTCCCCTTCCTTTTTGAGCGACTCCACACCCTCATACAGGTTGACCTTTAGCTTAAAGTGGAAATAAATCCGTCGGTAATATTCCAAGGCCTCCGTTCGGGTGGGCTTTGCTCCCACGGACATAAATGGAATCCCCGCCATTTCCAGCCGGTCTGAGGTGGAGAAAAAAGTCATATTCACCGGATAGTTGTAGATCGAGTTGCAGAGTGCTCCTTTTTCCAAAATGAGGTAGTCCAGTCCGGCCTTTCCGGCTTCGATCCCACAGGCCAGTCCGATGGGGCCGCCTCCGATAATGATCAGATCATAAATAGGTTGCATAGGTTGAAGTTTAAAATTGGACTTCTGTGTCCTTGAAGTTAGCATGATCCCAAGCAAAACTCCGCTCCCGAATGAGGGTCTGTCCTTGTTTATTTCTTACGACTGCCGAGGCCGAAACGGTTCCATAACTGGGCGGCATTCGGATCAGTTGAGCCGAGAGGTCTTGCTCCATTTTTGGGTCAACTCCCGTTTTAGGAAGAAGCTCAGTTGGGTATTTTTCTTCTGATTTAAGGATGGAAAGAAGCTGGTCAGGTTCAGGAGTGAAAACTATTTCTTCAAGTTGTCTTTTAGCCAAAACTGTTTTGGGCCAAGGATCATTGAGCAATCCATTGCTGAGTCCGTGAATTCCAGGTTTAATTTCCAAGGGTTCTTTTCCATAGTTGCTGAAATAAAACAGTCTGTCACCGTCTGAGACGATCAGATTAAACCCATCGAATTCAGCTTGTTTTTGCCAGACTTGATCCAGGTAGTTTTCGGGAGATAGGGCGTCCAGGAGGAAATCTGTGATCAACTTTCCCCTTGAAATTTTGGCTTCTCTTTTCTTACTGAAATCCCGGTAATTGGTCAAAAGGGCCCATCTTCCATCGGGATGAAAACCCATCCAGGTACCACCGCCTAGCTGGTCTTTACCAGCAAAGAACCCTTCCTCCCATCGGTGGAGAGCAAGAGTAGGGCGATGAAAAAACTCATCCCGGTTTGCGGAGATCAAAAGGGGAAAATCCGGATGGACCTTCCATGCAAGTGCTACCAGACACATAAGTTTAAAGGTAAAAAAAAGAGGCTGCAGTCATGCAACCTCTTTTGGGGGTGATTTAACCAACTTTTTCCTCTTTCAGACTGGGGTAGTCAGTGAAACCTTTTTCACCGGGAGTGTAAAAGGTATTCTGATCCCATTCGGCCAGTGGGGCATATTCGGCAAAGCGCTCAACCAAATCCGGATTTGAAATAAAGGGCTTCCCAAAAGCCACAGCATCAGCAAGACCTTCTTCGATGACCTGATTTCCTTTTTCCCGATCAAAAGCACTGTTGATCACCAGCGTGCCTTTGTACATTGGGCGATATCTTTTTGCAATGTTCGGCTCGGCAAAAGGAATCGCGCTTACATCGGTGAATGGCTCGGATAGGTGCAAGTAAGCCAAGTCATACTCGTTGAGTTTGGAGATGATGTAATCGAAAGTCGGGATCGTTTCCTCATCCATGGTCATTCCAAATACGCCATGCAAAGACGGATTGAGGCGTACTCCGATTCGGTCTTCAGGCATGACTTCCTTGATCGCATCGATCACTTCGAAAAGAATCCTTGCGCGGTTTTCAATACTTCCTCCATACTCATCCGTACGGTGATTGGACGTGGCATTGAAAAATTGATGCAAGAGATACCCATTGGAAGAGTGGATTTCAACTCCGTCAAAACCAGCTTCCATGGCGTTTTTCGCCGCATTTTTGAAATCAGCGATGGTTTGCTTGATTTCCTCCAAAGTCATCTCTTTGGCAGTGACCGTGTCTTTGAAACCTTGTGGAGTGTAAGACTTGGAATTAGGATTGGTAGCAGAAGCTGAAAGTGGCAGCTCTCCTCCATGAAAATCGGGGTGCGACATACGGCCAACGTGCCAAAGCTGGATGAAAATATGTCCTCCAGCCTCATGAACAGCCTGAGTCACTTGCTTCCAGGCCTCAGTTTGTGCCACAGAATAGATTCCCGGAGTGTTGATGTATCCCACCGCTCGAGGAGAGATCTGTGAGCCTTCCGAAATGATCAAACCTGCCGAAGCTCTCTGCTCATAATATTTTGCATGAATATCGAAAACTTTGTTTTCAGGATTGTTGGCTCGGCTGCGGGTCATGGGAGCCATCCATACCCTGTTTTTCAGTTGTAAATCTCCAACCCGGATAGGTTGCAAAAGTGCTTGTGTGGTACTCATTGTGGTTTATTGGTTTTAGAATTCAATGTCTATACAACTATTTGCTGCAGGGGATAAGTTCATCTTCTTAGGAAGTTTTCTAACTTTTGCCTTGAAATCACCCCAACAATGAACCCAAATCTGATTCTGATTACCGGTGCCGGCCATGGTATAGGTTACCATTTGGCCACAACATTCCTCCAAAAGGGCTTCTCAGTAATCCTGATGGATTGGGATGAGCGAGTCCTCCGGGAGAAGTTTTCCGAAAGTCCAAGTCTCCGGCTTTTAGCGGGTGATGTGGCTCAATCCCAAACTTGGTATCAAGCCCTGGCAATAGCCAAAAATTGGGGACAGCCTATTTCGCACCTGATCAATTGTGCCGGAGTGATCCGGCCTGGCTTTGTATCGGAATTTGAGGCGGAGGATATCGATTTTCACCTGGATGTCAATGCCAAAGGAAGCATTCTAGGCACTACCCTAGTCGGTCGGGAGATGAAGTTTCAGGAGTTTGGGCATATCATTAATTTTTCTTCACTGGCAGGAATAGCTCCCGTTTCCGGCCTGAGCCTATATACCGCATCCAAATTTGCCATTCGTGGTTTCAGTCTGGCCGCCGCCGCGGAATTCCGGGATTATGGAGTGGATATTTCAGTGATTTGTCCAGATTTGGTAGAGACCCGGATGCTGGACTTGCAATTGGAATATCCGGAGGAATCCAAATTGACTTTCAGTGGTTCAGGCAAGGTTTTGACGCCGGAGGACATCACTCAGGTCGTTTTGAAATTGATGCAAAAACCAAAGCCTATGGTGTGTATTCCGGAGTCAAGGGGTTTGCTGGCCAAAATTGCCGGTGCATGGCCAGAAATTGGGGAGTGGTTTCGAAGTTCCTTGGAAGAAAAAGGGAGAAAAGCGATTCAAAAGAAAAAGCAATAGGCAGTAAATCAGAGGTTAACATTTTTTAATACGATAATTATCGTACTTTTTTTGAATTTACGACGCTCTTCGTATAACTTTGGTACGAAAGTCGTCGTAAATACAGCCATGAGTAAACCAACAGAAGCAGAATTGGAGATTTTGTCCCTTTTATGGGAAATGAAAGAAGCCAGTGTACGTCAGATTCACGAGCGCTTGGCTGAGACCAAAGACACCGGGTACACCACCACGCTCAAGATCATGCAAATCATGCATACCAAAGGAATGGTTGCCCGGGATGAAGAAAGCCGAACGCATATCTATCGGCCGCTAGTCAAGCAAGGCGAGACTCAGAAATCTCTCGTGAAAAACCTGATGGCTACAGCATTTGGTGGATCCGCCAAGTCCCTGGTAATGCAGGCGCTGGGTCAGGAAAACCCCTCGAAAGAGGAAATTGATGAAATCAGAGCTTTTCTAGACAACCTGGAAAATGAAAGCCGATGAAATCGAGTATCTCGGAAGCCTCACCTACCGGCATATTTATATACCGGGCGACCTTTCTGCCGAAGGCTGGGATTCTATTTGGCTTTAAAGAAAAAATTTGAATCATATGAAACTTTTGAACGACTGGATTCCTGAAGAACTGCTGACAGCATTGGGCTGGACGCTGGTTCATTCCTTTTGGCAACTCATCGTGGTTGCCGCTATGCTTTGGGTAGGGTTGAAACTGCTTAAAAAATCAAGCCCTGCTATGAAGTATGGATTGGCAGTTGTCACCTTGGTCTTTTCCTTTGTCCTGACCCTGGGTACTTTTTCCCATCAATGGTCCAAGACAGATTCCAGCCCCGGTTTTTCGGAGGCTCCGGTTAAATTTCTTCTTGCCAAACCAGATCTCCTGACTCAGGAATCAAACTGGGAAACCGGCATCGATCAAGCTGCTTTTTGGATCGAAAACAACCTTCCCTTATTGGTCAATTTCTGGTTTTTTGGAGCCTTGCTGTTCCTTTTTCGCCTGCTGAATAACCTTTCAGAAATCCGAGGGCTTCGCAAAAGTGCCCAATTGGTGACAGATTTTGAAGTACAAAAAATGACCTACCGACTCACAGGTAGCATGGGTATAAGTCGCGATATAGAACTTCGGATGAGCGAAATGGCCCTCTCTCCTTTGACATTCGGGACGATCAAGCCGGTGATTTTGCTTCCTGCAGCCTTGATTTTTCACCTGAGCCCTGCACAATTGGAGGCGATTATTGCTCATGAACTCGCCCATGTCAAGCGAAATGATTACCTCATCAACCTACTTCTGTCGGGTTTAGAAATCCTTTTTTTCTTTCATCCTTGCTATTGGTGGATGAGTCAGACTGTGAAGGAACTTCGGGAAAATGCTGCCGATGACTTGGCAATTAAAGCCGGGATTGAGCCCAAACACCTTGCTGCCGGGCTGGCTGAAATACTCAATTTTAGAAAACAAAATCCTCCCGAACTTGCCCTTGCTGCCGGGAAAAAACGAAACCCAACTCTACTGAGAATCAAGCGGATGCTGGGATATAAAACTGAAAACTATCCACAAACCCCTATTATTTCTTTGCCGATGATATTCACATTAGTACTCAGCTTAGGCTTGATGGCAAGTGCACAGCAAGATGCTCCCAAGCCCCTATTGAAAACACCTGAATCAGGAGGCATTTCCAGTTCTTTCGCTCCTGCAGATACAGTGGTACAGAAGCCCCTCCTCCCCGGGGGAAAACAAGAACTCCTCCACTCCAAAAAAGGCGAATGGATTTTCTCGGACGGAACAAAAAACTATAGGATTTCGGGAGACACCCTTTTTTCTGAAAATGAATATGTGATTCTCAGCGAAAAGACCAAGCGTGCCATGGAAGAATTGAATCGTGGTGAATTTGCCGCAGTGCCTGAGTTTGACATTCCAGACGCTCCTGAATTTTTCTCGGAATTGTCCATGCCTGAATTTCCGGAGATTGAAATGGAATATCCGATGTTGGAATCCCCCGAATTCCCAGATTTCCCTATGGAGGCATTTCTCCCAATGCCTCTGATGGAGCCTTTGGAATTCCCGGTAGGAGCCAATGGTCCATTCCAGTATTTCTATACTGACACAGTCAAAGCAGAACGGGAAAAATGGTCCAAAGAAATGGCAGAACAATCCGAAAAATGGGCAAAAATAGCTGAAGAAAAGGCTGCGGAATGGGCAAAACGATCCGAAGAATGGGCTGCAAAATGGGAGGAAGGATCAGCGGAACGGGAGGCAAAAATGCAAGCCTGGAGTAAGGAATTCGAACCAAAAATGAAGGAGTTTGAGCTGAAGATGCAGGAATGGCAAAGAGCAAATGAACCTAAAATGAAAGAGTTTGAGCTTAAAATGAAGGCCTGGCAAGAAGCTCAGGAGCCTAAAATGAAGGAGTTTGAACTCAAGATGAAAGAATGGGAAGCTACCCAAAAGCCAAAAATGGAAGAATTTCAAAGAAAGATGGAAGTTTGGCAAAAGGAGCAGCAGGTGAAGCTCCAGGAATTCCAAAAACTCCTTCAGGAAGAATTCAATAAAGAGAAGAATTGAACGTTTAAATTGTGTGTTGATGCATGAAAAAGACCTGTCCTCTGGGCGGGTCTTTTTTGTTGATTTGTGGGAAATCCTCCCACTTTTTGGAAATGGCTAACTTTTTATGGGAAATCCTCTCACTTTTTGGGAAAACCAATTTTTCACATCCCTAAGCGGAGCCATTCATTTCTTGAAAATCCTCGAATTTGAGCCGATTTAGAGCCTTTTTTGCGACTTGCCGGTGTTCGACTAAGGCACTGAAAATCAGCAAAATTTTATTTGAATTTTTCTTTCAATTATTGGTATGGATGAAACTTTTGGCTACTTTTAATCAAAAGTGGGAAAAAGTGGGGGAAAGTGGTAGAATGTGTACGCCATTTTCTTACTTTTGTTTTTACAGAAAACTCTACCGAATAGAAGTAAGCCAATGTTCAACAGTCAATACGATAGCAAGCTGGATCCCAAAGGGCGTCTGGTGTTGCCAGCCAAAATCAAGGCGGCAATCCCGGAGGCGAATGGGCCGTCGCTCATGCTCCGCATGGCTGAAGACAAATGTCTTGCGCTCTATCCCATGGTGGAGTACAGAAAGCTGGAGAGTCAGATCAAATCCCTGAACATCAACAATCCGGAGCAGCGTATGCTGCAACGGTCTTTTTTCAATTCCATCGTTGAGGTGGAATTGGACAGTGCGGGACGTCTGCTGATTCCAAAGCTTTATCAAACCTATGCCAGTTTGGAGAAGGATGTAGTTGTAGTCGGCATGGGATCTCGAATCGAACTCTGGAATCCTGATCATTACCTCAAGAACATCATTGTAGATCCGGCGGACTTGTCCGGCCTGATGGAAAAGTATCTCTCCTAAGCGCTATGACTGAGTCTGTGTACCATATCCCAGTGATGCTCGCCCAATGCACTGAAGGCTTGGCTATTGATCCCAATGGGATCTATGTCGATGTCACGTTCGGGGGTGGAGGGCATTCAAGGGAAATTTTAAAGCACCTGGACAAGGGCCATCTCTATGGGTTTGATCAAGACAGCGATGCCTTGGCAAATTCTCCGGAGGACCCACGGTTCACCTTTGTGCAGGCCAATTTCCGGGATATCAAGCGATACCTGAGGCTTTATGGGGTGAAGCAAGTAGATGGGATCTTGGCGGATTTGGGGATTTCTTCCCATCAGATCGATGAGCCGAAAAGAGGGTTCTCTACCCGGTTCAGCGGAAGTCTGGACATGCGGATGAATCAGTTAGCGGAGTTGAGTGCCAAGGATGTCCTGAATACCTATGAGGAAGGAAAGCTTCACAAGATTTTTGGAATCTATGGTGAAGTGAAAAATGCCAAGACATTGGCGCAGGCCATTGTAGCCGAGCGGGCCCAAAGACCATTCGAGACGACTGAAGGGTTTACCGCTTTTCTGAAACGGTTTGCTCCCAAGGGTAAGGATTTCAAATACTACGCGCAGGTCTTTCAGGCTTTGAGAATCGAAGTAAACGATGAAATGGGTGCTTTGGAGGAGATGCTTCTGAGTGCTGTGGATTTGCTGAAGCCGGAAGGAAGATTGGTTGTGATGAGCTACCACAGTCTGGAGGATCGGTTGGTAAAAAATCTGATTGCGAAAGGCAAGTTCCAGGGAGAGGTCGAAAAGGATTTTTATGGAAATCTGCTCCGTCCGCTCGAGCCGCTCACCCGGGGGGCAATTGTGGCGGATGAGGCCGAGGTAGGCTCAAATCCACGATCACGGAGTGCCAAGTTGAGAATTGCAAAAAAAGTAGGGAAATGAGTCAGAACAGGTTTAAGGAAAAGCTGAAAGCCGGAAATGCTCCCAAGGGAGGTTCCGGAAAGACCATTTTTACCTGGATAGAGGAAAAGCTTGATGTCAAAGGAATACTTGGCGAGGGAGTGCCGGTTCAGCTGGTTCCACCTGTTGGATTCTTGGTTTTGCTGGCGCTGATCTACATCTACAGCAACCACCGGGCAGAAAGCATGACCCGAAAAATTGAAAAAGCACAGCAGGAAATGGAAGACCTCCGGGCAGATGTCACCACTCTGGAAGCTGAATACATGCAAAGCAGCATGCAGTCTGAAGTAGCCAAGCGAGTTGCCCAGCTTGAAATCTATGAATTGAACCAGCCACCGATCAAAATCGAGGTAGAAAAGTGAACATCAAACGCTCCATAGTGCTCCGAGTAAGGGTGGTTTTCATCCTGGTGGCTTTGGCTGCGTGCGCCATTCCGTACAAGATTTTTTTGGTTCAGTTCAAGGAGGGAGAAAAGTGGAGAGCCAAGGCTGAGCAAGTCAACTTCCAATACCGCGAAGTCCCCGCTACCCGTGGAAACATCTATGCGGCCGACGGAAGTCTACTAGCGACAAGCCTTCCTTTTTATCGTGTGGCAATCGATCCGACTATGGCCAAGGAAGCCAAGTTCAAGTCTGGAATTGATTCACTTTCCCGCCTTCTCTCTGCATTCTACAAAGACAAGTCAGCCACAGCTTACAAGCGGATGATTCAGGATGCCCGATTGGACAAAAAGCGATTCCTGATTCTCAACCGAAAGCAGATTGGCTATCAGGACATGCAAAAAATGACCTCTTGGCCGATCTTCAGAGAGGGACGCCTGGGAGGGGGAGTGATTTTTGAAAAAGTAGAAAAGCGATATCTCCCTTTCAATTCCCTTGCCAGCCGTACGGTTGGTTTTCTCAATGAAGACCAATACGGTGCCGGAATCGAGTATAGCTTCAACAATTACCTCAAAGGCAAAGACGGCAAAGCCTTGTTCCAACGACTCGCAGGCGGAAGCTGGAAGCCGATGTTTGATGCCGATGACATCAAGCCGGAAAATGGCTACGATGTCTTTACCACCTTGGATGTAAACATCCAGGACGTGGCCGAAACCGCATTGCGAAGACAGCTGACTGATCGGGAGGCGGCTTTTGGATCGGTGATCGTCATGGAAGTGAAGACGGGTCATATCAAGGCCATGGCTAACCTTCAGCGAAACAAAAACGGGGTAGGCTATTCCGAAAGCTACAATTACGCAGTGGGTGATATCGGAAGCACAGAGCCCGGATCGACCTTCAAGTTGCTTTCCATGATGGCCTTGTTGGAGGAAAACAAAGTCAGCCTAAACGAGAAAATCGAGACCGGAAACGGCGCACACAGGTTCTATAACCAGACCATGTACGATGCCAAAAACGGAGGCTATGGTACCATCACCATCCGTGAGGCCTTTGAGAAATCCTCCAATGTGGCGATTTCCAAATTGGTCGACATGCACTTCGGATCCAGCCCGTCGAAGTTTATGGCTTATGTGGAAAAGGCAGGATTGTCTGAGCCATTTGGATTGCAGTTGACTGGCGAAGGAAAACCCTATTTCAAAAAACCCGGCACCAAAACCTGGTACGGAACCTCACTTCCCTGGATCTCCATCGGCTACGAATCCAAGCTGAATCCCATCCATACCCTGGCATTTTACAATGCTGTCGCAAACAATGGACGAATGATGAAGCCGATGTTTGTACAGGGAGTAGGCCGTGGCAATACCTTGGTGGAGGCTTACCAGCCTGAAGCCATCCGTGAGCAGATCGCCTCTGAAAAAACCATCAAACAACTTCAGGAACTGTTAGAAGGTGTGGTGCTAAGAGGTACTGCCAAGAATATCCTCAACAGCGACTACAAAATCGCCGGGAAAACAGGTACTGCACAGAAAATCATCAACGGAAAATACACCGAAACCTACTACACCAGCTTTGCGGGATACTTTCCGGCAGATCGCCCCAAATACAGCATGATCGTCGTGATCGACAGTCCCAAAGGCTTTGCAGCCTACGGTGGGGATGTTTCTGCACCTGTGTTCAAAGAAATCGCAGATCGGATTTTCGCACTGGACATGGAATTGAATCCGGTGGATCAAACCAAAATTTTCCAGGCTGAAAATCTCGAATCCAAAATGCCTTTTATCAGTGCCGGGAAGGGCGAAGAGCTCCAGGAGATTTTTGAGGAATTGAAGATTTCGGCCAAGGCACCATCGGCAGAAGATTGGGTGAAAACTGAAATGGTAGCCGAGAAAGTCAGCTTGAAAATCAACGACATCGAAAGACCTGTTGTGCCGGATGTCTCAGGAATGCCCCTTCGGGATGCCCTTTTCATTCTGGAGAATAAAGGACTCAAAGTGAATTACTATGGGAAAGGCCGTGTGCTGGAGCAATCCTTGACTCCGGGTGCACCGCTTACCCCAAATGCAACGATTAATCTGGTTTTAGGATAAATGAAGGTACTCAAGGACATATTGTATAAAGTATCGCTGACCTCGACCATCGGAGACATGGAGCGTCGGGTGAGCAGTATTGTCTTTGACAGCAGAAAGGTGGAGGAGAGAAGTGCTTTCGTCGCAGTGCCAGGTACGCAAGTCGATGGACACGAATTTATTGCTACCGCGCTGGACAAAGGAGCCACAGTGATCATTTGTGAAAGACTGCCTGAAGTGATTCGGGAAGGGATCACCTACGTGCAGGTCGTCAATTCTGCCAAGGCTTTGGGCATCATGGCCTCCAATTTCTTTGACAATCCTTCGGATAAAATCAAAGTGGTGGCGGTCACCGGGACCAACGGTAAAACCACTACCGTGACCCTTCTGCATCAGCTTTTTGTAGCCATGGGCTACAGTACCGGATTGCTATCCACCGTGGAAAACAAAATCAACTCCGAAGTCATCCCGGCCACACATACCACCCCTGATGCCGTCAGCGTGCAGGCTTTATTGCGAAAAATGGTTGACGCAGGCTGCACCCATTGTTTCATGGAGGCAAGTTCTCATGCCATCGTGCAGGAGCGAATTGCGGGGCTCAAGTTGGCAGGGGCGGTATTCACCAACATCACACACGACCACCTGGATTACCACGGAACTTTTGACGAATACATCAAAGCCAAGAAAAAGCTTTTCGATGAGCTGCCTAAGGATGCCTTTGCCCTGGTCAATGGAGACGACAAGCGTGGGTTGGTCATGCTTCAAAACTGTAAAGCCACTCACCAGACTTTTGCCCTGAAGACCGCTGCGGATTTCAAAGCGAAGATCATTTCAAATACGCTCGAGGGACTTGAGTTGGATATCCATGGCAAGCTGATCTGGTTTAGAATGATCGGCGCTTTCAATGCTTACAATTTGCTTGGAGTGCTTGGAGTAGCGGTTTTGTTGGGAGAGGACGAAGATGAAGTACTTCGCGCTCTGTCAGGTATTCGCGGAGCCAAAGGCCGGTTTGACCGGATTTCCAGGGGAGGCATCACTGCCATCGTAGATTATGCTCACACCCCGGATGCTTTGGAAAATGTACTGAAGACGATCAACGGAGTCCGAACCGGCAACGAGCAGCTCATCACTGTGGTAGGATGCGGAGGCAACAGGGACAAAACCAAGCGACCAATCATGGCCAAAATTGCCGTGAGCGAGAGCACCAAAGCCATTTTCACCTCAGATAATCCCCGATTTGAAGAACCCATGGAAATCCTTCGGGACATGCAAGCGGGTGTCGGACCATCTGAAGTCCGAAAAACCCTAACCATCGAAGACCGGAGAGAAGCCATCAAAACGGCTGTGATGCTTTCCCAAAAAGGAGACATTATCCTCATTGCCGGTAAAGGCCATGAAGATTATCAAGAGATCAAAGGGGTGAAACACCACTTTGACGATGCGGAAGTAGTAACCGAGATCCTAGAACAACTGACACAAAACTGATATGCTTTATCCCATTTTTGACTACTTAGATCGAGTGCTGGACATCCCGGGAACGGGCGTGTTTCGCTATATCTCGTTCCGCGCGGGGATGGCTGCAGTTTTTTCCCTGGTCATCACGATCACCTTTGGGCACAAAATCATCGATTGGATCCGCAATCGACAGATTGGAGAAACTGTCCGTGATCTCGGCCTGGAAGGACAGTCCCAAAAGAAAGGAACTCCGACTATGGGAGGTCTGATGATGATTGCTGCGATTTTGGTTCCGACGCTTCTTTTTGCCAATCTGAATAATATCTACATCATTCTATTGTTGATTTCCACGGTGTGGCTGGGGCTCATCGGATTTTTGGATGATTACATCAAGGTCTTCCGCAAAAACAAAGAAGGACTGAAAGGAAGATTCAAAATCGTGGGACAAATCGGAATTGGAATCATCGTCGGGGCCACGCTTTATTACCATGACGATGTGGTGATCAGGGAGTTTTCCACGCCGGTTTCTATCGAAGAGGGGGTGGTGGAGACACCTGCTTTCCAAGACGTAAAGGCGCTGAAGACCACCATTCCTTTTGTCAAAAACAACGAACTCAACTATGAGAACATGCTGGGATTTTTGGGTGAATCCATGGTTCCTGTTCTCTACATTTTGGTTGCGATTTTCATCATCACGGCCGTTTCCAACGGCGCAAATATCACGGATGGGATCGATGGACTGGCCGCGGGAACCTCGGCAATCATCGGTTTGGCGATTGCGATTTTCGCCTACCTGAGCGGCAATGCCATTTTCTCCCAATACCTGAACATCATGTACATCCCCAACTCCGGGGAGCTGGTGATTTTCGCATCGGCATTCATCGGAGCCTGTATCGGTTTCCTGTGGTACAATGCCTATCCGGCTCAGGTTTTCATGGGGGATACCGGTTCCCTGATGTTGGGTGGGGTGATTGCAGTCTTGGCTTTGACGCTTCGCAAAGAGCTGTTGATTCCTGTCATGTGCGGGATTTTTCTGGTCGAAAATCTCAGCGTGATGATTCAGGTGAGCTACTTCAAGTATACCCGAAAGAAATACGGTGAAGGCCGAAGGATTTTCCTGATGTCTCCTCTGCATCACCATTATCAGAAGAAAGGGATTCATGAAGCGAAAATCGTGACCCGGTTTTGGATCGTGGGGATTCTGCTCGCAGTCATCACTTTGGCAACCCTGAAACTGAGATAAGGAAAAATGAAACAACTAGCCATACTTGGAGCCGGAGAAAGCGGAGTTGGTGCAGCACTGCTCGCCAAGCGGGAAGGCTATGGGGTTTGGGTTTCTGATATGGGATTCATTTCTGAGGAGAGAAAAGCCGCTTTGGAAAAGGCAGGAATAGGCTTCGAAGAGGGCAAGCACGATGAAGAAAAAATCCTTTCCTGCGACCTGATCATCAAAAGCCCGGGAATCCCCGACAAGGCTCCATTGGTCAAAAAAGCTCACGAAGAAGGAATTCCGGTCATCGATGAGTTGGAATTTGCCAACCATTACACCGCGGGAAAAGTGATTGCTATCACCGGAACCAACGGAAAAACCACCACTACGCTGCTTACTTATCACTTACTCAAGGAGGCAGGTTTGGATGTGGGTCTTGCTGGAAATGTAGGAAAAAGCTGGGCTGGACAACTGGTGGAGAAAGATCACGATTGGTGGGTGATCGAGACCTCAAGCTTTCAGATCGACGGATTTGAGTGCTTCAGACCACACATCGCCATGCTGACCAATATCACTCCGGATCACTTGGACCGCTATGATTACCAACTGGACAATTACATCCTGTCCAAGATGAACCTGTTTAAAATGATGACCCCCAGGGACAAGGCGATTTTTTACCAAGAAGATCCGCTCAGCCAAAAAGGTCTTCAGATGAAACCGAATAAGGCTTCTGCCTATTGGATTTCACTTCAGGAAATGCAGGAAAAGGGAGGCTTCAGTGACGGCAACCAACTGGTGATCAAAGCAGTCCAAAAAACAGCAAAAATTCCTGTCGCTGGACTTTCCATCCAAGGCAAACACAATATTCTGAATTCACTCTTTGCAGGAACAGCAGCACTGATGGCAGGCTTGACCGAAGAGCAGCTGATTGCAGGTTTCAAAACTTTCAAAAATGCTCCGCATCGAATGGAGTTGATCCGCGAGATCGCCGGAGTTCGATTTGTCAATGACAGTAAGGGTACCAATGTGGAATCCACCTTTTATGCCTTGGGAAGCTACACCGATCCGATGATTTGGATCGCCGGCGGGGTGGACAAAGGGAATGATTACTCGGTGCTAAATGACTTGGTCAACGAGGGAAAAGTCAAAGCCCTTCTCTGTCTGGGCAAAGACAACGAGAAGCTGAAGAAGGCTTTCACCGGAATCATCGGAGAAATCCGGGAGACTCAGGACATCCGTGAAGCAGTGGCTTGGGGACAGGAATTGGCAGTGGCTGGAGAAGTGGTATTGCTCTCACCTGCCTGTGCCAGTTTCGACTTATTTAAGAATTATGAGGACCGTGGAGAGCAGTTTCGCGCTGCGGTATTGGGATTAAAAGAAAAGCAAAACGCATGACTACGCTGAAGGCATGGATAGACGAGCAGTTTAAGGGCGATCCCATCATCTGGGCGATCGTGATTTTGCTGTCTTTGTTCAGCATCCTGGTCGTGTATTCCGCTACCGGGACGCTTGCCTATAAAACGGCAGGCGGAAATACAGAGTTGTATCTGTTTCGCCATTCCTTCCTCGTATTTATTTCTTTGGTGGTGATGTGGCTCGCGCATAAAATGCCGTACCGAAAATACGCGCTCTATGCCCGCCTGTTCATGTATTTGTCCATCCCGCTGCTGGCATTCACCTATTTCTTCGGTTCAAACATCAACGATGCCAACCGCTGGTTGACCATTCCGGTGATCAATCAGGCGTTTCAGCCTTCAGATTTGGCTAAGCTTTCCTTGATCGCCGCTTTGGCAGCGATGCTTGCCAAGCGTCAGAATAACATCAAGGACTTTACCGGGACCTTCCTTCCGATCATTCTTTCCATCGGGCTGATCTGCGCACTCATCGGCATGGCCAATATGTCCACGGCTATCCTTTTGCTGATCACTTGTTTGCTGATCATGTTCATCGGCCGAGTTCCGGTGAAATACTTGGCCTTGGTCATCATGGTGGGTGTAATGGGTTTGACTATTGCCGTATTTACCGGCCAAAGAGGAGAAACTTTTTGGTCAAGAATCGAAGCATTCTGGGAATCCAAAGAGGATGACAGCAAGATTCCTTTTCAGGCAGAGCAATCCTTCATTGCCATTGCTACTGGTGGCATTACCGGCAAAGGCCCCGGCAACAGCGAGCAGCGAAATTCCCTGCCACACCCTTATTCAGATTTTATCTATTCCATCATCATCGAAGAATACGGCCTGGTGGGCGGAGCAACTGTGCTCTTCCTCTACCTCGCGCTCCTTTATCGGGGAATGCGCATCGTGGCCAATTCCAATAAAGCCTTCGGAGGCTTGCTTTCCGCAGGATTGAGTTTTGCCCTGGTTATTCAGGCCCTGGTCAATATGGCCGTGGCTGTAGGATTGGGGCCGATTACAGGTTTGCCGCTTCCTCTCCTGAGTATGGGGGGGACGTCCCTGGTTTTCACCGGAACAGCACTGGGAATTATCCTCAGTGTGAGCCGTGGGGATCATTCGGACGAAGTCAGTGTAGCGCATGAAGTAAACACTAACAGATTACGAACAGCATAAATCCAAAAGGCCATTAGCGCTCAACAGACATATCGCATTCTCATCAGCGGTGGAGGCACCGGAGGACACATCTATCCCGCAATTGCCATCGCCAATGCCTGGAAGGAAAAGCATCCCGGCTCAGAGATTCTGTTTGTGGGTGCTTTGGGAAAAATGGAAATGCAAAAAGTCCCCGAAGCAGGCTATGAAATCAAAGGCTTGCCGGTGGCAGGATTGCAGCGCAGCCTGACTTTGGACAATCTCAGCTTTCCATTCAAGCTTTTCAAAAGCCTGCGGATCGCCTCCCAAATCGTGAAGGACTTCCGTCCTGATGCGGTAGTCGGGGTAGGCGGATACGCCAGTGGACCGGTGTTGTATGCTGCGCAAAGCAAGGGAATTCCAACTCTGCTGCAGGAGCAGAATTCTTATGCCGGCTTGACCAATAAGCTGTTGGCCAAAAAGGCAACAACCATCTGCGTGGCTTACCCGCAAATGGACAATTTTTTTCCTGGGGGCAAGATTCGAATCACAGGCAATCCTGTGCGAAAGGACATTTTGGACCTGTCAGGGAAAAAGGAAAAGGCCTTGGAGCATTTCGGGTTGGCGGCAGACCGCAAAACGATTCTGGTCTTGGGAGGCTCTTTGGGTGCGAGAACCTTAAATCAGGCTGTGCTCAAAGACATGGAAAAGTTGGAAGAATCCGACTACCAGGTACTCTGGCAAAGCGGCAAGTTTTATTTCAAAGACATGCTGGCAAAGCTGGAAGAGTCCGGACTGAAGCATATCCATCTGAGAGAATTCATTAGGGAGATGGATCTGGCTTACGCCGCAGCAGATGTGATTGTGTCCCGCGCAGGTGCCCTTTCAGTGTCTGAACTGAGCTTGGTCGGTAAGCCGGTGATTTTTATCCCTTCACCCAATGTGGCCGAAGATCACCAAACCAAAAATGCCATGGCCTATGTGAACCATCAGGCGGCTTTGCTGCTGAAGGATTCTGAAGCGGTCGGGCACTTAAAAATCAAAGTAGATGGACTGATGCAGGATGCCGAATTGGCCACTGCACTTGGAAATAACATGAAAAAATTGGCTAAGCCGGATGCGGCTTTGGCTATCGTAAGCGAACTGGAAAAACTGGTCAAATGACATTCAAAGGAATAAATAAGGTGTACTTCCTCGGAATCGGCGGCATAGGCATGAGTGCCTTGGCTAGATGGTTTCGTCATGAGGGCTATCCTGTAGCGGGATACGACAAGACTCCTTCTCCTTTGACCGAAGAATTGGAGAGAGAAGGGATGCTGATCAGCTTCACCGATTCGGCTGCTGATATACCTTTTGAATTTACCACCAATCCGGACGAGGTCTTGGTCGTATGGACTCCGGCGATTCCAAAAGACAGTGTGCTGTTGAATTTCTTCCAAGCACACTATCAATTGAAAAAGCGGTCTGAAGTTTTGGGTATGATTACCAAGGATTTCTACACCATCGCTGTGGCAGGAACTCACGGAAAAACCAGCACTTCTTCCCTGGTTGCCCACCTGTTGAAATCAGCAGGTAAGCCGGTCGCTGCTTTCCTCGGTGGTATCACCCAGAATTACAACAGCAACCTGATTTTGCCGGGCAAGTCCAAGGAGGCCACACTCGTGGTGGTCGAAGCAGATGAGTTTGACCGCTCTTTCCTCCGGCTTCACCCCAATGAAGCTGTCGTGACCAGTGCCGATCCGGATCACTTAGACATTTATGGAGATGAGGCCACCATTCTGGACGGATTCCGTGACTTCATCAAACTCTTGGATAAAAAAGGCAAGCTCTACATCCAGACTCATGCTTGGTACCGGTTGGGTGAAAACTTGGGTATCAGCGCAGGAATCCGGGAATATGGGTTGCGCTCTTCGGGGATACATGCAGAGAATATCATCGCCAAGCCCGGGCTTTTCCTTTTTGACTACATCGGTATCAAGGCCCAAATCAAAGGGCTGGAGCTCCACATTCCGGGATTCCATAATGTGGAAAATGCCTTAGCCGCTATTGCCATTGCAGTAGATCACGGAGTAACTGAAGATCAAATCCGGGCAGGAATCAAGTCCTTCCGCGGGGTAAAGCGAAGATTTGAGATTCATTCTTCGGTGCCGGGACATATTTACATTGATGACTATGCCCATCATCCGGAAGAAATCAAGGCCTGTTTGAGTTCGGTCCGCGCGATGTACCCGACCAGTCGCCTGACGGTGATCTTCCAACCACACCTGTTTACCCGTACCCGGGACTTTGCCCAGGGATTTTCGGAGAGCCTTTCGCTGGCAGATGAAGTGGTTCTGTTGGACATCTATCCGGCTCGTGAACTTCCGATCGAAGGAGTCACTTCTGCCATGCTGATGGACGGAATCCAGGCGACAAAAAAGACTTTGATCACTAAGGCTCAGGTGATGGACTACCTGAAGGAATCCCAACCCCAAGTCTTGGTGACCATGGGAGCGGGAGATATCGACCGATTGGTACCGGGAATTGCAGCCTGGATGAATTCAAGAACTAAATCAGGCGACGCATGAAAAAGGCTAAACTGAAAAAAGCACTTGGATTTGTGACCCTTTGCCTGGTTTTGGTCGGGTTCATCGGATTTGTCGAGAAGCAGGCCCAAGTCAAAACCTATGAGGGGTTGGAGATTGATTTAAAGGCTGTAAGCGGACTATACTTCGTGGAGGAAAAAGAAATCGAACAGATCATCAGTTCCGCTTTTCCGGAGTTACAAGCCGGCTTGCCGATTACGGAAGTGCCTTTGGCAGCTGTTGAAAAGCGGCTTTCGGGACATCCTTTCATCAAGTCAGTCCAGGCTTCCATCGAGCAAAAAGGTATCCTGAAAGTAAGCCTTAACCAACATGAACCCATCGCCCGAATCGCCAGGCCAATGGGAGCGGATGGCTACATCACCACAGAAGGTTTGATCATACCTACTTCTCCGACTTACACCAGCCGGGTGCTGATTTTGGAAGGAACTTATGCCGAGCATCTGATGGATCAGGGCAGTGTGGATGCCATGCCTGAACTGATGCCCTTGATCCGGTTCATTACCAACGACGAATTCTGGAGTGCACAGGTGACGGAGCTGGAAATCAATTCCAAGGATGACATCCGTCTGCATCAGCAGGTAGGAAAGCAAGTGATCGAATTTGGAGACGCACACGATTTTGAAAGCAAATTCAGACGAATCGATGTGCTGTATAAAGAGATTTTACCGAGAAAAGGCTGGAATGCTTACGAGCGGATCAGCGTGAAGTTTAAAAATCAAATTGTTTGTGAATAAAGCTTGGATATGGAAAACGACAAACTAATCGTAGGTCTGGACATTGGGACGACCAAAATCTGCGCGATCATCGGGCGCAAAAATGAGTTTGGAAAACTCGAAGTGCTCGGCATGGGCAAGGCAGTATCTGACGGGGTGGATCGCGGCATTGTGACCAATATCGAAAAGACCGTCAATGCCATTCAAAAGGCAGTGGAGGATTGCTCCAATATGGCTGATGTCGATATCGCGGAAGTGATTGTCGGGATTGCAGGTCAGCACATTCAGAGCAAAATCATGCATGGCAGCATCATGCGTCAGCCAACCGAGGACGAAATCACGGTTGAAGACGTGCAGCGTCTGTCTGCAGACATGCACAACATCGTCGTGCCTCCCGGCAACAGCATCATCCACGTGATGCCTCAGGATTATACTGTCGATTACGAAGGCGGGATCAAAGATCCTGTAGGTATGGCAGGTACCCGTCTGGAAGCGGATTTCCATATCATCACCGCTCAGACCACGGCTATTCACAACATCAACAAATGCGTCAAGCGCGCGAATCTGGAATCCAAGCAACTGATTCTCGAGCCTTTGGCCAGTTCACTTTCCGTCTTGAGTGACGATGAAAAAGAAGCCGGAGTTTGCCTGGTCGACATCGGTGGCGGTACCACAGACATTGCCATTTTCTACGAAAACATCATCCGCCATACTGCGGTGATTCCCTTGGGAGGAAACATCATCACTTCCGACATCAAGGAAGGCTGCATGCTCATGCAGAATCAGGCCGAATTGCTCAAGACCAAATTCGGAAAGGCAATCGCCGAGGAAGCCAATCCCAATGAAATCGTCTCTATTCCAGGCCTGAGAGGCCGGGCGGCCAAGGAAATATCCATCCGAAATCTGGCTTCCATTATCCAGGCAAGAATGGAAGAAATCATTGAAATCGTCCAGAATGAAATCATGCAAAGCGGCTATTACAAAAAGCTGGCAGGAGGAATTGTATTGACCGGCGGTGGATCTCAGCTGCAGTGCATTTCTCAGCTCTTCGAATACATGACCGGACTCGATACACGCATCGGCTTTCCCAATGAACACCTCGGCAAGTCAGTGATCGAGGAGGTGAAAAGTCCGATGTACGCTACCTCTGTAGGATTGGTTTTGGCAGGATTCAAATCGCTGGACAACCGCGAGGATGCCTACCTGAAGCGAAAGGCCAATACCGGTTCCAAACCAAAAATCATGGTCAAGCGAGAAGCCATTGCCAACAACTTCTTTAAAGGGATCACCGATCGACTGAAAACATTGATCTCCGATGATATCGGCGAAGAATACTAATTACTAGGGCTTATGATTGGGGAGGTAATCAGCCCTGCCGATTACTTCCTTTTCTTACCCTTTTTTCAAAAAAAAATCAACAACCGAAAAAATTTCACCAAACCATAAAATATGTCAGATAACATGAAAGATTACAGATTTGACCTCCCAAAAAACCAAAAATCCATCATCAAAGTGATTGGTGTAGGTGGTGGCGGAAGCAACGCCGTCAACCACATGTACAGCCAAGGCATCAAGGATGTGGAATTTGTCGTGGTCAACACCGACGCACAGGCGCTGAAATCCAGCCCGGTGCCATTGAGACTGCAACTTGGTGCCAACTTGACCGAGGGTCTTGGCGCCGGAGCCAATCCCGAACAGGGAAGAAGTGCGGCTCTTGAATCACAGGACGAAATCCGTGAACTCCTCGCCGACAATACCAAGATGGTATTCATCACTGCCGGAATGGGAGGAGGAACAGGAACCGGTGCTGCTCCTGTAGTTGCAAAAATTGCCAAGGAACTCAACATCCTGACGGTGGGGATCGTGACCGCTCCGTTTATGTTTGAGGGGAAAAAGAAAATGGCTGTTGCTCAGGCTGGAATCGAGGCCTTGAGAGAAAACTGCGACACCGTTTTGGTGATCCTCAACGACAAGCTGAGAGAGATTTATGGCAACTTGGCGATTCGTACAGCTTTTAGCAAAGCGGATGATATTTTGACGACTGCTGCCAAGTCGATTGCTGAGATCATCACCATCCACCAGGATGTAAACGTGGACTTCGAAGACGTGAAAACAGTCATGAAAGACGCCGGTGCTGCGGTGATGGGTTCATCCACCGAGGAAGGCGAAGGTCGTGCCATCCGTGCTGCAGGTGCTGCGATTTCTTCTCCATTGCTTAACAATGTGGACATCAAGGGCGCTCAGAAGATTCTCCTATCCATCATGTCCGGAGAAGAAGAGGAGCTTTCTATGGACGAACTGAGCGAAATCACAGAGTACATCCAGGAAAAGGCCGGTGACAATGCAGAAGTGATTTTTGGTCAGGGCATTGATCCTGAGCTCGGAAAGGCCATCCGCGTGACGGTGATCGCGACCGGTTTTGAAATGGACAAACTTTCCGAAAAGCCAAGAAACAGAGAATTTGTAGCACCGATTTCTGCTTTTGCCAATCCGGTTGCAAGCACTCCTGTGCCAGCCCCTGAAGTGGTGAAAACCGTGATTAATCTGGACTCTGGTAAAAGTCAGCAGGTGAAAGAGGAGCCGATTTCAGGCGGCGCTACCTTCACCTTTAACTTGCCTAAGGTGCCCGTAGCAGCGCCTTCCAAGCCGGTCGAGGAAGAGAAGGAAGAATTTGTTTTCCGTGTAAATCCTATTCAGGAAGAGAAACCAGAGCCTACCTTCGAAGCAGCGGAGCCTGAAAAAATCGTTCACAATCTCTACGAACAAGCCGAGCCCAAAACAGAAAAACTGCCCAAAGAATCTGAGCCGATGCCACAGGTATTTGCCAACGATTATTATGAGCAAATGAAGCAAAAGGCCATTCAGCGCGCACACGAGCGTTTTGAAAAGTTGAAAGGCAACCGTGCATTCAATCCAAGCCCGGAAGATTTGAAAGAAAAGATGAATGTACCAGCCTATCAGCGCAAGAATGTCGTGCTCAATGAACCGCAGCACAGTTCAGAGCCAGCGATCAGCAAGTACAATCTGAACGACGAGAACGAGATTCTCGGCAACAACAGATTCCTGCATGACAATGTGGACTAAATCCTAAAACTCAAGCAGCATGTCTGCCTGGGTATGTAGTAGTTCTACATACAGCCTGTTGGTGAGCAGGTTATCTGACATATTTTGCTCGATTTTGGCAAGCTTCGGCTTGAGAGCGAGGACATGCATACCCAGATAATGGAAGATGTCGGTGAGGTGGCTCAATGCGATGCCACCCCCGCCTATTCCGGATGAAATTCCCACCAAAGCACATTTTTTATTCCGGAAGGTATTCGGATAGGTCATTCCGTCGATGAATGTTTTCAGGATACCCGGGAAAGACCCATTGTACTCCGGTACAATGAACACAAATTTCTTCCCCTCCTTGACCCGGTCATGAAAGGCATTGTAGCCCGGGTTTTTACCGTTGTTTTCATAGAGGGCTGTTTCGATAAAATCTGCAGGCAAATCGGACAGTTCCAGAATTTCTGATTCCGCACCTTTTTCGGCTAGGACAGACTGATATAGTTCCGCAATTGTCTTAGAAACTGAATTTTTGCGGTTGGTGCCGACGATTATTTTGATCATGAGGATGATTTTTCTGTTCCTACTACAAGCAAGCAGGGTGAAAAGTTCTAAGCCTTATCCAAAATTCTATCTTTGCCTCTAGATCAGCTAAAAATCATGGACTACCTCAAGCAAATTCAAGAAGCGGTCACTTTTATCCAGAAGTTGAGCCCCTCGTCAGTTTCCATCGGAATTATTTTAGGCACCGGATTGGGAAGTCTGGGCAACCAGATTGAGACCGAACTGGAAATTGACTACAAGGATATTCCTCATTTTCCGGTTTCCACGGTCGAGAGCCATTCTGGGAAGTTGATTTTTGGGACGCTTTCCGGCAAAAAAGTAGTGGCCATGAAAGGCCGATTCCACTACTATGAAGGCTATTCCATGAAGGAGGTCACGTTTCCGGTGAGAGTCATGAAAAAGCTGGGAGTCAGCACCCTCATGGTATCCAATGCCTGTGGAGGATTAAACCCCGCGCAGGAAGTGGGAGAGGTGATGATCATTTCGGATCACATCAACCTTTTCCCTGAAAATCCCCTCAGAGGAAAAAACTTCGACGAATTGGGACCCAGATTTCCGGATATGAGCGATGCCTACTCCAAAAGACTGATTGAGAAAGCGCTTGGAATCGCCGAAAAGGAAGGTATTAAGCTTCACACCGGCGTGTATTGCGGTGTCGAGGGACCCAATCTGGAGACTCCCGCCGAATACAAATACCTGCGGATTATCGGCGGAGATGCAGTCGGAATGAGTACCGTACCGGAAGTCTTGGTGGCAAGGCACTCGGGAATGGAAGTGTTTGGGATTTCAGCCATCACCGACTTGGGTGTCGAAGGCAAAATCCATAAAATTTCCCTCGAAGATGTCATCCAAGCTGCCGGCAAGGCCGAGCCTGTCATGAGTCTGATTATGCGAGAATTGGTCGCCCAGCTTTAGTTTGCAGGCAGTTGGGCTAGGGTTGCCTCAAGCTTTTCCATGAAGGGCCTGATTTCTTCAGGCCAGATTTCCGGGATGTCACCCACTTGCCACCATAAAGTCCCAGTAGAATTTTCAAAAGCTAGGTAATAGCCACCTTGCTCAGCACAGTCGGGACAGGAAATGAAATCGAGTCCTCTGGGGAACAGGTACGATTCAGGAAAAGCCTCTCGTAACTCTTGGGCTAATGCAGCTGATTGAGCTGACAAGGGAGTAGTCTTGTAGGTAATAATGGGAGCATCCCGAAAGGAATTCATGTTGTCCACGAAGAGTTTTCCTTGGTCCAACTTATAAATCTGGATGCAGTTGGATTCACAAAGCAGGTCCCATTTTCCGAAAACAAAGGCATCAACTTCAGGCTCTTCCTCTTTCGTGCAGCCGAAAAACAAAACCCAGACCAGAAGGAAATAAGGTAGTTTTTTCATCTTTCTGACTCTTTTGAATGATGATAACGAAAATCAGATTTGGACGTTTTTATTTTTTAGATGCAATTTTTTGAAAAAAATAGGTTTCTTGAAAGCGATATGATGAAATTTTGTACCGGGTTAATTTTTCTCTTTTTGTCAGCAATAGTTCCGCTGTATGGCCAGTCAGATTCCTTGACTTTTTCCTTTGGGGAAAGCGGCGCCAGCCATCCCCAAACCTATGTGTTGACAGGAAAGATCACCCTAAAAGACAGTGGCAAACCTATTCAGGGAGTAGGGATTCACGTGGACGGACTCTTTACCGGAGTCAGCACTGACAAGTTTGGGACCTATTTTGTCGCCCTTACACCAGGGGATCACAAGGTGGCATTTCGCCATGTTTCCCAAATCCCGATTTTTACCCGTATCCTGCTCTACGCCAATGGCGTGGTCAATCTGGAAATGGAAGAGAAAAATTTTGAACTGGAGGGAGTGGTCGTCATGTCGGACGAACCTGACCGGAATGTAAGAAATCCCATCACCGGAGTGACCAAACTGACCACCCGGGAGCTGAAAGCCATTCCGGCATTTCTGGGAGAAGCAGATATTTTCAAGGGACTTCAACTTTTGCCGGGGGTGAGCTCGATGGGGGAAGGGACATCCGGAATCAATGTCCGTGGAGCCAAAGCGGACCAAAATCTCCTCCTGATGAACGAAGCCCTGGTGCTCAGCTCCAATCATGCGTTGGGATTTTTGTCCGGATTCAATACCGATGTGACGGAAACTTTTACCCTGTACAAAGGCAACCTGCCTTCTACTTTTGGTGGACGGGCAGGTTCGGCGTTGAACATCCTGATGCGGCCGGGAAGCTCTGAAAGCTGGAGAGGTCAGGTGGGCTTGGGTACTTCCAATGGGAAAATCCTTCTGGAAGGACCGATCATGAAAGACCGGATTTCGGTCATTTTTGGAGGCCGCCTCTCGAATGTCAACTGGCTGCTCAATCAAGCCAGGGATCTGGATATTCAAAACAGCAGACTCAATTTTTACGATGGTTATTTAGGACTGAATTGGGATTTGGGAAAAGGTCATCAGCTGGAAGCTAACACCCTGATGACAGGTGATGAGTTTCAGTTTTCGGATCAGTTTGGATACGAATGGGCCAATCGGATCAGTTCCCTGCGGTACAAAGGAGTTTTGGGAGAAAGCATTTCTATTTCGGCTTTGGTGGCCGACGGGAATTTTGACAATGCCTTTTTCGATCCGGAAGGGGTAGATGCTGCCCGGGTTCAAAATGGGATGCGCTATCAACAAGGTAAAGTTTCAGCTACCTGGGCCACGGAATCTTTGGCTCTGACTGGAGGGATTGAGGGGATTTATTACAAAGGAAAGCCCGAGCGAATCCAACCATTCGATGAAAGCTCTGCAGTGCAGGAAGAGCAAGTAGGAAAGGAAAGGGGAATGGAACTTTCTGGCTTTCTTTCTTTGGAATATGAATTGGGTGAAAATACCGGTTTTGTGGCCGGATTGCGCTATTCCGGCTATTCCCAGCTTGGACCCGATACCGTCTACCAGTACAACCCCAACGCTCCGATCAGTGCCGATGAAATCACGGGCGAAACGTACTTTTCGTCAGGAAAAATCAAAACTTATTCCGGATTGGAACCCCGGTTTTCCCTTCGCCAGAATATCAGTTCCAGCCTTTCAGTGAAGCTGAGCTATGCCCGGCTTTTCCAGTACATCCAGTCGATTTCAAATACCTTTGGGCCGACACCGATCGACCTTTGGCAGTTGAGTACGACTTACATTTCTCCTCAGCGATCGGATAATTTTTCCCTGGGGATATTCAAAAATTCCAAGGGAAATACCTGGGAATACTCCATTGATGCCTTTTACAGAACCAGCATCAATCAGGTCGAATACCGGGATTTTGCACAGATTTTCCTGAATCCCCACATGGAAACCGAACTCGTTTTTGGACAAGGAGAGGCCTATGGTGCGGAGTTTTTGATCAAGAAAAACTTGGGAGTCGTGACGGGCTGGTTAGCCTATACCTATTCCCGCTCGTTTTTCAGGTCACAAAGTGAATTCGAAGAAGAGCAGATCAATCAAAACGAGTGGTTCCCGTCCAACTATGACAAGCCTCACGAGGTGAATTTTATTCTCAGCCGAAAAATGTACCCCCGGGGGCTCTTCAATCTGGCCATTAATTATTCCACCGGCAGACCGGTCAGTGCGGTAAATGCCTCATACATTCTAAACGGCGGATTGGTTGTACCGGATTATTCCACCCGAAATCAATACCGGATTCCGGATTATTTCCGGGTCGATCTGTCCTACACGGTTGAGAAAGTGTTTTCCAAAAAGGGAGACAGTTTGAATTTCAGTATTTATAATCTGTTGGGGAGAAAAAATGCCTATTCGGTCTTTTGGAAAAAGGATGGGGATTCCCAGCAATTGAGACCCTATCGTCTGGCGATTTTGGGATCTGTTTTTCCATCCATTACTTACAGCATTCAATTTGGAGGTGGCGATGAATAGGTTTAGCATTTGTGTTTGGGCTCTGCTTTTGACAGGTTTACAATCCTGTGTGGAGAAGATCAGCTTCGAATTGGACAGGCCGGAAAAGGAGCGACTGATCGTATCTGGAACCTTGACCGATTTGGATGAGACGCAGGTGGTTTTTTTGTCCGAAACCACTTCCGATGCCCGGCAACCTCTCCTTGCGGATCCCAACAGTCAAATTTACACGCTCAATGATTTGCCCCGGCCCGTTTCGGGAGCCTTGGTAAACTTAATCTGCCCAGAACTCAACCAAGTCTGGAACTATAAGGAAAAGAAATCCGGAAGGTACGAGTTGGAGGGATTTCAGCCACCCCGAGACGGATTGGAGTATTATTTGGAGGTCTTTGCAGGAGGACAGGTGTATCGGTCAAAGCCTCAGACCATGCCGGAGGTGATCGGTTCGGATCAATTGAGTTACACCTTTGAGCGGGCCAGATTGGAAGATAATCCGGAGGCTGCCTTGATCAGCATTGCGTCTGAGGTAACTTTGCCGGATCAGGTGGGCAATTATTACCTTCGCTGGTCTGTCGATGAGGCATATTTTTGGGATTTGACTTTTTTCCCCAATCCATTTAATACGCCACCCCCTCCCTGCTATGTGTTTGAAATTTCAGATCCTGAACGGATTACGCTGGTCAATGGGGATTTACTCAACAAACCTGGAGGGAAAAGCACTCAAGTCGTTGCAAAGCGGCTGATTGACCAGTCATTTCTCAGCCGTCATTATTTCAATGTTCGGCAATTGAGCATAGACGAGGATGCATTTGACTATTGGGCTAAGGTCAGGGAGTTAGTGAATAATACGGGGTCAGTTTTTGACACTCCACCAGCTCCCATTCGGGGAAACCTCTTTAATGTCAATGACCCGGATGAAGTGGTCTTAGGGTATTTTGAGGTAGCTAAAGCAAAGGTTGCAAGGATTTACACGACCCGGGCTGATGTACCGTATTTCCTGGAGGAAATCTGCGAGTACATTCCCGGCAAACGTGCCACCGAATACAAACCCACCTGCCTAAGCTGCAACGCTTTTCCGAACAGTACCAGTCAATTGCCGGAATGGTGGTTTGACCAATAAAAAAAAAACCTCCCAAATTGCTCCGGGAGGGGTTTTCTATGGACTATGGTCTATCAGCTGTGGCCTTATTTACTTTTTCATCCCCATATAATCCACCGCAAAATAGCTCAACACCCGTACGCCCAGCTTAAATCCGCTTTCGTCCAGGTAAAAGTCAGGGGTATGGTGTGAAGGTGTTTTCAAGGGATCAGCTCCGGGTTTCATTCCTCCCAAAAAGATGAATACCCCCGGCTTTTCCCGTTGGAAAAAGCTAAAATCTTCTGAACCGGTCATGGGGTCCATGATGACCACATGGTCCTTTCCTGCCGCAGCTTCAATGGTAGGAGCCATTTTGGCGGTTAAGGCTTCGTCGTTCACAGTGGAGGGATAAAGCTTGGTAATGGTAACTTCTGCTTTTGCTCCGGCACTTTCTGCGATGTTGGTTGCGATTTCGTTGATTCTTCGGTGAACCAAAGCCTGTTGATCCTCTCCGAAAGTCCGGATGGTGCCGATCATTTCCACTTTTTCAGGGATAATGTTGTGACGGATTCCTCCGTGAATGGCTCCAACGGACACTACAGCGGGGTTTTCGGTGACATTGACACTCCGTGAAAGGATAGTCTGAAGTCCGGTCACGATCTGGGCAGAGGTGACAACCGGATCAACTCCCGACCAAGGGGCGGCGCCGTGGGATTGTGTTCCGTGAACGTTGATTCCCAAAATATCCACTGCCGCCATGGTTGGTCCTGGGCGGTAGCCGATTTTTCCGGCTTCAACCTGTGCCCAAATGTGAAGGCCAAAGACTGCGTCCACGTCCTTCATCACGCCTTCTTTTACCATGAGTTCCGCACCTGCCATATCCACGTCGCTCACACCTTCTTCCGCAGGTTGAAAGATGAATTTCACAGAGCCTTCCAATTGATCTTTCATCCCGGCAAGTACTTCTGCCACACCCATGAGGATGGCGGTATGTGAGTCGTGGCCGCAGGCATGCATGACGCCTGTCTGTTGCCCCGCAAAAGTCGTGGTGACGGTTGATTTGAAAGGCACGTCCACCCGTTCTGTGACCGGAAGGGCATCCATATCCGCGCGAAGAGCGACCATGGGACCGGGTTTACCTCCACGAAGTACGCCTACTACTCCGGTTACGGCCACTTTTTCAGTGACTTCCATTCCTAAAGCACGAAGATGATCCGCGACGATTTTTGCCGTGCGAACCTCCTGATTGCCGAGTTCAGGATGCTGGTGGAAGTCCCTACGCCATTCGATCACTTTGGATTCAATGGCATTGGCTCGGGAATCAATTTCGGGTCGAAGTTTGGACTGACCCAGCGCCGAGGCAGAGATCAACAGAAGTGGAAGGAGGATTTTTTTCATAATAAGGGTCGGGTGAAATTAAATTTAATTAAATGTATCAAGCAATTGCTTACTGTGTATATAAATTCAAACCCCTCCTGAATGACTTCAGAAGGGGTTTTTCCATTGACTATGGTCTACCAGCTAGGGTCTGATCACTTTTTCATACCCATGTAATCCACCACGAAGTAGCTCAATACCCGCATTCCCAACACAAAACCTCCTTCGTCGATGTAGAAGTCGGGGGTGTGGTGGGAGGGAGTTTTTGTCGGATCTCCGCCTTTTTTCATCCCCCCCAAGCCGATAAACAGTCCGGGTTTTTCCCGCTGATAAAAGCTGAAATCCTCAGCACCTGTCACCGGAGGGTTGTAGTTGATGTTTTCTTTTCCAGCTGCAGCTTCCATAGTGGCAACCATCGCTGCGGTCAGGTCAGGATCATTGACCGTGGAGGGATACAATTTGGTGATGTTGACTTCAGCTTTTGCTCCGGCACTCTCAGCGATATTGGTTGCAATTTCGGTGATTCGTCGGTGAACCAAAGCCTGCTGCTCGTCTCCGAAAGTCCGGATGGTTCCGATCATTTCCACTTTTTCCGGAATAATATTATGGCGGATTCCACCGTGAATCGCTCCAACGGTCACTACAGCAGGGTTTTGGGTGACGTTTACACTTCGGGAAAGAATGGTCTGAAGTCCGGTGACAATCTGAGAAGCTGTCACGATGGGATCTACACCAGACCAAGGCGAAGCTCCGTGAGCCTGAGTTCCATGGACGATGATCTCCAGATTATCCACTGCTGCTTGGGCTGGTCCGGAACGATAGCCGATTTTTCCTACCTCCGTTTGGGAGGAAATGTGAAGTCCGAAGATGGCATCGACATCTTTCATCACGCCTTCTTCTACCATTTGTTTGGCACCCCAAGTGGTGACTCCCGGTTCATAGATTCCTTCCTCAGCGGGTTGGAAAATAAATTTCACATTTCCTTGGAGCTCATTTCGCATGCTGGCAAGGACTTCTGCAGCTCCCATCAGGATGGCCACATGGGTGTCGTGACCGCAGGCATGCATGACTCCGGTCTGCTGACCGTTGTACGTGGTGGTGACAGTAGACTTGAACGGCAGGTCCACACGCTCAGTCACGGGCAAGGCATCCATGTCAGCCCGAAGGGCCACGGTTGGACCGGGCTTGCCGCCTTTCAAAACACCGACCACGCCGGTCACAGCCACGCCTTCTTGAACCTCGATTCCGAGTGAGCGCAGGTGATCAGCGATTTTTTTAGCTGTACGGGTTTCCTTATTTCCAAGCTCTGGATTTTGATGGATATCGCGTCGCCATTCGATTACTTTGGACTCAATGGCGCCTGCTTTTTTGTCGATTTCGGGGCGAAGTTTTGTTTGGCCTACGGCTATTCCGCTAAGCATAACTAAGGGGATGAAAAGTTTTTTCATTTGATAATTTGGGATAAGGTTGGATTGGCGATTAGTTGGGAGGTTTGAAAATTAGCAGAGATCAGTTAATAATCCTTCTCCTTCGGTATAAATTCTGTTTCGGCAGAACTTTTTATAGGGATTTGACTTTTTACCAAAAACGAAAAAACTATGGAGCTCAAAAATACAATCGCCGTCGTGACTGGGGTAAGCAAAGGGATCGGGCTGGAATTGGTCAAACTTTTACTCGAAAAAGGAACCATCGTGGCGGGTTGGGGCAGAAACAAACCTGAACTCAGCCATCCGAACTTCCACTTTTTCTCCTGCGATGTGGCCGTAGAGGATCAGGTCGAAAAAGCCTATCAAGAGACTGTGGCAAAACTGGGATCGGATATCCGGATTTTGGTGAATAATGCCGGTTTTGGGGTGGCTGGACCAGTTGAAACGATGTCATCTTCTGATTGGAAGTCCATGTTTGATACCAACGTTCATGGGATTTTCTATGTGAGCAAACGGTTGGTCCCCGCCATGAAACTCGCTGACGAAGGTCATATCATCAATGTCGCTTCCATCGCAGGACTAAACGGTGTAGCCAATTTTGCAGGATATGTGGGAACCAAACACGCTGTCCGAGGGATCTCTCACTCGATGTACATGGAACTTCGTGATTTCGGGATCAAGGTTTCAACCATTTATCCGGGATCGATCCAAACCAATTTCTTCGACAACATTCCGGGAATGCAGGCGCATGAAAACATGATGCGACCGATCGATGTGGCGCAGACCATCGTGCAGACACTGGAAACACATCCCAATTACTTTGTGGCGGATGTGGAATGCAGACCATTGAGACCGAAAGGAAAAAAACAGTAGGCAATTGAGAAGTATGCAGTAATCAGTAGGCAGTCGCCTTTAGGACTCTGTTCACTGATTACTGAAAACTGCCCACTGAAATCTTGCCATTCCACCCTCATTCCCTATTTTTGTCCGAGCTGACCAAAGGGGATTTTACCCCTGCCATGCGGGTGATTTTCTCTTTGGTCCTTCCTTTTTATGTCACTCGAAGTCTCCCTTCTCAGAAAGCTATACGGTACTCAAAAAGCCCTCGATGACGTGAGCTTTTCCGCTATGCCGGGAAGAATATTGGGTTTTCTCGGACCCAATGGTGCGGGAAAATCCACTACGATGAAGATCATTACGGGGTATCTGAGGGCCGATTCGGGTGAGGTGAAAATTCTGGGAGAGGATGCTTTGGGGAATCCAAAGAAAATCAGTTCCAAAATCGGCTATCTCCCGGAGAACAATCCGCTTTACCTGGATTTGTATGTCAGGGAATTTCTGGAGTTTTCCGGCGGACTCTATGGAATGAAGTCTGGCCAAATTCGTGAAAGAGTCAATGAACTGGTCAGGAAGACCGGGCTTTCTCCGGAGCAACACAAGAAAATCGGGCAACTTTCTAAAGGGTACCGGCAAAGAGTCGGGCTGGCAAGAGCACTGATTCACGATCCTCAAGTGGTGATTTTGGATGAACCTACCACTGGCCTGGATCCAAATCAGCTCGTAGAAATCAGAAACCTGATCCGGGAAATCGCAGAGAACAAAACCCTGATTTTTTCCACCCACATCATGCAGGAGGTAGAAGCAATCTGTCAGGATGTGGTGATCATCAACAAAGGAAAAATCCTGGCAGCAAGTCCGCTTTCTGAATTGAAATCAGGTGCAGGAAAGACAGAATTGGTTCTGGAAACCGAAGAAAACCTGGAATTGACTTGGTTTGAAAAATTAGGCAAGGTGCGATTTGGTGAAAAAGGAAACCGGGAGTTGGTCATCGAAACGACTGATCCTTCCGAGACCCGGAAAATCCTGATGCAGATTGTCTCCGAGCGATCTTTGAACCTGAACAGCCTAAACCAGAGCAAAAAAAATCTGGAAACGCTATTCCGTGAAATCACCCAAAATTCATGAAAAGCCTGTTTTTGAAAGAAATCAATGCCTTTTTTGGAAGCCTCACCGGCTACCTGGTTTTGGCGTTGTTTCTGGTGGCTTTGGGATTGATCGTATGGGTTTTTCCTGAAAGTTCGGTTCTCGATTATGGCTTTTCCGATTTGGAAGCGCTCTTTTCCTACACCCCCTATGTTTTTACATTTTTGATTCCGGCGATTTCCATGCGCTCAGTTTCTGAGGAGCGAAAAACGGGTACTTGGGAGCTTTTGCGGACCGCTCCCCTTTCCTTGGTTCAGATTATTCTGGCGAAATATTTTGCTCTTTTGGCCCTGGTTTTTCTGGCGGTTTTGCCTACGCTGCTTTATGCGTTCAGTATTTTCCAACTGGGTGATCCAGTCGGCAACCTTGACCTGGCAGGTTTTTTCGGAAGTTGGATGGGATTGCTGATGATTGGGGCTGCCTTTGCAGCAGTGGGGCTTTTCGCCAGTTCCCTGACCTCACAGCAGGTGGTGGCGTTCGTCCTTGGAGTTTTTGGCTGTTTCGTCCTTTATTTTGGATTGACTGCTTTGGCAGAAATGCTGACCGGAGAAATGGCTTATTGGGTGGAGGAGTTGAGTCTCAGTTACCACTACAACAGCCTCAGTAGAGGTGTGGTGGACAGTCGGGATGTTTTTTTCCTGTTGGGGATGATTTGGGTGTTTTTGGGAGCATCGGTTTTGGTTTTGAGAAAGAAATGAAAAAATCCGGGATGCATACGATTAGGCCTTTTTTGATCCTTTTTGGAGGGGTTTTGATCCTTTTTTTGCTGGGTCAGTTCCTTCGGTTTCGGATTGATCTGACGGAGGAAAAGCGATTTTCCCTGCATCCCGCCACCAAAGAATTGCTTGAAAATCTGGACCGTCCCCTTCATGTGGACATTCTGCTGACCGGAGAAAATCTACCTGGTGGCATGCGAAGACTTCAGAAATCCATCGAGGAAACCGTTCGGACATTCAATGCTTACTCTGCCGAGAAAATCACTGTTTCTTATTTTGATCCCCTGACCGTGGTAGATTCGCTCCAGGAGGATTTTATCTACACCTTGGCTGACTATGGGATCAATCCCACCAATCTTTATGTAAATCAAAACTCCGGGCAAAATGCCCAACTGATTTTTCCTGGGATTTTGGTCAGTGATGATGAATTTGAAACCGGAGCCTTGGTTTTGAAAGGGGAACGGGGCATGTCTCCCGATCAAATCCTGAACTCCTCAATCGAGAATCTGGAATTTGAACTCAGCAATGCAATCCGAAAGTTGATCCAACCCGAAAAAGGAGCCATTGCTCTGATCATCGGACATGGAGAGTTGAGCGAAGATGAAGGATTTGGCGTGGTGGAGGCATTGGACGGACAGTTTGAAGTCTTCAAAGTCCCTATGGATCAAGCCAAGTCCGTCAAGGATTTGAGCTCATTTTCGACTGTTTTGATCTTGGGTCCGAAGCAAACTTACAGCGAACGAGAACTTTACCTCTTGGATCAATACGTGATGCAGGGAGGGAATCTGGTGGTAGCTGCCGAAGGAGTGGATGTGGATGTGACACAGGCTGGAGGAGAAGGGACCTTTTCTTTTCCATTGGAAACCGACCTCGACCGTTTGCTTTTTCGATTTGGAGTCCGGATCAATAAAGACCTGATTCAAGACCTCAATTTCAGCTATATCCCGGTCATGGGGGGTAATTTTGGAAATCAGCAGCAACTGGTTCCTTTGCCTTGGCCCTACTTTTTCAATGCAGGCAGGATGACAACGCACCCAATCACCAAGGCCTTGGATCAGGTTAATTTTCGCTTTGCCAGTAGTTTGGATACGGTCAAATCCGACGGTGTACGCAAAACTCCGCTGATCTTTGGTTCGGAATATGAACGAATCCTTCCGGCACCAGCCCGGGTTGCATTTTCGGAAATGCAGCAAGAACCAAAGGTGGAAGAGTTTGGTCTTAAGAATCTTCCTTTGGCCTATCTGCTTGAAGGCGAGTTTACCTCACTTTTCAAAAACCGGTTTATCCCTGAGGGCTTTTCCAAAGCCGATTTCAAAGAGAGCGGAAAAGGAAAAGTGGTGGTTTTTGGAGACGGTTCGGTTTTTCAGAGCCAGCTCAATCTGGAGCGAACGCAACCTCTGATTTTGGGGGAGGATCCCTTCGCTCAGACGACTTTTGCCAATAAGCAATTGCTGCAAAACCTGGTACAATACCTCAGCGATCCGGAGGGAATCATCGCAGCCCGCACCCGGACGCTTCAGATTAGACCGCTCGATAAAGTGAAAATCGCAGAGCAAAAGACCTTATGGCAAGGGATAAATGTGGTCCTTCCCGTCCTGATTTTGAGCTTAATCGGAGTAATTATCCTGTATTTGAGGAAGATCAGGTATTCAAAAAAACAGCTTGGGTAGGCTGGAAAATTAAGTTCAGAAAATTTCCGCTTAAGGTGATCCCGATCCACCGAATTAGCATTTTATTTATAAATTTACCCCATTGGATCTAAACAAATACTAAGCCCTACGATAAGAAATCGGGCATGCGGAATAATCTCGAACAGAGGCATTATCTTCCACCATGTGAGATTTCTTAAGACCTAGAAAAATGATACTCTTATGAAATTTATTGTTTCCTCTTCTGCCTTATTGAAGCAACTGTCGGCCATCAACGGTGTCGTGACTACCAATCCGGTGGTTCCCATTTTGGAGAACTTCCTTTTTGAGATCAAGGACTCAGTTTTGACCATCACCGCTTCGGACTTGCAGACCTCCATGATGACTCAGCTTCATGTAGAAGCAAAAGAAGATGGAAATATTGCCGTACCGGCCAGGATTCTGATCGAAACCCTGAAAAACCTGCCCGAGCAGCCGGTGACTTTCAGCATCGATCACGATACTTACGCAGTCGAAATCAGTTCTGATAACGGTCGCTACAGATTGGCCGGTGAGAATGCAACTGACTTCCCTAAGATACCGACTGTCAACAATGCCACCACGGTAGACATGTCCACTGAGGTGCTTTCTTCGGCTATTTCCAATACCATTTTTGCCACGAGTTCCGACGAACTCAGGCCTGCGATGACCGGGGTTTACATCAATCTGAGTGCGACTAATACCACTTTTGTAGCTACGGATGGACACCGTCTGATCCGTTACCGAAGAGTCGATGTGGCTTCTCCAAACGGGGCAAGCCTGATCATCCCACGGAAAGCACTAAACCTGTTGAAGTCTACTTTGCCTTCCGAAAACGTACCGGTAACCGTGGAGTTCAATCAGTCCAATGCTTACTTCAAGTTTAACAACATCAAGATGATTTGCCGTCTGATTGACGAGCGATTCCCAGATTACGAAAATGTCATTCCGGTAGACAATCCAAACCGAATGAATATCGATCGTCTGGAACTGTTGGGTTCGCTTCGCCGAATTGCGATTTATGCGAACAAAACCACCCATCAGGTGAGACTGAAGTTGACCGGAAGCGAACTGATGATCTCAGCCGAAGACTTGGACTTCTCCAATGAAGCGAATGAACGATTGTCTTGCGACCATGAGGGAGAGGACATTGAAATCGGATTCAATGCAAAATTCCTGGTTGAAATGCTGAATAACCTCAGCTGCAAAGAAGTAAGCCTGAGATTCAGTGCTCCAAACCGTGCAGGTTTGATTCTTCCGGTTGAACAGGATACCAATGAGGACATTCTGATGCTTGTGATGCCGGTGATGCTTAATAACTACGTATAATTTTAACCACTATCAGTAAATAAAAGCCCGGATCTATGATCTGGGCTTTTTTATGCAAAAGGGTTGTTTCGGGATCAATCACCCTCTGGATCTAAGTCAGACCAGAAAAGCTAGGTTTGCCATTGGGTATACAAATGAGCTGGATAGTTTTCCTCCAAAAAGCGGATGATTTTCTTATCCAAAGTCCAAAAACGCAGGTCATTTTCCAGACTGGCCAAAATAATCATGGAATCGATCAGTCCTATTCCCTGATTCAAAAGCCGGTGTTTTTGCGATAAAATTCCGGCATGATAGGGTAAATCGGAGGAGTTGATTTTGGGCGTATTTTGATAAAAAATGGCCAGCATCTCCAGTTCTCTTTTTCCCTTTGCTCCTTGAACCAGTTCCCCGAAGATCACTTCCAAGGTCCAAACAAATCGCTTATCCAAAAGTCTTTGGCAAGAGGTGAAAAAACTTGGATTGGCTTTGAAATACTCAATCCAGATGGAAGTATCGAAAAGTACTCCCCTCATGAGTTATTCTTTTTTCGGAGCTCCTCTGCCGTCCAATAAAACTCCAAAGGTTCGGCCGCAATCATTTGGGAAGCTGCTTTCAGTTTTTGGGTCGCAACATATTCCTGCAAAGCGATCTTGACCGTCTCCGTGATGTTTTTAGCCTGAGACAGCTCCATGGCTTCCGCAATCAACTCATCTGATATCAAGGCGGTAACTTTCATTGGATTTGGATTTTACCCGAATATACGATGATTGATCGTATATCTGTTTTCCAAAAATAAAACTTTCGCGATCTACAAAAAGGCCTCCAAGGTTGGAGACTAGCAGATGCCTAGTTTCTCCAGAAACTGGACTTCTTCAACCGAGCTTAAAAATCCTGCTTTCTGAAAAGCAGGCTAACAATTTTTAAAACCCGGTAGGATTTTTTATCCCCTCTCTTTGCGTCTTCGCGAGCTATTTTTTCCCAAAAAAGAAAAATCTTCGAAATATGAAAGGGCCTCAAAAGTCACTTCGTGTCCCGAAGCATCTTCAGATAAAGACCCTCTACCCGCTCGCGTGCCCAGGGAGTTTTGCGCAGGAAGGTCAAGCTTGACTTGATCGATGGATCGTAGGTGAAACATCGGATAGGAATCCGCTCACCGAGCTCTTTCCAGCCGTAGTGCGCTACCAATTGCTCCAAAATGGTGTCGAGTCTAAGTCCGTGAAGGGGATTGTTGGGTTGAGCTTCCAAGTTTTTTAAAAATTGATTATTGATAATTGCTCATTGATAATTGCTCATTGATAATTGCTCATTGATAATTGCTCATTGCTTCGGCTGGATCAGGTCCCAAAGATTTCCATATAAATCCTTGAAGACCGAAACGATCCCATAGCTTTCTTCAGCAGGTTCGCGGATAAACTCCACCCCACGTGAGGTGTAGTTTCGATAATCCCTCCAAAAGTCATCCGTGTAGAGAAAAAGAAACACCCGGCCTCCGGCCTGCATTCCGATCTGCCTTTCCTGGGCTTCGTTTGCGGCTTTGGCAAGAAGGAGATGGCAGGTCGAGCTTGGAGGTGCAACCCTCACCCATCGTTTGGTTTCGCTCATCGGGGTATCTTCCAAGAGTTCAAAATCCAAGACTTCGGTGTAGTAGCGAATGGCCTCATCGTAATCTCTGACGAGCAGGGAAAGTTGTCCGAGTTGCTGTTTCATGCTCCAATTTAGGATTCAGTCCGTAGAATAGATCAATCATTGGGGAAGAAAAAATCCCGGAGTTTTAGGCTCCGGGATTTCCATTAGGCATTTTCCAGTGTTCTGCGGACTTGATCGAGATTGACACGGATGTCTTCGATACTTTCCCACTCCCGGTCTTTTTCGCCGTGCTCGATGCCCACATAGCCCGTGAATCGATGCGCGTGGACAATTTTGAGCATTCGCTCGTAGTCTAATTGATGCTCTTTTCCATAGTCATCCCAAACCATCGGCTTGAGACTGACTCCTTTTGCATATTTCATCAGCTCATCAACTCCTCGGTAGGAGTCATAGCTGAAGATTTTTTCTCCCTCGGTATGCATTCGGAAGTTGCCAAAGTCGGGTAGAGTCCCCGCTCTGGGATGCGCGGTCTCCTTGATCAGCTCTGCGAGCCACTTGCCATTGGAAGAGTAGCCACCATGGTTTTCGACGATGACGTTGATGTCAAAGTCATCGGCAAACTGGCAGATTCTGCGAAGTGTCGAGCTACACACGTCGATGGCTTCTTTTTCCAATTTGGGATCGGTGCTGTAGGGTACCGCCGTGTAGGCATTGACCCGGATTGCATGGCAGCCGAGGAATTTGGCCGCTTCGACCCATTTCTTGTGGTTTTCAACGGTCTGCTGACGATCCTCCGGCTTGGCAGCACCAAGCTGTCCTTCTCCATCGATCATAATCAGGACGGAAGTGACCCCTTCCCCATCGGCTCGGGTTTTCATTTCCTGAAGGTAAGCTTTGTCCTGAGCTTTGTCTTTGAAAAACTGGTTGACGTACTCTACTGCGTCGATTTTGTGCTTTTTGGCTTCGATGGCAAAGTCCAGATGGTTCATTTTGCCCGCAAAGAGGGGACGGTTAAGCGACCACTCGGCCAAAGAGATCTTGAAGGTTTCCGCTTTTCCCATTGGAAAAGCAAATTGGGGTAAGCCAAAGCTCAAGGCTGCTGAAGCTAGACCGGCTGTTTTTAGAAATTCTCTTCTGTTGTTCATAATAAAAGATTACGGGTTAAAGGTTATCGGTTAGTAGTGTATTGGTTAAATCGCTTGTGTCGAATGCCCATTTTTAAGTACAAAATGGAAGGATTCAGATTTTAAATTTCCCAGCCAGGCCGGTAGTCTCGTGTCAGGAAGCGATTTGCCCCCTCATCATTGGTGATCTTGACTTGGATGGAATCGAAATCCACTTTTTTGCCGGCTCTCAAGGCAATGGCCCCAAGGTTGATCGTGTCGGTAATCGTCTGGGCGCGGATAAAACTTCCTGGCGTCTGCTGCTTTTCCAGCATGGCATCTACCCACTGATCTGTTTTCCGGTCCACATCCCGAGAGTTGATCTTCTCGGTTTCAGGACGTGAAGCCATTCTTTGTTCGGGCAACAGCATCGGGTTTTCTCCTCGAAATCCTCCGAGGATTTTCCCTTTGGAACCTACGATCAGCAGTCCTTCCTCGGGGGTGTCTTTTCCATCGACTTCCAATTCTTCGCATGCAAAAGGCTTCATCCCGCCATCGTACCAGATTAGGTCAAATGCCGGTAGCTTCTCCTGTTCTGGAAATTTCCATTTGATCGTGCAGCTGGCAGGAAAGGCCACATCGTTTTTGACCCACTGATAGACTTGATCGATTTCCTCCCGAGAAGTGGTCCCAAAAGCCCGGGCCGAAACAGGAGATCGATGAATTCCCAAGGTTTCGAAGAGTGGAAACAAGCTGTAGTGGCCCATGTCTGCCACGCTTCCTCCGCCAAACTCATACCAGCCCCGGAAGACATTGTGGGTGTAGGTTTTGTGGTAGGGCATGTCGGGCACCGGGCCCAGCCATAGTTCCCAGTTAAATCCATCCGGTATGGGCTGGGCTTCAGTGGGCCGTTTGGTCCATTGCTGCCAAACCGGACGGTAGGACCAGTTGTGGATCTCCTGAAGCTCTCCGATCAGACCTTCATCCATCCAAGCCTTGATCTGCCGGTATTCCGGTCGGTCCGACCAAGCAAGCAGATGCGTGACGACTCCGGATTCTTGGGCTTTTTGGATGACTTTCCTCCCTTCCAATAGCCGGTTGGAAATGGGCTTATGCGTCACCACATGGATGCCTCGGTTCATTGCAGCCAAGGCAATGGAAGCATGGGTATGGTCGGGGGTCATAATTTTGACCGCATCGAGGTCTTTTTCTTTGGCAAAAAGCTCACGGAAATCTTCGTAACTCGCACAGCCTCTGTACTTGCCCGAAGGTTTATTTTTGGCGTAGTATTTTTCCACGTATTCCTGCCCGATGTCCCGTCCTCCCGGAATTCCCGGCTTTCCTTTCCACCAAGACTCATCCCCGAGGGTTTTCCGGATGTCGTTTCGGATTCCGTTGGCTGACCAGTCGATGTAGTCGGTAGAAAATCGATTCGAGTCGCAGACCGCAACGACACGTACTTTTGGGTTTTGCAGGAGGCTTCCCATTTCCCGTAGGCCTTGCGTACCACAGCCGATATTGGCGACAGTCAGCTGATCGGAAGGAGGAATGTGGCCGGTGCCGGCAATGACATTCGCGGGCACTATGGAAATAGAAGCGGCAATCGAAGCGGCAGTTCCTAGAAACTCCCTGCGGTTGATTTTGGGTGATTGATCCATGAAAAAAACTATTCGGATTGAAAGTCAATAATTTACGAATTGAATAAGGATTTCAAAAGAAAATTTTTCAATGCGAGATTTCTTTGAATTTTCTTTTCCCAAAGTTCTGAATTTCGACATTATTGCTTTCCTCTAAATTTTCATTCAATACAGCTATTCGGGTTGCGCCCTGACAGATTTTTTGGTGAAAAGGAGTATATTTTGAAGCAGCCCTAACTCTAAACCTTATGAAATTCAGCACTTTTCCCTCAAGACTTGTCGCTATTTTTACAGTATTTTTTATCTCACGAGAAAATTTTGCCCAAGATTCTGACCATCCCAACCGACCAAACATAGTCTGGATCGTCTGCGAGGACATGTCACCTGAGCATTTGGAGGTCTATGGAGGCACCGGAGGAAAAACTCCCCACCTCAATGCCTTGGCCAAGGAATCCGTCCAATACATGAATGCTTTTTCCACAGCAGGCGTGTGCGCTCCGAGTCGGGCAGCCTTGATCACGGGAGCCTATCAGACCTCGATTGGTGCTCAGCACATGCGAACGTTGGCGGCTTCAGCAGTGGCCGGAGATGCCTATCCTCCCGGGTTCAAAGGCTATTCTACCGTATTGCCTGAAGGAATGTGGCCCTACCCGGCCTACCTGAGGCAGGCTGGATACTATGTCACCAACAATTCAAAGGAAGATTACCAGTTTCGCAGCCCGGTGATGCTCTGGGATGACAGCAGCAGCAAAGCCCACTACCGAAATCGTCCGGATAAAAACCAGCCTTTCTTTGCCATTTTCAACTTTACCACCACCCATGAATCACAGGTGTGGATGCGGGAAAAAGAATCCCTGAAAGTCGATCCCGCCAAGGTGAAACTTCCTCCATACTATCCCGATGACTCCATTAGCCGATATGTTATGGCTAGATTTATCACCAATGTGATGACAATGGATGATCAGGTCGGAGAAGTAATCCGGCAACTGAAGGAAGATAGCCTCTATGACAGCACAATCATTTTCTTCTATTCCGATCACGGGGATGGCCTGCCGTATGCGAAGCGGGAACTGTATGATCGGGGATTGCGGGTTCCGCTGTTGATCAAGGCTCCTTTTCTGCAAGTAGGAACCCGAAATGAAGAGCTGGTCAGTTTTGTGGACTTTGGGCCGACTTTGCTTTCGCTGGCCGGAGTGCCCATCCCCAAGTCCATGCAGGGAAAGGCTTTTTTGGGAGAGCAGAAATCAACCAGTCCACGCAATTATATTTATGCCGCGCGGGATCGAATGGACAGCGAATACGACCGAGTGCGGGCAGTCTCCGACGGAAGGTATAAGTACATCCGCAACTACATGCCCGAAAAGCCCAACTACCAAAATATCCGCTTTCGCCTTCAAAATCCCCTGATGCCGCATTTACTGAAGCTGCATCAGGAAGGAAAGCTCAATGAAAATCAGGCCCGTTGGTTTGCCTTATCTAAGCCTTTGGAAGAATTGTACGACACCCAATCCGATCCTTACGAATTCAAAAATCTGGCTTCCGATCCAGCTTTCTCAGGGAAAATAACGGAGCTGCGCAAAGCCCATGAGGCTTGGATCAAGGATTATGGAGATCTGGGAGCAGTGAATGAGATGGAAATGGTCCGTATCTGGTGGAAAGGGAAAGACACACCTCCGGTGACGGCTGAGGCGGAGGTAGGATTCTCGGATGGAAAAGTCACCCTAACCTGCCCGACTAGCAGTGCGATGATTGGCTGGAGGAAGTCAAGCAGAGAGCCTTGGAAATTGTATACCGGGCCTATTGCAGCAGCAGCGGGAGATTCTCTGTATGTGAATACCCATCGGATTGGGTATGAGGCACAGGAAGTGAACCTTAGGCTGGACTGAGGACAAAGCGAGAAATGAGTATCCGCCATGATGCACGTTGGTCAAAAACAATCGATATAAGGTGCGGATACTCGTCCACAGTCGACGGACGACAGTCCACAGTACGGCTATTCAGTTATCTAATCAGGTTATATTCTGAAACGTCCAAGAAAACGGATACACATAAAGCGAAAAAACAGAATGGTGCTTTCCATTCCTAAAGCCGAGTTTGAAAAGGAAAAGGCTTCACGGGATTTTCAACTTTTGCAGTTGGAATCTTCCTCCCCGCAGCACATTCAAATCGATCTTTTCCCCAATTCCTGGTAGACTACCCTTTTCCGAAAACTGCCAGATGACCCAATCCTCCGTCTCAGGCTCCAGTACGGCATTGTAATTGGCTACCCAAATGGGGTACTCATCAAATCCGTGAGCATGCAGCACCTCCCAAAAAAACCGATCTCCGGTATAGATCATCGGCTTGACTCCGTAGTGCTCCTCCACGATTCGAAGCCAGTTTTTTAGCCCTTCGCGGAGTTTGTCTCGGGATTGGATGGTGCTGTGCTTTTCGATGTCCAAGATCGGAATCAGGTCTCCAGATTGCAGTTTGGCAGTTTTGATGAAATTTTGCGCCTGCTTGGTGCTGTTTTCGTTGGGACGGTAATAGTGGTAGGCTCCTCGAAGAACAGGCAAAGTTCGGGTACCCTCCCAGTTTCGCTTAAATTCTTTGTCCACTGCATCTCCCATCGTAGCCCGAATCATCATGAACTCAATGCGTCTGCTTTGGATCTGAAGCTGGAGACCGGGGAAGTTGATCTTTCCCTGGTATTGGGATACATCGATCCCCAACAACCCATCCGAAAATCGGTCAAAAACCTGCTCAAATTTCAAGGTTTCTGTATATGGAGGGGCTTTTCGCGTATATTCACCGAGCCTGCGTTCAATCTGTTTTTGGTACCTCAGGAGAAAATATCCGGTTCCAGCAACGGTCATAAAAATCAAAAAAGCAATCCAAATCCAGGTGCTGGACTTTTTCTTTCGGGGCATGATTTTTCCTTCTCCTTAATTGACCTCAAACACTGCCGACTCCCAAGGTCCAAAGTCCAAGTCGATCTCAGCCCCTTCCTCCGTCACTCGCAACTTGGTCTTCTTTTTCCCAAACATGACTTCCTGAATTTCCCGCTCACCTTTTTCCAGCTTCCATGCTTTCAGCAGTTCGGGAGAAAGTTTGAGCGTTGTTTTCACCGATTGGAATTCATCAAAGTTGGTCACTACAATCAGCTTCTGACTTTCATCCCAGCGGGCTAAAGCGAAGGCTTTGTTGGTGTAAGCAGGGTTTTGCTTCCGGTTGTAGGTGTGCAGTTCTAAATATTCACCCATCAGCGCCGAACTGTTTCGGGTGAAGTTTAGTACTTCGGAATAGTAGTTTCGCAGCGCTTTTTCATTGGCTGAAAGTAGCCCTCCGTCAAATTTTCCTCCGTTCATCCACTTCTGATGCTGTGGCACGCCGATGTAATCAAAAATCGACGTTCGGCTTGGATCTCCAAAACCTGCCTCCTCCGCTCCGGGTTCGCCCACTTCCTGTCCGAAGTAAATCATCGTCGGAGAAGTAGAGACCGTCGCAGACACGACCATGGCGGGCATGGCTTTCCAAGGATTGCCGGCAAACTCCGGACTGGCAATTCGCTGCTCGTCGTGATTTTCCAGAAAGTGGAGCATGTGGTGCTCGATGTCTTTCAGGCCTGCTAGGATCGGCACCAGGTTATCTGTAGAACCGTGACCTTGCATGATGTGCTTCAGGGTATCGTAGAGCTCGACTTTGTCGTAGAGGTAATCCATTTTTCCCTTGTGGATGTAGTCTCGGTAGAGGCTGGGATTGTACACTTCGGCTAATAGAAATGCCTCCGGATTGGTCTTTTTGATATGGGAATTCAGGTAGGACCAAAACTCTACCGGTACCATCTCGGCCATGTCGAATCGGAATCCATCCACGCCTTTGCCCAGCCAAAACTGGGTGATGTCCTTGAATTTTTTCCAAGAATCAGGCACTTCCTTGCCCTGCCAAAAGTCAAAATGCGCCTTCCAATCCAAGGAATCCGCGCCGGCTGGCAACTCTGCAAAATCCTTTTTCCCATCCGGACTTACTCCGTAATTGATCTTCACGGTTTCATACCAATCATCAAAATCAGGTTGAGCCAATCGTGAGCCATTTCCGGTCCATTTGGCAGGGTTTTCCTCAAATTTTCCATCCGCTAAGGGATGCTTTTCTCCGCCAAGTGGCATATAGTTCCTTTTGGATTTGGGAACCTGAAAGGCCTGATTGGGGATGTAGTAAAAGTTGTTGTTTTTGGTGTATTCGACCGTTTTGTCATCATCTGCTCCAAAATCCCGAACTCCGGCCGGGTTGTTTTTTCCTTCATAAAAGCGGGAAACGTGATTGGGCACGATATCAATGATCACCTTCATCCCATGCTTGTGTGTGCGGGCAATCAAGGCTTCGAATTCCTCCATTCGCTTGGTCACGTCTACCGCCAAATCGGGATTGACTTGATAGTAATCCCGAACGGCATAGGGCGAACCCGCCCGTCCTTTGATCACATCCGGATCATCCGAACTCACACCTATCTCCGGAAATTCCCCGATCACACCATGGTGCGGCACGCCGGTGTACCAGATGTGGGATACGCCCAGTTTTTTGATCTCTTCCAAAGCGGTATCTGTGAAGTCGTTGAACTTCCCGACACCGTTTTCTTCCTTGGTACCCCAGGGCTTGTTGTTGGTATTCGTATTTCCAAAAAGTCGGGTAAAAACCTGGTAGACGACGATTTTTTGGGGTTTCATAGGCTCGGGTTCTTGAGGTGTGGGTGCTTGGCAGGCAAGCGCTGCTGCGACCAAAACCGCAGGGATTAGAAATTTTCGCATCAGGTTATCGGGTCAATCGGTAAAGCAAGATCGTGTTTCTTTTGATCAAATCGGGGAATTGCTTCATGTTGATCGTCTCTCCCGGAGCGTGAGCGCCTGTCCCTGAAGCGCCCAATCCATCCAGGCAATCCATAAATTCTGCCACAAAAGAAATGTCTCCCGCACCCCGACTTCCTGGATCCCCGGGTTTTACCGGACCCAGCCCCATGTCTTCACTGACTTTGCTCAGGTACTCGGCAAGGGCATAATTTCCTTCTCTGGGCTCCATGGAAGGGATGTTGTCATAGAAGGTGATCTCGGCATCCGTTTGATGCAGATTTTTGGCAACGATTTCACGCATTTTGGCTCGTGCAGCTTCTTTCTGCGCCTCACCCAAAAAGCGGAGATCGCCCGTCACGATGGCTTCACGGGCGACGATATTGGTTTTTCCGAGGGAAGTTCCTGTTCCGGTCGTTTGATCCAAGGTCACATCCGAACCGCCAATAAACTGCCCGGGATTGAAGGTCAGGTACTTTTCACCGGCTAAAGCTTCGCGGAACTCGTCCAAAATCCGGGCTGCTTCATAAATGGCACCATAACCGGCATTTTGCCCGAAGACTCCGCTAGAGTGACTTTGCTTTCCGGTGGTCTTCAGCATCCAGCCGCTTGCCCCTCTCCGAGCCACAGTGGCTGTACTGAAGCCTTGGGCAGTTTCGTAGGCCAAAGCGATGTCGTGCTGTTTGGCCCGCTCGATAAAATCCTTTCGGGAAAGCTCTGTATCCCCGGTGCTTTCTTCATCTCCATTGAAATAAACCGTGATCGTGCGATCCTCCAGCAAGCCGAGTTGGTAGAGGGCCTTCAGACTCGCCAACACGAGGACGTCGCCACCCTTCATGTCGTTGGCGCCCTGTCCGGTGGCCGTGCTGTCATTGAGCCAAGTGAAAGGCGTGAAGGGCATATCCTTCTCAAAGACCGTATCCAGATGCCCGATCAGGAAGAGCTTTTTCCCTTTGGTTCCTTTGTGGGTAGCGACAAAATGCCCTGCGCGGTTGACTTCTGCGGGGACCTCCACCCACTCCGTTTGGAAGCCGATTTTTTGAAATTCCCGCTCAAATACCCGCCCTACTTCGCGCACACCTTCCTTATTGAGCGAGCCGGAATTGATGTTAACCACTTCTTCCAGGAGAGCCAGCGTTTCCTGGTGGTTTTTATCGATGAGTTCAATGAGTTTTTGCTCGTCTTTGTTGAGCTTTTGCTGCGCAAAAGAGAAACAGGGAAATGCCGCCAAAAGCAACAGGAGGGTAATTTTTTTCATGGTTGGAAAATTAGGTGAAAAAGCGGGTGGGGGCAAGAAGGGATTAAAAAATGGGATGACCTGTCAATTAGGTTCACGCTTTTATTTCTCAAATCCCCCAAAATCGAGCACAAGAGCTAAAAATGGGAATGGGTCGATGTTCATTTTTTGGCTTTCAGCAAATCCGGAAGGATAAAGATCAAAGGAGTTCCAAAGAAAAACAGTAAAGAAATGGGTGTGAAATAATCTGGGAGTTGGGTTTGATTTCCAAGTCCAATTTGAATCGAGTTGTGGGTGATAAAGACAAGGATGCAGACCATGCCCACATTCAGGATACGTATCATTCGAGCGTATTTTCTTTGAGAGATTTCAGTGTTTTCAGGATTTGGTTGAAAAGGAAGATTGATCATACTGGGAATATTGCTGATTAATCCGATGATGATGAATAGGATTGCCCCGACAATTGGATAGACCCAGATTATTCCTTTTCCCCCATAGGCGTCCGGAAGTCCATCCGAACCAAAATGCCTGGGGAAACTGTCGGGTAAGTCTTGGAAATAAAATGCAGGAAGGGCAAAAGAAACGATGATTGCACTAATCCCCAGAATTTCAAAAGTAAGGTCTAAAGGATGTTTTTTAAATTTTGGCATTGGTGGGATTCCATGTTTTTGGGATCAGAAAATATACTTAAGAAATTCTTATTTTTTTAACATTCGGGTTGTGCTGTTGGCACTCTTTAAACCAATAATTACAAATCAAAATCCAGAATTGAATTTAGAACTGCCTTCGGTAGACCGGGCTGGAATAGGACGAACCTTTGGTACTTAGATTTGCCAGGATTTTGAATAAAAATAGAGCTGATGGCGAAATTTTGTTCACCCCAAATTCTATTTATGTTTATTCAATCAATGAGGAATACCGGCCCTAGCGGGGCAAATTATTGGCTCACGATTTCTAGTCAAATCTAGGTCATCTGCCGTATTCCATTCCCTTGGTCTTTTCTGGATTTTTGAGAATCACAAAAATTCTTTGATCCATGAAAAAACTTATTTTCTCCTTATTTCTACTCCTGACTGTGTTTGCCTGTGATTCAGAGGACGAGCAACCCCAATCCAAGTCCTGCAATGGAGCGAGTTGCGCTCCTGCTATCGCAGCAGGAGAAACCGCCGCTACTGTACCTTCTACTGCCGTGGGAGTGTATAAATGCGTCCTGACCTTTGCTGAACCAACCTCTCCGTTTCCATTGGGAACCATGGCAACTTTCGAAATCACGACAGATCAGAAATTGATTGTGAACATTGAAGGCGAGGAATGTTTGACGATTTCCAATCCCGTTTGGAGATTTGGAGCAAATGCTTCCTCGGGCAATTATACCTGGAAAGATTCCTGCCGGGACAATGTAGCATTCAATGTCTCTTTTGCAGGAAGCACCTTCAATGAAGTCAATATGGAGCCTGTTTCAGGCACAGGATTCTTTGGTCAGTTTACTTTAGAATGATGATTTTGATCCAAGAGCGCTTTGGATAGCAAGGATTGGAAGGATTTTGCTTGTTTTTGGCTATTATTAGGTTCTCAATAAACCTAGTGTAAATGGCCAATTTTAACATCGACGCCGACAAAAATCTCACCTACGACGCCATCGTCATCGGGTCGGGAATCAGCGGAGGCTGGGCAGCGAAAGAACTTTGCGAAGCCGGACTCAAAACCCTCGTCCTCGAGCGGGGACGCATCGTGGAGCATGTGGTGGACTATCCTACCATGACTCTCGATCCTTGGGAAACAGAACTCCGTGGAGGACTAACTCCAGAGCAAAAGGCCAAGCACCCCAAAGGTGGCCGATCCGGTTTCATTGGAGCGATGAACGAGCACTTTCATGCGAATGACCTCGAGAATCCCTACACGGAAGTCAAGCCGTTTCTATGGGTGCGGGCCCATCAGATGGGGGGTCGCTCCCTGCTTTGGGGCAAACAAACCTACCGCTGGTCGGATTTGGATTTTGAAGCCAATGCCAAAGACGGGCATGGGGTGGACTGGCCGATTCGATACAAGGACCTCGAATCGTGGTATACTCATGTGGAGAAATTTGCCGGGATAAGCGGCGAAGCGTTGGGTCTGCCACAGTTGCCAGACTCACACTTTTTGCCTCCGATGGAGCTGAACTGTGTGGAAAAACACGTGAAGGAGCGGATTGAGAAAGACTTCAAAGGCCGAAATCTAATCATCGGCCGGGTAGCCCACCTCACCGAACCGCTCAATGGCCGTGGCAAATGTCAGTACCGCAATCGATGTGACCGTGGCTGTCCGTATGGCGCCTACTTCAGTTCCAATGCGGTGACGCTACCTGCAGCGCATGCTACCGGTAATCTGACGATCCGACCCTTTTCCATCGTTCAGTCGGTGGTATATGACGAGCAAAAAGGAAAAGCCTCGGGAGTCCGAATCATCGATGCGGAGACAAGCGAGGAGATCGTGTACAAAGCCAAGATCATTTTTGTGAATGCTTCTACCTTGAGCACCACCCAGATTTTGTTGAACTCCACTTCGAGCCGATTCCCGAATGGACTTGGAAATGACAGCGGGGAACTCGGCCACAACCTGATGGACCATACCTATCGGGTGGGAGCGATGGGTACCGTGGAAGGCTTTGACGATCAATACTACAAAGGGAGACGTCCTAACGGGATCTACATTCCCCGCTATGTGAACCTAAAAGATGGCCCTCAATCCGACAAATTTGTCCGGGGATTTGGATTCCAAGGTGGTGGTGGCAGATCCGGTTGGGGAGCGGGAAGCAATCAGGAAGCCTTTGGTGCAGACTTTAAGGACGGCCTGATGAAGCCCGGACCTTGGGAGTTTTTCATCACGGGCTTTTCGGAATGTCTACCCTATCACGAAAACCAAGTGTACCTCAACAAGGATGTCCTCGACAAGTGGGGACAGCCGACCCTCTCCATCGATGCCGAGTGGAAGGCTAATGAACTCGCGCTCAACGATCAGGCCCGTCAGGATGCTAAAGAAATGCTGGAGCGTGCAGGATTGAAAGATATCATGGAGTTTGACAACAAACATGAAATGGGCTTTGGGATCCACGAAATGGGAACAGCCCGGATGGGTCGTGATCCAAAAACCTCTGTGCTCAACGGCACCAATCAGGTGCATGGCTGTGAAAACGTCTTTGTCACCGATGGGGCATGCATGACTTCCTCCTCCTGCGTCAATCCTTCTTTGACCTACATGGCTCTCACCGCCCGAGCAGCCAATCATGCCGTATCCGAACTCAAAAAAATGAATCTCTAAGCCATGAACAGACGCGACGCACTCAAAAAATCAGCTTTGGCGCTAGGCGCTGCTGCCGGAGCTCCGACTTTCCTCAGCTTGCTTCAGGCATGTTCCCAGCAAGATCGACTGACTTGGACTCCTCAGTTTTTGAATGAAGATCAGGCTAGATTCATTTCGGCTTTTGTGGATTTTCTTTTGCCCAAAACTGACATTCCCGGAGGTTTGGATGTGAAGGCAGATGTATTTATTGATCTGATGTATGCCAAGACCTACGACGAAGCCGGGCAAAAGCAGGTGGTAGCCGACATTGAAAAGTTTAATGCAGATTGTAAGGCCAAGTATGGGAAAGTATTTGCCGAGTTGAGTTCCGAGGATAAAACTGCCTGCTTCCAAGATCAGGAGGCCAATTCACCCAAGTTTGCTCTCAAGGTATGGGGCACAGGAGTGGGGCCTCAGGAACCGGTCGGCTTCTATCGCAGCCTGAAATCCACAGTGCTGTGGGCCTATTTCAGTTCGGAAGAAATCGGGAAAAACGTCCTGAGCTACGATCCGATTCCAGGGGAATACAGGGGATGCATGCCGCTTTCAGAGGTGGGAAATACCTGGAGCTTGTAAGGATTTCTTTTGCCAAGCCGGAATACTTGGCTGGATAATTGGAAGAGGTAGACACTTCAACTGATCTTTTCTAATTTGAAATTTTAGAACCAATAGACCATGAAAACAAAAACAGCGGCCATCCTCGGTTTGGCATTTATGGGAATGACAGCCTTTTCCTGTGGGGAAAACAAGGAGATTAGCTCCGATGAAAGCCTCGTGGAAATCAACGTGGACTTCGAAAAAGAGCGGGAAAAACTGAAATCCGAACTGGAAAAATTGGAGTCGGAAGTCGATCAGAAAATTCAGGAATTGGAAAAGCAGAAATCCGAAGCAAGCGAAGAGGCTCAGGATGAGCTAAAAAAGATGGAAAAGGAGCTCAAGAAGGAGAAATCTGACTTGGAAAAGGCGATAAAGGACGTCGAAAAGGCCTCAGAAAACACCTGGGACGATATCAAATCCGGAGTAAACAAAACCACCAAGGATATCGAAAACGAGTGGCAAAAGCTCAAAAATAACCTAGAGAAAAACTTCGAAAAGAAGAACTGAGGAACAGTTTACATCTCAAAAGGCCAGTCAATTTGACTGGCCTTTTTCATTTGGATCAAAATACCTGGAGTGAATTCCCCGAAGGAATATGATGGACTGGCAGCTCAGGCATATGTTGATTGAGCCAGTTTTTCACATACTCAGATCCGCCTTCTTCGCTCGCCGAGTGCCCGATCTCGATCATAGCCAGCTTCATTCCCAGTTCGTTGGCTGCGCGGACGTATTCGGGAGTTTCCCACTCATTGGACTCTCCGCAGACCAGGACATCGGGTCGGTGTTCCATGATTTGGGTGATCTGCAGACGCCCTCCCACAGCCCCGGGAAGCAGCAGCACCTTGGAGCAAGTTTGATTCAGGTCACCTACATAGCGCATCGCGGGCACACCCAACTTGGTTTTGATGTGATTGATCAGGCTTCGGAGATTGGTTTTTGGAATATTCAAAATTCGGCTTCCCGGGGTGTAGTACGCATTCCAGCCTAAGTCTCCCACCACACCCACTCGTACGCCATCATCGGTCATCCGATGGACGTAATCGTGATTTCGCCACAGCGTGATGCCGTTTTTCTCCATCAAATCATACTTGGCGCGAAAAACGGGATCATTTTGCAGATAGTCTGTTTCATCCTGTCCCGAGAAGAACGTAGGTTCATGGGGAATAATCAGGTTGGCCTTCAGCTCAATGGCTTTTTTGATGATTGCCATTGTCGTAAACATCGTCGTCACCACTCCGGTCACTACGGTATCTCTCGAACCCACCTTGATGGTGTCTACCGTCTGGGCAAAAGGAGCATTGGGCACCTGAGCGATATACGTGTCCATGATTTCTCCGACGGTCCAGGTTTTTTTCGAAGAAAAAGAAAATGCATCAAGCGGATTCGCCAATAATCCTGTGCCGATCAGTGCTCCAGAGGTATAGATAAAGTTTCTTCGGTTCATGATGGGTTTGATTTTGAGTCTGGACTAAAAGTAAAAAAAGCCGTGAGCAATACCCACGGCTTGAAATCAATTTCCTTAAAAGGATCTATTCTACTTTGACATTGGTCAGCCAGATGAAGCGATTTCCATCTTGCCCCATGTGATCCTGGGCGAGCTTGATCGGGCCAAACTGCTGGACATTTTCCCAAGTCCAAGTACGACCTTCTGCGCCATTTCCTCTTCGGAAAGTCCATTCTAGGATCATGTAATTTTCATCTAGATACAAATCGTAAGCATCCCCTGGGGTGTAGCCCATTCCCGGTGCGGCAGGTTCTCCGGAATTGTACACGATGGTCAATTTGGTGGAACTGGTTCCTTTCAGTGGAGTAGGGACATTTTCGGCCGATTCAAAGGTATAGCCGGTATCCCAAGCCAATTGGAAAGGCATCATCGCCCAGTACTTGTCATTGATAAAGGCACCGTCCTGTTTGGGAAGAGAATCAGCAGTCAAGCTGTAGGTAAAACTGGTGTCAGCATCGGAAAAATAGACCGTGCTGTCTTTCACATTCCATTTCCAATCCCTGGAAATCACATTTACAGAATCCCGCTGCACATTCCAGGTGTATGCGATGGAATTGACTTGGTCAAAGTTCTCTATGCCATAGGCTTTGGCAACTTTGAAAGGAAGTGTGTCAGGCATTTCCGCTTTTTGCTCGCAAGAGCTGATTAGCCAGAGGAAGGCTAGGAAGAATAGATGATTTTTCATAGTATGAAATTGGTGGAAGATTTTATAGCTAATTAGTTTAATCTTTGTTTTGAAAGCCAAACTTGATACTTTCTAAACTCAAGTGACTGATAGATAGGCCGAATAAGGTAAAGAAAATTATTGAGGTGTAGCATCAGTCTGAAAAGTAAAGAAGGAAAAACCTTCTTTTTCCCCTTTGCAGTGGCCTGCAGAATTTCTTTTGCAACCCATGACGGAGTCTGAACCGGGAAGGCTTTGGGGATATCTTTTCCGGCTGCTTGAAAAAAACCGGTAGAAGTGGCAATTGGAAAAGCCAGGGTCAGCCAATCCCCTGATTGTTCTGCCCATACTGACCTTGCCCATTGGAGCAAGGCCGACTTGCTTGCCCCATACAGGCTATAGCCGGGAATTGCCCACAGGGCCATAGCCGAGCAGGTGATGGTGTGGCGAAACCTGCTGTGCGGAAACTGCCCTTTCAATTCCAATCCCAACTGAATGGGACTGAACACATTGAGTTGAAACATCCCCTCCATTTCCCTCCAGTTTTGAAGTTCTGCCGGGCCATATTCGGCTTTTCCCGCATTGGCAAAACAAAAATCGACTCCCTCCCAATGTGCCTTGACCCAATCCAGGATCCCTTGATTTCCCGCTTTTTCACTTAAATCTACCCAAATCCATCCCCGGATTTCTGGGAATTTGCTGTGGAGGGAACTGAGATTTTCTTCTGAAAAATCCACTGCAAGGATTTCCTTGGTGTCGGGAAAAAGCTGCCTGACCAATTCGAATCCAATTCCCGAACCGGCACCTGTGACAATGATCCGCTTGTTTTCAAATAAACTCATCCCCATAGGTAGGCTCCGGGAATTTGATTTTAAATGGATTGACTTTGACTGCGAGCAAGGGCTTGATCCCCCGGATATCCGGAAAAAATTCGGGATTGAGGTCCAATTTATTCACCGTGGCCAATTTGCCCCAGCCGAATCCATAAGGTTTGGTGTAGTATTTTACTTTGTTCCAGGTCTGACAAAGGCTGATAGGAAGTACCGTCGTAGTCACGGGAAAAGACAAGCCACCATGGCTGATTTCTGTTGAAAAGACAGTCTGATCTCCTGATTTCAGTTCGATAATGTCTCTTCCGTCTTCTTTTTTCCATGAAAAAGGCAAGGTCTCTTTTGGTATTCCCCAATTAGCCCGTCCGTTTTGCGTACTTGCTTCTGAGTCCACATAGATCTTGGTTATGGCCTGTTTTTTTGATTTTCGGAATTTCCCCGGAATGATCAACAACTCATGATACGGCCCAACGGGTGAATTTTCATACTTGACCAGCATCACATAACCCAATCCTCCACGAAACTTCCCCTGAAGATGATGGGGCAATAGGCCTGATTTTTCCACCCAATCTTTCTTGAATTTGAAGATCAGAATTATCCCTTCACCGCTCAGTTTCCAAGGTGGTGGCGATTTAAACACGAGTGGTTTGGCTTGGGCAATCAGGTGATTTTCAGGCATAGGGAGATGGGCTTATGGAGGTCCAACCTCCGTCCACGATCAAAGTTTGTCCGGTGATATGCCGAGCAGCGTCAGAAAGCAAAAAAGCGGCTGCTTCGGCAATATCGGTGGTGTTTGCTGGACGTCCAAGTGGGGTGAGTTTGGACCAGGTATTGGCGTAATCCGGGTCTGAGGTAGTTCGCTCTGTCAAAGTAGCTCCGGGAGCAATGGTGTTGATCCGGATGCCAAACGGAGCGAGTTCAAGAACCAGATTCTTAGCGAGCATTTCGATGGCGGCTTTACTCATGGCATAAGCCGCGAGGTTTTCGTGGCTTTGGTGGGCAGTGACAGAGGAGGTAAGTAAAATCGAGCCCCCATTTTCCTGGGTTTTCATAATCCGTGCTGCTGCTTGGGTCAGGAAGAAAGTTCCCGCTTGGTTGACTCGGGTGACTTCCATAAAATCCGCCCGGGAATAGTCCAAGAAACTGCCAAACAACGTGATCCCGGCATTGGCCACCACTTGGTCAATGCGCCCGAAATGACGCATTGCCAAGTCCAACAACTCAGAAATTACTTCGTCTGATGCGGAATCACCGGAACAACCCAAAACAGATCCTTTTCCCATACGGGAAAGAGAAGCAACAGCCTCTTCGGTTAAGCTTTTTTCCAGGTCATTTAAAATGACCTGTGAACCGGTTTCCAACAGCTTTCGGGCGATTTCCAGTCCTATTCCCTGGCCTGCGCCGGTGATGATGGCTACTTTGTTGGGTTTCATGGGTAAAAGTTTAAGAAAAGACCTGACAGGTCTGAAGTCAACAAATCAGTGGGAATCTCTTTTTACTTCAGATCCGGAACTTCCCTGAAGGAAATCAAAGTCAACCCCATCGTGTGCCTGGTTCACTTTATCCAAAAACAGGTTGACATAACCCCGCTCATACGGAAGCTGGGTAGGAACAAAATTGGCTCGGCGCTTTTCGAATTCCTCTTCAGAGATCAAAAGATTCAAAGACCTGTTTGGCACATCAAGCTCGATCAGGTCCCCGTTTTGGACGAAAGCCAATGGTCCACCGATGGCTGATTCCGGAGATACGTGCAGGACAACGGTCCCAAATCCAGTTCCGCTCATTCTTCCATCGGAGATTCGGACCATGTCTTTGACTCCTTTTTCGAGGAGTTTTTTGGGTAGCCCCATGTTTCCCACTTCCGGCATTCCGGGATAGCCTTTCGGGCCTACATTTTTCATCACCATGACACAGGTCTCGTCAATGTCCAAATTCGGATCGTCCACTTTTGCCTTGTAGTCGTCGATATTTTCAAACACCACGGCTCGGCCTGTGTGCTTCAACAGGCTCGGAGTGGCAGCGGACGGCTTCAGCACGGCTCCGTTTGGACAGAGATTTCCTTTGAGCACGGCGATTCCTGATTCAGGTTTGATTGGGTTTTCCAAGGTTCCGATCAGGTTGCGATCCCAGCATTCGGCTTTGTTGATATTTTCTCCGATGGTTTTGCCATTGACTGTGATGGCATCGGTATGCAGGTGTTTTTGAATCTCCTTCATGACTGCCGGCATTCCTCCTGCGTAGAAAAGATCTTCCACCCAATGCTCTCCCGAGGGCTGCACATTGGCGATCAATGGGATTTTTGCGGAGAAATGATCGAAATCAGTCAGATCAAGTTCCACTCCGATTCGCTTGGCAATGGCGGTCAGGTGCAGGATGTAATTGGTGGATCCTCCGATGGCGGCATTGACCATGATGGAGTTTTCAAAGGCCTTTCGGGTGAGGATTTTATCCATGGTCAGGTCTTCTTTGACCATCTCCACGATTCGCATTCCGGCCATATGGGCCAGGACCTTTCTCCGTGAGTCGGCTGCCGGGATGGTGGCATTATCAGGCAAGGCCAAACCCAAGGCTTCGACCATGGCGGCCATCGTGGAGGCCGTACCCATCGGAGCGCAATGACCTACAGATCTTGACATGGAAGACTCGACTTCGATCATGTCCTCTTGTGTCAGTTTGCCCACTTTAAAGTCTTCAGCAAATCGCCAGATGTCTGAAGTCCCGATTTTTTTACCCCGGAATCTTCCGATCAACATCGGACCACCGGAAAGGACCAGCG
>CAYONF010000003.1:0-100101 GCA_964405255.1 uncultured Limnohabitans sp. | reverse complement strand
GAGCATCATATCAGTCAAATTTGATGTCTTTCACATAGAGTTGCAAACTGCTTTTATCGCGGAAAAAATTCTCCCGCATCTCAGCTACGATGTCGAATCGCATTTTGCCGCGGAGCATATTCACCGTTGTCAGATCAGGATCCTTGGCTCGGTCAGCCATCCCAAAGCCCAAACAAACCGGCGTGGTGACCTGTCCGTCCTGGACGATTTTGAAACGGAGATGCTTGTCTTTCAAGACGGTGACCTCATCCGCATAGACATTGGAAATCCGGAAAACCGGTTCGGTATTCCCCGGACCGAATGGAGCCATCTGCTTGAGAATGTTGTAAAACTTGTAATTGATCTGATCCAGCAACAAAATATCATCGACTTCAATGACCGGCTTCAGGTGTGTTTCCTCTATCCGGGAGCGGACGACTTGCTCGAATTTTTGCTGGAAGGCGGGCACATTGTTCACGGGAAGTGTCAAACCCGCCGCATACTTGTGTCCACCAAACTGATCCAACAGATCCGCGCATTCGGCAATCGCTTCGTAAATGTCAAAATCCACGACCGACCGGGCACTTCCAGTCGCTTTATTGTTGGACTCGGTCAGGATGATCGTCGGGCGATAGTATTTTTCGATGCATCGGCTGGCTACGATTCCGATCACCCCTTTGTGCCAGTCTTCTTTGAAAAGAACGGTCGAATTCCACTGAGCTTCTTCCTCGCGGATGGCCAGCATTTCAAAGGCTTCCTTGGTAATGTTTTCATCAAAATTCCGGCGGGTGGAGTTGACTTCATCGACCAGCTTGGCCCGCTCAATGGCCTCGTCCAGATTGGGTGCGATCAGCAATTCCACGGAAGCCTGGGCATGTTCCAGCCTTCCGGAGGCATTGATCCGAGGCCCGATTTTGAAGACGATGTCCGAAATCTGGATTTCCTTTTCCACTTTGGCCTGGAGGATCAAAGCCTTTAACCCGGGCCGTGGGGTGTTGTTGATCCGATCCAGTCCGTAATAGGCCAGAATTCGGTTTTCTCCCGTGATCGGGACGATGTCCGCGGCGATACTCACCACCAGCAAATCCAGGTAAGGGTACAGGCTGGACTCCTCGATTCCATGGGTTTTGGCGTAAGCCTGAATCAATTTAAATCCCACGCCACATCCGCTCAATTCCTTGTAGGGGTACTCGCAGTCGGATCTTTTTGAATCCAACACCGCGACTGCTGCTGGTAATTCGTCTCCCGGAGTATGGTGATCGCAGATGATGAAATCCACTCCAAGTTCAGAAGCCAGGTGAACCTTGTCAATTGCCTTGATCCCGCAGTCCAGCGCAATGATCAGGGAAAAGCCATTTTCAGCGGCAAAACGAACCCCCCGCTCGGAGATTCCATAGCCTTCCTTGTACCGGTCGGGAATGTAAAAATCCACGTGGGGATAAAAGCCTTTCAAAAAACTGTACATCAAGGCGACAGCAGTGGTTCCATCCACATCATAATCTCCATAAACCAGGATTTTCTCCTGACTGAGAACCGCCTGCTCGATGCGGTTCACTGCCGCATCCATGTCTTTCATCAAAAACGGATCGTGAAGCAGACTCAGGCTTGGCCGAAAGTAATCTTTGGCCTGCTCGAAACTTTCCACACCCCGATTGATCAGCATGTTGGCAAGGATAGGATTCACATTGATTTCCTTACCGAGCTTTTCGATGGCTGCTTGTGAGGCTTTGGGTTTTTGTTTCCAGACGTACTCCATGTGGCTAAATTACAAAAGTAATCGGGATACCAGTCCCGTAGAATTTGGTTAGGGTGATCCCCTAGAATCGATCTTTCCGGCTAAAAAGTTTCCATTTGTGCGGAATTCACTGCTGTTTGTTCTTTTGGTATTGGAACCAGTACCAAGCCGGAAAAAGCAATGCCTTGAATTTCCAGTCATTTTTTTCCCTAAAACTCAGACTGGAGTCTTCATGCACGATGCGATACATTTTGCCGGCAAATAGGCAATGCCCACTCAGAGCGGCGAAAAGAATAGCGTAAAGGATAAGCTCGGTCATATTGGATTGGAAAATCGGAAGATTGGAAGGTTTAACGTTCTCCTTATTGTCAACCAGCGGGGATTCAGATATTTATCACCTTTTCAGTGCTTTTGCAAAATCAGCGCTGCCCAGTTGTCTTTGGAGGATTTCTTTTTCAGCTCCAAGCCCAAAGGTGCTGCGGAATTAACCAGATCTTCGATGTCTTCGGTGTAGAAACCGCTCAGAAGCAGGTAACCGTTTGGAGCCAAAAGCCCGGAATAGATTTCCATTTCATCCAGCAGGACATTCTTGTTGATGTTGGCCAATACGATCTCAAACGGGCCCTTGGGATGGACCTGACGGATCGTGCCCAGCCCCATGCGGATTTGGAGTCCGTTTAGGTCAAAGTTCTCATTCCCATTGTCCACGCACCAATCGTCGATGTCGAAGGCCTCGACTTCGCGGGCACCCAGCAAATGAGCCATAATCGCCAGGATTCCAGTACCGGAACCCACATCCAGCACCCGCTTTCCCCGATGATCCAATTCCCCCTGATGCCGCAACATCTGAAAAGTAGTGGCATGGTGTCCGGTACCAAATGACATCTTGGGATTGATCACAATCTCATGCTGGAATCCAGGCTGAGACTCATGAAATGAAGCCCGGACGTATACCAAGTCATCAACGGCAATGGGATCGTAATTTTTCTCCCATTCCTCGTTCCAGTTGATTTTGGGCATTTTGCCTTCGGTGAGGGTGAGCTGAGCTGCTTCCCGATAATTGGCAATAAGTGCATCGAATTTCTCCCGGTCAAAATCTGCTTCGGGAGCATAAGCATCAATACCCTCCTCTGTCTCGAGGAAGGAATCGAAGCCAATTTCCGCCAGTTCGGCGATAAGGATTTCCCGGAATTCTTCCAGGCAACTGATTTTAAACTCCAGGTAATCCATGAATTAGAATGATTTGATGATATCCAAGAAGTCGCGTGACTTCAGAGAAGCCCCACCGATCAGGCCTCCGTCCACATCCGGCTTGGAAAACAGTTCTTTCGCATTTCCCGGATTGGCACTGCCTCCGTAAAGGATGGAAGTTTCATTGGCGATTTCTTTCCCATACTTGGAAGCAATGTGTCTTCTCAGGGCCAGGTGCATTTCCTGAGCTTGGTCGGCAGTAGCAGTTTTGCCGGTACCGATCGCCCAGATAGGTTCGTAAGCAATGACTACCTTGGAGAAATCCTCCGGAGAAAGCTCAAACAGACTTTGTGTCAGCTGAAACTTCACGTTGGATTCATGGGTACCGGCCATCCGGATTTCCAAAGATTCTCCACAGCAAAAAATCGGAGTCAATCCGTAAGCCAAGGCCTGTTTCACCTTTCCGGCCAGCAATTCATTGCTTTCCTTGAAATACTCTCTGCGCTCAGAATGACCCAAAATCACATAGCTCACACCGAAGGAAGCGAGGATTTTGGCGGAAACTTCTCCGGTAAAGGCTCCGGCTTCATTATCGGAGCAGTTTTGGGAACCCAGGGCAATTCCCGGAGTGTCGCCGATGAGTTTTTTTACTGGAAAAATGTGGGGAAAAGGAGGATTCAAGACGGCAATCACATCTTTCACCGCTTCATCCTTGTACATATTCACGATTTCGGAAGTGAGCTTTTGACCTTCATCATAGGTCATGTTCATCTTCCAGTTACCGGCAACGATTTTCTTACGCATGGGAGGTTTAAATTTAAAAGGTTTGAAAAAACTTAAGCAGGGGGTATTTTGGGTTAAAATTACCAAAAATGTCCACTTGGGGAAAAAATAACCCAGATCAGCCTCCAAAAAAGTACTGGTCTCCCGAAGAAGCAAAAGGAAAACTCGAAACCTACTGCGCCTATCAGGAGCGAAGTCAGTGGGAAGTGAGACGCAAGCTGTACGAAAAAGGAATCAAGGGAACTCCTGCCGAAGAACTGATCTCAGAAATGATCGAAGCCAATTTTTTGAACGAAGAGCGATTTGCCAGGTCCTTTGCTCGGGGCAAATTTCGCCTCAAACACTGGGGAAGAATCCGGATCAGCCGGGAACTCAAACTCCGGGAAATCAGCCCCCGCTGCATCCAAATGGCCCTTTCCGAGCTCGATCCGGATGAATATTACGATTCTCTGCTGACCCAAACTGAGAAAAAGTGGGAGAAAACCAGCGAAAAAGACCCCTTCAAAAAGCGATATAAAGTAATCCAATACCTGATGGCAAAGGGCTTTGAGCAGGATTTGATTCAGGAAGCTGTTGCCAGTATTCAGTGAGCAGTGATCAGTCGCAGTAGGCAGTGAGCCGTGGACTGTCGTCTGTGAACCCTAGACTAGATCATGTCACACATAATCTTCGCCGAGAGCAGGGAAAGTGGAATCCCCCCTCCGGGATGCACGCTTCCTCCGCAGAAATAGAGGTTCTGGATTTCAGAGGAATAGTTGGCGTGGCGAAGGAAGGCCGCAAACTTATTGTTGGAACTGTTGCCATAAAGGGCTCCTTGGGCGGAGGAGGTGCGAGACTCGATCGTTCGGGGCTCCAGGATTTCTTCCACTTCGATGAGCGGTTCGAGGTCGGTCTTTAGGATTCGGTTGACCTTGGCGATGACATTTTTTCTGGCTTCGGCGATCAGCTGATCCCAATCTTGCCCCTGATTGTTGGGGACATTAATCATGGTAAACCAGTTCATGCAGCCGGCTGGCGCATCGTCCTCCTTATACACCGAGGTGATATTGATGTACACCGTCGGATCAGTATAAATGCTGCCTTTTTTGAAAATATGCTCAAACTCCGACCGGTAATCTTCTGAAAACAAAATGTTGTGCAGATCCAATTCCGGAAAATGCGCTTTGACTCCCCAGTAAAAAATCAGGGCCGAGCTCGACTTGGGCTGGGAAAGTAAAAGTTTGGGTTGCTTCTGTTTTCTTAAAATGGTCTTGTACGCATTGACCATGTCCATGTTATTCACCACCACATCTCCGCGGACTTCCCTGCCTGTGGTGATCAGTCCCACAGCTTTTCCATGTTCCACGAGAATCTCTTCCACGGGAGAATTGAACTGGTATTTCACCCCAAGTGATAAGGCCAACTGATACAGGCTCTGGGTGATGTCATGCATTCCCTTTTTGGGGAAAAAGGCGCCGATGTTGAATTCCAGGTGGGGAATAATATTCAGCGTGGCCGGCGTTTCGTAGGGATTGGACCCGTTGTAGGTCGCATAGCGGTTGAAGAGCTGCACGAGTTTGGGATGCGTAAACTGCTGCTCATTGGCTTTGTTCATGGTCGAAAAAATCCCCAGTTTTCCCATTTTCAGGTAAGATTTCAGGGCTTGGGGATTGGTCCAGGTCCCCAGGTGATGCAGAGAGCGATGCATAAAAAGCGGCGAAAGATGATCATAGATAAATGCCGAACGCTTCAATGCCTCCCGAATGTGGGCCGCCGGCTCGCCGAGTTTGGTCTCCACCTCATCTGCAAAGCGGTTGATATCCGCCCAAGCCTGAATCCGTTTCCCATCCTCCCAGAAATAATGGCAGGCTACGTCCAGTCTGAGGTAGTTAAAATGCTCCGAAGGGCTTTTCCCCGCTAGGCGAAAAAGCTCCTCCACCTGTTCTGGCAGGGTAAAGAGGGATGGTCCTGCATCAAAGCGATAGCCTTGAATCACAATTTCCGACAACTTGCCCCCGGGATAGGAATTGGCCTCGAAAACCTCAACTTGGTAGCCTTTCAGGGCCAATCGGATGGAAGCAGCGATGCCGGCTATACCGGAACCTACGATCAGGGCTTTTTTGCTCATGGATTAGAAAACTGAAAATCCGGGTTGGTGTTTGCAAGCTAAACCCGAAAATGGAGATTACAGCAAGTCCAAAAACTGATTTTTGTCTCAGTTTTGCCGGCTAAAGGTTGCTCAATTGCTCTCGGGTCCTGAATCAATCCAAAAAAAAATCCCTGGAACTCACCAAAGAATTACAAATCCCCAACAACCCTTTCTGCCTGAAAAATATGCTCCACCAGTAGCTTGTCCTGTCATCCCTCCTTCTCATACTCCAACTTGTAATCCCCGACATGGATTTTGCTTTCCTCGATCTTTCGTTTGTGGCGGAAGTAATTGACTGTGCCGAAGATCAGGATGCAGACCGAAATGATGTAAAAGCCTACCTGATAGTAAATGCTTCCTTCGACCTGCAGGAGGTTTTTGATACTCAGTCCGGCTACCAAAAAGTACATGGATGTCCGAAGGAAGGACAGAAAGGTTGTCTGATTGGCCAGAATGGTACGCTGCAGGGCGAGATTTTCCCGCAGCAGCAGATCTTTGTTGATGGATTTGTCGGATTTGGTCATGCTAAAGAAAGATTGAGACAACAAATTACTTATTCCAGAACTGCCCTAACAAAAAAAGTCCGACTCCTGCGAGTCGGACTTTCCATTTTAGCTCAAATCCTGGGAATTAATATCCTGGGTTTTGCTCGATTGGAGCAGTGCTGTTGGTCTGGATTTCTTCCAAAGGAATAGGCCAGATGAATCTGAAATCAGCGTAAGGAATCGCGTGATCAGTTGGGATTGCTCGATCGGTGTTGTAGAAGTTGATGTTGGTAATGGAACGGGAAGTAGCCTTTGCAGGTACTCCGGCTAGTTTACCTTCACCCGCCAATCGGTGGATATCCGGCCATCTTCTTCCTTCAGCCAGGAATTCGATTCTTCTTTCTTTGAAGATCGCATCCAAAATTGCGTCAGCAGTACCCAATCCAGCCACGGTATAAGAAAGGCTAGGATCACCCAAAGCGCGGTCTCTTACGGTATTCACCAAAGCCACAGCCTCGTTCAGGTTACCCAGACGGGCATTTGCTTCCGCTGCGTTCAAGACCACTTCAGCAAATCTTACAATGATGTTTGGCTCAGCCAGGGTAGTTGGATTGTTGTATTTGTTGGTAAAGATACCGGTAGCATTCTGCGTAGTGATGGTTCTGCGCTTATCCTGCTGCAACCACCAGGAAGCTCTCCAGATCAATGGGGAAACTTTTACCAGACCACGTCCACCGGCACTTGGGTTACCATACATCGCAGAAAGGGCACCGTTGGTTCCGGCATTGGATTCAGCTGTATTGACAAACGAGAAGATGTTGTCAGTGCTGGTACCGCCACGGAAAGGAGTAATCGGATCCGGAGTCACAGCATACGCACCTTTGATTTTCTCATACTCAGCCAAAACACCAGCCCAGTCTTCCATGTGAAGAAGAACTCTGGATTTCAATGCAATCACAGCACCTTTTCTAGCTCTGAAGGTAGTATTGGCAGCAGTGATTTTAGCTTCCGCTTCAGTAAGGTCGGCAAGGAGTTTCTGATAGCCTTCGGCAACAGTTCCTCTTTGCACAGCTTCTCCGATCGGCACCTTAGGTACGTCGTTGATCGCTACAGTTCTGTAAGGAACACCCGGAGCAGATGGATTGTCAGAATACGGTCTGGAGAAGTGAACCAACAATTCATGATGAGCCAAAGCTCTCAAGAAAAGCATTTCGCCTTTGTAGTTGTCAGCAGCAGCCTGAGTCAACACGCCGTTTGCTACAGCACCGTCCAGATTTTCCAACACGATGTTGGCTCTGTTGATCATTCTGTACAGGGAAATCCACATCCCGTTGTTGTTGGCAGTCTGAGGGTTGTAAGAACCTACATAAGTTACTTCATAGAACAACTGATCGTTGTACATGTCTTCACCTCTCATGTCACCCTGCTCTACGTTGGCAGCACCGAAAGGATAGCCTCGCTGAACTGCTCCCAGGTAGAAACCTCTCTGAGCAGACTCATAAACACCCAATACGGCAGACTCAATTCTTGCAGCTGTAGCAAAAGCCTGATCATCCGGAATCAAGGTAGCCGGAGAAAGGTCAGTCACTTCACAGGAGCTGACTACACCCATCATGGCAACACCTGCCAGGACGAGTTTCAAGTTAGTTATTGAAAATTTCTTCATTTTAATTCTTCGTTTAGGATTTTGAGATTAGAACCCTACGTTCAAGCCAAGTGAATAGGTACGGATGATCGGAGCTACGTTCCAGTCAACACCGAAGTTCAACTGACCAGAGTACTGGTTAGCCTCAGGATCCAAGCCTGAGTATTTGGAGAACAAGAATGGATTCTGCACCTGAGCAAAGAATCTGGCGTTGGTGATTGCACCGTTGAACGCAGACTGAAGTGCTGCAGCTGGTACAGTGTAACCTACCACGATGTTCTGAATTCTTACAAAATCACCTTTCTCCACGAATCTGGAGTTGGAAGCTGAAGTCTGGAACATGTTGGCATCCTGACCTGAGTACAACTTAGGCATGTCGGTTACCTGTCCGCTTTCTGTCCATCTGTTCAGGATGGAAACATGGTTGTTGGAGAAGCCCTGACCCAGCAACCCTCTCAAAGATTCGTTCATGATGTAGTTACCACCAGAATATCTCAGGAAGATTTCAGCGTCAAAGTTTCCGAAAGTGAAGCTGTTGCTCCATCCACCTTGCCAGGTAGGAAGGGTATTACCCAAATATTCCTGAGTAGGACCGGTAGCAGTAGTCGCTACATTGCCTGGATTTGCAGGATCATAAGCTCTCCATCCGATCGCACCCGGTACGAGGTTGTACTGTACGATGTCTTCCCCTCTGTAGTACATTGGGTTACCGTTGGCAGAGTTAACACCAGCCCACTTGAAACCGTACAACTGAGCGATAGGACCGCCTACTTCAGTTCTGTTGTAAGTTGAAGTTAAAGGCTGCACCAAGGCAGTTACTTCGTTTTTCAACCAGGTAAAGTTGAAGTCGGTGTTCCAGGAAAACTTGCCCTTGTTGATCACGTTGGCTACGATTCTGGCTTCCAAACCGGAGTTGGTCATCGCACCTACGTTTTGTGAGATGCTGTTTCCTGGGATACCCAAAGATGGAGGAGTTGGAGCGCTGAGGATCAACCCGTCAATGTCATTTTTGAAGTAATCCAATGCTACGGTTACCTTACCGATAGTCATATCCAAACCTGCGTTGAACTTCTTGGAAGATTCCCAAAGCAAGCCGTTGTTGGCCACGTTGCTGTAACCGATACCTGCACCGATACCACCCAATACCGGACCGAATCCACCTACGTAAGGGAAAGAACCGATTTCAGTGTTACCTACTTCTGCGTAAGAAGCTCTCACTTTGAAGTCAGAGATCAATTCAGAGTTGAAGAATGCTTCGTCAGAAACTCTCCATCCCACGGATCCACCCATGAAAGTACCTCTTCTGTTTGCTTCAGGAAGGGAAGAGATCCCGTCATTTCTCAGGGAGAAAGAAGCCAGATATTTTCCTTTGTAGCTGTAGTTGAATCTGCTGAAGTAAGAATCAAATCCATTCTCTACATATCCTCCACCTGAGAACTGGTTGTTATAAGATCCAGAGATCAGGTTTTCCTGTCTGTAGAAGTTGTCAGAGAAGTTTTGTCCCTGACCGAAGAAGTTGTAGAACTTGGTATACTGGTATTCAGCACCTACGGTCACGTTAAGATTGTGATCGTCAGCAATTACAGTCTGATAGTTCAAGGTGTTTTGCCAGTTCCAACGGAAAGCCGGGTTGTAAGCCATGTACACGCTACCGTTTGCACCACGACCGTCACCGTGTCTTGGATCCAAAGACTGGAAGTCATCTGCCAAAGTCAAGTCAATACCTACCTGAGTTCTTGCAGTCAAGCCTTGGATGATGTCCACTTCTCCGTACACATTACCCAATACCCGGTGAGCACGGCTGCGGAAGATATTGTTGTCCAATACAAATCCGATGTTCGGAATATTGTTGTCCGGACCGGCAAGGTTAGCACCAAATCCAGTAGTTGCACCGTTAGGGGTTACATTGTATCCGTCAAAAGCGGTGTTTTCAGGATCATAGATTGCTACGTTTGGCAATGCACGGGTAGCGTTGTAGATCGCACCGGAAAGTGAGTTTGCTCCGTTGTTCAATCCGTTGATTTCAGTCAGAGAGTAAGAAAGAGAAGTTCCCAATCTAACTGCCTTGGAAATGCTGTGGTCAATGTTGCTTCGGAAAGAATAACGAGTCAGGTCGTTTGGTCTCACAGGAGACTCCTGATCGGTAAAGCCCAAACCAAAGAAATACTTGGTCGCTTCAGAACCTCCTGAAATGGAGATATTGTGCTGCTGGGTAAAGCCTTTTCTGAAGATCAGGTCCTGCCAATCGGTATTTTCGCCTGGATTAGCCAAAGCAGACTGATTTGCATTGGCTCTTTTTTCGTTTGCGATTTCCACAAACTGATCGCCATTCAACAACTCAAAGCGTTCTACTTCTTCGTTGAAGCCCATGCTGGTGTTGTAGGTCACTTTTGCTTTTCCGGTAGAGCCTCGCTTGGTAGTGATCAAGATCACCCCGTTGGCTGCTCTGGAACCGAAGATCGCAGTAGCCGAACCGTCTTTCAATACTTCGAAAGATTCGATTTCAGCTGGGTTGATGTTGGCAAGAGGGTTGGAGGAGTTCACCGCAGAACGGTCAGAATCCACCACCGGTACACCGTCGATCACAATCAGAGGATTGGCACCGGAAGTGATGGAGTTTACACCCCGAATACGGATAATTGGTCTGGCTCCCAAGATACCACTTGGCGTAGTCACCTGAATACCCGGCGCTCTACCTGCCAACTGAGATTCAAAGGAAGGAGCTACCAGGTTTTCGATGGCCTCACTGTTGACAGAAGCCACCGAGCCGGTGATCTCTCTTCTTTCCTGAGTACCGTAACCCACGACTACTACTTCGCTAAGCACTTTCACATCTGGATCCATGGTCACATTGATGACGCTGCCGGATCCGATCGGCATCTCTTTGGTCAGATAACCAACAAAGCTAAACACCAATGTGGTGGCGCTTTCCGGAACAGAGATCGAATACGTTCCGTCCAGATTTGTAATGGTGCCCTGGGTGGTTCCTTTCACCACCACACTGGCACCCGGTACACCTTCCGGCTCTTCGGCGGAGGTAACCCTTCCAGTGATCGTTTTGGATTGCGCGAGTACTGACACAATGGTCAGGAAACTCAAAGCAAAACCTAATAAAACTTTCTTCATAGGTTATTGATTTAGTTTTTTTAACATTCAAAGGGCGAATATGAAGTGATATCGGCAAAGGAAACAAATCTTAAAATGGCCCTCCATTGCTCAGAAAAGGCAATTTTATTTGGTCAGTAACCTGTTTTGAAGAATTTTAAAGAAATCCCTGGGGTGCTCAAGCCTTGTTCCGTAACAATCGGATAGTACTGCTATCCATTAAAAAATAAAATTTCTACTTCAGCGCTTTAACCGAATTTTATACGGATTCGAAGAATTGTCCGATTAGTAAATCCAAAACCTTAAGTAGTAATCAAAAGATAACAATTCCATAAAATGCGGTCATTTCGTGATTTTCAAACTTAAATTTTGAATTGATTTAGGTCAAAAGGAAAATTTTCAAAATGATCATCGATGGAATTCGAAATCGCCCAAATTTCCTAAAACCTGATTTTTTTTGATAAAAGACCGTTTTTTTACCGGGATCGGAGAAAAAAATCAGTTTTCCCCTGAAAAATCTCCTTCAAATGGAATGCTTCTGTACAAAATCCATCTTCCTTCGATTCGCTTGAGCAGCGCTAATTCGGCAGCACAAAATTCGGTTTGAAATCCCCTTTGCGTAACCAAGTTCAGGACTTCCGAAAAGCTCCCCGGCTTCAAATCTTTGAATGCGATCGTCATGTGCGGGTGGTAATTACGGTCGCTCAGTTCATCCACAAGATGGAGCTCTTTCTTGCAAAAAGCCTTCAGAGAAGCCTGCAGTTTCTCGAGCTTCTCCGACTTTTCAATGTCCAGAAAAATGACCCGATTGCCAAAAGTGCCTACCCCGGTGATCCTGATTTGAAATGGCAGTTGATTTTTTAGAAATTCCCCAATCCTTGCAGTCAGGTAATCTTCTTTGGCCTCGTTGTAGGAAAAGGGCATCTTGAGCGTGATATGCGGAGGAGACTTGAGTGCGTATTTGATCCCAAATTTCTCACGGATTTCTTCCTTGATTCCATGGGCTCTTTGCAGGATTTCTTCCGGAGGAAGCAAGGCCAAAAAGTACTTTTCCATGGATTTCATAGGCACAAAATTACTCGGAAAGACCGCATTTGATGAAAAATCCCAGGCTTTTGATCGCAGGAAATCTCATTCAGGATCCGTGAACTGGGACTAGCCAAGGCACAGGTTATTTTCCCGGTTTGCTGAAATAGAAGCAGGCTTGATCACCTTTTCCGGTTTTGTTGAATTGCAGGGCCTGTTGGTGCATCCTTTGCATTTCCTCTCGGGAAAAGAGCTTGGTTTTGGTCAGATCCAATTTTTCACCCCTTTCATAAAGAGCGGTACCCCAAAACTGAAAATCAGAGGAGTCAAATTCGACCTCATCCAAGGTGAAGCCCAAGTTTTCAGCCTTCAGCTTGAGTCCTTTCACTGTCGGGATGATCAAATGTCTCGGCGCATCGAGTTGCACCCATAATTCCCGCTTTTCTTTCCAGACTTCCGCATCGGCAACCGGACAGCGGATCAAAAGCTTTCCGCCTGGATTAAGCTTTTCGAAGCAAGCCCTTAACACCTGATCCGGATCCTCCATGTGCTCAAACGAGTGATGCATCATGATGAGATCGAAAGAAAATTCAGACTCCTCAATCCGCTTTTTCCAAAGCGTCAACCCGGAGGCAAGGTACTTTTCTGATGCGATAAAGGGGTCAAACCCATGCAAATCAGAGTATCCTGCAGCATGGAGTTCGTATAAAAGCTGTCCGTTACCACATCCCACATCCGCTATTCGCGCCGAAAATCCCGGATGGACTTTTTTGAGCCAATACCCATACATAGGGGCTTTCCAGGAAATCCCAGCCCATAGAAAAGCCCGCATCCGTAGACTTTTCAATATCCTGATCTTCCAATCTGAAAGGCGCAATCCTACAAATGAATAATAATTGGAAGGGTAAAATACCGAGAGGTCTTCGGGAATCGATTCATTTTGGAGTGATCCGCAAGCTCGGCACTCGGCATAGGAAAATTGCCCACCCAAACCGAGCATTCGCTCAGTCGCCGAAAAGAAGTTCAGATCGCTACTACCGCAAAACTTACAGGCTGAATCAGTAGGCATTTTCCCGATTGAAAATCAGCTCATGAATGGTTTTGACCATGATGCTCATGTCCAATAAAAATGACCAGTTGTTGATGTAAAAGTAATCTAGCCTTACTCTGGAACGGATTTGATGGGCGTTTTCGATTTCTCCTCTAAACCCGCGCACTTGGGCTAAACCGGTGATCCCCGGACGGATTTTATGTCGGGAGTTGTAGCGTTCGATTTGGGTCTTGAATGTCTGATTCATGGGAATGGTATGTGGCCTAGGCCCCACTATCGACATATCCCCCATCAAAACATTCAGGAACTGAGGCATTTCATCCAGGGAAGAGTTTCTCAAAAATGCCCCGATGCGTGTGACGCGGGGATCATTTTTGGTGGCCTGCTTGGTATCTGCATAGTCGTTTGGAGTCATGGACCGAAACTTCAGACAGTTGAAGACCTCGTTGTTGACTCCGTTTCGTTTTTGGATGAAGAATACCGGGCCACGGGATTCGAGCTTGATGAGAATTCCCACCAATGGAATCAGCCAAGACAAAATGAAAATGGTCACCAATCCTGCGAATACGATATCAAAAGCCCGTTTTGCAAGGCTATTCAAGGCATGGTCAAGCGGGATTTCATTGACATTGATTACAAAGAAATCTCCGTACCGAGAGAAAGAGAGATTCTTTTCCAGCTGCAAACTTCCCCCGGGAATCATCTTTACCTTGATGTAATTTTCGTCAGCATAGTCGATGACTTTTTTTACCAAGGATGGCTCGAGTTGCTCTTGGATATAAATCAGATCCAAGTCAAGGCTCGGAGCCTCTTGAAAAAAGGATTCAATACCGCCACGGGTTTGATTGCAGTCTGCCTGATCATCAAAATACCCCAGAAAATTGATTCCAAAATCCTTTCGAATCCGAAAGACATCTGCCAGTTTGGGACTGGTTCCTTCTTTTCCTATAATGACTGCATTTTGGTAATTGTTTCCTTTGGCCCTGTACTGGCGAAGCAGCATGTGCACTCCCACCCGGAAAATCCCCATGAACAACGCCAGGGTGAAACCAAGACCCGCAATCTGAATCCAGCGGTAATTGCCGTTTTGGAGTGGAGTCCAAAGGATCGCAGTGACGCCCAAAAACCACAACAGGGTCGCCAGAAGCGTTTTCAGGGTATGCTCATACTCATCAGTGCGGCCAATCTTGTAATCTTTTCGAAGGACTGCGATCAGAGACCACAGCAGGGAAAGTGGCAGAAAAGCCGAAAACTCCAAGCCAGCAAAAATCCCGGCATTTTGAAGAATAAGGTTGGCAACTAAAAAAGAGAACAGAGAAGCCAAGAAGTCACTGGCGGTGAACAGCCAGGGAAAATAGGTATCAAATCTTCTCTTCATAAAAATAATTCAAAACAAAACCGGTCGATTAAAAGCAAAAACCAGGCACACTTAAGGACAAAGCTGAAATTTTTGCGCTTTAAAATTAAGAAAGAAATTATCAAGCCTGATTACTTTTGAATTTATTTGTTGCACACAAATGCCGATAGGCCACTAATGCGAATAATCAACGATCTTTTTGCTTCCTCGGACAATCCCAAATCTCTAGGAGCAAAATTTCGGGCCAAGCGCCTCAAAAAATTTGAAAAGTTTTTTTTCAAAAATTTCAACATCCAAAATCCGATTCACATTCTCGATGTAGGGGGCACGGACTACTTTTGGAAAAACAGCCAGCTTCCGAATATCCCCGGAGTCAGAATAACCTTGCTGAATCTCCACGAAGAAAAAACAACCCATCCCCATATCAGCTCCAAAATCGGGGATGCAACCTCAATGGATGAATTTACTGATCAAAGCTTTGACCTGGTCTTTTCCAATTCGGTCATCGAACACCTGTATACCTTTGAAAACCAGGTGAAAATGGCAGAAGAAATTCAGCGGGTGGGGAAAAAATTTTTCATCCAGACTCCAAACAAGTACTTCCCGATCGAGGCGCATTATGCGCTACCCTTCGCCCAATTCTTTCCCAAAGGACTTTTGCTCGCTATGCTGACCAAAACCAAACTCAGCAGAATGAAGCGCTGGGAAAAAACAGCCGCCCAACAATACCTGGACGAAATCCGCTTACTAAATGAAAAAGAAATGAGGATTCTTTTTCCGGGAGCAAAAATTCTAAAGGAAAAAACGGCCGGACTGACCAAATCCCTGACGGCACACAACCTGCGCTAGTCGGCAAATTGGAGGCGGACCAGATTGGCATAAAACCCGCCTTCGTTTTTGAGCAATTCCTGGTGACTTCCTTGCTCGACTATTTTGCCTTCGCTCAAGGCGTAGATTCGGTCCACCTTGCGGATGGTCGCCAGTCGGTGAGCGATGATCAGGGTCGTGCGGCCCTTCATCAGCTCATCCAAGGCCTGCTGAACCAAGGATTCTGATTCCGCGTCCAGGGAAGAGGTGGCCTCATCCAATATCAAAATAGCCGGATCTTTCAATATCGCCCTTGCGATGGCAACCCGCTGTCGCTGACCGCCGGAAAGCTTGACGCCCCGCTCACCGACAAGTGTATCCAATCCCTCCGGAAACTGAGAAATAAACTGCCAGGCGTTGGCCTTTTTGGCTGCCGCAACGATCTCTTCCTCGCTGGCATCCGGTTTTGCATAGGCAATATTTTCCCGGATAGAACCCCCAAAAAGGAGTACTTCCTGCGGGACAATTCCGATTTTGCTTCGCAAAGCTTTCAGATTCCAGTCTTTCACATCCCGACCATCCACGAGTATCGAACCCTTGTCCGTCTCATAAAATCGGAGCAACAACTGAATGATCGTGGATTTTCCCGCTCCGGAATGTCCGGCTAAGGCCACCTTTTCTCCAGATTGAATCTGGAAAGAAACATTTTTCAGCACCTCCACTTCAGGACGGGTCGGATACCGGAATCCCACATTGGAAAACTCAATTTTACCTTCGAATCGCTCTGTAGCAGCTCCGGTTTCAGGCTCTGCCTCTTCATCCAGAATCTCCAATACCCGTTCGGAGCTTCCGATGGCCTTTTGGAGTTGGCTGTAGATATCTCCAAGGCCGGCTATCGATCCCCCGATAAACGTGGTGTATAGCACAAATGAAACCAGCTCTCCGACGCTCATTTCCCCTGAAGCGACCAGACTGGCACCGTACCACATTACGGCCACTATCCCACCAAAAAGCGCAAAAATGATGAAGGAAATGAATGCTCCGCGGTACTTGGCCGTGGTGAGTGCTACCCCAACTACCGAATTCAGTCCTTTTCCATAGCGGGCAGATTCATAGGCTTCCCCCACAAAAGACTTGACTGTGCTGATGGACTGAAGCGTCTCCTCCACGATCACATTTGCCGCTGCCAGTTCATCTTGGGTTTTCTTGGAAAGCTTCCGGATATACCGGCCAAAAATCATGGCGATCAGGACCAAAACCGGGAAAGTACCCAGCATAAACAGCGTTAATTTCGGGGTATTGTAAAGCAAAAATCCAACGCCCGCCACCAAAGTGATGATCTGCCGAAACAACTCCGCGAGGGTGGTTGAAAAGGTATCCTGAAGCTGACTCACATCTGCAGTGATTCTGCTGATTAGTTCTCCGGTGCGTCTTTTGTCGAAAAAGCTCATCGGAAGCCTCACCAATCTGGAATAGAGCTCCTTTCGGATATCACGCATGGATCGCTCCGAAACCAAGGCAAACAACCAGACTCTGAAAAATGAGAAAATACTTTGCACCGCCAGGATACCGATCAGGATCCAGGCGATGGAGTTGACGTCACTTACTATCCAGGAGGATCCTTGGGCAGTATCGATCAGTTTGCCGGCTACAAACGGAAAAGTCAATAAGGTCAGTGAGGAGAAAAGAAGAAACGCCATACCGGAAAAAAATGCCCAACGGTAAGGCATCAAAAAGCGAAAAATACCTCCCAGCTTGCTCAGATTATCTTTGTTGAGTTTCCGCTTGTCCTCCGGCTCCAGTGCTATCCCGCGTTTTTTGGCCATTCTAGTTTTTGGTGATCAGGGCGCAAAAGTAACTTTTTGAACTGGAAATGACAGGAAAAAAGAATCCTCAATCGCTTATTCCCTGAATCAATTGTCGGGCAAGCTGCTCCCCAAGCGCAGCCGAATGCTTGAATCCATGGCCGGAGCAAGCTGAAACCAGAAGCGCATTTTCCATTCCTTCGATGGGCCTGATCACAAAGCGCGCATCTTCCGTGACGGTATAAAAACAAACGGCAGATTTGGCAAAAGTCTGTTTCAATCCCCGGATTTTTCCTTCCACTTTTTCCTTCCAAAACCTATTCTGCTCCTCGGCACTAACTTCCCGATTGAGAAAATCCGGATGATGGATATCGATAAATGACTCTGTGGCCATTTTGACTGTCCTACCATCGAGGGAAGGGAAGCCGTAAATAAAATCCTCCGGCTCCGGTCCGTATCCCCACATCCAAACGGGGTGAGCGGTCCAATCGGTAATGCCTTCCTCAATTTCCAGCCAATGCAATACCTGCCGACAAATTTTAAATTTGGGCTTTTCCTGTTCCGGTAAAAAATCCTTGATCCAGCCGCCTGCACTGATCAAGACTTTTTTGGTGCGTATCACCTCTTTTTGAGTGCTCACCAAAATCAACCCATCCTCATTCCTCAATTCCTCAACAGGCGAATTGACGAGAATCCGGGCACCGTTTTTCTCTGCCAGTTCCAACTGTGTTTTGATGGCCAATTCCGGCCGGAGAAATCCCGCTGCCTGTTCGAGATAGACCTTGCCGGTTGGTTCCAGCCGAAAAGCGGGAAATCGGGTTTCCAGAGACTCAGGAGTCAGGATTTCATGATTGATTGCGTGTTTGTTTGCAAAAGCTACTGTCCGATCCCAGAACCCTTCCGAGCCGTGCTTTGACCAGGGTTGATTGCCGGAGTCCAGTAAAATTCCCCGCGTGGTCGTCATGATTTCTACCCCGGTTTCGGACTCAATTTCTCTCCAGATTTCATGAGAGCGCTTAGCCAAGGCCACATAATCTTCTCCTTCCCCCACTGCCAACCGGGTGATTCGGGTTTCTCCATGGCTGGATCCCAGGGTATGAGGCGGTTCAAACCGGTCGATTCCAAGAATCCGTTTCCCGGATTTACTCAACTGAAAGAGTGCGGCACTGCCCACCGCCCCAAGGCCAATGACGACGACATCGTAATGCATGCTGGAATTTGTCATGCCTACAAGATAGGGCAGGCATTAAAAAAGCCGAAGAAAATCTCCGGCCCTATTCTAATTTTTTCCCATTTGGGCATCGATGAGCTCTCGCTTCAGTTTACGTTCACGCTCCAGGGTGTTTTTTCGATGCTGTTCAAATTCTTCCTGAACCTCCAACAGATCCTTTTCGGCCTTTTTGATCCGGCCAAAGCTTCTAAAATACTGAACTGCAAAAAAAGCCAAGGATGCCCCGAAAATGGCCACCAAGGACCACATCATGGTGGAATAGACGGCTTTTTGGATGTTGATCCCCAAAAAAGAAAAACTATCCTGGGCCTCAAGGGCAGCTTCCTTTTCGGTAATTGCCTGATTCACTTTTGCGTTGAGTGCGGCCAAGGTATCAGAATGACCGGCTTGGGAAGCTTTGATTTCTTCCAACTGGGAATTGATTGTGCGGATCGAATCCAGCACATTGGCCTTCAGTTGCTCCAGATTGGACTTTTTCACCACTTCGTATTCCTGAAAGTTGTTCGAAACCCGATAGATGTAATCAAACTGACTGGTGATCGTACCGGACCGCAGGGAATTCTGTGTTGCGGTAGTGTCAGATTTGACTTGGGCTAAGGCACCAAGCGAACTTGCAAGAAAGAACAACAGCGTAAGGGATCTAATCATCATGTGGGGCATTAAAAAACAGCTTACATTTTTTGGTAATTCAACAATAAACATGCCTTTGTTTTCAATGTCCCCCGTTTAATTCCTGAAAAATCCGGCAATCTTTTCCAAATTATCAGCCGGTTTTTGACCAGGCCATCTGAATATTATCTTAAACAGCCCATGAGGTTCCTTCCGATCTTCTTCCTGATTCTGTTTTCTGCTGGTACCGCCTTTTCTTTTCAATCCACCTACACCAATAACTTCAGGGATTTGGGGATTGAGGCATTTGAACAGGAAAAATGGGCTGAGGCTCAGACTTACCTGGACCAATGGCTTCAAACCCACCCTGCCGATCAGGAGGCCTACTGGTATCGAGGCCAAGCTTTTAAAAATCAGGGGAATCTCGACCGGGCTTTAAGTGATTTCAACACCTTGCTGATCCTCAATCCCGAATATGGTGAAGCATTTTTTGAACGGGGAAGAGTTCGCTTTGAATTGAAGCAATACGAGCAAGCCAGGGAAGATTTTGAAAACTACCTCAAAACTCCTCCCGGAGAAACGACCCGCGTGCTCTATAAAATCGGCCCCGGAAACTCCGGAGTCTCCTCTGTCACCACCGCCCAATCCGGCCACCAGGATCAGGCCTATTACCACTTGGGCCTCTGCAGCATTGCTTTGGAAGAATATGAATTTGCCGTCCTTTATCTGGATGAAGCCATTGCCTTAAATCCCACCGAACCTGATTTTCATGCCGAAAAAGGAAGGGCTTTGGCCAGAATGGGTGAAAATGTCCCTGCCATTGAATCCTACGAACTGGCACTGTTGCTAGACCCGGATCATTCTCCAGCCAAGCAGGGATTGGCCTCGGTCAAGACAGGTGGCGATGAAATTCTTCTGGAACAGTTGGATCAGGTGATTGCTGATTCGAGGGGAAGCGCACAGGATTTCAAGCAGCGAGGTTTCTACCGAATGAATCATCAGGATGAATCAGGCGCCATTGAAGATTTTTCGCAGGCCATCGGCTTGGATTCACTGGATTCGGAATCTTTCTTTTATCGGGGAAAGATCTATTCCAAACAGAAAAATTGGAAAAAAGCGGAAGCGGATTATTCGGCTGCTCTGGAATTGGAGCCCAACAATGCCGAATATTACCTCGCCCGCGGACAGGCACGCTACATCAGCGGAAAACTTGAGCCTGCCCTGGCAGATTTCACACTGACCCTGAGTAATGACCCTGAGCACGCTTCCGGGTTTTACCACCGGGGCATCACTTACCAACGCATGGGTAGAATCTCCGAGGCCTGTGCGGATTTGCTTACTTCAAAAAACCTGGGAATGGAGGCTGCAGAGGCTGCTTGGAAGAAAGTTTGCGGAGCAAATTAAAGTTCGCGCACAGTGTCCACTTGGGAAGCTATAATAGCCGGCCTCCAGGAGGCAAGCAGCGTAATCGAAACCACCGAAATGCTGATCCAAACAAAGTCGGTCCAAACAATTCGAACCGGATAGGCATCCACCACTGCGGAGGAAATCCCAAGCGAGACCAAGCCAAAAGTATCTTGAGCCAGCACAACCAGGTAGCCCAAAACCAGTCCGATGACTGCCCCGGTCAAGGCGATCAGGGCACCTTGTTTGAGAAAAATCCCCCGGATCATTCGGTCCGGTGCACCCATAGCCTTGAGCACGGCAATGTCTTTTTTCTTTTCAATCGCCAGCATACTGAGTGAGAAAAAGATATTGAAGGAGGCGATGGCCAAAATAAAAGTGAGGGTAAGAAATACGAATAGCTTTTCGAGCTTTACCGTACGGATCAGACCGGCATGCTGCTCATCGGCATTTTTCACCAAAAAGTCCGAACCCAAATGGTCCTTCAAGCGCTTCTGAACTTCTTGGATGGAATACCCCGATTTTACTTTTATTTCCAGTGCAGTTCGCTTTTCTCCATAATTCAGCAAATCCCGGGTGAATTCCAGAGGGGCAATCACATATTCGTCATCAAACTGCTGCTCAATGCTGAAAAATGCACGGGGCTCGAGTTGCGCGGAGGAATAAAGCTGACTGGGATCAATACTTGCCGCCGATCGGGGGGCTTTTGGATAAAAAACTTTGAGGGTGGAATTGACCTGATCCAGGTGAACGGACAGAAAGAATCCCACTCCTCTTCCCAGAATCGCTCCTGGCCGGACAGGGGTACCCAGGGTAGTATCGCCCCAAAAGTATCCTTTCGAAAATCTGCCCTGATCCAGAAAATTGGCTGAAACTCCTTTGATTTTGGCCACCAGCTGATTGCCGTCGTGCTCAAAAAGGGCATTGTCCTCAATGACCTCCGTCAAAATCTCCACTCCTTCGATTTGCTCAATTTCGGCAATCCATTCCCGCGGAGCCAAAAAGCTCTTTCCCTTAGTTGCTTCCACTTTGAGCTCGGCATCGAAGCTGGCAAACAAACTTCGGATCAAATCCTCCAGTCCATTGAAGACAGACATCACCACCACCAAAGCAATGGTGCCTACCGCGACGCCTACCATGGAAATGATGGACAGGACGGTAATGAAGTTTCGCTTTTTCTTGCTGCGAAAATATCTGCCTGCGATAAATGAACTGGTATTCAATGGGTAGTAGCTTAGTCCTCTGATTCTTCTTCCTCCTCTTCTGGTGCAGGAGGAATATGCAGATCCGAAATCACCTTGTCCATGTGCTGGGCATAGCTTGCGGAGTCATCCGGGAAAAATGCCAACTCAGGAATAATCCGAACCGACTTTCCAATCCGCTTAGCCAGGGCATGCCGGATTTCTTTTTTGTGCTCATCGATCAGTTCAAAAAGTGCTTTGGGATCGGCCAGCAAAAAGCTGAGGTACACTTTGGCAAAGCCCAAATCAGGACTGACCATCACCCGGGTGATCGTCACCATGGCGCGTCCTACCAGATGTTTGGCTTCCTTTTGAAAGATATCTCCCAATTCCTTTTGAAGGAGCTTGGCATGTTTTTGTTGTCTTTTGCTTTCCATGAGAAGTATTTGTGGTACAAATTTAGCGAAATACTTGGGCATGCTTTAATTTCGGCCCAAGCCATCCCATTCCTGCCCATACCTTGTTACCTTTTTTTAAAGTAAACGACCCTTTTAGACTGATCGGAGTAGGTGTCTACCTGATTGTTTTGGCGACTCTGTTGTTGGGCATTTTCTCTTTTCCCATTACGGAACCCAGGCTTCTTTGGATGGTGCTGGGGGAGCGTCTGAGTGAAGGATTTATTCTTTATCAGGACGTAATTGACGATACCGGACCGATTTCCGCAGGATTTCTCGCCTTCGTCCATTTCCTTTTTGGACGGAGTATTCTTGCGTACGAATTGATCGGAAGGCTTCTTGTCCTCTTCCAAATCGTCTATTGGAATACGATTCTCATCCGCTACCGGGTTTTTGAAGAAAACACCTACCTGCCTGCGATCATTATGGCAGCCCTCTTTCATTTTTCATTTGACATGGTGGGCTTGTCGCCGGCGCTTTTGGGCAGTACTTTTCTGGTGTTGGCTCTCGGGCAGCTCTTTTCCCAAACGGTCCTTCAAAAAGAAACCAGTGAATCCACCCTTTTGATCGGTCTTTATGGAGGAATAGCCACGGGATTTCACCTGAACTTTGGGATTTTTCTTCCTTACATGATTTTCACGGGCATTGCGATCAGCGGCTTTTCCTTTCGGCAGCTGATTCTTTCTTTGGTTGGATTTTTTCTTCCCATCCTTTTGATATTCGTTTTTTACTTTTGGAACAACGGACTGAGTGAAACGCTACAGATCTGGCCGCTTATCTTCACCTATGAAAAATATGCCTATCAGCCCATCATCAGCTGGGCCATTTTAGGAGCGTTTCCTATTTTACTGGCGTTGGTGGGTTATTTCTACAGCGCAGTTTTGAGAGGATCTACGGTAAATCAGCAAAAACAACGTCAACTGACCATTATTTGGCTGATTTTTTCTTTCCTGGAATTTTTCCTGCTGAAAAGACAGGCCTCCTTTGAACTGGTAATATTCTTACCTGCTTTGACCTACATGATCACCCAGTTTTTCCTGAATATGAGAAAAGGACTCATCGGAAAATTGGCCTTTTTTTTATTGCTATTTGGCCTACCGGTAGCGGGATGGTGGTATTGGAACGGCGAGGCCAATTCAGGTTCGGCCTATTTTGTGAAGCAAACCCCAGAAGCCAGTTTCAAGTCTGGCGAAAAAATCATGGTACTTTCCAATGATCCTTCGCCCTTTTTAAATGCCTCGCTTGGAGGCCCATTTCTCAATTACCAACTGACCAAATCGTATTTGGCTTCAGAAAAAACCCTGGCAGAAAAGGCAAAAATCTTCCAAAACCTCATTTCACAAAAGCCAGTAGCTGTACTCGACCCTGACGGAAATTTCAGATCTCTTGTGGAAGAGTTACCTGCCTTGAAAAAGCTCTATCAGGAAACCGAACCCGGCGTTTTTAGGTTGAAATAAATTTTCAACTTATTGTCTTTTAAGAAGATAGATTTTACCTTTAGCAAGTCCATTAAGGACTTGATAGCTGATTTTTAACTTTTAATTTCGTTTTTTTATGAATCCGATTTTTCAGATTCTTTCGACGTGCAATGCAGGTGAGAAAAACCAGTTGTTGGAATTTTGCGCAACGAGACATTCCGTTCAGTCAAAAAAATACCTTCTCCTGAAGCTTTTTGTGGAAAAGCCTGAGCTCAAAGATAGTGAGGTATGCGCACTGATCTATGGTGAAAAGGACAGCCCAGCCTATTTTCAGCTCAAAAAGCGCGTCAGGGAAGAATTGGAAGAATTGATTCCTCTCCTGAACACCTCCTCATTTTCTGAGGATGTAAAGGCCAGAATCCGCTGCAGCGAATTGCTGCTGCAGAGTCAGGTAATGCTGGCAAGGGGGCTTCATTCAGAAGGCGCAAGACTTCTGGAAAAAAGCCTTAAAAAAGCAATAGAAGGGGAATTTCCAGATCTGATTTTATCCATTTTTGACACTTCACAGAGATTCGGAGTGAATGAGGTCATCCGTAAAGAAGATCTGCCGGAACTGGAACTTGTAATTAAAAGTCATTTACAGATTTTGGTAAATCAATATCATCCAAAATCCGAATTTCAAGCCAAAAGCGAAAAGAACGCCTATTTAAACCAAATCCTAAATCAGCTAACTACCGAAAGAAAAAACTGGGGGCTGGTTACCAACATTCGCCAGTCACTTGCCAATCAAAATTTTGAGGAAGCCAAAACACTCATTTTGGAGTCAGAGGCAGCATTCTCAAAACATTCAGATGATCCTGGGTTCTTTGAGGAATTTTTTCTGACCAAACAACAGTTTTTGCTCCAAACAGGTCAATATCAGGAGGTCATTCAAAACAGCAAGCTGAGGCAAAGTGCCTTGATCCAATCGAGAGAAAAAAGTCTGGAACTAGCCCAATATCAATGGTACGCCTTATTTCATCAAGATCAGTTGGATGAAGCCACTTCGCTTCTCAAAAAAAACCTGGTTCGCTGGTGTCCCGAGCTTACCCCAAAATGGAAATACTGGGAGGCTTTTCTTCTCTTCCGTCAGAAATCTTTCAAAAATGCCCTGCAGCTGATCCATGAATGCCAGCAGGAACTCAAGGCTTTTCCCAATTACTACATCGGGTCAAAAATGCTGGAGCTCATGATCCTGTTTGACCAAAACGAAGTGGACTGGTTGGACTACAAAGTCGAAAATCTAAGAAAACTTATCCAAAGATGGAGGGGAAAAATAAGTGCGAGAATTGACAGTGCATTTCATGTTTTTCATCTGATTCAGACCAAGGTTTCAGTAAATAACCTGGAAAACCTAGAATCGAATGAACATCTTAAAAAACTTAAGTCTGGAAAAGACCCCTACAACTGGAATCCCATTGATTTTGAACTGGTCCGCTACGATGGCTGGATTTACGGCAAAATTTCCCGAACCGAGGAAGTGTTCCTATAAAAAAAATTCCTTTTCCTGAAGATTTGCGAATTAATTTTCACTAGGCGAGAAAATTTTCTGTCAACATTTCTCATAAATATCAATTTAAACTACTGAAAATAAGGAGTTTAAAAACATTTAACTTTTAGTAAAAAAGTCATTTTCCAATTTTTTTTCCTGTCATTCAGTGTAAGGCTTGAATAATTTGACTTTTCGGAACCATATAATTTTTCACTTTCCAAGTTTTTCACAATGATTCATTCCGCTTTGGAATTTTTGACTCAGGAGCTCAATGCATTTATTAAGCTCAAAGTGGGAGATCCGCTCACTACGCGGATTTTTTTGTCCGGAGTCACCAACGAAGCCGGTATTGCCATCCCGGATCAATCGCTGGGACTCTCCCTGATTAACATTGAAGAAGAGCGTACAAACAAAGACCAGCAAAGCCGCTTCGTCAATGCTTTGGGAAAGGTGGAAAAGCGAAATCCCGAGATTCAGCTGAATCTGTATGTGCTGATTACCGCCAACTTTCAAAACAAGCAGGCCAATAATTCTTCGGATGACTACGTGGAAGGCCTCAAACAGCTCAGTTATGCAATCGCATTTTTTCAAAGCAAGAATGTCTTCACTCCGGAAAACAGCCCTTCACTTTCTGGATTTGACAACAAGCTGAGCAAAATCGTGGTGGAGTTGTACAGCTATTCGTTTGAGCAGCTGTATAATTTTTGGTCTGTGGTAGGTGCCAAATACCTTCCCAGCGTGCTATACAAGGTGAAAACCCTCCAGATTCAGGAGAATGCCATCCAGGAAAGCGGTGAGCCCATCGAGCAGATTTTTCTTTCTTCAATCCACAAATCATGAACATCATCTACACACGGCTTTTCGAAGTGAGCGTGCTTCATGACTATTTCCGGGATGGGGTGGCGAAGGATTGCCGTCTGGAGCCGACTTCAGAAACCCGGGAGCTGCTGAAGAAAGGCCGGATGCTATTGAAAGAGACTCCCACCGGTATAGTGGTCCTTTATCGGGCCGAAAATGACCTCACCAGTCCGGAAGTGCCTCTAATCCCGCCTTTGGATCTTTTCTTTTTCTTCCAAAGCACCAATCCAACTCAGTTTTTGGCCGTGACCAAACTCACTAAGGGATCCAGAGTTTATCAAGCCGGAGATTTTTTGGCCTTCCAAAACCAACCGGAAAATGCTTCCAATGAGCAAGGAAACCCGGAAAAAATCAGTCTTGACATTTGGGATGGAACCCGTCCCAAAACTTTCATCTCAAGGGTAAATCTAAATCCACAACCTGCAAAAGTTATTCTCCAGGTAAAAGATGCCTCGGGAACCAAAATCCCCTCAGGATTGGATGAAAATGGCCAAGCTTATCCGCTCGACCGGGAGCTGATGCCTGATGACAAAGGCGAATTTCTCCTTTCCATTGACCTCAAAGCTAAACCTGAAGGCAACTACTCTTTTGTGCTTCGAAATGAAGCAAATACACAGGATCTGTGGAAAAAGGAATACTTTCTGACCCAAGCCTCGGGAGGCAATTCTGGCCTGGGTGTAGTGAAAATCTCCTACAAACCAGCTCCAGACCAGCTATATGGAGAACGAGAATATTATGCCCTTGATCTCAAGAGAAAATCCACCAAATGGACTTACATCATCGTCAGCCAAAATAAAAAAGTCGATCTGAGCTCTGCCCAGCTTTCTATTTTGGACAAGGGAAACCCAGCCGGATCTCCCTATGCCACCTATAATTTCCAACAAATAGGTGCTGCCCCAAATGCAGAGGTCAAGGTCAACAATGCCGAGACGGTAATTTTCAAATCTCAGGTACCGATTCCCTTTTTCGAAAGTCCAAAACTCAATCTGGAACTCCGAAGAAAACCGGGAAATCGGGTTCTTTTTGGTCACTTACCCAATCCCTCACGATCCGGAGCCATCAAAGTCAGCCCCGGTGAAGAAATCTCAGAAATCTATGTATTCATCTAATCCTCACTGATATGGCAGAATTCAAAACCCCAGGGGTGTATATCCAGGAAATTTCCACCCTCCCCGCTTCCATCGTACCGGTGGCTACTGCCATTCCGGCATTTGTTGGCTACACAGCCAAACGAATCCGAAACGGTGCCGCATTTGGCGTCAATGTTCCGGTAAGGGTAACTTCTTATTTGGAATACAAAGAGATTTTTGGAGAATCTTTTGAAGAAAGCTACACCATCACCATCACGGACGGGCCCACCGTAGCCATCACAAATCCCACCTTTTTTGCCCAATACCTGATGACCTACCAGGTCTACATGTATTTCTCCAATGGAGGCGGACCCTGTTGGATTGTTTCGGTCGGGGATTTTGTCGCTACTCCCTCCGGAGATGACATCGATGTCAATGACTTGCTGGCGGGGCTGAAAGTCCTGGAGGAAGAAGACGAACCTACCTTGCTGGTGGTGCCTGAGGCTGCCATGCTTTCTAATATCAACCGCAAAACTTTACACGACCAAATGCTCGCTCAGTGTGCCAAGCTCCAAGACCGGTTCGCCCTAATGGATGCCTTGGATGACCCCGGGCAAACAGTCGCCGAAGATGGAGCAGATTTTAGGGCTGAAGTTGGAAACTCCGACCTGAAATATGGAGCGGCCTACTACCCAGGCTTAAAAACCATTCTTTATCGCCACTTCAATCCGAATACTTTAACGGTAATAGACAACCGGGGAGGAGCAGGGTCTGGTCCTTTCCATGGATTGACTATAGCCCAAATCAGTGCCGGCCAGGCATTTGCCAGTGCCACCATCCGGATCAATAACAATGCAAACATCGCCGGGGATGGCTTCACGATTGGTGGAAATACCTTTACCGAAGGAACCGAATTTGCAGCTGGAGCCGGAAATGCCACCACTGCGCAAGCCTTGCTGGTGGCGATTCAGGCAGCCGCTGACCCAGCTTATTCAGCTAGCCGGCAGGGGGAGACAATAACTCTGATTTCAACCACACCTGGTGAGGCAGGCGCTGCAATTGCGCTCACCTATAACGATTCGGGTGCTGACGGTGGAGCTATTATTTCCGGAAGCGGGACATTTTCCTGGGCACCGCCGGACAAAACACTCTACAATACCATTATTGCCAGCCTCCAAAGCAAGCTGATGGATCTGTATCCCTCCGCATCCATGGCTGGGGTCTATGCCAGGGTAGATAGCCAAAGGGGAGTCTGGAAAGCACCGGCCAATGTGGACATCCGATCCATACTCCGCCCAACGGTGGCTGTAAGCCATGAAGAACAGGAGATTCTCAATGTGGATGCCACTTCAGGAAAATCGATCAATGTGATCCGGTTTTTCCAAGGTAAAGGAAACTTGGTCTGGGGAGCGAGAACATTGGCCGGAAACGACAACGAGTGGCGATACATTCCGGTCCGCAGGCTCTACATTTTCATCGAAGAGTCTGTCAAAAAAGCAACTGAATTCGTGGTATTTGAGCCCAATGATGCCAACACCTGGCTGCGGGTGAAAACCATGATTGAAAATTTCCTCACCAACCTCTGGAGAGAAGGTGCGCTTGCCGGTGCCAAATCAGAGCAGGCATTTTTTGTAAGAGTCGGGCTGGGTCAGACGATGACCGCCCTGGACATTCTGGAAGGCAGAATGAATGTAGAAATCGGCCTGGCGGCAGTAAGACCGGCAGAATTCATCATCCTGAAGTTTTCGCATAAGCTTCAGGAATCCTAATTCCCTTTAACCCAAAACGCAATTCTTATGTCAACTTACGCCACACCGGGTGTTTACATCAAAGAAATATCAACCCTGCCGGCTTCCATAGCTGCAGTGGAAACCGCCATTCCGGCATTCATCGGCCATACACACCTGGCTTCAAAAAACGGTGAATCCGTGAGAGGTGTCCCCACTAGGATCACTTCCATGTTGGATTACGAATCGATTTTTGGCTTTGCCCGGCCGGAAGCCATCACAGTAGAAATCCAGGATACGTATACCGGAGAAAATAACCAGCCAGCAAAACTGAGTTCGAGAATAGTGAAGGCTATTCCACCCAGTCCCCCATCCGCTTACAAAATGTATTATAGCCTTCGGCTTTTCTTCGACAATGGGGGAGGCCCTTGCTATATCATCTCGGTAAATGACTTTACTTCACCTCCAACCGTCGGGGATAGTACCATTCCGACAAGTCTTTTGGGTGGATTGGCAGCTTTGGAGAAAGTAGATGAACCTACCTTGATCCTTTTTCCGGATGACTTGACTTTGGCCAACGGAAAATCTGTGTATGAGGCAGCTTTGGCTCAATGTGAAAAACTAAAAGACCGATTTGTGGTCATGGACGTAAAGGTCAATACCACCGATCCATTTGCCGATGCCGAGAATTTCCGAAATACAGGTATAGGTTCCGGAGATTTAAAGTATGGGGCAGCTTATTATCCCAATCTGAAGAGTGCCCTAAACTTTGGTTACGATTCCTCCTCGGTTACAATCAGCCAAACCCACAGCTATATTGGGACAGGCACTCCAAATCCGGCTATCGTAAATGCAGCGAACGGTTCCAACCTAACTGCACTTTCCACGGCAGATCCAAGTTTGCACCGGGCTATACTCTCGGAAATCAGCAAGCTCTATATCAATGTGCCCCCTTCAGGAGCCATTGCCGGTGTCTATGCCCGTGTGGACAGTCAGCGAGGCGTATGGAAGGCTCCCGCCAACGTGGACATCCGCTCGGTAATCGGTCCGGCTGTTAAGGTATCCCATGAGCAACAAGCCTCGCTTAACGTAGATGCATCCTCCGGAAAATCCATCAATGTCATCCGTTCCTTCACAGGCAAAGGGACTTTGGTTTGGGGGGCAAGGACCCTGGCCGGAAATGACAACGAATGGCGCTATGTACCGGTAAGACGGCTTTTCATTTTCATCGAAGAATCCGTGAAAAAAGCCACCGAATTCGTGGTCTTTGAGCCCAATGATGCCAATACCTGGCTGAGGGTAAAAACGATGATCGAAAACTTCCTGGCCAAGCTATGGCGCGACGGAGCATTGGCTGGTGCGAAACCGGAGGAAGCCTTTTTTGTGCGAATCGGTCTCGGAATTACCATGACCGCCCAGGACATTCTTGAAGGCCGAATGAATGTCGAAATAGGCCTAGCTGCAGTCCGTCCGGCGGAATTCATCATCCTGAAATTCTCCCATAAACTTCAGGAATCTTAATCATTCTCTTCAGCAAACTTTTAAAACCAATAGATCATGGCAGTAGCATATCCAGTTTCCGTCTTTCATTTTCAGGTAGAATGGGGCGGCACTCGCATCGGATTTACGGAAGTATCCGGACTTACTATCGAACTCCAGGCAATTGACTACCGAGAAGGGAGTTCTTTGGAATACCATGTCACCAAAATGCCCGGCATTCCTCAATTCAGCAATATTGTCCTCAAAAGAGGGGTGTTCCGCGCGGACAACGAGTTTTTCCAATGGCTCAACACTGTGAAGAAAAACAGCATTGAGCGTCGGGATCTCACGATCAGCCTGCTCAACGAGGAGCACGAACCGGTCATGGTCTGGAAAGTCAAAGAAGCCTGGCCTTGCAAAGTGGAAGGACCTACCCTCAACTCGACAGGAAATGAAGTGGCAATCGAGACCATCGAGCTTTGCCATGAAGGACTGGCTATCGAAACTCCTTAATTCATGACCATTTTCCATCCGCCCACCGGCTTTCATTTTATTGTCAGACTCGAAGGTCTCTTACTTAAATATCCGGGCCTTCCTGATATTGGATTTCAGGAAGTCGGAGGGTTAAGTGTGGAAATCGGCGTGGAGGAATATGCCGAAGGCGGGGAAAACCGGTACAAACACCGAATGCCCGGGCCCGTCGCCTACCCAAATCTCACCATGAAAAGAGGGATGCTCAGCGGAACCCAGGCGGTAAAATGGTTCAAGGATGCTGTGGAGGGATTTCCGTTTGAGGCGCATGACATCACAGTGATTTTGCTCAATGAAGATCATTTGCCGCTTCAGGCTTGGAATTTCATCAATGCCTGGCCGGTCAAATGGAGCATCGAAGGGCTCAATGCCATGGAAAACTCACTCATGATTGAATCGATTGAATTTGCTTACCAATACTTCCGAAGAATTTCTCCCGGTGACATTTTACCAATTTGATCATGCCCATTGAAATCAAAGAACTCATCATCCGCACTACAGTAGATGCGGCAGAAGAAAAGCCCACAGGAGCATCCAAACCGCAACCGGGAACGGAATCGGTTCTTTTGGGAATCCGTGAATTGGCACGATTGATCAAGGAAAAAAACGAACGATAAGAATTAGCCATGGCCCTGAAAGATATTTTTTCTCCTTTGGGAGGATTGGAAAAAATGAAAATCACCGCATTCACGGATGACACCTACGAGACATCCAAGGAAACTTATGTGGTGATGTACAATCCAACCGCTTTCAGCCAGGAATTCAAATCAAAATGGATTCCGGAAGAGGGTCTGACCGACGGCAAGCAATATCAATTCAGAACTTTGGAATCTGACAGCGTGACGTTTGAGTTTCTTTTTGACGCCACAGCCGCTTCACCACCTGGAAAAGATGTCCCAGGGGATGTCAATCTCAATTATCTAGGAAGCAGCAAACCCAATCTGGATCGGATCAGCGGAAACAAAGTTTCGGCAATTGACCTGATCAAAGAGGATAAGCATGTCGATCGGGCGATCCGAAAATTTCTGGACATTACCCAAAACATCCAATCGGATACCCACAAGCCCAATTACCTGCAGATTAACTGGGGAGCATTTCAGTTTCGCGGCGTTTTGGGTGGGGCTACAGTCAATTACAAGCTGTTCAATTCAGCCGGCCTTCCGATCAGAGCCACCATTTCAGCGAATTTTGACCAGTCGCTTTCCCGCCAGGAACAAGCCGCAGAAGCTGGCAGAACCTCACCGGACCTCACCCATATCCGGGTGGTAAATGCAGGTGACACCCTTCCCATCATGTGTAAGCGCATCTATGGCTCGACCGAATTTTACCTGGAAGTCGCCCGTGTAAACAAACTGAGAAACTTCCGGAAACTGGAAGTTGGCCAGGAAGTCTTTTTCCCACCTTTAGCAAAATCCTAAGTTATGCCACTGGTTCCTGTCAGCACCGAAACAAATCCCAGCCTCGCTACCTACAAGATATTTTCTGGTGGGGAAGAGTTGCCGGCAGCTGTAGGTGTTGCCATGATCGCTATTCAAAAAGCGGTCAACAAAGTCCCCACTGCCCGCCTGGTTTTATATGATGGAGATGTGGCTTCATCGGACTTCGAATTGAGCGGAGGAGACCTGTTTATTCCTGGAAAAGAATTGGAGATCAGGGCCGGATACAACAATCTGGAGGAACCCATTTTCAAAGGAATCATTATCCGCCATGGGCTGGAAGTGTCCGAAAAAGCCTCCAAACTAAGCATAGAGCTCAAAGACCCCGTGGTGAAAATGACCGTGGGTCGCAAAAACAAGTACTTTTTTGAGTCTAAAGATTCTGAAATCATTGAAGAAATCATCGGTACCTATAGCGGACTGAGTGCAGATATCGAAGCCACCACTGCCACTCATCCTGAGATGGTCCAATACTATGTCACCGACTGGGATTTTATCCTGACCCGTGCTGAGGTCAACGGAAAAATCACCCTGATCGAAGACGGAAAGGTCAAAATGATTAAACCTGAAACCAGCGCTGAAGCCAAACTGGAGCTTCAATATGGGACCAATGTGGTCGAGTTTCAGGCAGAAATGGATGCCAGATCGCAATATTCCGCAAGCAAAAGCATGAGTTGGGATCTGGCCAATCAAGAACTCAAGGAAGTCGAAGGCAGTGATCCCGGTCTGGATTTCCAAAGTAACCTGAGCGGTTCGGATTTGGCGGATGTGATTGGACTCAGTGATTTTCGGCTACAGCACAGCGGGGGATTGGATGATCAGGAATTGCAGGCTTGGGCAGATGCCAAAATGATGCGAAGCCGACTTTCAAAAATCCAGGGCCAGGTCAAAATCCTGGGAGACAACACCATCAAGCCCGGCGATATGGTATCCCTGGCAGGGTTTGGTGAACGATTCAACGGAAAAGCATTCGTTTCCTCCGTTTACCATGAGATTTCCCCAGGCAAAAAGTGGTTTACCCATCTCGGCTTGGGTTTGGATTCCCGATTCATATCCAGCCTTTACGATGATGTTTTGGATGTCGCAGCTTCAGGGATCGTTCCTGCCATCAAAGGCCTACACATCGGTGTGGTGACCAGTTTGGATGATCCTTTGGGAGAGCACCGGGTGAGGATTTTTATTCCGGTGATTGATCCGGGTTCCGAAGGAACTTGGGCAAGAATGGCCGCTCCGGATGCGGGAGAAGGAGAAGAGGCACGCGGGATTTTCTTTTTGCCCGAGGTCGGAGACGAAGTCATCGTCGGTTTCATCAATGAAGACCCAAGGGATCCGGTTATTCTGGGCAAACTATACAGTTCAGCCAAACCGGCTCCTTTTACTCAAAATGAGGACAATTTCCAGAAAGGAATTGTCACCAAAAGCAAACTCAAACTGGTCTTCGATGACGAGAAAAAATCGATCACCATTGAGACCCCAAATGAGAATAGAATTACCCTCAGCGATGAGGATGGCGGGATTCTGCTGGAGGATGAAAACGGAAATAAAGTAACGCTCAGCTCGGATGGAATTTCTCTGGAATCAGCCAAAGACATCATCCTGAAAGCCTCCGGAGATGTAAAAATCGAAGGAGTAAATATCGAAATCAAAGCTTCGGCCCAATTAAAGGCCGAGGGAGGTGCCGGGGCTGAATTTTCTTCCTCCGGAAGTACCGCAGTGAAAGGTTCATTGGTCCAAATCAACTAAACTATGCCATTTGCAGCCAGATTCGGAGATTCGACCACGCATGGAGGGACCGTAATTGGACCCGGAGTGGCTACTGTGCTTATCGGCGGAATGCCTGCCGCAGTACTTGCTGACAACCACATGTGTTCCTTGCCGCCAAACTCCCACCAACCCACCGTAAGTCCTTTTTTGCAGGGAAGCTCCAGTGTGATGATCGGAGGAAAGCCTGCTCTCCGGGCCGGAGATGTGTGTGGCTGCGGAGCCTCTGTCATCGTAGGTGAACCCACCGTAATTATCGGATAATATGGCTGAGAAAAACACATTTCTGGGACGTGGATGGGCTTTTCCGGTGACTTTTCTCCGGGAATCCAACCAAGTCAGCTTGGTGGAAAACGAGGAAGACATCCGCCAAAGCTTGATCATCTTGCTCAATACGACCATCGGTGAGCGGGTGCTTCGTCCCGAATACGGAGCAAATATGGAGGATTTGCTTTTTGAAGCACTCAATGTGACCACTGCTACCATGATTACCAACCGGATCAAGAGGGCAATTCTTTTTCATGAACCCCGGGTGAAGGTAGAAGAAGTCGACATGAAGCCGGATTTTCAAGAAGGCCGGATTGAAGTCCTGATCAGCTATTTCATTATCTCCACCAACAACCGCCAAAATCTGGTCTATCCCTATCTCTTCATCGAAGCTACTGACGTACCCAAATGAGCGCCGACAGCTGCCATAGCACCCAAGTCCCCGGAAGCGGAACCAACCGCGGTAATAGACTGCTGGAAAGTCTGCTGCCGGACTATGTGGCTGTGGATGGTAGAAAACTTGAGGACTTGAAATTTTTTGCCAAAAGTCTGGCCGCACAACTCAAATTCCGTACTTCCCTGGATACATGGGATGGAGATTGGGCTTCCTTCTTCGAAAAAGAAATTGATCCCGATCAGCGGACCGATCCCCATTATGCCCTTTTCCTGGCCTTCCTTCAAAACTACCTTTTAGCTCAGGCGGATCTCAATCTACTGACCAAAAAGCACCTGGATTTTTTCTACCGGGATGTGCTCAGGCTCAAGGAAAAAGCCGCAGAAGCAGATCAAGCCTACCTGATTATCCAGTTGGCCAAGCATGTGGGGGAGCATCTTTTACCCAAAAACTCAGAATTCAAAGCCGGGAAAGACGACATCGGCAAAGAGATTCTCTTCAAAAACCATGGGGATCAAGTCATCAACAAAACGGAGGTAGCTTTACTCAAAGCCCTCTTTCGGGATGAAAACGGCAGGTTTTACGTATCCCATATCGCCAACTCCGCTGATGGCAATGGATCAGAAATCCTCCATCCCGACGGCCGATGGAATCCTTTTGGGCGTCCAAAAACCCTTTTCCCAACTTCAGATCGAAAGTCCGCCATTCTTGGATTTGCGGTGGCATCGCCTGCTTTGGCTTTGGCTGAGGGAAATCGTAAAATCACACTGACACTTCTTCTGAAACCACAGCCGGGATTACTGGCAAAGCTGAAAAGCCTCCACCTGAATTCGACCTTCAGGTTTTTCCTGAGTGGGGAAAAAGAATGGATTGAGGCCACCGTCGGATTCCCAACTGACGCAGAGGATGTGGACGATTTAGTTCTCGATTTTCTCAACAAGGCCAACACTTGGGTAGATATCGCCGGGCTAGAGCCTCAGGCCGGTCCCGTATTTGACAATCCTGAACTGGGAATTCACCAACCATTCAAAGGCTATGATATCGGCGAAGTCACGGCCAAAAATATCCTCAGCAAGCGCGCTTCCTTGCCGGGAAACAAATTTACCCATCTCGACCAAGTCGATTCGGTCAGGGGAATGGGTCCGGATAAAATTGCAGACCTGATTTTCAGTTTTCAAACCCAAAAACATGAGCTGAAAGATTTAGGGGCGAATGGCATCGAACTCATCCTCAAATGTCACCTGATTCCTGATCAGGATGCAGTGGTGGGATATGACGGAGAAGTTTTGTTGCAAAAGTTTCTGACGGATCAGCCGGTAATGAAAATCGAACTGGCGGATACACTTCAAAGCTATGCCTATCCGGTTTTGCAGGGCATCGAACTTTCCTCTGTCAAAATCGATGTGGACGTGGAAGGAGTGGAGAATCTGATTCTGCAAAATGACCAGACGACCTTACCAGTAGGAAAAAACATCCATCCCTTTGGCTTCCGGCCGGTTTTGGGATCCAATTTTTACATCGGAAGCCGCGAAGTTTTCAGCAAAAGTATCAAGAGTCTGGACCTCCACTTGGAATGGCATGGACTTCCAACAGATTCGACCGGGTTTACTGCTTACTATACAGGCTACACCCCAACAAAAACGAATTCTTCTTTTCAGGCAAAAGCATATTTACTGGATGACCGGGCTTGGGGTAATTCCAAAAAAACGGTCTCCCTTTTTACCGGCTCAGGAGCTCCTGCAACGACCCAAACCTATTCCCTGAGTTCCTCTGACCTGGGAATCCTGCAGCCGGAACCTGAATTAGAAGATTTCAGTACCTGGTCTCCAGCTTCAAAAAGAGGCTTTTTGAAACTTTCTCTTTCCGGCGCTGACTTTGGACACAAGGAGTATCCAAACCTGTTTGCCTCCAAAGTAATCGCAAAACTCACTACGCCGAGTACAGCCCTTCCCAATGAACCCTACACTCCGGAGGTAAAAAGCGTCAAACTGGACTACAATGCCTCGGATTCATTTATCCCTGGTGAAAGTGAGTGGAATTCATTTTTCCACATTGGGGCCTTTGGTGAAGCAAAACAGGAAACGAGTCCCGGACTTTTGCTACCTGACTACCAAGATGAGGGCTATTTGTTGATTGGATTAAAGAATCATCTTCCGGGTCAGTCGATCCAACTGTTGATCCATGTGCTGGATGGCAGTGCCAATCCGGAAAAAGCGGTTCCTGGGGTTACTTGGAGCTACTTGAGCGGAAATGAATGGAAAGCCTTTGACAAACTCGACCTGGTTTTGGACGAAACCAACGGGTTGATCCAAACCGGGCTTGTAGGATTTACCATGCCAAGGGGGGCGGATACGTTGCACACGATTTTAGATGAGGGTCTTACCTGGATTTTGGCCTCGGTGGCTGAAAACAGCGATGCCATCCCCGATTTTACCCAAGTTCTTGCTCAGGCAATCCGGGTGACTTTTGAAGACCAAGGAAATGACCCCAACCGGCTGGCCGCAGCCTTGCCTGCCAAAACCATCGCCAAGCTGAAGATTTCCCAGGCGCAAGTCAGCAAAATTGATCAGCCATTTGCTTCATTTGGGGGAAAAACGGCCGAAGCTTCAAGCGATTTTTACACGCGCATTTCTGAGCGGCTTCGCCATAAGCAGTGCGCCATCACCCGATGGGATTACGAGCATTTGGTGTTGGAATATTTCTCTGAAATCTATCAGGTCAAAACCCTCAACCATACCGAATACGACGGAAATCTGGAAAACTACCGGGCTTTGGCTCCGCGTCATGTGACCGTGGTATTGGTGGCCAATGTCCAAAACAAAAATGCCATCGACCCGCTCCGCCCCAAAGCGAGCGTGGCATTGATCGCGCAAGTCAGGGAATTTATCCTGAAAATATGCTCAGCGGGAGTTTTGCTCCATGTGGTCAATCCGGTCTATGAGGAGCTTCAGGTCAAAACCAATGTCCGGTTTTTGGCTGGGGTAGATCGCTCTTTTTATGCCAAAAAACTGGAAGATGACCTGAAAGCCTTCCTTTCTCCCTGGGCATTTCAAAGCCCGGAAGCCTTCTCCTTTGCGGGAGAAATTCACAGCTCGGTGATTTTGCATTTTATCGAAAAACTGTCCTATGTGGACTATTTGACCTGTTTTGAGCTGTATCATATCATTAAAAATCCGGTGAACGGAGAGGTCTTGTCCCGCTCTCGGGTAGAAGAGGCGAAGGGCAGCACGGGAGTTTCTCTCTTGGGTTCTGTGGGATCGATCGATACCTATGGAGATCATTTGATCACGATTTTGGAAACGGAGGATTGCGAATGTGCCGACAATGAGGTGCCGGCCATCCTAGACATCGCCTCCACGGAAAGTTCGGACATGGAAGAAGCTTTTGACACCTAAGGAAATGCAGGAATCAATCACGATATCGAAAGCAAAACCGGTCATTCCGGCCATGGATTTTGAGCTGCTGCGCAAAGAGGCGATCGCTTACATCCAGCGGATTTCCGGAAATGTCTGGACAGATTATAATGCCCACGATCCTGGAATCACGATTCTGGAGGTGCTTTGCTATGCGATCACCGACCTGAGCTATCGGTCCAATAAACCTATCCAGGACCTTTTGGCGGAGGAAATCGGCTCCCTTGCGGGTCAGTTTTTCAAAGCTTCCCAGATTCTTCCCGGTAAAGCCCTGACCATTGAAGACTACCGAAAACTCCTCATGGATGTGGAAGTAGTCGAAGAAGTCGGATTGGAAAAAATCTACGCTGGGGTAAAAAATGCCTGGATCACCCTTCGGGAAAGCAATGAGATTCCTGTTTTTCCGGATAGAAAAGCCAAAAAACTGGCCTACAAACCTTTTCCGGTTACAGAAAAAGCCCTCCAAATGGGCATTCTCTACGATGTTTTGTTGGAATTTGACACCACGGAGGAGTTGGGTGATCTCAATGAAAACAAGCTCAGCATGGAGATTTCCATCGATGAGCATCCGGATTTGTCGGAAGTAGTCATTGATATCCAGGTTGAGTTTCCACGCTGGGACGAACCCATCGATTGGGAAGACAAAGCGGCCATCAGAAAGGCCATTCAGGGGATTTTTATCCAGTTTCAAAACGTCCCGTCTGGATTTGAGCTCAGCTACACGCTTTCCCCAAGCAATTATATCCAGCTCGATGGAACAGAATTGACCCCTTCCGGACTGGAGGAAATCGAGGGAATCGCCGAATTGAATACCCTGGTCAACAATTTTATATTCAATGACTCGAACGGAATCTTAGCATTTTACCTTATTAAAATCGCCAAAATCCGAGAAATCCTGTCCGAGGTCAAAAGGACCCTGAATGCCAACCGGAACCTCTGTGAGGATTTTGTGGAATACCACGCCTTACGTGTCGAGGAAATTCTGGTCTGTGCCGACATTGAGCTAAGTCCTGAAGCAGATGTGGAACTGACCGAGGCAAGGATTTTTTCAGTGATCGGGGATTTCCTCTCTCCTCAGGTCAATTTTTACTCGCTGGAAGAAATGCTCCATCGCTGCAAATCCGGCACGCTTCCCGTGACCAGAATCCAGCAAAATCCCGCAAAAATCTGGATGGAATTGGATCCGGATTCCTTTCCGAAGGCAGGATCAACGCTCAGCATCATCGGGTCGGGCAATAATGCCGGAACTTATCAAATTCTGGAAATCAAAGTCGCTCCGAAGGAGCCGGGATTGGCTGAAATCCTCCTTTCACCCAACTTTTCAAGTCCGCTGATCCGCGAGGATGACCGGGTCTATTTTGGAAATTGGGATGCGGAACAATGCCTGCCTACCGAGGAAATATTTGAGGGACCACTTCTGAAACACGGCTTTGTCGATGGCGATGAACTGGCCCAAGCCGACCGAAAATCCAAAATACATGTCTCGGATCTGATCCATCTGATCATGGATATCGAAGGAGTATTGGCGGTGAAAAGCATCCAGATCGCCAATTTGCCACAAGATGATCCGGCCGGAAAAATCCCCTCCAAAAGTGTGAGATGGTGCCTGGATCTGGCGGTTGAGCAGAATTATGTGCCCCGCCTCAATACTGAATTGAGCAAGCTGATTTATTACAAAGAAGGCCTTCCATTCAAAGCAACCCGAGAAGAAGTCGAGGACCTGTTTGATGAAATCCAGGATGCAAAGCGTCCTCAAAAAATCCGATATCCCCAACTGGATTTTGATGAAGTCACAGGAGAATACACGGATTCGGGGGATTATTATTCGATCCAAAATGACTTTCCGCTGGTCTATGGAGTCGGTGAGGAAGGTATGCTTCCCAAAGGGGAAAGCCGACCCCAGGAATTTCAGGTGAAGCAGCTCAAGGCTTACCTGATCGTATTTGAGCAATTGCTGGCCAATTATCTTGCGCAACTGGCTCATGTCCGGGATTTATTTTCCATCTCTCTTGAAAAAGACCCCTTTGGCAATCCAAAAATTACCCAGACTTACTTTTCCCAAAATCTGGAAACTTTGGTTCCCGACTCCGCTGACTTATGGAAAGATCTGGTCGGACTTCAGGATATTTTAACCTCTCTCACCGAACCAAAAGAAATTTACCTGGAGCGGAGAAATCAGTTTTTGAATCACCTTTTGGGACGTTTTGCGGAGCAGCTGACGGATTATGGATTGTTGACCGTACGCCTCAGTCCGCAAAAAGGGAAGGAAAGGCTGATCGAGGACAAGCTCCGTTTTCTCAATCACTATCCCAAGCTCAGCGCAGAGCGGGGCCAGGGATTTGATTATGCCATTCCCGATGAATTCTATTTCATCGACAATCTTTCCGGTCTTGAAAACAGGGTTGCCGGGCTCTATGGAATCCATCCTAAAACTGCCGAATGGCTGATTTTCAGCCCTCAATTTGACATTTCAGAAAGCGGCGGAGTATGGACAGTCATGATTTTGGACCCAGCAGACCAGCCTATCTTTGAGATTTTCGAAGGTTTTGGATCGCTGGATTCCGCAAAGCTTGCTTTAGAAAAAATCCTTCTGATTGGTTCCGATCCAAGTAATTGGGGCATTTCGGGAACGCCGGGAAGTTTGATTCTGGAATTGGTTTTTGAAGAAGAAATCCTGGGAGAAAGCGTCAAAAAGGATTACGCATCACTTGCCCCCGGAGGAGACGCCGCACTTGCTTTGGAAGAAATCCAGGAGATTTTCAGGAAAGAATTTGTGGAAAACTCCAGAGCCAACCGGAAGAATTTAAGCCTCGGGCTTCAGAATTGGTATGCCTACACCATCACAGCAACCATGGCTCCGGCACCGCCGAAGTATGTGATCGATTTTGAGTTTTTTGATGCTCCATTTGGGAAAGGCAATCCTGTTTTGTTTGGGAAAATTGAGCAGGAAGTCCCGGATGCCGTCTCGGAGGCAGAACTTGAAAGTTTGGCGGAAGCACGGATCAAAGAACACATTTGGGATATGATTGCTGCGGCTTACCGACCCAGCGGCTATCAGTTGGATCCTGATTCGGAGTCTCCCTACCATTTCTCGGTGATTGATCCGATCCGGGGCGGATTATTGGCTAAAAGTACTGAAACCGATTTTAACTCAGGACTTGCGGCAGAGCTTCTTGACGGAACTTGGGGAGCTTGCTGGCTTGTCCAAGTCGGCTTTGCTCCGATTCCCCTGACTCTTGCTACAGCTGCAGCACAAGGCTCAAAAATCAAACTCACCGCCGACCAAAACCCCACCAAAGGAGACCTGATCCATTTCGAAATGGCGCTGGAAATCCTCGATTTGGATGTCGAAAAACAGGAACTGACCGTCGCCGGTGACCATCTGACCATCCTTGCCCATTCGCCTGAAATCACGATCAGTACCTTACTCGATGGGGAAGATTTCTTGATTTCTTATCCGGTTTATAAGCTCGAGCTGGTAGATGGCGATACGGTCCTCACTACCCAAACAAAACCTCGGGAAGACTTAATCGGCGGAGAAATCCTGCTTTTCCGAAGCTTTGAAGTACTCTCCGTAAGCGGAAGTGAGTTTTTTATTCCCGGGGGCGAGGAGCTCAAGGCCATTGAAAAGATGCAGGAATTTGTTCTGAAAGAATTTTTCAGCCACGAAGGGACGCACCTGATCGAGCATATTTTGTTGCGCCCAAGACACAAAGGAAAATACAAATTCATCAATGAGTCGGATGTCCCCGTCAACGAACTGATCGAAGACCGCCTGCTTGATCCGCATTTTCAGGAAGAATGCGAGTGTACCCTCGATGATCCCTACACCTGCATCGCTCATGTGTTGCTTCCCTTTTGGGCAGGCAGATTTATCAACCGGGATTTCCGAAGATTTCTGGAAACCAAACTAAAAACCGAGGCTCCCGCACATGTCTTTCTGACCATTTGCTGGATCAGCCCGGAGCACATGGAGGAGCTGGAGCAAGCCTGGAAAACATGGCTGCTCGAATCGCTCAAAACACCACAACATCCAAAACAACTTTCATCAGCCCTTTCTCAACTGATCGAGATTCTGGAAAAAGTCCGCAATGTTTATCCTTCAGGCACCCTGCACGATTGTGCCGAAGATGACACGCTGGCCGATGCCATTATCCTCAATTTTTCATCATTGGGAGAATTCTAAACCCACAGTCCTATGAGCCAGATTATTCCAACTTATCCGATTTTCGAAGGCAGCCAGGTCCTCACCAGCGACCAGCTCAATCAGCTCAGCGCCTATCTGGATCAGCAAAACAGGCTCACCCGATCCAAACTGATCGGGATTGGGATAGTCTGCGGATTGCAGGTCCAACCCCTTGCCGGAGGATTAAAAATTTCAAAAGGTCTAGGTATCACTTCTGAGGGATTTCTGATCCAGATCGGGACAGATTTCAATGCCACTCACTATCGCTCCTATACCTTGCCCGAAAGTGTGACGTACAAGCCTTTTGGCTTCCCCGAACAGGATGTACAGCTCTGGGAAATGCTCTCCGAAAAACCAGAAGATGATGCCGAAGTCAAAAAACTGAACACTCCGGCTACTTTCCTGAACGAAAAATACGTTTTGCTTTTCTTGGAAATCTTCGACCGAGATCTCAAATCCTGCCTGGGCAATGCCTGCGATGACAAGGGAAAAGACCGGGTTTTTTCACTCAGAAGATTGCTGGTCAACAAAACCGACCTCGATCTTATCCTGACAAGATCTGCCAATGTCGGCGGGGCCTTTCCGGGTGCTCCCGGCTTGAAGAGGTTCAGATTGAAAAAACCGCTTTTCGATCCCACCAAACCCGAATCCAATCAAATCGGCGCATTTATCAGCCACTATCAAAAGACAATTCTGGAGACGGTGGACTCGGCTTTTTGGGAAAATCTGAAAGCCGGATTCAGTGTCTTCGAGCCGCTTTTAGCCAAAAGTTTTGAATTCAAAAACCCTTTTGATCAAGCCTCGCTCATTGCAAAAATCACCCAAATCAATCAGAGCCTGACGGATGCACCGGCCACGGTCCGAGGGGCCCAGTATCTCTATGATTTCTTCAAGGAATTGAACCTGGCCTGGGAGGAATTTTTGGAAAGCGGCCTTGCACTTTGGTATTCCTGCCCCACTGATCCATCTCTATTTCCGCTTCATTTGCTTTTGGGCAAAGCGCTACCCGCCTCAGAATCGGCCGAGGAATTTTACAAATACCGACATGGTTTTGTCCAGCCTCCGATCTTTAATGAGCAAAGACTGCTCAAGGAAACGCTCGCACAACGCTATCGAAGGCTGGTGCTGATGATCGAAAATTTCGAGCTGGAGCTCCTCAGAAATCCAAAGCCGGATCAATTCCCGGTCAAAATCACCCCCAGCAAGGAAAAGTATGGAACTCTTGGCCAAAGAAGTATCCCCTACTACTATGCGATCAAATCGAATGGAAGTCTTGGCAACTGGTTTTCTTTGGAAAAAAACTGGTCCGATCCGGCACATCGGCAGCTTTGGTCCAGCGACAGAGGAAGTGTCCTGAGTTATGACAATCAACCGGATGTACCGGTTGCCAACCCTGATTTTCTGGAATCACCTCTTTCTTATGACTGGGAGGAATTTCCATTTTTGAGAATCGAAGGTCACTTGGACCAAGACATCGAAAAAGCCAAAGAAGCGATCCTCAAACTCATCCGTGAGTTCAATTTGCCTATCCACCTGGAGACGTTGCATTTGGATGCAGGCGGCACCGTCTCTGACAAAAACTGCGGCTGGAACGACCTGCAGGAGGAATACATGCACCACCGGCTATTACTCTTGGGCATGATTCGTGACCTTCGTGAAATCATTGATTTTTTGAAAAAAATGAATGAAAACTTCGGCAGTGATAAAGAGCTGTTTGAAGATGAAGCCGCTGATCAGGTACTCAAAGCCTTCGAACTGTTTGAAAATTTGGTGGGAGCACTTACTGAGTGTATGGAAGACTTGGATTGGGACAAATTCCAAGAATCATACAAAAAAATTCTCCAGACACTGCTCGATTTCCTGCTGATCCAGTTGAAGTTTTTGGACAAAATCGACATTAACGACAAAGAACAGGACAAGACGCTGGAGCTGTACAATGGTCTTTTGGCAAGAGTCTCCCCCTTGATTTACCGAATTCTGGACCTGTTTTACTTCACCAAGATCCAGCGCCTTTACGTTAGCTATTTGCAGCGCAAGGCAAAGCTTCACAATTCCAGGAAATTTTCTGAATACCTGATCCAAAATCCCGGGCTGACCCACGAAGCCGGTGTTTATCGTGGCGGAACATTTTTCCTTATCTACATGCAAAGCTCCGGTAGGATCATTGGAGACTTCAGTCTTCCCGGCGGGGCTTGTGATTGCTTGTGTATTGAGGCTTGTGAGGAAGACAGCTGGAGCTTGCTTCCACCATTTGCCCGTCCGGATTATGCCATCACCCTGCAGAATAAAGGAGTGCGGATAGAAGTCATGGTCAATGACCGCTTGGCCGTCGAGCGAAAATATATTCTCAAACCCATCCAGAATACCAGTGAAAAAGGAGGTATTGTAAAACAGGATGAAGCCAACCCGGCATTTCTGTACGAGCCACCGAAAGATTTCACCGGCGATGACGCATTTTCCTATCAGTTGATCGATGAAGAAAGCGGACTTTCGGATGTGGGTCGCGTGACGATCTGGGTAAAAGGCCCCAAGGCTACTTCTTGCTATACGGCTGAGATCCTTACCTGCTGGGGAGAGAAAAATGTGCAAACGGCAGCTCGAGCAAGGCAACTAAATCCCACCAACAGTCTCCAAGAAACGATTCAGAATCTTTTGGAAAGCCTTAAAAATTCGGTAGGTTTCACGCCTGATGAGATCCAGTTCGACTTCCTGGAAGATGAGGAAACCCGTAAGCAACTGCTGAGCTGCCTCGGCTTGCTCCAGGATGGCATGTCCTATGAAGCATTGGGTCAGGCGATCTTAGACTATCAGGCGGCAAATTGCGGAGCTCAGACTCCTCCTCCACAGCCTCAATGCACCTCGACAAAAGTCGGGGGGACCGTAATGGGGCCGACCGGAGGTTCAATCCCAGGTGCAAAAATCACAGTCGAGGGCACGGGCATTACCACCACCACAGACACCAAAGGCAACTTTTCTGTCGATTTCCCAACTCCTGGGCAGACCTTGGTATTTGAAGCCTCACGATTTATCAAAACCACCCGGGCTATCTGTAATGAATCCTTCATAACAGTGGTGATGACTCCGGAAACTCAAACTGCTCCTCCTGTGAGTGGCATTGCAGTAGGTGTTGCCACCCTTGCCCAAGAGGATTTGATCAAAGTAGCCTCCGTCCGAGGTTTGATTGCTGCCTCGGATACTTCCAAGGACAAAAATGAACTGATCAGACTGATCGAGGATGACAAGCAAGAGGTGACTTTGGCCACAGAGGAGCTCTCTTTGCTCAAAAACGATACACTCAAAACCATCGCAGACGGGAAGGACTTGAAGTATCGAAGCAATACCACCAAATCAGCGCTGGTCAACTTGATATCCGGAAAATAATGGGACAACACCTGATCCATACTCAGAGATTAGACCTGCGGTACAGGAATTCCGTCCAAGCCAAAGCTGATATGGACCAGTGGAGCAAGTGGTACCATCGTGAATTTCTTCCGGTGATATCCGAGGTTTTGGATGAACTGGAAATCCCCGGAAAAACGATGCGCCTCAATAAGCTCGAGATTGACCTCGGCCGAATCTCAGGAAAACCAGATCCCGATCATTTAAAGCGGATTCTAAAAGAAGAATTAAAAAACCAACTCCTGCAGCAATTCCCCGAACTCCTCAAAACTTCCAAGTCTCCAAGCTGGATCGAAACTTCAAGCCCATCTGTTACCCGGGATCAACCCAATGAGCTTGAGCATCTGGCTTACTTACTCGAAAAAGGCCGCCAACCTTGGTGGGCACTTCCTTCCAAAAAGGCCGGAATCCGGTATTTATTCCAAAAACTGGTGGAGGAGAAAAATCCGGTTTTCAAATCCTGGATGGAATCCCAGCCGCTTTCCTTAACTGGAGCCCAAAGACTGGCAAATCACCTCAGCTTGGCTTCTTTGGAGGAATTGATCAGCTGGATTTTTCCGGACAGCATTGGAATTTGGAAGTTGTTTGCCAAAAGTCTGGAAGAATCACTTTCTCCATTGGTCTTCAGCAAGACGGAACTGGTAGGAATTCTTTCAGAAATCCTGACCGAGGCTTTTTTGGTCAAAAAATCAACTCAAGTAAGCGCAACAGGCACTTGGCTTCGGACAAAACTTCTGTTTTCGCCCTCACCCCGGATTAACTCAAAAGAGCTTCTTTTGCCGATTCTGGAGCTTATTAGTGAAAAAAAATCTCAGGTTCCAAAAACTTCGGCCAGTACCAAAATCCTTGAAAAATGGTTGGTGAGTGCTTTTGCCCGCAGATATTCCGAGTACTGGCCATCGCTTGAAAAAAAGGAAAAGGACAGGATTTTCGGGGATTTTCAAAAGGAACTTTTGCTTCGGCTTGGCCAAAAAGCCGCAGCTCAGAAAGTAGAGAAAACCCAAATACCTGAAAAATTCAGGCAAAGCTCTTCGCTGGAAACCGAGGAGACAATTCCTGTTTTCAATGCAGGCTTGGTATTGACCGCACCCTTTTTGATCTATTTCTTCAGAGGATTGGGCTTGGTAGAGCACAAAGAATTTGTTTCAAAATCGGCCCAGCATCGGGCGGCTTTGTTGATTCAGGCACTTTTGGATGAACGTTTTGTCTATGAAGAATCCGACCTTCTGCTGAATAAAATCCTCTGTGGCATCCCTCCCGATGAGCCGATTCCGGTGAGTTTTTCTCCTACAGAAACTGAAAAGGAAGAAATCAAAAACCTGCTTGAAGCCATGGTCAGTCAGTGGACCGCTTTGAAAAGCACCTCAGGCGAATCGATGGCCAAAGGTTTTTTCCCAAGAGAAGGAAGTCTGAAGCGAGTCAGCAAGGGATATCAACTGACTATTCCTCGGATTTCGATTGACATCCTTTTAAACCGGTTGCCTTGGGCGATCAGCATCATCAAACTCCCCTGGATGGAAGAAACCCTGTTTACAGAATGGTAAGCAAAGCCCACGATAACGCCCAAACGATCCAACTCGAGCTCGACTGGCTCCAGCAGATCCTCAAAGCCAGATCTGCGCTCAATGCCAATCCGGGTTCTGGTCCTGCCGATTTGCTGCAAATTCCGGCTCCGGACTTGGGCGGATTGGATTCGGCCTATGCGGATCTGGTCAGAAAATTTCATTTGGGACCGGAAGAGCGGTTCCTGTTGATTTTGGCTGCGGTGCCACATATCCGGCCACAGCTATTGGATATGTTTATGAGCCGCAATCAGCTGACTCAGCAGATTTATACGGAGTTTGGAGGGAGAAAAGGGAAGTCGCACAACGGCTTTATCCCCACAGGCGAAACGGTTTTATTCATACTTGCTGGCAATGATCTGAAGAAACGCTTTCAGTACCAGAATCTTCTCGATGCCCATGGCATTCTGTTTCGGGAAAATATTCTCCGCCTGAGTGAAGTGGAGGCTGAGGAATCCTTTCTCAACGGAGCCTTGATTATTTCCAGGGAAATCCTAGACCAAATCACCACCGGAAAGGTCCAAAAACCCGCATTCAGCTCGGAGTTTCCTGCTCAGCGACTCCAGACTCCCCTGAATTGGGAAGACTTGGTACTTCCGGAAGAAAACTGGATCCAGCTTCGCGAATTGGAGATTTGGCTGAAGCACAAAGATTATCTGATGAATGAGATGGGGATGTCCAGAATTTTAAAGCCTGGCTACAAAGCCCTGTTTTTTGGCCCTCCCGGTACAGGAAAAACCCTGACTGCAGCGCTTTTGGGGAAAAAGATGAATCTGGATGTGTACCGGATTGACCTTTCCCGGCTGGTGTCCAAGTACATCGGCGAAACGGAAAAAAACCTGTCCAAAATCTTTGACCGGGCGGAAAAACAGGGGTGGATTCTGTTTTTTGACGAAGCGGATGCGCTTTTTGGAAAGCGGACTTCCGTCAATGATGCCCATGACCGCTATGCCAATCAGGAGGTTTCCTACCTCCTGCAGCGGATCGAGGATTACGATGGCTTGGTCATTTTGGCCACCAACCTGAAAAATAATCTGGACGATGCCTTTATGCGCCGGTTTCAGGCCAGCATCTTTTTCCCCATGCCACAGGCAGAAGAGCGGCTGCTGCTTTGGAAGAAAGGATTTCCAGAACAGGCAAAACTCGAAGATAAAGTGGACCTGGCCGCCATCTCTGCTTCACACGAGCTGAGCGGTGGCGGGATTATCAATGTCATCCAGCACAGCTTGCTGATGGCCCTGGAAAATGAGAATAAAATCATCCGGCTCGAAGATATCCGGGAAGGAATCAGAAGAGAATTTCAAAAAGTAGGTCGAACCATTTAAGCCCTTTGACTATGCGAAAGAAAGTCAGGAAAAAGCCAGACCAAGAAATGGAAAAAGAACCTGTCCTAGTCGTGGTTGACAAGGAAAAGGACTCAAAAAAGCCTGAAAAGGAAGAAAAAATGAGTCCAGTGGAACAAGAACGGCATGGAATGAAAGCCTTGGAACCCGGGGAGGTGATGAACCCGATCAAATCTTAAATCAAAAAAATGGGTGCTGCAGCTGAAAAGATCGCCTTTCCCAAATCCCGGCCTGCCGGGCCTGGGAAAGCTGTGATTCAGCCCGCACTCAAAGTGGGCAAGCCCAACGATAAATACGAGCAGGAGGCCGAGTCCGTAGCCGATCAGGTGATGATGATGCCGGCAAGTCCTGAATCTCCGGTCATGACTCCAAGTCCGGGAGGACTTCAAATGCAGGTTTCGGAGGAAGAAGAAATCCAAATGAGTCCGCTGTCTGCGGAGATTTCTCCTATCCGACTGAGTGAAGAAGAAGAGTCGATCCAAACCAGTGCCGAGGAGGAAGAGAAGGTGCAGCTTTTTGCAACCCAATCCACCCCAATTTTTCGCTCAGAGGATGAGGAATCGGTCCAACTTAGCACAGTAGATGAGGAATCGGTACAGCGGGCAGGCGGAGAGGGAACTGCCATCTCCCCTCAGCTTTCCACCCAAATCCAACAAAGCTCCGGATCAGGTACCGCCCTGCCACCTCCGGTACAACGGGAAATGGGCAACAAAATCGGGGCGGATTTTTCGGGAGTAAAAGTCCATACCGGACCACAGGCAGCCTCGATGAGTTCAGCCCTGGGAGCTCAGGCATTCACCCATGGCAGTGATATTTATTTCAACGAGGGAAAATATCAGCCGGAAACATCCGAAGGAAAGCACCTCTTGGCACATGAACTGACCCATACCGTGCAGCAGGGAGAGTCAGTCAGAAAATCTCCGGATTCGGAAATTTCTCAGGTACAACCACAAGTACAGCGCCTGCCTTGGGCTATCCGCGAAGGTCTGGCAGAATTTGCCAGCTACATTCCGGGGTACTCTCTGCTCTGTGTACTCATCGGGTACAATCCTCTTTTGGGAGAAGCAGTCGAGCGAAACGCAACCAACCTACTTGGCGGTTTGATGGGGCTTATACCGGTATTTGGCACCTTGCTTTTCAATAAGCTCGTCGAATTGGGCATTGTCGAATCCGCCTTTACCTGGGTGGAAAATGAAATGGAATCCCTCAATCTCAGCACTCAGAGGCTGGAGGATACCCTCGAGCAGGCATGGGATGAGGTGAGTTTGCTCTCGGGCTGGGATGCCAATATGGAAGTGCTCGACCGGACTTTTGGGCAATTGTATCGGGACGTGGTCACCTTTGCGGGAAGGGTAAAAGACAAGGTTTTTGAGCTGATTAAGGAGGCATTGATGGCGGGTTTGAAGCTTTTGGCCGATGCTTTCCCCGGCTACCCACTGCTGACCAAACTCCTGGGCCATGATCCCCTGACAGGGGAAGAAGTAGTCTCTACCACTGCGGAAAAAATCGAGGCATTTCTACTCCTGATTGGAAAAGAACAAGAACTCGAACGAATGCAGGCGGAGGGAACTATCCAGAAAACCGCCGATTGGATCGATGCAGAACTTGCTGCATTGAATTTCAGTTTTGCGGAAGTCAGAGGGTTGTTTGAGGAAGCCTGGAATGCTTTTTCCCTGGAGGATCTCCGTGATCCGGTGGCCGCTTTCAACCGCACAATCGCGATTTTTACTCCCTTCACGACCCGGGTGTTCACCTTCGCTGCCAATGTGGCGATCCAGGTTCTGATCTTTATCAAAGAGGCACTTTTAGCCCAACTTTCGGCCTATGCCCGGGAGCAGCAGGGATTCCATTTGGTGACCGTGATCCTGGGAAAAGATCCGTTTACAGGTGAGGAGGTACCCAGAACGACCGAAAATGTCATACGTGGTTTTATGGGCCTGATGCCGGGTGGTGAGGAGCAATTCCAGCAGATGAAGGAAACCGGTGCTATTGAGCAAACGGTCTCCAGAATAGACGCGGCAGTTGCCACCCTGAATTTTTCTTGGGCTTACATCACCGGCTTGTTCCTGGACTTGTGGAATAGCTTTACCATCGCAGATGTCTTTCATCCCATTGACGCATTTGTCCGGATCGTACAGACTTTAGCCGAGCCGATTCAGCGCCTGTTTGCATTCGTGGTCACGATTGTCCAGATCTTGGTAGAGGTCTTGCTCGTGGTGATGAACTTCCCGATTGATACCGTCAATCAGATCATAGCCAATGCCCGGTCTGCCTTTGAAGACATCAAGCGAGACCCGATTGGCTTCCTTAAAAATCTCCTTGCTGCCGTCAAACAGGGCTTTGTCCAATTCTTTGACAACATCGTCACTCACCTCCTGGGTGGATTGCGGGATTGGCTCTTTGGAGAATTGGCCACTGCAGGAATCAATCCTCCGGCAGATTTAAGCTTCCAATCGATTTTGGGATTTGTCTTGGATGTATTGGGCTTGACCATCGACAATGTCTGGGAGCGGCTTGCCCTTAAAATCGGACCAGAGCGAGTCGCCCAAATCCGTGCAGCAATTGATACGCTATCGGGTATTTGGACGTTCATCAAGGATGTCTGGGAACGGGGCCCCATCGCGATTTGGGAGTACGTGCAGGAGCAGTTGAGCAATCTCTGGACCATGGTGCTGGAGCAGATCCAAAACTGGATCATGACCCGGATCATCGAGCAGGTGACGACTCGCTTACTTTCCATGCTGGATCCTACGGGAATCATGGCCGTGGTCAACAGTTTTATTGCATTCTACCGAGCCGTTCAGTCCTTTATCGAGAAGCTGCGTGAAATGCTCGAAATCGTCAATTCCTTCGTAGCGGGAGTGGCCAATATTGCACGAGGTAATATCGCTGATGCCGCCAATTTCCTTGAAGCTGCTTTGGCAAGAGCGGTACCTGTTGCCATTGGATTCTTGGCAAACCAGGTGGGCTTGAGAGGCTTGGGGACCAGAATAGCAGAGATGATCTCCGGACTTCGTGACCGGGTGAACGGAGCGATTGACTGGCTGATCGATCGGGCGCTGGCTGTTGGAGGGGCCTTGCTGACTATGGGAAGAAACGCTGTGGCAGCAGTTACCAATTGGTGGAGCAACAGACAACCTTTGACCACTCGAGACGGGCATAATCATCAATTATACTTTGAGGGAACTGGGACAAATGCCCGACTGACAATTGCTTCTACACCTATAAATTACTTGGATTGGGTTGCTGAATTAGAGGCCAATCCACAAATAGCCGCAACAGTAACGACACCATTAAGAGCAAAAGCCCAGGAAATTGAAACAGAAAAAGCCCGGACTGTAACACCTGATCAGGAGGATGCCAAAAACACCCGTATTGCAGAACTCTTCAATGAATTGGTGACGCTTACACAAAATGCGGCGATTCCTCCAGCCGCCGGAAACACTCCAACACTTTATGGCCCTCTTGTTGGAGGCTTTGGGACCCACGCGCATGTAGCATCCCTAGCTCCGGGAAGAACCGGGGGAAGTGAAGCAAACAGTGGATTGTTTAATCCCAATTATACTATACTAAATGATCGCAAGCAGGGTGCGAGGGCATTCTATGTCAGAGGACACCTCCTGAGCTGGCATATCGGCGGTCCCGGAAATGATTGGCAAAACCTCACCCCACTTTTTCAGAATGCAAATGGGGACCACGAGAGACGGTTTGAATCCAGGGTCAAGGAACATGTCGAGGATGGTAAAAATGTTAGTAATTTTTCCGTAGAGGCTATTTATGGAAGAACCATATCCCCTTGGGTGGCAAAAATCCAAGATCCCAACGACGATGATTGGCCCACTGGATTAGATGCTTCCGAAAACCTTGACCGAATAGGAGAAATCCTTCAGGCAGAAGTTTCGGTACCAACCCAATTGGCCTGCAGTGCCGAATTGGTCAATACAGACGGAACCACCACCCCAGTACCAGCGACGACCATTCCAAATGACATCTCTTATCCGACAAGTGTCTCGAGTTCATTTGCTGATTATAAGACTGGAGCTTCTCCAAGGTCTCCTTTTAATTTAACTACAACGGTGCGGGGTGCCGCAGACGATGCCGCAGCCATTCGTGCCCTAAAATCACTGAATGGGGTTGGTGATACTATCGCAGGATACATTCTGGAAAGAGTTAAAAACAATCAAAGAATTACGAATTACTATGATCAGATAGGAATTTCGAAAAAGACACTCGAAAGACGGAATCCCACGTTGAGAATCACTCAGTAACTTCCGGCTCTTTTACCCTTTTTAACATCCCAAATTTCCGGCTTGTCAATTCAGGTTCTTACCTTTAGGCATGATTAAATCTCTCTCTAAATCGCTGGCTGGCCTGAGCATCGGGCTGCTGGTCATGGGTTGCAGCAGTTCGGCTGTGATTACTGCTCCTCCGATTTCTTACACCAACAGTTCCCCGAGAGTCTCCGAATTGTCTGAAGCTGAAGCAAAACGCTGGGGGCATCTGGATTTAGAAAAAGACACCGTCCCCGGAATGAGTGTGGATCGGGCCTATGACGAGCTTTTGAAAAGGAGAAAAGGACAGGAAATCATCGTGGGTATCATCGACTCGGGAATTGACCTGAATCATGAAGATCTCAAAGAGGTATTGTGGGTCAATCCGGATGAAAAACCGGGTGATGGCATCGATAATGACGCCAATGGCTACATCGATGACATCCACGGCTACAATTTCCTCGGGGAATCCTATCACGAGCAAATGGAACTGGCGCGGATCATCCGACTAAAGATCGGGGATGAAGAACTTCAAGCAGCCGCCAAATCCGAATTGGAGAAAAAACTTCCCGAGGCAAAAGAGGCCCTTCCTCAGCTCGAGCAGATTGAGCAGTTTGTGAGCATGGCTCACCAAAACATTCAAAAACAACTGGGCAAAGAATATTATTCTCAGGCGGACCTTGAGCAATACAAGCCGAAATCACCACAGGAAGAACAACTCGTCGGAGTCCTGATGCAGGTGATGGATATGGGTCAAGACATTCCGACAGCTTTGGCAGATCTGAATGAAGGTATAGCCTACTACCGCAGTCAGCTGGACTATAATCTAAACGTGAACTTTGACGGGAGAAAGCCTGTAGGAGACAATCCCTATGACTTCAATGACAAAAAGTATGGCAATGGCAATCCCAACATACGAGATGAAGAAGAAAGCCATGGGACCCATGTCGCAGGGATTGTAGCTGCCAGCAGAGGGAATAAAAAAGGCGTAGACGGAGTGGCAAAAAACGTCTCCATTATGAGTCTCAGAGCTGTCCCTGATGGCGATGAGTACGACAAAGACATCGCTTTGGCGATCCGCTATGCCGTAGACAACGGTGCCAAGGTTATCAACGCCAGCTTTGGCAAAGGATTCTCCCCAAATGCCGAGTGGGTTTACAATGCGCTGGAATATGCCGCATCCAAAGATGTGCTCTTTATCCATGCCGCCGGAAATGACGGGGCAGATTTGGACAATCCGGAAAACAAAAACTTCCCCAATGACCACAAGCTCCAAAATTCTCCGGAATTCGTGGATAATCTCATCACCGTGGGAGCCCTTACCTCCAGCTACGGTTCAGAAATGATTGCTTCTTTTTCGAATTATGGAAAGCAAAATGTGGACATTTTCGCCCCGGGAGATGGTATCTACTCCACCATGCCTGGAGACGATTATGATTTTCAGGGAGGTACCTCCATGGCTGCACCTGCCGTAGCCGGAGTAGCAGCATTGATCCGATCGTATTATCCCCAACTTACCGCCGTACAGGTAAAGCAGATCATCCTCCAATCCGGAATTGCTCCTCAGGTAAGCGTAAGCCTTGGAGGAAATGAAGTAGAGGAAAAATCACTGGCTGAAATTTCGAAAACCGGCAAAATCGTCAACCTATACAATGCGATCATTTTAGCAGACCAGGTGGCAACCGGTAAAGCAAGCCTTAACTAATCCTTATCGAAAGACTAATTGAAGTGCTCGGTTAATGCAGATGACTTTGAGTTCTTGCCAAGAACCTGAGGAAAAAGTCAATTTCAAGTTTTGGATTTTCTTAGATTCCCGTCCAATTGACAAGACCGATGGCAAAAATCCTCCTTATTGACGACGAAAAAGACATCCGAAATCTGCTGGCAAAAACCCTGGAACTGGAAGGATATCAGGTAAAAACCGCAGAGCGAATCTCAGAGGGTTGGGCTAAACTTTCCACAGAAGAGTTTAACATTATCCTTACCGATGTCCGCCTGCCGGATGGTTCGGGAGTGGATTTGTGCAAGAAAATCAAGCAGCAGTTTCCCGTGTTGGAAGTGATCTGCATGACGGCATTTGGAAATATCCGGGATGGAATCCAAGCCATGAAAAACGGAGCCTTTGACTACTTGGTCAAGGGTGATGACAACGAAAAACTCATTCCCTCCATCGAAAAAGCCATCGAAAAGGCCGAGTTGGTGCGACGGATCAGCCACTTGGAACAGCGATTACAGCAGAAGGTGGGTTTCGATACCATTTTGGGAGAATCCAAAGAAATCAAGGAGGCAATTTCTTTGGCAAAAAAAGTAGCCGGAACAGATACTACTGTTCTGTTGACAGGGGAGTCAGGAACCGGAAAGGAAGTTTTTGCCAATGCGATCCATGATTCCAGCAATCGTAAAAACAAACCCTTCATTGCCATCAATTGCAGTGCTTTTGGAAAAGACCTGCTGGAAAGCGAACTCTTTGGCTACAAAGCCGGCGCATTTACCGGGGCATCAAAAGAAAAAAAGGGAATTCTGGAAGAGGCCCACAAGGGCACCGTGTTTTTGGACGAGATCGGAGAATTGCAGGCAGAACTCCAGGCAAAACTATTGCGGGTCATCGAAACCGGGCGTTTTATCAAGCTGGGCGATATCAAAGAAACCCAGATAGACATACGGATCATTGCAGCCACCAACCGAAACCTGGAAGCTGAGGTTGCAAATGGCCTATTTAGAGAAGACCTGTTTTATCGATTGGCAGTATTTCAGATCACCTTGCCCTCCTTGGATTCGAGGAAAGCCGACATTCCGATGTTGGCCCATTATTTTGCAAAGACTTTTGCTCAAAAAGAGGGCTTACGGGAAATACACCTGTCAAAGGAATACACCGAAGCACTCAAAGCTCACCATTGGAAGGGGAATATCCGGGAGCTGCGAAATGTCATCGAGCGCTCGGTCATCCTGTTGGAGGGAAATACCCTGAGCGTAGATCTCCTGCCCGTGCAGTTCATGAATGAGAAATCAAGCCTTTACCCGATTTCCTGGTCCTTGAAAGATGTGGAAAAAACCCATATCGAAAAGGCCTTGGCCCATACAGGCGGCAACAAAACCAAGACCTCCGAACTCCTGGGAATCGGATTGACCACGCTTTACCGTAAAATGGAGGAATACCATATTTCTCCTGAAAACTGAGATCTTAGACCCTTCCATTTTGAAAAAGACCCTTCCAATATGGAAGGGTTTTTTACTTTTAAGAAAACAGGAATTTTTTGAAAACAATCTTTATTTCATTGTTTTTCAGCTAATTGACCGGATTGGTCCATTGATTTTTTTGCTTGGCATCGGGCTGGTATGTGGAGGAGAAAAACCGATCAGCTTATGGAAATCCTACAAATTCTTGCCATCACTCTACTCACCTCCACGCTCTTTGGACTCTTCTACCGGGCGCTGGACTTCTTCGACCAACTAATCAAAAAATAACATGATTGCTTTATTGATTCTCTCTCTGGCCGCCTTTGGCTACCTGATCTACGCCATCGTCAAACCTGAAAAATTCTAAACTATGACTACCGAACTACTTGGAATCCTCCTGATCTTCCTGGCAAGCCTTGGGTTGGCTTGGCCTCTGGGAAAATACATCACGAGGGTATTCACCGATCAATCCACCTTTTTGGACTTCCTCAATCCTCTGGAGGAAAAATTGCTGCGCTTGGCGGGTATCAATTCTTCCTACTCCATGGACTGGAAGCAAAATGCCAAAGCCCTACTGGGCCTCAACCTGATCTTCTTCTTCTTTGCCTTTCTTTTCCTGCTGTTTCAGGGAGCCCATCCGTTCTGGAATCCGGTTCAGCTGGGCAACTGGGAGCCGACCTTGGCATTTAACACCGCCGTCAGCTTTGTCACCAATACCAACCTTCAGCACTATTCCGGAGAAACCGGCGCATCGTACTTCACCCAGCTTCTTGTATTCTGCTGGCTGCAATTTGTAAGTGCGGGTACCGGAATTGCCGCCTGTGCGCTTCTTTTCCAGGGACTGAAAAACGACCGCACCAGCCAATTGGGTAACTTCTATAAGCTTTTTGTGAAAAGCTGTACCCGGATTCTTCTGCCACTTGCGGTAGTCGTCAGCCTGTTGCTGGTCTTGGGAGGTACTACCGTGACTTTTGAAGGATTGCGGGAAATGACCACGTTGGAAGGCCAAAAAATTAATGTGGCTTCCGGCCCGGTGGCACCGATGGTTGCGATCAAGCAGCTCGGGACCAATGGCGGAGGATTCTTTGGTCCAAACTCCTCCCATCCTTTTGAAAACCCCAGCTACTTCACCAATGTGGTAGAAAACGTCTCCATCCTGTTGATCCCCATGGCTTTGGTTTTTACGTTTGGCTTTTTTCTAAACAGAAAAAAGCTTGCCCTCCTATTCATGGGCGTCATGACCTTGTTGTTTTTGTCCTTTGTGGCAATTTCAATTACAGAAGAGCTCAAGGGAAACACATCACTCAGAGAACTTGGACTGGCCCCATCTCCCAATCTGGAGGGTAAAGAACTCCGGTTCGGATCTTTGGCCTCCTCCTTTTGGGGAGTCTCCACCACCTCTACTTCCAACGGCTCCGTCAATAGCATGCATGACAGTCACACCCCGCTATCCGGTGGAATATTCTTGCTGGATATGATGATCAATGCCATCTATGGGGGTGTGGGTGTCGGATTCATCAACTTCTTTCTCTATGTCATAGTCGCGGTGTTCATTGCGGGGCAGATGATCGGCCGGACTCCGGATTTTCTGGGGAAAAAGATTGAAGCACCGGAAATCAAACTTGCCTCTTTGATCATCTTACTTCATCCTTTCCTGATTTTGGCAGGCACAGCTTTGGCCTCGTATTCTCTCAGCTTGGATCCGGATTTGGGCTGGCTCAAAAATCCCTCCTACCATGGATTTTCCGAGATCCTCTATGAGAATACGTCCGCTGCGGCCAACAACGGTTCCGGTTTTGAAGGCTTGGGGGACAACACACCTTTTTGGAATCTTCTGACGGGAATCACCATGCTCTTGGGAAGATTTCTGCCGATCATCGGCCCCTTGGCTCTGGTAGGGTCACTTTCTTTCAAAAAATCCATCCCACAATCCTCGGGTTCGCTTAAACCTGAAAGCATGGCCTTTGGGGTCGTGCTGCTTGCAGTGATCCTGATTGTGACCGCCCTTTCCTTCTTCCCTGCCTTGGCTTTGGGACCTATTGCCGACTATTTCTCCATCTGATATTACTTGTCATGACTACAGCATCTGTCAATAAAACTATAACTGGTGAGGGAATGCGATTTGCATTTCTTCAATCCTTTGTCAAACTGAATCCGCGGATTTTGATCAAAAACCCGGTGATGTTTATGGTAGCCCTCGGAACCTTGGTGATGATTTTGGTTACCCTGATTTCCCTGTTTCAAACCTCAGATTCCCTGGGTACACCGGGCTACAACCTGGTAATCACCCTGATTCTATTTGTAACTGTCCTCTTTGGAAACTTTGCAGAAGCAATCGCCGAAGCAAAGGGAAAGGCCCAAGCCGATTCCCTCCGAAAAACCAGACAGGATACCGAAGCCAAAAAGATCCTGGCCAACGGTGAAATCAAATCGGTGTCATCCGCGGAACTTCGGAAAGGCGATGTCTTTTTGGTCGAAGCAGGAGAGATCATCCCCGCAGACGGAGAGATCATCGAAGGGCTGGCCTCCGTGGATGAATCAGCCATCACGGGTGAATCTGCCCCGGTGATCCGGGAAGCCGAGACCGACCACAATTCGGTCATAGGTGGTACCAAAGTCCTTTCGGATCAGATCAAAGTAAAAGTAGTGGCTGAACCGGGCGAAAGCTTCCTGGACAAAATGATCAAGCTGGTCGAAGGCGCCAACCGACAAAAAACGCCAAATGAGATCGCCCTGACCATCTTATTGGCAAGCTTTACCCTGGTGTTTTTGATCGTCACCGTCACGCTAAAACCCTTTGGCGACCTGGTCAATGCACCCATTACCATTGCCGCATTGGTATCTCTGTTTGTCTGCCTGATTCCGACGACCATCGGGGGCTTGCTCTCAGCGATCGGTATCGCCGGAATGGACCGTGCACTCAAGGCCAACCTGATCGCCAAATCCGGAAAGGCAGTGGAAACTGCAGGAGACATCGATGTCTTGCTTTTGGACAAAACCGGGACCATCACCATCGGTAACCGAAAAGCAACCAACTTCTATCCTCTCCGGGAAGAAGATCGGGAAAAACTAAACCGATACGCTGCAATCAGTTCATTTGGGGATCCCACTCCGGAAGGAAAGTCCATTCTCGAACTGGCCAAATCCTTGGGTGCAAACTTCAGCGATAGGGAACTTGACGGTTCATTAATTATCAAATTCAGCGCCGAGACCCGAATCAGCGGGATCGATCTGGCAGACGGAACGAAAATCCGGAAAGGCTCCTGGGATTCGATTTGCTTTTGGTCTACCAATACAGAAGAGCTCAATTACCTGGAGGAAACAGTTAAGAAAATCGCGGCCAATGGCGGTACTCCACTTGCCGTGGCTGTGGACAAAAAAGCAATCGGCGTAATCCAACTGGAAGACATAATCAAGCCCGGAATCCAAGAGCGATTCGAAAGACTCCGAAAAATGGGAGTTCGTACTGTCATGGTGACTGGTGACAACCCGCTCACAGCTGCCTTCATCGCCAATAAAGCCGGCGTGGACGACTTTATCGCCGAGGCCAAACCTGAGGACAAGCTCAACTACATCAAAAAAGAGCAAGCCGAAGGAAAGCTGGTAGCGATGATGGGAGACGGTACGAACGATGCACCGGCTTTGGCCCAGGCAGACTTAGGCGTTGCCATGAACAGCGGTACTCAAGCAGCCAAAGAAGCCGCAAACATGGTGGACCTGGACAGCGACCCAACCAAATTGCTGGAAGTAATCGAAATCGGAAAGCAGCTGCTCATCACCCGGGGCAACGTCACCACTTTCTCTATCGCAAACGATGTGGCCAAATACTTCGCCATCGTGCCTGCGCTCTTTGCAGCAGCCATTCCCGGTCTCAATGCTTTGAACATCATGAATCTGAGCAGCCCAGACTCCGCAATTTTATCAGCCGTGATTTTCAATGCCATCATCATTCCCCTGCTGATTCCATTGGCTCTGGGAGGGGTAAAATACCGGCCTATCGGGGCGGCTGAACTGCTCACCAAAAATCTTCTGATCTATGGCCTTGGCGGTGTGCTGGTCCCTTTTCTGGGAATCAAACTGATTGATATCCTCATCAGCGGCTTGCTCTAATCATTCACCTTACACTTCAACTTGTCATGAATTCCATTCGCACAAATTTGACTTTGACACTTGTCACCCTGGTAATTTTCGGTATGATCTATCCTTTAGCTATTTGGGGCATAGGAAAATTGCTTCCCGAAAATGCCAGCGGAAACCCCGTCTACAAAGGCGAACAACTTGTCGGTTTTGCCCAAGTAGGGCAGCCCTTTACCGCTCCAGGCTATTTCTGGGGCAGGCCCTCAGCTGTGAATTACGATGCCTCCAGCACCGGTGGCAGCAATTACGGAACAACTAATCCTGATCATATCCAAGAGGTCAAAGACCGAATCCAGGCATTCCTCGAAGCTAATCCCGGGATCACGGCAGATCAAATTCCAGAAGAATTGGTGAGCGCATCCGGCGCAGGATTGGATCCTCATATTTCTGTGAACGCGGCAAAAATCCAAATCCAACGGGTAGCTGCCGCCAGAAACCTCGAACCAAAACTCCTAGAAGAATTAATCGAAAAACAAACGCTCAAACCCATGGCAGGAATCTTTGGCCCCGGAGACCTGGTCAATGTCCTGTCCATCAATATGGCTTTAGACGAGCTTACTTCATCGAATTAACGCTATCCTGCCCTTTTAAACTAAACCAACAAACAGTATGAATTACCTTAAAAAAATCACAGTACTAAATTTCCTTCTTTTCTTAATCGCCACCTTTGGGTATGTAGAGTCAGTAGCCCAAGAGGTGGAGGAAAAAGAAGAAAACCCATTGAAAATCTCCGGCTTCCTCGAAGCCTACTACAGCTATGACTTTGGGAATCCAACATCTGGAAACAAGCCTTCCTTTGTTTATTCATACAACCGACACAATGAATTCAACATCAACCTGGGGATGGTCGCATTCCAGTACAGCAAAGACCGAATCCGGTCCAACTTTGCCCTGATGGCCGGTACCTATTCCAATGCCAACTTGGCTGCAGAACCAGGGGTGTTGAAAAATGTATTTGAGGCTAATGTCGGCTATAAGCTTTCAAAAAATCAAAACTTATGGGTCGACATGGGCATCCTTCCTTCCCACATCGGTTTTGAATCGGCCATCGGTACGGCTAACCTCAACCTGACCCGAAGCATCCTTGCAGACAATTCTCCTTACTACGAAAGTGGACTCAGGCTGAGCTATTCCTCTCCGAATCAGAAATGGTATTTGGCTGCTTTGGCGCTAAATGGCTGGCAGCGAATCCAGCGGGTAGAAGGCAACTCCCTGATGTCCTTTGGCACCCAGGCTACCTTTACCTCCGGCAACATTGTACTGAACAGCAGCACCTTTATCGGAACTGATACCCCGGATGCCGAGCGTAAAATGCGGTATTTCCACAATTTCTACAGCATCATTTCGCTTAATCCCAGTTGGAAAGTAATCCTGGGATTGGATATGGGAATGCAGCAGTCCCAGCCCGGTGGGAGCGACTACGACTCCTGGGTTTCCCCGGTTTTGATCACTCAGGTACAGATGAGTGACAAAATTGCCCTTGCAGGAAGACTGGAACAGTACACCGACCGAGACGGCGTCATCGTTTCTACAGAAAGTCAGGAGGGCTTCCAAACGCTCAGTGCATCACTTAACTTGGATTGGAAGTTTTCTGAAAATCTGATGTGGAGAACAGAATACCGATATTTCGGAGGAGATGATGCCTACTTCCCGACCGAAACCCAAAATTCCGACCAGATGTCTATGCTGACGACCTCGTTCGCAATTTCATTCTAATATTTACCACCCTTACCTACCGCCTCAGCCATGAGTGAACTCGTAGAAAATTCCTTTCTTTCTCAGATCTTTAAACGTAAAAAAGGCCGTCTAAAAGTATACATCGGCATGATTGCAGGTGTGGGAAAGAGTTATCGGATGCTTCAGGAAGCACACGAATTGCTGCAGGCAGGAGTTGAGGTGAAAATCGGCCTCATTGAAACCCACAATCGGACCGAAACCGAAGCATTGGTAAAAGGCCTGCCGCTAATCCCCAGAAAACAGATCTTCTACAAAGGGAAAAATCTCGAGGAAATGGACCTGGAAACCATCCTCACCCTTAGGCCAGAGGTAGTCATCGTCGACGAACTTGCTCATACGAATGTACCCGGTTCGACAAATCAAAAGCGCTGGCAGGATGTAATCGACCTGTTGGACGCTGGAATCAATGTCATCACGGCCTTCAATGTCCAGCATCTGGAGAGCCTCAATGATATCGTGGAAAAGCTGACGAAAGTCAAAATTACCGAATGTATTCCCGACAAAATCCTATCCTATGCCGATGAGGTCGTCAATATCGATTTGCCATCAGAGGACTTAATCAAGCGCCTCAAGGAAGGAAAAATCTACTTCGGAGATAAAATCGTTCAGGCTTTGGATAATTTTTTCAAACCGGAGACCATCCTTCAGCTAAGGGATTTGGCCCTGAGACAGGTGGCACTTCAAGTGGAGAAAAAAATAGACCTGAGTGCCCTTTCCTCCAAGTCTGCCACTCGGGAGATATTTCTGGCCTGCCTCAGCAGTAACTATGAAGGAGGAAAGAAAATAATCCGAAAAACCTATCGGCTGGCAGAGCGCTATCATGCCCAATGGGCAGTAGTTTACGTCCAAAGCAGCCGGGAAAATCCTGAACGGATCAACCTAGCCCAACAGCGGAAATTGATGCAAAACCTGAAATGGGCGGCAGAATTGGGCGCCGAAATCCACCGAAAACAAGGGGATGACGTTCCTGAGGAAATATGCAAGGTTGCCGACCAAATCAAAGCCACTAATATTGTGATCGGCAAACCTTCCTTTGGATTAGTCAGGATGTTTTTGGGGAAAAACTACCTCGAAGGCTTGTTGAAAAAGATCCAGGGAAAAGAAATTGACCTCATTATTGTCTATTGACCCAGCCATGAAAATCAAAGCGAAACTATACCTGTCTCAGTTTTTCCTCCTTGGAATCATCGGCTTGGTCGCCGGGATTGGAGTTTATTACCTCAATACCGTATCCGAATACACCGCCGTCATCCTGAAGGATAATTATCGCTCCATAGACTACATGAGGAAAATCAACCGGCAGGTAGATGAAATTCAGGGAAAATTTGACCGGAAACTGCTTACCGAAGAGGAATTTGAAAGCAGATCCGCGGAGCTTATCACCCTGACCAATTCCCAAAAAGCAAACATCACTGAATCCGGTGAGAAAAACCTCACCGAAAACCTCGAACTCGAAGTTCAGGAATTTCTGAACCGGGTGTCAAAAGGACTTTCTTCCCCGGAAAGCTATCCCAACGAATCCTGGGTCCCGGCAGAAAAAATCAAAACCCTGACGGAGGCGATCTTCCTGCTTAACGAGGAAACTATTCTTGCCAAAAGTGAAAATGCCAAGAAAAAATCGGAACAGGTGATCGTTTATATGCTGATCATCGGGGGCTCGGGAATCGCCCTGGGTCTGATTTTTTTCCTGGGCTTGCCCAATTACATTGTCAATCCCATCAAGCTGTTTACCAAATCAATCAAAGAAGTTTCCACAGGAAACTATTCGGTACAGATTCCTTTTGAGGGTGAAGACGAACTGGGCGTTCTTGCCAAGTCCATCCGCAAGATGGCAATCAAGCTCAAGGATTATGAAAAATCCAACCTAGCCAGCATCATCAAAGAGCAAAAACGACTTGCCGTGATTGTCAATCAGATGAACGAGGCTATTCTGGTCTTAGACGAAAACAAAACAGTCATTCTCTGCAACACCCTGATGCTGGACCTCATCCACATGGAAAAAGGTCAAGTCGAAGGCAGATACATTCAAGAGATATCCCGAGTAAACGACCTGATTGAAAACCTTACCGAAGATCTTTTTGTCCCACTCTTAGACGGTGAAAAGTACAGTCAAGATCCCATCCGCGTTTTCAGGCAGGGCAAGGAGCGCGTCTTCAAAAAGGAAATAATCAGCTTATCTGAATCTTTTGAAGGCAATTCACAAAAAAAACTAATCGGCCACCTGCTGATCTTGACTGACGTGACCGAATACTCCGAAAAGGACCAAGCCAAGCTCAGGTTTATGGCGACACTTTCCCATGAACTCAAAACTCCTCTCGCTGCTATTCAACTAAGCACTAAACTTCTCGAAAATTCCAAAATCGGAAATCTGAGTGAGGAGCAGTCTGACCTCATCCAAACTATCAAGTCCAATCAGGAACGGATTCGTCGAATGGTCAATGAGGTTCTTGAAATCTCTCAAATCAATCAGGGCTACATTAACTTGCATCTGGACCACTTTTCCCTTCAAAAATCCATCACCGACTCACTCAAAGGCTTGGAGCTTTTCCTCAGGGAAAAAAATATCAAGCTCGAACAAGATATACCCGAGTCTTTGCCTTTCATCGAGGCAGACTACCACAAGTCTGTCTGGATTTTCAATAACCTGATCAGTAATGCGATCCGATATAGCCCGGAGGGCTCGCAGATTGGCATCAAAGCAATGCTTGACAAAAACAAAGTACGGGTCGAAATAACCGATCAGGGCCCTGGAATCTCCTTGCAAAATCAAGACAAAATCTTCCAGCACTTTGTCAAACTGGAGTCCAACTCTGAAAATGGAACCGGATTAGGGCTGGCTATTTCCAAAGAATTTATGGAAGCCATGAGGGGTTCGATCGGTGTCAATTCCGTTCTGGGAAAAGGATCGACTTTTTGGGTAAAGTTTCGATACAAGTAATTTTAACTTCCTGGAATGGTGAATGAATGAATTCCTCTGAGGATTGATACCGATTTTCAAATGACAATTCCTAAGGAACCACTCCAGTCAAACAAAAGAGAACCTCAAATAATCAGGTTACTTTTTATCAGATGAATTCAACCAGGCAATTCCCAGCTTGTATCCCAAGGTGAGAACAATCGCCCCGGTAAACAATCCGATAAATCCCGAATAAAGAAATCCACCGATTGCTCCCAGGAATACCACCAACATGGGAACAGAGGCGCCTTTTCCCAAGAAAATGGGCTTGAGCACATTGTCAAGCAATCCCACGAGGATCATCCACACCGTCAAAATAATTGCGGTGAGGCCATCGGCGGTGCTCCAGATGTAGATGATCACCCCAATGGAAATCGGCAAAATACCGATCTGGACAATGGATAAAATCAGGGCTAAAATAATCCAGAGTCCGGCAAACGGAATTCCGGCAACCAAAAGTCCCACACCCACCAAAACAGCCTGAATAGCTGCAACTCCAAGAATTCCCTTGACTACATTTTGCACGGTTTGTTTCGCCACACCGGCCATTTTTTCTCCCTCGTCGCCAGCCAGTTTTACCAAAAATTTCTTGACAAAATTTGTCTCCTCCTGCTCATAAGCCAGCATCACCCCGCTGATGATGATGGAGATCATAAGCATCAATACGCCCTTCGCGGTGTTTTTTAGCAAATCCACCAGTTTGAGCAAGATTGGTTTTAGTTGATCTTGATGATCTCTCAGTGTGGCAGTCAGGTTAGTCGAAGCATCTGTCCAAAACTGGAAAAGCCTTTCTCCGACAATTGGCCAAGTTTTAACCTTTTCATTGGGAGATGGGATTTCCAGATCATGGTCGCGAAGGCTTATCGCCAAATCTTTGATTTCACCTGCTCCTGCCAATAGAAAAAAAACAGCCGGAGCGATCAAAACCAGCAGTGCAACGCAGGTGATGACAATTGCCGACAAGCTGTTTTTCCAATGGTACTTCTCAGTGAGCAGTTCATGAATTGGGAAAAAGGAGGAGGCAAAAACCGCTGCCCAAATCATGGGGATAAGGAATGGCTCCAGAATATTAAAACACCAGACTAACAATACAGCCAATGCCAATAACTGCAGGGCATAATGAATGACTGGATTTGAAGCTGCTCCTGAATTATCAGAAAGGTTGGATTTCATAGGAAGGCGGATTTGACAGGATAAAAATTACAGGATTTAACTGTCAAATCTTTCCGGGAAACGTATGATTAAAATCAGTTCATCCGGTGTCGTCCACCAACTGCTTTGCTTGGTTCCTTAGGTAAAAATCCCGAAGATCCAGATAGGGAAGGTTAGCGGCCAACAGCATTAAGATTTCAACCGGTAAACTCCAAAAAAAAGGCCTAGCGGTCAAACCCCTAGGCCTACTCCTGTTTGGCAGAAATTCGATTAGCTACAGGCTATTTTTCCCACCCGGTTTTGATGCCGTCCTCCTTCGAATGCGGTGGTCAGGAAAATTTTAGCGAGCCTTTCTGCAAGTTCATAGGATATGAAGCGAGCAGGCAAGGCAAGTACATTTGCATTATTGTGCTGTCGGGCCAAAGCGGCCAGGTCTTCATTCCAGCAGAGTGCCGCACGGATTCCCTGGTGTTTGTTGGCGGTGATGGCTACGCCGTTTCCACTTCCGCAGATTACGATTCCGAATTGAAATTCACCCTGCTCGACCGCAGTACTCAGGGGATGCACGTAATCCGGATAATCCACGGAATCAGCGGAAAAAGGGCCAAAGTCCTTTACTTCGTACCCTAATGAGGAAAGCTTTTCGATCAGCTTTCCTTTGTATTCAAATCCGGCATGGTCCCCGCCGATCGCAATTCTATTTCCCATGATTCCGAGGATTAATCGTTCGTTTCTGATGCTCTTTCTTTTTCTTCCTCAGCCCGCTTCAGTGCTTTACCCTTTTCGATCCGCTTGGCCAACACAATACCAGCCTCATACAATACCAAAATCGGCATAGCAATTAACAACTGACTGATCACATCCGGAGGAGTGATGATGGCTGAAACCACCAAAATCACCACGATGGAGTGTCTACGGTATTCTTTCAGCATTCGGGATGTCACCAATCCAGACATCGAAAGAAAGTAAACCACCACAGGAAGCTGAAACATGATCGCAGAGGCCAAGACAAGCATGGTCAGCGTGGTTACATACGAAGTGATGTCAAACTCATTCAGGATCGTAGGATCGAGTTGGTAGTTTGCGAGGAAGTTGATCGACAAGGGTGAAAGGACATAATATCCAAAGGCAGCTCCGGACAAAAAGAGGAAGCTGACAAAAAACACCGCTCCACGTGCTGCATTTTTTTCTTTGTCATACAATCCCGGGCTGATGAACCTCCAGATTTCCCAAAACACATAGGGAAATGCAACGATGAAACCCACAACAAAGCTGGATGTCATGTGCATGGTAAACTGCCCGGTCATCTGCCTGCTTTGGATCGTAAACGGAAGTTCATCGATGCAGAGGGCTGATATACCCAGGTAATTCCCCAGATCACACAGCACTCTGTAGGTAAAGAAGTCTACTTTGGAAGGACCAAGAATGATTATTCCAAAAACGATGTCTTTCGCCAGAAAAGCGACAACGGTAAAGATGAGGATTGCTGATACGGATCTGAGGATATGGAAGCGAAGTGCTTCCAAATGGTCCAAGAAGGACATTCCTTCTTCTTCCTCTTGATGTTGATCTAGGGCCACTTCGGGAAATCAGTAATTAGTACAGCGGAAATTGAATCATCCAGGCATTGACTTCTGCCTTGATTTTGGAAAGCTCAGCCTCATCCGAATGGTTTTGAAGTGCCCGGTCGATCAAGCCTACGATTTTTTTCATATCGTCTTCCTTCAATCCTCGGGTGGTCACTGCAGCTGTTCCCACTCGCATGCCAGATGTCACAAAAGGTGACTTAGTGTCGAATGGAACCATGTTTTTATTGATTGTGATGTCCACTTTTCCAAGGGTCTCCTCGGCAAGTTTACCAGTCAAATCTTTGTTTCTAAGATCAATCAGCATCAGGTGGTTGTCTGTTCCTCCAGAAATAATCTGGTACCCACGACTTACGAACTCTTCCGCCATAATGGATGCATTCTTTTTCACCTGAATCACATAATGCATGTATTCGTCTGAAAGCGCTTCTTCAAAAGCGACTGCTTTTGCCGCAATGATATGCTCCAGCGGTCCTCCCTGAGTACCCGGGAAAACACCCATGTCCAAAAGAGCTGACATTTTTCGCAATTCTCCTTTTGGAGTGGTCAGTCCCCAAGGATTATCGAAGTCTTCTCTCATCAGGATCAATCCTCCACGTGGTCCTCTCAGGGTCTTGTGCGTGGTAGTCGTCACGATGTGGCAATGCTCCAATGGGTCATTCAGAAGACCTCTCGCGATCAACCCGGATGGATGAGAAATATCGGCAAGCAACAGCGCTCCCACTTCATCGGCGATTTCCCGAAGTCTTTCATAATCCCAGTCTCTGGAATAGGCCGAAGCTCCGCAGATGATCATTTTGGGTTTTACCGCCAATGCTTTCTCTTCAACCTTATCGTAATCGATCACTCCGGTTTCCTCTTCCACGCCATAGAAATGAGGCTGGTACAATTTCCCTGAGAAATTGACAGGAGAGCCGTGAGTCAGGTGACCTCCATGGGACAGGTCAAATCCCAAAATTGCATCACCTGGCTTCAGACAAGCGAGCATTACGGCAGCATTGGCTTGGGCACCTGAGTGCGGCTGCACGTTGGCCCAAGTGGCCCCAAAGAGCTTTTTTGCCCGATCGATGGCGATTTGTTCGATTTCGTCTACGACTTCGCAACCGCCATAATAGCGCTTGCCGGGAAGTCCTTCGGCATATTTATTAGTAAGGACGCTTCCGGCAGCTTCCATTACTTGTTTACTGGTGAAGTTTTCGGAGGCGATCAGTTCGATGCCTCTTTTTTGTCTGTCTTCTTCTTTTGCGATAAGGTCGAAAACAAGCGAATCTCTTTTCATAATCAGGGGTTTGAAAGCAAAGAATGAAACCCGGAAGCAATCCGGTCGTTTGGAAAACGAGCCCAAAAATAGCCCTAAAGTCCCTATAATCCAATGTGAAAAAAATCTTGAAAAGCTCTTGAGCGATAAAGTTCCGGCTAATTTTTCAGCAGAGGAGAAAATCAATGATTTTCGGAGCTCATTCTCGCCATTAGGTAAAAACAAAACCATTTTTTGGGTTTTTGCAAATCGGCTGGACTTCAAAATCTCCCTTCAAATCCGGATAGATCAACTGTACTTTGTAATTTCGAAGTATGGTGGATTTCAAATTCAGACCTGAAACCTATTTTTCAGGGGGCATTACTTCCGTTTTGCTGGTACGTCTTCACTATCCGGAAAGCACTTGGGGCGAGCAAATCAGCATTTACGCTCATCTCATGGAAGGCAAAATCCAGTTTGAAGTGGTCGATTTTTATGGAAATGACTACGTTCTGTATCCGGGAAGCAGCTGGGAACCAATGACCCTTGAAGACATGATTTACCTGATTGAGGGCATGCAGGTGAATCAGGATTTGCTGGAAGGGAATATGCCATTGGTATTAGACGGGATACCGGAAGCGGAAAGTACTTTCTATCCCGAACTCAGCCGTTATTTTGAGGAAAAAAGAAAAAGTTTCGGCTTGAGTTAAAAATCGAAAAGTTCCTGTCTTTGGCTAATCACTTCCCCTGATCGAAACCAAATTTCATATGCATGGAAATCGATACAATCACTGAGTTCGATGCCCTGAAAGAAAAGCTTTTTTAGACTGGATACCGGCAGAAAAGTTTTGAGGGACTGAGCCTGCTCAGCGGTCAACTGTGAAAGTTGAATCCATTGTTTTCCTTCGATAAATATCGGTATAAGTTTAGTCATCGGGTCTCTCTTTCTCCATATAAAAGTATACTGATGCTCAAGAGGATACAATCCTATAAAATTATTTTTATGTTAAGTAAAAATAAGTTTAAACATATTCGGGAATGGCAGGAGTGATCATCGCCTTAGGCTGTCTTTTTCTGGGACTTTTTCTTCAAAAAGTCCCCAAATTCCCGGTGCTAAAAACCACCCGCTGGGTTCAAGCATATTTGATTAACATCGTCTTGCCAGCCTTAGCCTTGCTTCACATCCCGGGCATCAGGCCATCTTGGGGATTACTCCTTCCCATTTCTTCTGCCTGGTTTACCTTTTTGCTCTCTTGGGCCTTGTTTGGTTTCCTTGGGAAAAAGCTGAACTGGGGCAAAAACACCACCGGTTGTCTGATAATTGTTGCCGGCTTGGCCAATACCTCTTTTTTGGGGTTTCCGGTGATCGAGGGATTGTATGGAAAAGAGGGATTGCCGACAGCCTTACTGATCGATCAGGGAGGATCTTTTCTGATTGTTTCGTCTCTTTCGATCTTGGTTGGTTCACTGTATGGAAATCACAGTGAAAGCCTGGCCTCAGTTCCACTCAAGATTCTCAAATTCCCCCCATTTGGTTTTCTGGTGGGAACCTTAATCATGGCTTTGATGGACGTACCCACTCCGGAAGCATTGACTCCACTACTCCAGCTGATCGGGAAAACCATGCCTCCCATGGCTCTATTGGCCATCGGATTGAAGTTCTCGGTGGATATGAATTCCCTTGCTTCCCGGTTTTTCTGGTATGGATTGGGCTATAGACTGGTTTTAGCGCCAGGCTTGGTGTGGCTGATATACCGCAACTTTTTGCCACTTGAATCCCTCGATCTGAGAGTCACGGTACTGGAAAGCGGCATGGCCCCGATGATCACCGGATCGATAGTGGCTATGCAATTTGGCCTTCATCCCAAGCTTGCCACCTTGCTTTCGGGCTTGGGGATGCCCATTTCCGCAGTTAGTTTGGTGATTTGGTACTATTTACTCGGTTGAGTTATTTCCAAAATTCACCAAGTACAGCCAAGAATTCCTGATGGATAAAACCGTTGCTCGCCACGATCTTTCGCCCAAAAACGAAATCATCTCCTCCATCGAAATCAGTAACGATTCCTCCTGCTTCTTTCACAATGATCGCCCCCGCTGCCACATCGTAAGAATTTAGATTGTATTCAAAAAATCCCTCTGTCCGACCGGTAGCAACATAGCAAAGATCCACTGCCGCAGAACCCAATCTTCTCAATCCATGCGTTTTTTGCATGAGTGACTTCATGGAATTGAGGTATCGGTCGATCAGTTCAAAATTGTAATAAGGAAAACCTGTGGCAATCAAAGATGCCGCGAGGTTAGGCGCTTTGCTTACTTTGATTTTGGTATCGTTGCAAAAAGCTCCTCCACCCTTCATTGCATAAAAACACTCGTGGCGATTGACCTCATAAACTACTCCCAAAATGACTTCATCCCGCTCCATCAGACCTATGCTTACGGCAAAATTGGGGATGCCATGGATGAAATTGGTCGTGCCATCCAGTGGATCGATCACCCAGTTATATACTTCGGCTTGGGTACTGTTGGTGCCTTCCTCGGTGATAAAACCAGCCTCTGGGAAAATTTGCGTAAGTTTTTCAACGATCTGACGCTCGGCTTCCTTGTCCACATAGGAAACCAAATCATTGAATCCTTTGTGCTCCACTTTATCTATGTCAAAATGCTGTCTTTCTTTTCGGATGAATGCACCGACTTCTTTTGCTACGTTTTGAGTCTGTTCTAAAAGTGTACTGAGTTGGTCTTGGGAAAGCATGGATGGAATGGGTTATGGGTTAGGCTGAGAGGTTTAGATGATGGAGTGAAAGCGTCTAATTTTTGGAAGCCCTTCTTGCATTTTTTGAGGCAAGCTTTTCTTCCCTTGTCACCTTTACTTCAGGTTTTCCGGTAACGACAAGGACAATTTCTCCTTTCAAAGGATTGGCTTGGAAATATTCAATCAATTCGGATAAGGTGCCCCTGACATTTTCCTCATGCAGTTTGGTCAGTTCACGAGATACGCAAGCTTGGCGGTCAGGACCAAAAGCTTCCAGCAATTGCTCCAAGGTTTTGATGAGCCGGTGAGGAGATTCGTAGAAAATAATCGTTCTGCTCTCTTCAAGTAAAGAATCGATTCGGGTTTTCCGGCCTTTTTTGTGTGGTAAAAAACCCTCAAAAACAAACCGGTCATTGGGCAACCCACTATTGACCAAGGCAGGAACGAAAGCCGTAGGACCGGGAAGGCACTGAACCTCCAACCCTGCTGCCAACACTTCTCTCACAAGCAAAAAGCCCGGATCAGAAATAGCCGGAGTCCCTGCATCACTGACCAGTGCAAATACTTCCCCTTTTTTCATTCGGCCTACCAATTTCTCAACGGCCTTGTGTTCGTTGAAAATATGGTAACTCTGCAGCGGTCTGGAAATGTCCAAGTGCTTCAAAAGCATCCCACTGGTGCGGGTATCTTCGGCGAGAATGGCATCGACGGATTTCAAGACCTCCAGTGCCCGGAGGGTGATATCTTTTAGGTTTCCAATCGGAGTGGGAACAAGATAAAGGCTGATGGGAGAATCACTCATGCCAAAAGTTGATCGATTGCTTTGGCTAATTTACGATCTTTTTCGGTGATCACATTGCCGGCATCGTGGGTAGTCAGCTCGATTATTACCTGATTGTATACATTGGTCCAATTGGGGTGGTGATTGTGGGCTTCTGCCAAAAAAGCCACCCGAGTCATAAATGCAAAAGCTTCCTGAAAATCAGAAAACCGGAAGGTTTTCCTCAATCTGTTGTTTTCCTCTGTCCACATGGTAGAAATAAATTATAAAGAAATAACCCCTTCGATCCTGGCTGCCTGCTCATACACTTCAATAATCTGGTCTGCACTTTCCATCATCACCTGAAACGTGGTGCTGACGTATTTTCCTCCAGAGCTGGGCTTCAGGCTCATTTCATTTTTTGGAAACAAGGCGCCCACTTCGTGTTCACGGCCCATGGGGACAATGAATTTGAACATGTAAAGCATAGGGAATTGACCTACGGCCTCCAGTTTTTCCTTGAACGCAGCCTTATCAAACTTCTTTTCCATAACCAAACTTACTTCTTTCTTTTCAGAGTTAAAATCAACAAAAAAACCCACGCCTTACGGCATGGGTTCCATTTATCTTTCCAATCTTCTTAGAAATACTTGTATCGGTAATCTTTCACTTTGGCCAGATCCTGGAGCGCCATCATGATCTGATACGCCATTCTCTGGGAAGCTGACTGACTAAGCTGAGCCTGATAAGAAGTGTAATCTCCGATTTCAGCGGCTGGGGTAAGGTTGTTCAATTTCCCAACCAACACTCCGATATCTTCCTGAACCGGCAAGGTCATTTGACCTGCAGATTTCAATCCGAAGATCGACCCGATGGCCTTTGGTGCAAATCCCACTCCCGGGATCACAGAGGTACTCAATCTCAAATCAGGAAGTGTACTGATGGATGCATCTGCAAAAACAGCCTTCATTTCTTCAAGCGTTGCTTTTCCTGCGAGCTTTTCAGCGATCATGGCTGCTTTCTTTTCATTGCGAACCTGCTGCTCTACTTGCTCCCTTACGTCTTCCAGTTGGGCTTGGCCTTCCTCTTTTCTGCTCACCAAGGTAGCCACCAGGTAGGAATTGTCCAGTTCATAAACCGGGGAAACCTCACCTGGAGAACCTTCTCCAAATGCCCAGATGATCACTTCTCTTGCATTCTGGAGGTTATTCAGATTTCTGGAAGTGGCATCCACATTGTTTGCCTGCAGAATTCTGTATCCTTTGTCAGTTGCATTTTCGGTGAATTCATTTCTGTTTCCACTTTCAGCTGCAAAAGAATCTGCATTTCTGAAGGCCTCGTTTCGGGTAGCATCGGAAGCAACCAACTCAAGCTCCAGCACGGCCAGTTTGGTATAGTTTGAATTCGGCAATTCGGTCACCTCGATGATGTGGTATCCATACTCCGTCTCCACGACATTGGGAAGCAATCCGGTAGAAGATGCTGCAAAGGTTGCGTTGGCAAAAGGCTCTACGAAGTCCTCCTTGGCAAACCAACCCAGATCTCCTCCATTTTGTGCTGTGCCGTCCTGTCCATATTGGCTGGCAGCTTGTGCAAAATTTCCATTGGCCTTGATATCAGCCAGAACCTGCTCAGCCTGTGCTTTTACAGCAGCTTTGCCTGCCTCATCCATTCCTTCGGTGCTGAACAGGATATGTGAAGCTTTCATTCGTGGAGTACCTTCATACTGATCCGTGATCTTGTAGGTAACGTAGGATGAATTTGAAGTCACGAATGGACCATAGGTTTGACCTTCCGCAAATTCGGCAACGTTCGTGGTCAAACTTGCAGGAAGCTGGTCACCAGGTCTGTAGGTATTAAATGGAAACTGGGTTTCGGAATTTTGACTTACAAAAGTTGAATCATTGGTAGCAGTTTTCAAGCCTTCAGTCAATTCGTTGATTCTGGAAATCACATCAGAAGAATCTTGTCCACTTGGCAAAATGCTAAAGGACACATATTCCAGATTAGCGGTATTTCCCACTTTGAATTTATCCTGATTCTTGCTGAGGTAAGCTGTGAGTTCGCTTTCTTCGATCTTTACGTCTCCGTCAGGAATCACATAGTAAGGAACAAAAAGAATGGATGCGTCAGCTATTGAATTGGCAGATTTATGCTCCAACTTGGCTTCAGCAGTAGTCGCATATTCAGAGGTCGCAAGAATGTTGTCATACTTCACGCGGTTTCTGGACTGGGCAAACAGTTTCTCCTGCTGTGCCCAAGCGGCCTGCTGCGCAGGATCCGCAGTCTCCAAAGACTGAAGGAATGAAATCAACTGATCTTTGTCAAACTGACCTGTCTGTGGGTTGGTCAACTGGGCGCGAAGCTCTGGGACAATGTTTTTTCCCTGAACCATATCCACGAGCTCTTCGCTGGATACGGTCAATCCCAATTTTTCATACTCTTCTTCAAACACCCGTTCCACGATCAAGGCTTGCCAAGCTTGCTCCCGTACAGATACCATTTCAGGTTCTGAAGGTACTCTGCCGGTTCTTTGCTGAAAGGAAGCCTTGAATTCTTCCACTTTTAGGGAATATTCTTCAAGCGTGATTTCCTCGCCTGCAATTTCACCTACAATGTTTTGGTTGGAATTCAGGAGGGAAGAGTTTGGACTCAGCAAGTCTCCTCCTAGAAGGAATAAAATCAACCCGCCGGCGATTACACCGATTGCGAGACCTGTTCTCTGTCTTATTTGCTTAATTAACGCCATTATTGATACTACGCTTTTTAGAAGTGTCGCAAAATAATAGCATTGGGGTCGAAATTCAAAATTTCCCCCAGAACAAAGTCAGACCTAGAACATGTCTGATTCGTTGATTTTCAGTCGCACAGTCTCAATCCGGTGTGCCTGTTTGGTCATTATAGTAAAGGTATACTTGCCGTAGGTGACCGTATCTCCCTTGTTTGGCAGGTTTTCGGTAAGTGATAAAATCAATCCGGAAAGGGTCTCAAAATCCCCGTAAGGCAGATCCCACCCATATTTGTCGTTGAGATAATCGATTTCATGGCGGGCACTGAGAAGGTATTCATGCTCCTCGGTCTTCTGCTCGATCAAATCGTCACTGTCGTATTCGTCATCAATTTCGCCGAATATTTCCTCGATAATATCTTCCATCGAAACTATCCCGCTGGTTCCTCCAAATTCATCAACAACCAATGCCAGGCTTTTTCTTTCTTGAATAAACTGAATCAGCAGCTCATTGGCCAAAGCAGATTCAGGCACGATGATAATGGGCGTGAGAATCTCCCCGATGGTTTTCGGCTTTCGGAAAAGCTCCAACTGATGGCAGTATCCAATCACTTCGTCGATGGTTTCCCGATATACGATAACTTTGGAATGTCCGCTTTCTTCAAATACTTTTCTCAATTCGGCAATGGAATCCTCCACCTCCACCGCAACGATATCCGTGCGGGGGATCATGCATTCTCTGACCCGAACCGTCTTGAATTCGATAGCATTGTCAAAAATTTTGGAATCAATCTCCACTTTTCCACTCGCATTTGACTGGCCAAAATGCTCTTTGATGAAGAAATTAAGGTCAGTAACGGTAAATGCGGGCTTTTCTTCATTGTAATCCAACCTAAGCACATGGACAATGAAAAATCTGGACAAGCCCACGATAATCCATACGATCGGATAAATGGCCAGGTAGATCACAAAAAAAGGAAGGGCAAAAATAGACAACATCCAGTTTGGATTGATCATGAAAAAGCTCTTGGGCAGAAACTCGCCCGTAATGAGAACGATGATGGTAGAAATCACCGTTTGAATCACCAATATGACAGCCTCATTGTTCAGGGATTCGGGAAGGAGAGTCCTCAGCCAATCGTCCAGCAGATAGGCCATGAATGTGCCGTAAAGCACCAGCATGATGGTGTTGCCAATCAGGGTTGTGCCGATAAACTGTCCTGGGTTTTGCACAAACCTGCTGAGCAACTTGCCGCTCAGGAGTCCTTGCTTATTTTGTAATTCGATCTGAAGCTTATTGGATGAGATATAGGCTATTTCAAATCCGGAGAAAAACGCTGAAAAAACCAGGCAAATGATTACATACAACAGGTAGCTGGTTTCCATTTTTAATTTCTCTTCTTCTGTTTAGGTTTTGGTGCGGAATCCTTTTCCTCAGATCGCGCTTTGTTGCGTCGTAATTGAAACCAAAATAACAAGCCTACGGCAAACATGAAAATAAAGTAGGATCCACCCACTCCGGAAGACCAGCTTTGATGAAGTCCGATGACGATTAGGGCCAAAGCCAAAGAAAGTATCAAGGAGTCTGCTAGTTTCATCTTTTAAAATATTGCTTCATACCAATCCGAGGTTATTCCGAATCAGTTGTGGATTGTGATGTGATTTTCCGATGCGATTGCTGGTTGCTTTCATATCCCCTCCCCGGGTAAGACGGTACGGCTATCTCTTACTTGTTTCAATTTATAGGTTGAAAAACTGTCATCCGCTTCCATCCCCGTTCCATTGAATAGCGTCTGCCGTTCTTGTATGGTCACAAACTTATCGGTGTAGATTTTCTTTTCGGCTTGATTCCAAAAGATTTCTTCAGTCTGAAGCCGTTGATCCTTGATCAGATTTTTGATCTGGACATTTCCTTCACCCCGGTAGAGATTGCTCTCTTTGATGAAATAGCCCCGATCGGCCCGCATGGTAGTTTCCAACTGACCATCCACGGTAAAAAATTTGATTTCAATCCCATCCGGGAACTCCAAATTTCCATTTTGAAACTCCAACTGCCTCGGTGCGGTGATTTCGGACCGAATGATTGCCGAATCACTGTGGATCAGAAAGATATTGGTAGCGGCATTGACCGGACCATCGTAAACCTTCAAGGCATCCGGATCCACACTTTCCCTGCAGGAGGAAAATGCTCCAAGCAAAAGGAGGATGAAAAAAAGACGAACGTACCACATCACAGCTCAAAGTTAAGGGTATTAACCCTGTAAAACGAAAAAAGGCAGCCCGGGGACTGCCTTTTCAACTAATTGTATGAAAATTAATCTCTTGTAGCCAAGGTTACAGTTTCACCTACCCAGCATCCTGTGCTGATGGAAGATCCCGCGGTAAGACCCTCGGTAAACAATTCTTCCTTGGATGGGAATCTGGCACGGGCACTTCCCATACCTTTGGAATCACCTGCACGCTGATAGGCATTGTACGCCGCGATGAATACAGAGTAATCTTTTGCACGGCTTTCTCCGCCTTTGCAATCATTGAATGCAGACATGTACAAGTCTCCAATCAAACCATAAGCTGATGCAGTCAACTCTCCATCCAGGGAAGCAGCCTCTTTGGCAAGAGTTCTCGCTTGGGCCTTTCTTCCTGCTTGAGCATTTACTTTTGCCAATTCCATGTTGATCTCTGCTTTTTGCTTGTCATTTTCTGCCAAGGTCAGCGCTTTTTCCAAGACTGGCTGTGCTTTGTCAAATTCTCCAGCAGCCATGTATCGCATCGCTCTTACCTGAGAAGTAGAGAAGGTTGGGTTTTTAGAGTCAATCAACTCCAAAGCTGCCAGGAAGGAATTGGAAGAATAACATTTGTACTGGACAGAATACTTGAAGATTTGATTTGCCAATTCTTCGTTGGTAGGGTCAGCAGTAAGCTTTGGACCCATGGTGTTTTCGATGAAGTCACAGTCGATCAACTCCATGTTTACCAGCAATGTCTCCACGGTAGATCTGGAATTAGTCACGTCTTTACCTTCAGATGCAGATTTGTCCAGCAGGCCATTAGCTTTTTCATAGATCGCCAAAACCTGCTCCCCAGTGTAAGCCTTATTTTGAACATAGTTTCTGTAAACCAAATCAAAATAGGCCTGAACCAACTGATGGTTGATGTTTCCGTTAAGCTCGATTGCTTTCTCAAAGTCAGCAATTACTCCAGCGATTTTGGCTTTGTCTCCTCTGTAAAACTGATAACCGAAATACGCTTTATTCTCCATCCATTTATTTTGGTTGTTGTAGAGCTCACCTCTTTTATCATAGATGGCCATTACACTGTCTTGGTACACTCGCTTCTGAGCGGCATCGGCAGTTTTATCGGCAGCACCTTTGTAGACGTTTACGCCATTGATGTAAATGGATTCATTGAGGTTTGGCACATTCACCAAAAGCCAGTTCAACGGCTTGGTAGCTTCCACAAACTGCTCTGACTTCATGTAGTCTACGTAAGCAGCATTCAATTCACGGGCTCTAGCCTCCTGTGCAGGGTCTGACGGCCAGTTCCAACCATCCTGTGCCTGAACTAGCCCGGCAAGCAAGAAGGCTCCCAAGCCAAGTAGTGTTGATTTGATTTTCATATTCGTTTAGGTTTTATTCGGCTTTGGTTTGATTCTGATTTTAGGTTATGCAAGTTTTGGGCCTGCATGGGTCATGGTTTTCTTAAAATATGTTATTCGTATACTCTCTTGTAGAACCAGCTGGCATCATTAAGGGAGAAACCTAAGGTGAAACTCACGTACGTTTCCCGGATCAATCCATTGTCCAATGTTCCTCTCCGCCCTGCCTTGAAGGCAAAGTTTACCAAAGAATACTGGTTGACGGGTACTGAAACCCCCAGCGCTACACCGATATCATTGATACTGGTTTGATTGAGGTAGTAGGGCGTCTGCATCCAATCCAATCCTACCCGGTAAGTGGCCCGTTTGACCAAATTGTCGAATGACAGATAATCAGGCACAATTTGGAATCCCAAGGATACTTTTTTTACTGCCTGAACATCCAGGGGATCACCGAAGAAATTTCTGAAATCAGCAAAATCTTGGTACTGTCCTTCCAATCCGAGGGCAAATTTATTTGTTTTCTCATAAGTCAATCCGAATCCGTAGCGATTTGGAATATAAATGCTTCCCGGCTCATTGTTGGCGATCAAGTCTCCATCCGAATCGGGGTCGCTAGCTTGGCCAATCGCGCCCAACTTTGCAAACCCAGTTCCATTAACGTCCCCTAATTTCTGATAAATGGCTCCTAAATGGATATTACTTTTTTCAGATGCCTTGATCATGTAATGGATTCCTGCCTTGAAACCTACATCGGAAACGGTCAATCGCTCGTAATATTCCGAGGCATTTCCTACTTCTGTGTCTTCTTCTGTGTAGATCAAAAGCTGATTGGATCGGATGGTCGATCCAAAAAGATAGGATCCGTGAACTCCAATGCTCAGATTTTTGGCAAGGAGGTATCCAAAATTCAAATAGGCCTCCGAAATCCCTCCGTCACCCCGCAGGAAATTGATCGCCTTTAGGTCTGAATTATTGACCTGACTTTGTACCCTCAGGCGGTAATTCACACTGGTAATCTGACCCAAACCCATTCCTGAAGTGAATTTTCCGGACTTGATCGGAAAAGAAAGAGCCAGGTAAGACAACCCTCCCCCGTCTACCAGGGAGGTTTCGGTTCCATTGTCTACGTTGATCCGCTTGTAATTGAGTGCAGCCTGGAAGTTAAAGATGGTATTGCGAGTAGTTAAAGCCGGGTTGACATTGTTAGCCTGCCATCCGGTGCCAAAACTGATTCCCTGACCACCCATTCCCTGGTTTTGGGTAAGGCCTGAATAATTGAATTCACCAACTCCAAGGGCACTGTAAGTGGAGGAGCTGGTCTGGCCATGGACCTCCGCAAATAAGAAAAGGGTGCACAGTACACCCATCGATTTCAACCAGTTTTTACTCAACATTGTGGTTTAGAATACAATTTAGTCCATGCAGGACCAAATTTGGGACTACAAATATGTGGTCTTTTGCCAATGAATCAAAAGATTGAGAATCACCGCCGCAGATATAGACCTTTATTTCAGGAAATTTAAGCTGATAGGCAGTCATTTGACCAATCAGTTCATACTCGACTCCGAACCAGATTCCTGCTTTAAGACAGCTCAGAGTAGAGTCACCCAAGGGGCTTTCGGGCTTTTCATCCAAATCGACCAAAGGAAGACGGGCGGTAAAGGCATGCATTGCTTTTGCCCGCATTTTCATTCCAGGACTGATTGCCCCTCCTCGATAAACCCCCAAATCATCCACCAACTCATACGTAATGCAACTGCCCAGGTCAATTGCCAAAACGGGCCCTTTCCCCGCCAATTGCCAGGCACCTATCGCGGCAGCCATCCGGTCTAGGCCCAAGGTTTTGGGCGTGCTGTACCCGTTTAGGATCGGAAGAAGTGAATCATTGGTCAAAAAATGAAAAGAAAACGGCAGGGCCGAACTCAATTCTTCCTGAGAAAACCGCACCGAGCTCACCAGGCAATGGTCAAACTCCATGGTAGTCCAAAAACCCAAACCGGACTCAAGCGAATCAAACCGGTGATCCCCTAAAAGAGTCTGATCCTCAAAAAGAGCAGATTTGATCCGGGTATTGCCGATGTCGATGACTAGGTTTCTCATACGTCCTGCAAATTAGACATTATTAAAAAAAGGACTTTTGATGGCTTAAATTTATCTTTGATCCTAATCCTTACTTAACATTCTTTAACCCATGAGCCAGGAAAAATACAGTTTGATCGGACTGATGTCCGGTACCTCAGGAGATGGGCTTGACTTGGCCTACGTACATTTTGAGCATCAGGAGAGTTGGAGTTTTGAACTTGAACTTTCAAAAACTTTCCCATTTCCGCCGGTCCTTTCCGAAAAATTATCCAAAGCGCACCTCCTTTCAGGCTTGGAACTGGCCCAGTTGGATGTGGACTTTGGTCGCTGGATGGGTGAGAAGGTAAAAGAATTTTGCAGGGAATTTGAAATCAAGCCCCTGGCCGTGGCCTCCCATGGACATACGGTTTTCCATCAACCCAAAAATGGCCTAACTCTTCAGATCGGAAATGGCTGGGCACTCCATCAGGCTTCCGGAGAGCGGGTGATTACAGATTTCCGGATGTTGGATGTGCAGCTCGGAGGACAAGGAGCCCCTCTTGTCCCTATCGGCGACCGTCTGCTTTTCCCAAAAGTTGATTTCTGCATCAATCTGGGAGGAATTTCCAACATCTCCATGGAAAAAGGGGGTAGCCGCATTGCATTTGACTCCAGCCCGTTCAATCTTTTACTCAATAAAGAAGCCAACAAACTGGGAAAAGCCTTCGATGACAGAGGGACCATCGCCAGTTCGGGAGAAATCAGCCTCACACTATTGGAGCAGCTCAACCAACTTCCGTTTTATTCCTCCAATTCAGCAAAATCTCTGGGTCGGGAGGATATAGAGCTGGATTTTATCCCCTTGATCGAAAAATCCAACCTGTCCCCCGCGGATACTCTCCGAACCCTCGTGGAGCACTTCGCCATTCAAATCGCTGCTGTGATCAATCCTCATGCTCAGGTGCCCAAGCCCTTGGTCCTTATCACCGGAGGTGGTGCCTACAACAGCTTTTTCATTGAGCGTCTGGATCATTATCTGCATCATAACTGGGAGCAATATGAAGCCAGCAGGGAATTGATTGAGTTTAAGGAAGCGGTGATTTTTGCATTTCTTGGAGTTTTGAGACTTCGGGGAGAGGATAACTGCCTGGCCTCGGTCACCGGCGCTTCCCGGGACAATTGCGGAGGTACCCTGTATGGTTGAGCTACCGCTTTGATTTCCTGAAGCACTGCATGGTAATTTTTCTATTTTTGGGCCCGAATATAAACCCAAGGAAACATGCAGGATCTGCTGAAAAAATTTGAGAACAAGAAACCGGAAATCGTTTTTGAGTGGAGTGACCCGGAGACGGAAGCCGAAGGCTGGGTAGTCATCAATTCCCTGAGAGGAGGGGCTGCCGGCGGAGGCACACGCATGAGAAAAGGCCTCGACAAGCGTGAAGTAGAGTCTCTGGCGAAAACAATGGAAGTCAAATTCACCGTTTCCGGTCCGGCCATCGGAGGTGCTAAATCAGGAATCAACTTTGACCCAACAGATCCCAGAAAGTCCGGAGTATTGGAACGATGGTACAAGGCGGTGATGCCTTTGCTCAAAAATTATTACGGAACAGGTGGAGATCTCAACGTGGACGAAATCCATGAAGTCATCCCCATCACGGAAACATTCGGTCTTTGGCACCCCCAAGAAGGAATTGTCAACGGTCATTTCCATGCTACAGAACCTCAAAAAATCAGAAAAATCGGTCAGCTAAGACAGGGGGTTTCCAAAGTGCTGGAAGATCCAAAGTTCACTCCCAACGGCCCAAAAAAGTATACCGTGGCCGACATGATCACCGGATACGGGGTAGCAGAAGCAGTCAATCATTACTACCAACTCTGGGGAGGTGACATCCAGGGCAAGCGTGCGATAATCCAGGGCTGGGGAAATGTAGGAGCTGCTGCTGCCTGCTTTCTGGCCGTTTGCGGAGTAAAAATCGTCGGCATCATCGACAAAAACGGAGGAGTAATCAACGAATCGGGTTACAACCTGGATGAAGTTCGTGAGCTTTTCATAAAGAGAAGCGGAAATACATTGGTGGCGGAGGGAATGCTATCCTTTGCGGAAGTCAACGAACGAATCTGGGATTTGCCTTGCGAAATATTTATTCCTGCGGCAGCCTCGAGGCTGGTGACACAAAATCAGGCCGAGCGGATGGTCAAGGCAGGGCTTGAAGTGATTTCTTGCGGTGCCAACGTTCCTTTTGCCGATTCAGAAATTTTTGTGGGACCTATCGGGGTTTGGGTAGACGAACAGGTTTCCCTGATCCCTGATTTTATTGCCAACTGCGGCATGGCACGGGTCTTTGCTTACCTCATGAGCGACAAGGCCGAAGTAACCGATCAGGCCATTTTCTCCGATGTGAGCCAGACCATCAAAACTGCCCTGATGAAGACACAATCTAAAAATCCAGGCAAAACAAAACTGGCCCAAACGTCCTACGAAATAGCTTTATCGCAGCTTATGTAAAAAATTCGAGCCAGACAGGCTTTTGGAAATACTTTAGGAAATCGGTATAATGACTTTTGAAAGTCATTGACTAGAAGTTTAATGAAATTTCTAATCCCGGAAGAGGTCCTCTAAATCTTGAATTTTTAGGGAAAACCAAATCCAAACGGAGCTCAGATCTTTCGTCAAATGCACAAAAACAGTTCGAAATCTTAATTGTCAACCAAAAATAAAAGTACAGATGGAGTTTTTAATCATTATTATCTTTGTAGTCGGCTATCTGGCCATTGCGCTGGAGCATCCGATCAAAGTCAACAAAACTGCCTCGGCATTAGTGACTGCAGTGGTTTGTTGGACCATTTTCACTGTTTCAGGATCTCCTGAAACCCTGCTCAACAGTGATCGCTACCTTCATTTCTTACACGAACTTGGCGAAAAAGCCAGCACGCTCAGCGCCGGCGAAATCCACCTGGAATACGTCATCGAGCAGTTGGGCCATCACCTCAATGAAATTGCTCAGATCCTCTTCTTCCTGATGGGTGCGATGACTATCGTGGAGTTGGTCGATGCACACCACGGCTTCAAATTCATTACCGACCGAATCAAAACCAAAAACCCGATCATGTTGCTTTGGGTAGTTTGTGTTGTGGCATTCTTCCTGTCTGCAGTATTGGATAATTTGACTACCACGATCGTGATGGTGTCCCTGATCCGAAAGTTAATCCCGGACAAGGAGATGCGTCTGTTCTTTGCCGGTATGATTGTCATTGCTGCCAATGCAGGTGGAGCTTGGTCGCCAATCGGTGACGTGACTACAACCATGCTGTGGATTGGCGGACAAATTTCTGCCGGGTCAATCATGACGAGTCTGATCCTTCCAAGTATTGTGTGTATGATCGTTCCTTTGTTGTACCTGACTTTCACATTGAAGGGCTCCTTGGGAAATTTTGAAGAAAAGGAAAAGAAAGCCAAGCCTGCTGTCGGAAGCGGCAACCTGATGCTCGCCTTGGGTGTCGGCGCTTTGATTTCTGTTCCTATTTTCAAAACTGTAACTCACCTGCCTCCTTACATGGGAATGCTGTTGGGCTTGGGTGTACTTTGGGTGGTTTCTGAACTGATCAATCCCGATCTGGATGAATCCGAAAAGAAGCACTACACTGCCGGCCACGCGCTGACCAAGATCGATATGCCTAGCGTGCTGTTCTTCTTGGGAATCTTGTTGGCTGTAGGCTCACTTCAGTCCATGGGTACGCTGGCCAACTTTGCCACCTATCTGAATGACACGATCGGGGACAACCGGATCATCATCACCTTGATCGGTGTTCTTTCGGCCATCGTGGACAATGTGCCTTTGGTCGCTGCAAGTATGGGGATGTATAGCATGGATATGTATCCTCAGGATCACTTCATCTGGGAATACCTAGCTTACTGCGCCGGTACAGGAGGAAGTATCCTGATCATCGGTTCTGCGGCGGGTGTGGCAGCGATGGGTATGGAAAAAATCGAATTCGGTTGGTACTTGAAGAAGATTTCTCTTTTGGCCGCCTTAGGGTATTTTGCCGGAGCAATTTTCTATTTGCTGGTACATGCAGGTTCGACCACAGCGGTTTAAGTTACAACCGTTCAACTAAATATTGGGGGCTAGTTCTAGGTAGAACTAGCCCTTTTTTAGTGTAGAACTGAAGAAGTGACTAAAACTGATCGATTACTAATCTGTCCTAGACCAACGATCTTTTCAAACCAGATTTTCTTCCCGACCTCGAAAAAATCTTCCAAGAGACAGACTTTGGGCTTAAGTCATGTCCCAATTATTTGAAATAAAATATGGTGAATTTTACTTTTTTGTTACTAATATTTTTCAATGTTTCGACATGTGTTTATTTAATTTTAATTCTGGTCTTGGTCGCCAAAAATTCTTAGGACTGGTATAGGAAAATTATTGGAAACAAGCTAGAATCGCGCTCAATTCTGAAATCAAAATTTGAAAATCCAAAATCATCAACCTAAGAAAACCTTAAATCATGGAGTATTTAATCATCATAATCTTTGTCATCGGATACCTTGCGATTGCTCTCGAGCATCCGATCAAAGTCAACAAGACTGCTTCGGCATTGGTGACGGCGGTGGTTTGTTGGACCATTTTCACTGTCTCAGGATCTCCTGAAACCCTGCTTAACAGTGACCGCTACCTGCATTTTGTCCATGAACTGGGCGAAAAGGCCAGTAGCCTCAGCGCCGGAGAGATCCACCTGGAATACGTCATCGAGCAGCTGGGACACCACCTCAATGAAATCGCCCAGATCCTCTTCTTCCTGATGGGTGCAATGACTATCGTGGAGTTGGTCGATGCACACCACGGCTTCAAATTCATTACCGACCGAATCAAAACCAAAAACCCGATCATGTTGCTTTGGGTAGTTTGTGTTGTGGCATTCTTCCTGTCTTCGGTATTGGATAACCTAACCACTACCATCGTGATGGTGTCCCTGATCCGAAAGTTGATACCGGACAAGGAGATGCGTCTGTTCTTTGCCGGTATGATTGTCATCGCTGCCAATGCGGGCGGAGCTTGGTCTCCAATCGGTGACGTGACTACTACCATGCTGTGGATCGGCGGACAGATCTCTGCAGGAGCTATTATGAAAAGCTTGATCATCCCAAGTATCGTGTGTATGATCGTTCCTCTGTTGTACCTGACTTTCACATTGAAGGGCTCCTTGGGAAATTTTGAAGAAAAGGAAAAGAAAGCCAATGCTGCTGTCGGAAGCGGCAATCTGATGCTGGCTTTGGGTGTTGGCGCTTTGATCTCTGTTCCGATTTTCAAAACCGTAACTCACCTACCGCCCTACATGGGAATGCTCTTGGGCCTGGGTATACTTTGGGTAATCTCAGAATTGATCAATCCCGATCTGGATGAATCCGAAAAGAAGCACTACACTGCCGGTCACGCGCTGACCAAGATCGATATGCCAAGTGTACTGTTCTTCTTGGGAATCTTGTTGGCTGTAGGCTCACTTCAGTCCATGGGTACGCTGGCTAACTTTGCCACATACCTCAATGACACGATCGGGGACAACCGGATCATCATCACCTTGATCGGGTTACTTTCAGCAGTAGTTGATAACGTTCCTTTGGTCGCAGCAAGTATGGGGATGTACAGTATGGATATGTATCCTCAGGATCACTTCATCTGGGAATACCTCGCTTATTGCGCCGGTACAGGAGGAAGTATCCTGATCATCGGTTCTGCTGCTGGTGTGGCAGCCATGGGTATGGAAAAAATCGAATTCGGTTGGTACCTGAAGAAAGTGTCTCTTTTGGCTGCGTTGGGCTATTTCGCAGGAGCGGCGATTTATATATTGATGCACGGCGGTTCTGCTGCAGCTTAAGCTATTGCAAATTAAAAATGAAAGGGGGCCAAATAGGTCCCCTTTTTTTATACCATTCGCTTAAACTTGTGTCTTTCTAAAGCAGGAATCCAAATGATCATTGACCAAGCCTGTAGCCTGCATGTGGGCATAGATTGTCGTACTCCCAAGAAATTTAAATCCACGCTTTTTCAGATCCTTTGCCAAGTGATCCGATTCGGGGGTGGTGGCTTTAGCGTCTTTCATACTTCCAAGCGAGTTTTGAATCGGCTTTCCTCCGACAAATCCCCAGATGTAATCGGAAAAGGAACCAAATTCCGCCTGCACTTCCAAAAACCGCTGGGCATTGGTAATGGCAGCACGGATTTTTTGTGCGTTTCGGATGATACTTGGGTCTTGGAGCAATTCCTGAACATAACTTTCCGGAAATTGTGCGACCACTTGGTAATCAAAATCCGCAAACGCTTTTCGGTATCCGTCTCTTTTCTTCAAAATAGTCGCCCAACTCAAACCTGCTTGGGCGCTCTCTAGAACCAAAAATTCAAAATGGATCCGGTCATCATACACCGGAACTCCCCACTCTGTGTCGTGATAAGCTACATATTCCGGAAAGCCCAGGCACCAAGGGCAGCGGATGATTTCAGTTGAATTTTCCATTTTGAAAAATCAAAAAAATTTACTCCCGAAGCAATCGGAAAAAAATTACAAGTTCCAGATCGACCAAGCCGCTTCTGCCTGAAGTACCAGCATGTCCATTCCGTTTTTCACCAAGCCTCCCTTTTCCAGGCAAGCTTTCATCAGAGTGGTTTCGGAAGGATTATAGACTAAGTCATAGACCCGATTTGACTCATTGAGAAGGTTTATCGGTACTTCTGGCATTTCCTCTGTTTTTGGAAAAGTCCCCAGCGGGGTGGTATTGATGATCAGCGGGTAATTTTTCAAAAAGTTGGGATCGCTTGAGAGATCTGAATAGGTGATTTGGTTTTCACCTTCTTTTCTTGAAACCGAAAAAAACTTCACTCCAAGATCTTTCAATGCTACCTTGACTGCCTTGGAGGCACCACCTGTACCCAACACCAAGGCATTTGGGATTTCATTTCCAAGCCAGGCCTGAAGTGAATTTTTGAATCCGATGTAATCCGTATTGAACCCTTTCCGCTTGCCGTTTCGGATTTGGATGCAATTGACAGCACCGATGGATTCACAGGCCGGATCCAGTTCATCCAAATAAGGAATAACCTCCTGTTTGTAAGGAATCGTCACGGACATCCCTTCCAGCTCCGGATTTTCGGCCAAAACAGTCTCAAAATCGCTGATTTTAGGGATTTCGTAGAGATCAAACTGACAGTTCCATATCTCCTCTGCTTCAAATTTGGCAGTGAAATACTTCTTTGAGAAAGAATGGGTCAGGGGATAGCCGATCAGTCCGAATTTTCTCATGAGTTCAGAAGCTTAGATGCGAGCCATTCAATCCCAAGAACCAAACCTATTCCAAAAAGGAAAGCCAAAATTGCCGCCAGGATCTGAGGCTCCTGCCCTACCTGAGCCAGGTATTCGCCAGGCCAAATGTTTTCATCCAAAAACGGCTTCTGCTCCCCGGATGAAGAAGTCCTCCAGGAAATCACCACCTTCCAAGGCCACAATTCATTGACTGAGCCCAGCATAAATCCAGAAAGCAGGCCGATGGTCGCTGAATGATACTTTCTCAATAGCCAAGAAACCACCCGGCTAAAAGAGAGAATTCCGACTACGCATCCCATTGCAAAAACAATGAGCTTGAGAAAATTTCGGTCATTAACCGCCTGCAAAATCGGCTCATATTGTCCCAGGATGAGGAGAATGAAGCTTCCGCTGATCCCTGGTAAAATCATGGCGCAAATGGCAATAGCTCCCGAAACGAAGGTGAACCAAATGGCATTGGGGGTAGTCGTGGGAGGAAGATTGGTGACCCAATACGCCAACGCTGTCCCGATCAAGACCGCCAATACGACGCCGAGATGCCATCTTTTGATATCCTTCAAAATCAAAAATGCACTTACCAAAATCAGTCCGGTGAAAAAAGACCACAACGGAATGGGGTGATCTTTCATCAGGTAAGTAATCAGACTGGAGAGCGCGAAAATGCTGGTGAGGATACCCAAAAGCAAACTCAGCAAAAATGACCCATTGACGGCTTTATAAAACGCCTTAACCTCAAGTTTGCCCAGAAGTTTGAGGTTGTGGATTTTGAAGGAGTTGATGCTGTCCAGCAATTCCTGATAGATTCCTGCAATCAGGGCAATCGAACCTCCAGACACCCCAGGAACTATATCAGCGGCACCCATAGCCATTCCTTTGAAATAGGTCAGGATGTATTTTTTGATGGATTTCATAGACAAAAATTAAGGCTGACCGATATTCTCGATCAGCCTGATAAGATCAGTTTGAATTTAAAGTTTGATTTCTCCCAGGAAATGATCGAAGGTATCCCCTCTCAAGCCCAAGCGGATGGTCTCCAAAGGAATCACTTCGGATGGGCTGATATTTCCAAGATTTACATTGGCTCCCAAAAGCTTGATGAACCAAACCTGCTGGGATTTTTGGGGAGCTTCCCAGATGATCCGCTCTTCGGGAATCTGAGTAAGGATCTCTTCAACCAAACCCTGACGAACCTCTCCTGAATCACGGAACAACCCGACATTTCCTCCTTCGCGTGCTTCCCCGATTACCTTCCAGGCACCGGCGTTGAGCTCCGTCTGCATCTGCTCAATCCACTTGTAAGGAGGGATAATTTTGGCAGCATCTTTTGATCCTACCTCTGAAAGGACGGTCACCTGCTGAGCCAAAGTGGAAATGAATTCACACTTTTTGTCGTGGTTCAAGGATATAGAGCCATCAGAAACTTCTGCGAACTCGAGTCCGAACTTGTCCAAAACTTTCCTGTAATCATCAAATTGGCCTCTTACGATAAAGGCTTCAAAAAGTGTCCCCCCAAAGTAAACCGGAAGGCCAGCGGACTTGTAAACGGCGATTTTCTCGGTAAGATGTTTGGTGACGTAAGAAGTCGCCCAACCCAACTTGACGATGTCGACAAAGTCGGAGCAACTATCCACAAAATCCTCGGTTTCCCGAAGGCTAAGACCTTTGTCCATAGCCATAGTAAATCCCGTGGTACGTGGCTTCTCAGTCCGTACGGGGATATTCTTTAGCACATAATTCATGTGATTATCAATTGATTTTTAATGGCTACATGGAATCTCGCATGCGGTATAATCATCACAGCGTGTGACTTTTTTCTCATGCTTGATTTCATTTGCCAGGTTTTAAAGTTTAGAGCTGGGAATGGTCATCCCGATATTGGGCGATGATCTTGTAGATGGCCTTCTGTTTTTTCAGCTCCGGCATTAATTCGTACAAGATGGTATGCCTATCAAAGTCCAAAGTTAACGCATTTTCCAAATATGAAAACGCATCCTTGTATTTGCCCATCTTGACCAGGTAAACGACCATTCGATAATACAGCTCAGATTCTTCGGGTGCTTCCTCGATTCCCTCCCGGATGACATCTACTGCTTCTTCAAATCGGTTTTGCTCAAAATAAATCACAGAAAGGTTGACATACGTCTCCATGATTCCCGGCTCCAGATTGATGGCTTCCTCGTAGGCCTCCGAGCTGGCTTGCATATTGCCCAGGTTGAATTCTGCATCGGCAAGTCCCACCCAATAGTTTGGATTGTCTTTATTGAGATTGAGTGCCTTTTTGAAATAATGGATTGCCTCGAAGTATTTTTCCTTCTTCAGCATGCACATTCCAAGTCCAAACCAGGCATCGTCATATTCTTCATCCAGCTTGGCGGATTTTTTAAAATACTTGAAGGCCTCATCGATTCTGCCCAGTTTTTCATATGCGGCCCCCATGTAGCAGCAGTTTTCTGCATTGGCTCCTTCGCAGTTGATGGTATTTTGATAGGCTTCCAGTGCGGCTTCGTACTGCTGGGTATTCATCAGCGAATTACCCATGTTGAAATAAGCCGAAGCAAACGCATCGTCAATAATCAAGGCATATTCGTAGGCCGAGATGGCATCTTCAAATCTGCCGAGGCGGTTGTAAACCACCCCCAGATTATACCATGCACCCGCAGAATAGGGATCCTGATCGATAAACTCCTGATAGAATTGAAGAATCTCGTCAAAGGATCCTTCCTCCTCCGTGATCATTGCCAGTTGGAACAAGGCGTCTTCATGGTTGATCCGGTTTTTCACCGCTTCCTTGAAGTATTCGCTGGCTTTGGTGTTATCCCCTTTTGCCCGATAGAGATTCCCCAGGGAATAAAATACCTCCGCTTTGTCTTCGGCCATGGGAAGGTAGTTTTCCAAAAGCTCGATTCCTTCCTGTGGATTCCCTGCCAAAATTTGGGCGTTGGCCAAAGCCAGCACAATGTCCTCGTTGTTTGGGGACAGGTTGTTCAGGTTTTCCAAAATACTCAATCCCTCGTCCAACTCATCGTTGAAAATGAGACATTGGGCCTTGAGCAAACGAATCTCCACTGAAAAAGGAAACTTTTCCAGGGCATATTCGGAGGCTCTCAGTGCTTTGAGGAATTTTTGCTGATCGAAGTAAAACCGGATGATGTCTTCCAGTTCTTCTTCTTCGAAATAGAGGTCCAGGTTGGATTTCAGGGAGTTTTCAAATCGCTCTACGAGTTTTTTGTCCTCTTCCCAGTCGTGATCGTGATCTCCGGTCATTCGATGCTGTTATGGTTTTCATAAGATACCAATAAATCAAGTATCTCACTAGGTTCATTTCGTATATTTTTTCTTTCCCCGGGAGGATTTATTTGTTGGGAAAGCGGGTGATTTTGGGGTCTCGGTAGGTGATTTAACGCCCGATTCAAAAAATAAGTTTGCTTCAGGGAATTTTGGCCCACTCCAGACTTTCCCGCAGGGAATAATACCGGTAGTCCAAGCGCCTTTGAAGCTTGGAATTGTCAAACCGGATTTTTTGCTGAGAAAGCAGAGCCGTTTGTTTATTCAAAGGACTGTTGCTCAAGCCTAATGCACGCAACATTGCTGTCAATGGGGAAGCGATGGAAATCAGCCAATTTCGAAGCGGAATGGATGGGGCTTTTTTACCGAAAACGGATGCCACCTCTTCAAAAAATTCACGGTAGGAAATGGTCTCCTTGCTCAGGATGAAGCGCTCGCCCCAGGCCTGATTTTCGACCAGCAGGCGGGCAATTTTGGCGGCGTCTCTCACATCAATGTAATTGAGGTCCCCTTTCGGAAAAAACCGGTTTTCTTCCAACACATAGGAATAGATGGAAGAACTGCTTTTTCCATAGCTGGCTTTACCAAGCAAAATTGAGGGATTGAGCACAATCAAATCCAAGCCTTCCTGCTCCCCGCGCCAGGCTTCCAGTTCCCCCCAATATTTTGAAATGGCATAAGGCGTGTTGAGAGGGGATTCTATCCACTTAAACTCCTCATCTATCACACTGAGCTCAGCGCTCCGACCGATGGCGGCCACGGAACTGACATGGACGAGCTTGTTCACGCCTGAATTCAGCATGGCATTTATCAGGTTGGCTGTTCCGGTACTGTTTACTTCGTAGAGCTTTTCCTGATCGGATGAATTAAAAGACACCAAACCTGCCGCATGGATGACCAAATCCATCCCTTTCAAAGCTTCAAGAAGGGAATCCACATCCGAAAGTTCTCCTTGGTACCATTCGATTTCCAGATCCCCGACCAGCCCCATACTGGAGCTGTCCTGTCTCAATCCATGAACTTTTCCCATTTGGGCAAACTCCCTTGCCAAATGACTTCCAAATAGCCCGGTTATCCCTGTGATCAGAATATTCATTCGATAGGACCCTATAGATGCGGGTTGATTAATTCCAGTTCTTGGATTTTTGCATAGACTTTTTGATGCTGTGGGAGGTTCTCCAGCATATCGAGGTAGCGGGCATTGTGGCAATCTGTGCCCAGAAGCGCCACGACATTCCGGTCTATCAGCATTTCGGCGAAATCTTTGACCTGCTTGGAATAAAACCCAGTCAGTGATAGCAGATTAACCTGAAAAAGCAACTTTCGCTCGATCAGTTCTTCCTGCAGTTTTTTATCAGCAATAAGGTACTGATACCGCTCAGGATGGGCCAAAACGGGTTTGTACCCGGCCATTTCCAGATGAAAAAAAATATCAAGCAGCATTTGGGGCTTATTGATAAATCCGGTCTCCACCAGGATGTAATCTTTCCCGAAAGTGAGCAGTTTTTCTCCTGCTTTTACTTTCTCCAGAAAAATCTCATCCATGTAATACTCCGCGGCGGCATCAATCCGGATCGAAATACCTTCTTCCTTCATTGCCTTTTTCAGATCCTCCAATCCCAACGAAATGATTTCCGGGGTATTCCGATAATATTCTGACATGATGTGAGGAGTGGTAATAATCTTTTCCAAGCCAAAATCAGCCATTCTTTTGATCAAGGCGAGGGATTCATCCATGGTTTTGGATCCATCGTCGATCCCCGGGATCAAATGAGAATGCATGTCAACCTTCAGCCAGGAAAGATCCAAAGGTGCGGCTTGTTGGTTTTTTTTCTTGAGAAAATCAAACCATCCCATTATAATCCTCCTCCGCTTTGTGCTTTAAATTCTTCCAAGGTTGGCCATACTTTATCTTTCTCCGAAATGATCGGTTGGTCCACACCCCAGTCAATTCCCAGTTTGGGATCGCTCCAGAGAATTCCTCCCTCCGCAGGTTTGTTGTAATAATCGGAGCATTTATAGACAAACACAGCATCCTCCAAAACTGAAAACCCGTGTGCAAATCCAACCGGAACGTACAGCAGGTTGTTTCTTTCCGCATCCAAAACTGTGGAAAAATGCTGACCGAAAGTGGGAGAATCCTTGCGAAGGTCCACTACCACGTCCAGTACTTTCCCACTGACCACTCTAACCAGCTTGGCTTGTGCATGTGGAGACCGCTGAAAGTGCAGTCCCCTTACGGTCCCTTTCTGAGAAAAGGACTGATTGTCCTGAACCCATTTTTCTGAGATACCATGGTTTTCGAGCCAATCTTGGCGGAACGATTCAAAAAAATAACCTCTGCTATCCGGGAAAACCCTAGGAAAAATCTCTACTAATCCTGCTATCGGAGTACTTCGCAATTCTGCCATCCTGATGATAAATTATGCTGCTTGGGGGAGTAAAATAACCACTCCCAATTTGACTATCCTAATCTATTCTAAGGAATTATACCCAAATTTGCCGGGGTGAGGCTGGATTCCAAGTCCTGATGTGAAGTCAATCGCTGATTGAAAATGGCTTGGTGAACCAATTGGTGAGTTTAGGCCTTTTCATTATTGAACAGAAACTTTATGAGTAAATTTTCAAGAAAACTTCAAAAACTTCATGATACTGCTCCTAAGGTGGAGACTGCCGTGCTCGTCACACTGGTCCGTCAACACCAAAGCAATCAGGAAGTAGAAGAACATCTGGATGAACTTGCCTTTTTGGCTGAAACATTGGGAGCAAAAACCGTGTACCGCTTCACCCAAAAGATGGATAAGCCCGACATCCGGACCTTTGTCGGAAAGGGAAAACTCGAAGAAATCCAAGCCTATGTGGAGCATTTCGCAGTGGACATGGTCATTTTCGATGAGGACCTGACTCCCTCCCAAATGCGCAACTTGGAAAATGAAATCAAAGTGAAAATCTACGATCGATCCTTGTTGATTTTGGATATTTTCCTCCAGCGGGCTCAAACTGCCCAGGCCAAAACCCAGGTGGAATTGGCCAGATTCCAATACCTTTTGCCCCGACTGACTAACATGTGGACACACTTGGAGCGACAGCGCGGAGGTACCGGGACCCGGGGCGGTGCAGGTGAAAAAGAAATCGAAACAGATAAGCGGGACATTCGCGCCAAGATTACCTTGCTCAAAGAAAAACTTCGTGAAATCGAAAAGCAGGGCATAACCCAGCGGAAAGGCCGAAAAGGGGTAGTCAGAGTTGCCTTGGTAGGATACACCAACGTGGGAAAAAGCACCTTGATGAACCTGATTACCAAGACTGATATTTTGGCTGAAAACAAGCTTTTCGCCACGGTGGATTCAACCGTGCGAAAGGTGGTTTTGGACACCATCCCATTTCTGCTCTCAGATACCGTAGGATTCATCCGAAAACTACCCACTCACCTCATCGAATCCTTCAAGTCTACCCTAGACGAAATCCGGGAGGCGGATCTGCTGGTCCATGTGGTAGATATTTCCCACCATGCTTTTGAGGATCACATTGCGGTAGTCACGCAGACCTTGAACGAAATCAAAGCAGGTGACAAGCCCGTATTGCTGGTTTTCAACAAAATCGATTTGGTACAGCAGATGCCCTCCGAGGAGGAATCACAACACATCAGCGAGCATGAGCTCCAGGAGACACGCTATGTGGATTTCAATGCACTCAGTGACGCTTTTGAAAAGAAAAACGGAATCAAGCCGGTATTCATGGCGGCGGCTTCAGGTTTGAATGTGGATGAGTTTAGGGAGGCCCTTCTGACCCAAGTCAAAAAACAACACCGCAAAATCTACCCGCATTACCTCGAAAATGAAGTAGTAGATTGGAGTGGAAAAAGCGAATTTGAAAATTAATGAAAAATTAAATCATGGCTGAATATTTAATCAATTTTTCAATTTTGGATATTTTTTTTGAAAAGCTGGTTGATAAATTGGCCAAAATATTAATTTTGATTCGTCTTATTATCCAAAGGGGATAATTCTCAACCTTAACCACAATCAATCATGTTTACCTCAAAAAAATTAAAATCTGTTGGAGTGATGGCCTTGGCATTCAGCTTTGCACTAGCCACTCTTGCCGGCTGCGGTGCCAAGAAGGAAGAAGTAGTGGAAGAAGTCACTACCGAAGAAGTAGCCCCAGCTGTGGAAGCGGCCCCAGCCCCTGCTGACACCACTGCAACGGACAGTACAGCTGCACAGTAAGTGCGTTGACAATTCAAAAATTCAAAGCCGGGCTCGTCCCGGCTTTTTGTTTTTATTCTTTTTTCTACTGATTGTACACTTTTTGCCCTAGTTGAAGTCCAAAAAGGCCTTTTTTTACAGGAAAACAATCCTAAAAGCCGATTCATTTAACTCCCATTTGGATCTACTGAGCGATCAGATCGGCCCATTGGTCTAAAATCCCCCTCCATCGGAAGTGCTCTGGGTAGTTTTGAGGCATCATTCAACTCTACACTCCATGAATACCATTTTACTAATCGAAAAACACGACATGATGCGCCTCTTCCTACTAAATCTGCTGGGGGGAGATTATGAAATCCATGCGGTAAGCACCATCCAAGAAGCTACTGCTTGGTTGAAGACCGGACACGCCGACTTGATTTTAGGCGGATACACCGATGTACAGCTTGCCTCAGAGGTAAGCCGACTGAGGGAACACGCATTATCAAAAAACACCCCTTGGATTGTGCTCACAGAGCAGGATAAAAGTGAACAGCGCATCAAAGCACTTTCTTGGGGAGCCAAAGATTGTGTGAGCAAGCCCTTCAACCCCGTGGAACTCAAGCTTCGGCTCCAATCCCATTTATCCTACTTCACGATTTCCAGAAAATTGGTTTCTGTCGCATAACATACCATGAAAAAATACCTGCCTCTTCTTGCATTGCTCGCAACTTCCTGCGTTCAAGTGCCTGATAACATCAAAAACTCAGATCCAGAAGTCAGTGTCGCCTACAATGACTTCAGCTTTACTACCATCAATTCTTCCAAAATCATCCTTCGGTTTCAGGATCAAGAGGGTGCCCCCTTTGCAGGAATTCGAGTTCAGCTCCTTCATCCGTCTGATAAAGCCATCCTCCTCACCGGTGTCACAGACGCTCAAGGCAGTTTCAGCTCCACCTTCGCTCTCCCTTCCTACTTGGATCAGGTGATCATTGAAGCATCATATATCGGTATTCCAAACCGGATCTTGGTTCCTATCAAAAACGGTGAGGTACGATTAGACTACCTTGGTGCAGTCAATCCAGACCAGGTCATTTCTTATGATGTCGATCCTGCGCTTATTGTAGAAAATGCGGGCGCAAGGATGGCAAACACACTCAACATCGAATATGCCGCTAAATACAACAGCGCAGGTGTTCCCGAAAATCTCGAACCCAAACTGGACTACATTTCTGCAAAGCTCCTCGAATACATCAATGCATCCCTTCCTGAGGGAATGCCAGTCCCGACTTACCACCCGACTTACTTAGCCGATGGCAAAAAGACCACGCTCGACGTCGTAGAAACGGCTGATGTATGGTTGACTTTTGTCCATGAAGGAGCCGGTTGGAGAAACTCCATCGGATATTATGTCTATCCCACCAACGAGCCTCCAAAATCCATGGCTGATATTGAAAAAGTAACCGTACTCTTTCCAAATGCTTCCATGGTCGGCAGCGGTGGAGGTTTGAAATCCGGGAATAAAGTAAAAATCGGCCGGTTTGAAGCAGGGTTCAGCATCGGACTGGTCCTATTTGGCAACGGATGGAACGGACAACGTGTAGAGGGGTACCACTACGCAGTATTTGCGGACAAAAACCTCAATCCTGAACAAGACCGCAATCTTAAGCAACACAATGTGCTACTCTGGGACGAAGAAAATAAACTTTTCCTCCTCGGTTTTGAAGACATTCGAAGAGACAACATCCCCTTCAGTTCCGATCAGGACTTCAATGATGCGATCCTTTTCGTGACCAGCAATCCGGTACGCGCCATCAGCACCGAAAATATCAGCCCGATAGACAAACCAGGCACCTTGGATAAAGACGGCGATGGAATCAATGACAACCTCGACGAATATCCAGACGATCCATCCAAAGCATATGACACGTATTATCCTTCTGCTTCAGGTTTTGGCAGCTTTGCCTTCGAAGACAACTGGCCTGAAATGGGGGACTACGACTTCAATGACCTCGTGGTAGACTATCAGTTTAAGCACATCATGAACAGCAAAAACGAGGTGGTGGAACTGCACCCTAAATTTAAATTCCGGGCTGCGGGTGCCGGACTGCGAAATGGATTTGGATTTGCAATGGAAAGTGAAAGCGGCACCATCAAGTCTGTGACGGGAGCAAAAGCTTCGGCAAACAGCATCAAGGTTCAGGCCAACGGTACGGAAGCCGGCCAGAAAAATGCCGTCATCGTGGTTACCGAAAACGTCCACCAACTCTTTGGCGTCAGCCACTTTATCAATACCGAAAAAACAGGGAAATCCTATGAACCAGTGGAGGTGGAACTAAAAGTCGTTCTCAGCAATCCTACTCCACAAAGTCGTCTGGGCTTGGCTCCATACAACCCCTTCCTGATTGTCGGTCAAGACCGAAGCAGAGAAGTACACTTGCCTGGCTATGCTCCTACCTCTCTAGCCGATGAGTCCTTCTTTGGAACTGCCGATGATGCGGGACGAAGCGGACAGATCAACTCCTATTACAAATCTCGCTCAGCCTTGCCGTGGGCGATCAACATTCCGGAGTCATTTGCCTATCCAGTGGAAAAACAGGACGTGAGAGGCGCACACCTCGTATTTGACAAGTGGGCTCAAAGCACCGGATTCAGCTACATGGATTGGTATCGGGGACAGTCTGGATATCGTGATCGCAGTCGTATTTTTGAGTAATTCAGTTTTTAATTCATAACTTTTGAACTACCGCCCGGCCCAGTTGGCCGGGCGGTTTTTTTATTGGAATTCACAAAAAAAGCGCGAATTCCCAACTGGCATTTCACTCTTTTCCATTGGTCGATCCAATGCTTTCATTGGTCGAGAAATGGCGTCTAATGGGCTAAAAATGCCATTTTGACCCAATTTACCGGGGTACTTTTGTGCATGAAAATTACAACAGCCATGCATCATAAACCTTCACTTCCCTTCAGCAAAAGACTTTTTGATATCGTCGTATCCAGTCTTCTGCTACTCTTACTTAGCCCGCTTCTGGCGGTGGTCGCTCTCCTGATCAAACTTGAGTCCAAAGGCCCGGTCTTCTACTATTCTTACCGGGTGGGGATGAACTACCACATCTTTAAGTTTTACAAGTTTCGCTCGATGCGTACCGATGCCGATCAGCTGATCGACAAGCTGAAGCACCTCAATGCCTACCAGAAAAGCGAAGAAAAAACCACCCAAACCAAGCCTCTGAACCGCGGGCAAGTTCTCTCTGCCACGACTGCGGAATACCGGGTGGGAAATACTGAAGTACTGCCTGAATACAGCTATGAAAACCAAAAAAACAACCAAGCCAGCCAGGCTTTTGTAAAGTTTGAAAACGACCCCCGGATCACCCGGGTAGGCCGCATCATTCGCAATCTCAGCATTGATGAGCTCCCCCAGTTAGTCAATATCCTGATCGGTGACATGTCACTTGTCGGCAACCGACCCCTTCCGCTCTACGAAGCAGAGCAACTCACTCGTGATGGGGCCGTGGGCCGGTTTTTGGGTCCTGCTGGACTTACCGGACTCTGGCAAGTCACTGAGCGGGGCAAAAAAGGAGTCGATGCCGATTCCCGTTGCCGACTCGACATCGAATATGCCCAGACACACAATTTCTGGCTCGATATGAAAATCCTACTGAAAACTCCTCTGGCCGCCATCCAACACGAAAACGTCTAATCTCATGAGCCTTTCTTCGCTTTTCCAAAACCTAATCCGAAAGCCTCAAAGCGGCAAGTTTATCCCCTTCCTGGACGGCATGCGGTTTTTGGCCATAGTGCCGGTCATCCTCCAGCATGCCAACGAGCGCTTGCATAAGTATGGTACCTTTCCTGACCTGAGTCAAGGAGAGGAGTGGTTGTCCTTCCTGATTTCCCGAGGCACGGTGGGCGTATTTTTGTTTTTCGCCATCAGCGGATTCATTCTGAGCCTTCCTTTTGCTCAAGGCAGAGCAAGAGAATCCTACGGAGAGTACCTGAAGCGACGCCTGTTTCGCATTGAGCCTCCTTTTTTACTTTGGATGACCGTCTTTGCTTTGGTCCTGCTGATCAAAGGAGATTATCCTGGCGGAGAGCTGGTCCGACATTTCCTGGCCACCATCACCTATACGCACCAGTTTTTTTATGGAGACTACTCCATCATCAATCCTGTGGCCTGGTCACTGGAGGTTGAGATCCAGTTTTACCTACTCGCTCCATTTTTGGCGGCAGCCTACTTTGGCGTACGCAACGTGACAGAGCGCAGAGCTGTACTGATCTGGGGAATCTTCTGCTTCATGGTCTTTCAGCATGCCATAGGCTGGCACCTGATGCCTTTCAAAGCTTCCCTTCTGGGACAGCTCCCGCATTTCCTCATCGGGATGCTTGCCGCTGACCTCTACACACGACCCCTGAAGTTTTTCCGTGCCTCCTACGGCTGGGATGCGCTGTTCCCTGTGCTGGTCCTGACGCTGGCCTTTACCTGGACAGAAGAGCTGGGCAAAATGCTTCTGTTTGAATTTGCCCTTTTGCTGGTCTTTGTCGCATCGATTTATGGGAAAATGCTCCGCAGATTTCTCTCCCTTTCCTGGGTGGTGATCATCGGCGGCATGTGCTACAGCCTTTACCTGATCCATCTGCCAATGCTCGAAGGCTTCTATCTGCTCGTCGGCAAATTCGGTCAGTGGTCGGGCTATATCGGTCAGTTATCGATAACGCTCAGCATTGCCCTGCCCATGATCTTATTTAGCGGTGTAATCGCTTACCGATGGATTGAGCAGCCCTTTATGAAACGGCACAAAACAAACACA
>CAYONF010000002.1:100638-135713 GCA_964405255.1 uncultured Limnohabitans sp. | reverse complement strand
ACTTCATAAGTCGCTTTGGCGTAAATATTCCGATCGTCCTTGATCGCGTTATTGTCATAGTATCTGTCCCGGATGTCAGTGTCTCCGGCCACTCTTGCCCAAATGATCTCACCAAAATGGTCTCCATCATATCGGTTGGCTCCTCCTCCGAGAATAAAATCGAGTTTGCCATCATTCGATACGTAATTAACTGAGCCAACGAAACCGTAAAAGTCATTGTCCAACCAACGTCTTCGGATGATGTCGGTGCTTTCGATAGTTTCTTCGCCAATCGTCACAGGCGGCAAGCCATAGTCGGCAAAGTCATCATCTTCCCTGAACTGTTCATAGTAACCACGTCCGTAGGTGTAGTGAAGCGCCAGATTGGTTTTCCAGTTTGTGCCGACTTTTCCGGTGTAGATCAACTGGTAATGATCCTGCTGGTAATTGTCCGTTTCGTTGTCGTAGGTGTAGAAATTGTAGGTTCTGTCGTCTTCCAACTTGGATTCGGGCAGACCATACCAGCTTTGGTAGGTTTGTTCTTTTCCGGAAAAAGCCACCAGCTTGATAACGTTCTTTTCTCCATAATATCCACCCGAAACAAACCAGCTGCTCAGGCCTGAAAATGCCCGATCCACATATCCGTCGGAAGTGATTTTAGAAAGCCGGGCATCCACTGCAAACCGGTTATTGAGCAATCCTGTTCCTGCCTTTACGGTATGTCTCCAGGTATTGAAGGAGCCAAAGCTGTTGTCCAATTGAGCATAAGCCTCATCTTGGCGGGTGTCGGTTTGGAAATTCAGGCTTGCACCAAAAGTAGCCGCGCCATTCGTGGACGTCCCCACTCCCCGTTGAATCTGGATATTGTCAACGGAGGAAGCGAAATCAGGCATATTCACCCAAAAAACCCCATGCGATTCCGCGTCATTCAATGGAATTCCGTTCACTGTGGCATTGATTCGGGTTTGGTCCGAGCCACGGATTCGCAATCCCGTGTAACCCACACCTGCTCCCGCATCGGAAAAACTCACCACGGATGGGGTGAAATTCAGCAAAATCGGGATGTCTTGTCCCAAATTCCGTTTGGCGATTTCAGACTTATCCACAGTCGAAAAGGTGGTGGGAGTAGTCCCTGAAGCCCTAGTGGCTGATACGATAAATTCTTCGGTCAAAAACTCCTTTCCCACCAGTGAAATTTCCAATTCTCCCGAATAGGGCGTAGAAATCACCTTTCGGAATGTGTCGTATCCGAGGAAAGAAACCCTTAACTCTACTTCTCCGTCCGGCAATTTGGAAAGGACAAACTGCCCTTTCGCGTCCGTGACGGCTCCTTTTCCTAGATTTTCGGTATAGACGGAAGCACCGACCAAAACCTCCCCGGTTTTGGAATCTGTTACTTTTCCGCTCAGGCTATTTTGAGCCCAAGCTGAAATTACGACAAGGTATAGCACCCAGCCTGCAATAAACTTTTTCATGTGAAATCTTCCCTTTCGGGTGGTTGAGTGAAACATAAGAAAACCCAGGGGAGGTCTTCCGCGATTGTTTACCCGTTTTGCGAAGCAGAAATGCAAACAAGCTACACGAAGGCTAGCACTTCGTCAGATTGGTTTCACATGTACGCTACGCTTTCTCATTTCCCTTCGCCGGCATTACCCGGATCAGGTCGTATGGGTATGATCTCAGCCCGTTGTATTAAGGCACCCCTTATGATCTGGGAACAAAGGTAAGCTGGAAAAGTTTTTTTGCAAGGTCTCCGCTTCAATTGGAATTTTATAAATTCAAACCCTAACCTCATACCCGAAAACCCATGCGCTTATTCAAACTGATTTCAGGAACACTTTTGGAAACCCACCAAGAGTTTTTATTGGGCCCCGAACTCGACTGGGACCAATTGCTCGGGCGAGAGCATCTTCCCCGACTGTTGAAATCAGAGTCTTCTCATTGGGAAAAAATTACTGCCGAAAAGGCCGAAGAACTCAAAGCCGAAGGGCTTTTGGCGCCGATGGGAAATCAAGAAGTCTGGGCTGCAGGAGTGACCTACTACCGAAGCCGGACAGCACGCATGGAAGAATCTCAGGATGCCGGCGGAGCTGATTTTTATGACAAAGTGTATGCGGCAGACCGCCCCGAATTGTTTTTCAAGGCTACTGCCAGCCGGGTTTCCAATCCCGGGGAGACGGTCAATATCCGAAAAGATTCCTCTTGGGACGTACCGGAACCGGAGTTGACTTTGCTCATTTCTCCTTCGGGAAAAGTGCAGGGCTATACCATCGGAAATGACATGAGCAGCCGGAGCATCGAGGGCGAAAATCCCCTGTATTTGCCACAGGCAAAAGTCTATCAGGGCTGTGCGTCCATCGGTCCTTGCATTGTTATTCAGGAGGAACCCCTTCCCGATTCGACCAAAATCAGCTTGGAAATCCAGCGATACGGAAAAGTCGAGGCCTCAGGGGAAACGACTTTGGCACAGATGAAGCGCCGACCCCAGGAATTGGCCGATTGGCTTTTCCGTGCCAACACCTTTCCCATCGGTTGTCTGATGATGACGGGAACAGGCATCGTGCCGGATAATTTCACCCTTCAGGCAGGTGATGTGGTGAAAATCACGATTCAAGGAATTGGAACTTTAGAAAATAAAGTGGGAATAATTTAGAATAATGTATCCTGATTGAATAAAACTTCGTTCTGGTAACAGACCTAACTTTTATTCTATGAAAAATACTTTATTTCTACTCCTACTATCAGGATTGCTTATCTCCTGCGAAGTATTTGAAAATCCTGATAGTTCTGAAATGCCTCAGAAATGGATTTTAAAAGGCTACAAAAGTGTTTGGGTTCCGCAGGATGACCTTACCCCAATTTCAGATACCACCTATTTTTATAATCTTGAAGCTGACGGTTCATTTGTTAAGACTATTGGCACGTACAATTTATCAGGCACGTATAATTTTGAAAATGGCCCTGAAGGTCAAAAATTCATTTACCTAAATTATGATGATGAATCGTTCAAAATCAGTCAAGAATGGGGAGGATGGGGATTGATCCATTATTGCGGTCAGGATTATGAAATATTTGAAATTTTAAATTCTAAAACTGTCCAAGGAAATTGGGGATCCTGCGACGGTCCAACATTGATTTTTGACAGAAAGTATTGAAAGGCATTCATACCTCTCTTTTACTTTTGCCAGATGAATCTTTTTTTTCAAAAACACCTCCGACTCCCAAGTTATCACCAGGGCTATCATCTGATTACCGAACAAATCGAAAAAGCAATCCCTGAAATCCGGGAAATGCGGATTGGTTTTTTGCAGGTGTTTATTCAGCATACTTCAGCCGGACTTTGCATCAACGAAAACGCCGATCCGACTGTCAGGCGGGATTTTCAGACCTTTATCAATGAACTGATTCCGGAAAGTTATCCCCGTTTTGTACATGACTACGAAGGGCCGGATGATATGCCGGCCCATATCAAGAGTGCCATGTTTGGAACAAGTGTGCAGATTCCCATCAGTGGTGGAAAACTTGCCTTAGGTGTTTGGCAGGGAATTTATCTCTGCGAATTCCGAAAAAACGGAGGACCAAGAAACTTGATCCTCACCGCTTTCGGAACCCTATAAGTTGGAAAGAAGTATTTTTTGCCTTTGATAAAATTCTTTGGAGCATCCATTTACCAAAACCTAATTTTGTGTATTGCCCCAACCTATGAAATTCCTTTTCGGATTCCTCGCACTATTCTTTCTTAGTTCGTTCTCCCTTCTTGCTCAGCAGGGCGAGTCGGAAAATTCCAATGCCTTTGCATTTAAACTGAAGGAGCCCATTGTTTTGGATGGAATTTTAGATGAAGCCATTTGGACATCCGGCGAAGGATGGAACGGGGAATTCAGACAGTATTTTCCTTCCGACACGTCCAAATCACAGGTAAACACCCGTGTAAAGATCGCTTTTGACGAAAATAACCTCTACATCGCTGCGGTGATGGAAAATAACGGTCCCCGAAAATACGTGTCCACATCGCTCAGACGGGATTTTCGAGGGGAGCAAAATGATGCCATTGTCTTTGTATTAGACACCTTCAATGACAAGACCAATGCTTTTTCATTTGGCATCAACCCTTACGGAGTCCAGCGCGAAGGCTTAATCTCCAACGGAGGAACCCGATCTGAGGATTTAAGCCTAGCTTGGGATAATAAATGGTATTCCGCAGCCAAAATCAATGAAAACTCCTGGCAAGCTGAAATGGTGATTCCCTTGTCTACCATCCGCTTCAATGAAGGTGCACAAAACTGGAACGTCAATTTTTACCGAATCGACAGTCACTACGGCGAGCGAAGCACCTGGTCTCCGATTCCAAGAAACATACCTATTATCAGCACGGCCTTTTTGCGAAAGCTTATTTTCGAGGAACCCTTAAAAAAGAGTTCGGCCAATATTTCTTTGATTCCTTACACGGCAGCAAGGGCTTCCAAAAATTTCCTCGAAGGAACCGAAGAGGAACTGACTCCTTCCTTTGGAGGAGATGCCAAAATCGGGATTGGTCCGGCTTTGAACTTGGATTTGACGTTTAACCCGGACTTTTCCCAGGTGGAAGTCGATCAGCAGGTGACTAATCTGGATCGATTTGAGATCTTCTTTCCGGAGCGGAGACAGTTTTTTCTCGAAAATGCCGACCTCTTTGACAGCTTTGGGCAGATGCGGTCCCGTCCGTTTTTTTCGCGAAGAATCGGGGTAGATATCGACTCCGCCACCGGTCAAAATATTCAGAGTAAAATCATTTACGGAGCACGTCTGAGTGGAAAGGTAACGGAAGATTTGCGGATCGGAGTTATGAACATGCAGACGGCCACGGATGAAGAAGCAGGTGTCGCCGGGAAAAATTTTAGCGTTCTGGCGATTCAAAAGAAAGTGTTCACCCGATCCAATATAGGCTTGATCTATGTGGATAGAGAATCCTTAGCCTTGGATGAGTTTAAGCAGCTTTTCGATCCAACGGCTTACAACAGGCTCTTAGGGGTCGATTATAACCTCAATTCTGCCGACGGAAAATGGACGGGTAAAGTATACTACCATCGAACCTTTGAATCAGAGGAAAAAGAATCTCCTTATTCTTTCAATGCCTACATGCTGTTTTCAGACATTCACTGGAATTGGAGTGTGAGTATTCAGGACATAGGCAAAGAGTTCAATCCCGCTGTGGGCTTTGTTCCAAGGGTTGATTTCAAGCGAATCAACCCGGATGTATCCTACTTATTCTATCCCAAGTCCAGGCTGATCAATCGGCACGGACCCAAATTGGAATTTGAAGGCTATTGGAATGACGAGCTAGGACAAACAGATCGCGATATCAATCTCAGCTACTTAATTCGATTCAATTCCCTTTCGGAGTTAGTTGTTACTCAACGAAACCGGTACGTCTATTTGTTTGAAGACTTCGATCCTACCCGGACAGGCGGTGAACCCTTGCTTGCCGGCACGGATTACCTCAACCGAACGGTGAGAGTGGAGTACCAAAGTAACCCAAGAAACGTGTTTAACATTCAGCTGGAAGGGGAAGCCGGGGAGTATTACACCGGGAATTTCCAGCGTGTCATCAGCCAAATGGGATTGAGATTAGGGTACTTGGCCAACATTTCCATGAACTTTAACTATGCGCGAATCCGACTTCCTGAGCCGCAAAACGATGCGGATTTGATTTTGGTGGGACCCCGGATCGACCTGACGTTTACAAAAAATCTGTTCTGGACAACCTTTATCCAATACAACAATCAGATCGACAACCTCAATATCAACACCCGCCTGCAGTGGAGATATGCGCCGGTTTCAGATTTCTTCCTCGTGTACACAGACAATTATTTTCCCGGAGACTTTATGCCAAAGCAGCGGTCTTTGGTGCTGAAGCTGAATTTTTGGTTGAATCTGTAATCAACGGGAAGCCTCCACCCGTACTTTTTTGCCTGTCATCAGAATCCTTCTATACCCATTTTGAGTATCCGAACTCACTTCCTTTCCAAGGATTTTTACCTTAGAAAATTCCTCAGGAATTTCAATCGAAATGCCCCATTTAGATTGGGTTTGCTCCACCTCAATCGCCCGAACTCCTGACTTATCCACATAAGTAAGTTTGATTTCATTGTCACCTACGATCACTTTTTGAATAAAAGCTTCCTCCCAGGTGGAAGGCATCTGAGGGCGGATGTGAATCACTTTGTTTCCGGCATCCGGTTGAATGCCGAAAAACTGCATCACAATGGGCACTCCGAAGCTGTACATATTCCAAGCCTGCGTAAACATGCCGTAATCCGGAGAAACTTCATACATCGAGCCCGGCAAGGCAAAGCCAAAGCTTCTCGTCATGCGCTTCAGGTAATCCAAAGCCTGATCGGGGTTGCCATATCTATTTTCCCCGATGGCCGAAACCCCCGTGGGCAAAGTCATCACTGCACCCGTATAAGAAAAGCTTTTACTCCCTGCAAAGGAACCATCCTCGTTTTCTGCCTGCTCGTCCCGGTCGATTCCAGTCACAAAAGTCCCGAAGGGATTCGTGAATTTTTTGGCAGTGGCCAAAGCGATTTTGGCTTTCTCTGGATCTGCGACTCCGGTCTCCATCGGGGTATTGACTACCCAGTTATGATAAAGGACAAATCCCTGTTTTTGATCTTTTGGCAATGTGGATAACTTTGCTTTTGTCGCATTCAGTTCTTCTACTGCCCAAGGTTTTTTTAGCGTATCTGCACGGATAATCGCATCATCAATCAAGTGTAATGCCTCCCCAGCAGTACCGATAAAATCCGCATAGCTTCCAAATTCCTCCACCCAAAATTCCGAATTGATCTTCACAGCCAAAGCGTCGGCTGTCTGTTGATAACTTTTTGAAAGTTCTGTTTTTTCAAGGATTTCGGCCATTTTCGCTGCATCGGAAAAGGCCTTTTGACTGTAAACTGCCACATCAATCATCTCGGATTTGAGGCCATGGATTTCCATCATGCCATAGCCATCGGCGAGCAAATTGCCGTCCTTGTCATTTTCCCGAAGCAACCAGTCCAAACCCTTTTCGACAGAAGGAAAATACTTTTCCAACAACTCCCGATCACCTGTCCATCGGTACACTTCCCAAATGGTCGAAGCCCATTGTGGAGTCTCATTGATATTTCCGGGATTAAAAACCGCCCCATTGGTACTGACCTCATGAATGATGCGGCCATTTCCGTTTTCTTTTTCGGAGAGATTGTGGATAAGTTCAAGCGTAGAATAGACCAAGTCCTTTCTGCCAGTTGCGATCAAACCCTGGATCGTGTACTCACTGTCCACACCAAACCACCACGGATAATCCTGAAGTCCAGCGCCAAAACCCCTTCCAATTCCCGGCACATCCCGCACCAACCAGTCGGAATTGTATTTGATCCATTGGAAAGTTCGCTGAAGCTCGGCATCCGGTATCTGAATTTCAGCTTGTTGGGCTAGCGCCTCATACCGTTTCTTCTTGGCAAACCAATCCCCATTCAAATTCTGTCGCAAATCCACCAAAGTCTCCATCGCCTTCAGTTCGCTTTCGGTAGAACCTGCGATGAAAATAGGAATGATTTGCTCCGTGCCAGAAGGAAGGTTGATATCCAAAGAAAAGCCTGCAGCTGCTCCATTCCCTTTCGGAGAATAGATGCAGGTCAGGTCATTTTGGGGGAAAAGCGAAATTCCCTCGGAAGTACCCCAAACCGCAAACCATGGATTGCCCTCGTCTTTGGCGGAAAAGGTATTGGTCATTTCGTCAAAGGAAATCGCATCCGCCTGATCGATCATTCCGGTACGCTCACCCAACCAAACAGGCATCAAATCCACGTATGCATTGAATTGAAACTGGATCGACTTATCTGACTTATCCACATTTTTGATCCGGAAAAGCACGGTCATTCCCTCTTTTCCATCGGGCACAAACTGCAATCGTTCCACGGCAATCCCTGCATTTTCCAAGTCAAACTGAAGCACATTGGAAAACGGGTAATTCGTAAAAGACTGGGCTTTATCCAAACAATAGCTTTCGCCATCTGCACTTACCGAAGCAGTGAACCCATCCATCAGTTTGATCGGATGCATCCAGATTCCTCCCATTTCGCCTTCGACATGCCAACCCAAATCTGGAAATGTCCCATTTTGATGCCCGATCAAATACAACCGGTCTCCAGCCGCCACAAAAGGGGAAGCCAGATACTCCGATTTGCCCTTTAGACCTTCCTGAGTTACCAAATCTTCGAAAAGGCTTTGCTCAGGGGTAAGGGAAGCTTGACAGGAAACTAAAGCGAGAAGGATACCCGCATTCAAAAATTTTGGATTCATCAGAGTTGGAAATTATACCAAAATATAAACCAAATCACCTAGAATAAGGAAATGCGTTGCATTTAAAGACTTAAAACAGAACTAGCCTAATGCCTTAAAATGGTTGATCACCATCCTAAAAATAATTTTTGTTGAAGTTTGCAAACACTTTTCTTCAACAGCCTGTTCGCCCATCATGAAGTACAATAGAGTTCTAGTTTGGTTCAGAAATGATCTTCGATTGAAAGACAACGAGGTCCTAACCCGAGCAATCCTGCAGGGAAAAGAGGTAATTCCTGTCTTTTGCTTTGATCCGAGACTGTTTGAAAAGACCGAATTGGGATTCGCTAAAACTGGTTCTTTTCGGACAAAATTCTTACTGGAATCCATTGAAGACCTTCGCCAGTCACTCCGGAAAATTGGAGGAGATTTGATCATTCTTCAGGGCAAGCCAGAAGAAACCGTGGTTGAATTGGCAAAAAAGGTAGAGGCTAAAGCCATTTTCTTCTCAAAAGAAGTGACTTCGGTGGAGCGGAATGTGGATAAGTCTTTAGAAAAAGCTGCTTTTTCACAAGGAATTGCTTGTGAAAGTTTCTGGCAAAGCACTTTATACCATTTGGACGATCTACCCTTTCCGGCAAAACAAACCCCAGAGGTTTTTACCCAATTCCGAAAAGAAGTAGAAAAGCAGACTAAAATCCGACTGACTTTTCCCGAACCCAAAAATATCAACTATCCAAGTGAAGAGCTCAATTCCTTAGCAGGAGAGCTGTCCAACTTAAAAACTTATGGACTGGAGGAACCCAAGCAGGATGCCAAATCGTGGTTGGAGATAAAAGGTGGAGAGACATCTGCGCTAGGGCGACTCCGGTCCTATTTCTGGGAAAAGGATTTGCTCAAAGTCTACAAAGAAACCCGAAATGGACTGATCGGGATGGATTACAGTTCCAAATTTTCACCTTGGTTGGCTTTGGGTTGTATTTCGCCTCGGACGATTTATGAAGAAGTCAAAAAGTACGAGCGTGAGCGAAAGAAAAATGACAGTACGTATTGGCTTATTTTCGAGCTAATCTGGAGGGATTACTTCCGTTTTATAGCCAAAAAACACGGGGATAAAATATTTGATATTCAAGGCATCCGACATCAAAAGGACTCCTGGAGGAGAGATAAGGCTCAGTTTGAGGCTTGGATTGAAGGGAGGACGGGAGTTCCTTTTGTGGATGCCAACATGCGGGAATTGAAGGCGACGGGTTTTATGTCCAACCGTGGCCGTCAGAATGTGGCTAGTTTCTTGGTCAACGATCTGGGGATCGACTGGACTTGGGGCGCAAGCTATTTCGAAAGCCAACTGATCGATTACGACGTCTGCTCCAACTGGGGCAATTGGATGTATGTGGGAGGAGTGGGAAATGATCCACGAGAAAACCGGTATTTCAATATTCTCCGACAGGCAACTAACTACGATAAAAAAGGTGAATTTGTCCGGCTATGGATTCCTGAATTACAAGCAATTAGAGGATTTGATATACATCAACCTTGGGAGTTATCCACAGCCCAACTCAGAGCCTTGAAAATCCAATTGGGCCATACTTATCCACAGCCTCAGGTAAAGATTCCTACACTGGAAAAGTCATATTAATTTGCTTATTGCCCTTCAAACCTCAGAATTCTGAGGTTTTTTCTTTTTAAAGACCTGCTTATTAAATCTCCAAAGAAAAAGGTAATTCAAAGCAGTCATTCCTGTATTTATAAAAATTAACTGAATCCAAGTCTGCCATCTATAAACCAAGGAAAAATCAAAGGTAAGTGTAGGATAAACGTATGCCTGTCCCAATAGGAAGAAAAAGACAGAAAAAACGAGTATTCCAATCCAAGTGGGCTTCCATTTTAGATAGTCGATAAAATCTTTCATTTTTTTAAAGTTCAATCTGGATTTTCCTAGTCCATAAACTACTTTTTCCTCTTAGTATCTTTCAACACACTCTTCTCATCTCCTTCAAGCCTTCGCTTCAATTTTTTAACATCTTCGGCCGGAGGCAAATTTTCAGGAACAATTCCCCTTTGTGTAAGCATATTTCTCACAGCAAGGTTATTGTCCACATGTTCCTTTTCGATTTTATTCTGTCCTTTCAAGTCTTTGGTTTGCACATTCAAACCTGTCATTTCATTAGCTAGATCTTTTGCCTTTACACTTATAGTAGGTAGAAAATCAGCAACAGGACGGCTTTCAGGTACTCCTAACTTCTTTTTTAACTGCTGTGTGGAAAGTCGGAAAAGGGCTAGGTCACCCTTGCTTCGGATCACTGCAAAGCCCTGACTGTCAACTCCTTTTTCGTACAAGATTCCAGAGAGTTTTTTTTCGGTTTGGCTCAGCTTTTCCCTTGCTTTTAGACGCTCATAGGCCAATAAGCGCTGTTCGACCAGTTCTGCTCTTCTTGTCTGAACAGCAAAGTAATTTTGAGCAAAGGCTATTTCCTCTTTTCGGCTATCTCCATTTTGTGCAATTAGATAACAAGCATATCGGGTTAAAAGAATATCATCAATTTCCTTTTCTGCCCCCTTTGGCATTGGGATCGTTTTCCTGACGTCAGGAAAATGATAATCAACTTCCTCTCCGGCATGTTAGCAAGCTTCCTTAGCTCTTTGAATTACCTTTTCAAAGTTTTCCCATTTGCTATAGCCTAAGAGCTTCTGCAATTCACGGGCACTCCAACATTCTACACCTTCCAATTCAGCAGCTGCAGCTTCAAACTGGGCAAACAGTTTCTTGATTTCATCAGATTTCATTACAATAAAAGTTGGTTCTGAAAAATAGCTTGAATCCCAATCATTAGGATAGCTTGAATTTACTCAAATCCGCCGGAATTTGCTTTTCCCGCTTCAACTCCAACTGATAGAGATACTCTCCAAGTTCGGCGAAAAAAGGTAAGCCAACTTCCTCAGTCTCGTATTTGTCGTCATTGAGAATCTGATCCTCGTTTACATAAACTACGGCTGAAACGAAAAACTCCACACCCGATTCAAAATCCACAAAATAAGATCCATCAATCAAGAAGCCATAAGACCAACCGGTTTTATTGAAAATTCGAAAACGGGAAGAGATCGGCTTTTTATCCGTTCCAAACTTGAAAAACTTTGAAAAGCTGTCGTAGTATTCTGCAGTATCGTACTTGGGAAAATCACTCTCACGGGGAAGCATACTCATGTACTTCAGCACAAAATTTCGATGCTCCTCGTTCAGGTTGAATCGCTCGTTTCCCAAAAAAGCCTCGGGAAATAGGATCCGTTGGACAACTCCGTGAAGGTCAGAAAGCGCAAATTTGTTTTTGTACGAAAAATCCATCCCTCCGGGTATCAGGGAATCATTGCGGTAAAAGGCTTGACCGATTTTCGGATTTCCCGGCACGACATACGCACTATCCGAATGTCTTGCCGGAAGTTCCAAAAGCGTTTTTCCGGACTTATCCACAAAACGAATCGGGTTAAAATGACGGTTTTCTTCCGGAGAAATCGGAAAACTCAAGCGCTGGGTGATAACAGTCTTGGCCAAGCCCTTTTCATATAGCTTTTGATTGATGTAATTCATGCCCAGCAACTCATAGAGTCGGTTGGAAGCATCTTTGTCCGATACCAAAAGGATTTTTTTGATGTAATGCCCGATACTTGGAAGGCCATTTTGAGAAGTCGTATCAAAAAACGCCGGTAGCTGTGAAGGCCTAACCGAATCCGTCAACATGGTCGTCTCCAAAGTCAAACCCTCTATGTTTTGCTCCTCGAGCCACTCCAAAGCCAAGAGGGCGATGGGCAATTTCACGGTAGAAGCGGGATAGAAATAGTGGTTATCGTTCAGGTTAAACGAGTAATCCGTAAAAAGCGGATTTCCATGTTCGTTTCGGTCGATTTGAGTGTATAGAATCTGAACTTGATACTTCGCCGTGTCTGAAAGTACTTTTTTCAAGGTGGGATAATCATCCAATCCATCCTGAAAAGGAACCGGGTCCTTGCTCTGACAAGCACTTATCCACAGTCCCAAGAACGAAACGAAAAGCAGCTTTTTCATCTTGGATCAGCTAGTCGGTGTAAAGAATCATTCAAAAACATCAGATCATTTAAGGTATGAAACCCTGAAATAACAATCCTATTGATACGTGGGCTTGCCGGAGTTGGATAGGAAAAAGAGGAAGTGATGATTCCTCTTTCCTCCAATTGCTCAGGCCAAGCCGAATTTTCATAACTAAATACGGGAAATTTTGAGGAGCCATGTATTGTGGATAAGTCCTGAGTTTCCTGATGGAAAATCCCTGAAAAATCCCTGATTTTTTGGCTTAGCCTGATGTAAATGTCTGCAGCCTCAATAAAGGCCTGTAAGTTTGCAGGAGAACCCGGAGATGCACCGGTGAAAATTGCCTGAGATTTGATGGCCTCTATCACTTTTCTTTCACCCAAAATAATCCCGGCGGGCATAGCCAAACCCTTGCCCAAGGAACCGGAAATCACCAACCTGATTTTTGGATCAACATGCTCAGAAAAGGTCCCGAACACACTCTTTCCCAAAACCCCAAAGGCGTGACTGTCATCAATCAAAAGCGTGACTTCATGTCTTTTTGCGATTTCCTTTACCCAATCATAGGAATGAATTTCTGCTCTCAAGGGATCGACCGCATTGCCAAGAATGAGGATTCGCTGAGAAGGAATAGCTTGCATTTGCTCCAAACAGCGATTTTTCCATTGGATAAAATCTAATTGAATATCAGGTTTCAGATTTGCGGGAAGAATTGCCGGGTGAGTATCCGGAGCAATCCAGCAGAGATCTGCTTGGGGATAAAGCCATTGCCAGGCTGAAATTCCGGCCAAATAACCCGAACTGACCACAGCAGCTGAATCTGATCCGGCATTTCTGGCAAAATATTCTTCAAAATCCTCAAAAACATTCAGGCGGACATTATTGACCCGGCTCAATCCATGATTGAAACCAAGTTTGCGGACATTTTTTATCAGGATTTCTTCGTACTCGGGTACAGAATCGATCCCCAGATAGGAAGTCCCGCTAAAATAGAGGTATTCCTTTCCATCAATCTGTAAAGTCCTGCCTATCCGATGTTGGAGATTGAGGGTTTTCAAGCGATTCTATTTGGCAAAAATCTGAGATTTATCCCTAAACGCTTTGAATTCCAAGGCATTACCACAGGGATCAAAGAAAAACATGGTGTATTGCTCTCCTACTTCTCCCTCGAACCGAACGTATGGCTTGATGACAAACTCAATTGCATTTGCCTTCAGTTTTTCTGCAAGGGATTCAAATTCATCCCATTCCAGAATCACTCCAAAATGACGAAGCGGCACCTGCTTATTGTCCACGGTCGTGAGCGCTTTTGAGCCCAATTCCTCAGGTTTTATGTGAGCAGAAAGCTGGTGGCCAAAAAAGTTGAAATCAATCCATTTTTCGGTACTTCTGCCGATATCACAGCCGAGTAAATCGCCGTAAAATGCCCGGGTTTCTTCGATATCCCGAATAGGAAAGGCCAGGTGAAAAGGCTTAAATTCGCTCATAATACTTACTTTCGTTGGTGGTTTTTGGTCCTGAATAAGAATTTTTCTCCACTAAGATATGGCAAAAAAAAAAACAGTTTCATTGGTTTTGAGCAGTGGCGGAGCAAGAGGATTGGCACATGTAGGCGTGATCGAAGAACTTGAAAACCGAGGCTACGAAATTAAGGAAATTGCCGGGTGCTCTGCCGGAGCTTTGGTAGGCGGGATGTACGCCGCAGGGAAAATGCCCGAATTCAAAGATTGGATCTGCAACCTAGACCGGGTGGATGTCTTTTCCCTGATGGATTTTACTTTTTCCAGCCGGGGATTTATCAAAGGTGAAAAAGTGTACAATGCCTTAAAAAAAGTGGTGCACGACCGTCAGATTGAGGATTTGGAGATTCCATTCTCCTGCAATGCGGTAGATTACAAAACCGGCAAGGAGCATATTTTTCGAGAAGGCAGTCTTTATGCTGCCATTCGGGCCTCGGGAAGTATCCCCTCTGTTTTTCAGCCTGCACGATACCATCGTCACGAGTTTATTGACGGAGGCGTCCTCAATCCCGTGCCGGTGTCCCTCATCAATCATCAGGATAAAAATCTCCTGGTCGTGGTCGATGTCAATGGACCGGAGCACCTATTTCTTCCTCCACCCCAAAAAGATTCCTCCGGTAAAAGCTTCATTTCTATGCCAAAATGGTTGAAAGAGTATCAAAAGAAAATGATCCAGTTCTTCCCCGAAAAAGAAGAAAAAACAGAGTCACTTTCATCACTAAATCTGATTACGCGCTCATTTGACTTGCTGCAGGATCGGTTTTGTGAACTGCTGATCGAAAAATACCCGGTGGATGTGCGGATTCGACTTTCCCGTAAACAAGCCGGGACCCTCGAGTTTCATCGGGCAGGAGAACTGGTCGAAATCGGGCGGATAAAAGCAAAAGAAGCACTAGACCAACTGGAAAATGGAAATCAATGAGCTGAATCGACTGTTGGGAAACATTGACATTTACCTTTTGGATCAAATCCTGAAAGGTAGATTGACCAAGGAAATGAAACTACTTGATGCCGGATGTGGAGAAGGCAGGAATTCGGTATACTTCATCAATCAAAACTTTCAGATTTTTGGGATCGATTCCAACGAAGTAGCGATACAATATTGCAGATATCTGGCCAAAACCATCAATCCCAATTTTGATGTCCATCGGTTTCAGGTTGGGAAATTGGAAGAAATTCCATTCCATACCGAGGCTTTTGATGCGGTGACCTGCTCGGCTGTTCTCCATTTTGCCGAAAATGTGGATAACTTTTGGCAGATGATTGCTGAAATTCTAAGAGTACTCAAATCAGGCGGTATATTCTGGTTTCGAATGACTACGGCTTTTGGGGGAATTTTGGAAACAAGCCAAGATTTGGGAGGGGGTAAATATTTGCTTCCGGATGGCTCAGAGCGGTTTTTGCTCACTCAGGAACTGTTGGACAACTTGGAAGAGTCAGGGCTTCGTTTTCTGGAAAACCCCAAATCGGTTTTAGTCCATGGCCAAAGAGCAATGGGTGTCTTGGTGATGGAAAAAGTCTAAGTATTTAGCCCGATTCGACCGTCTGGAAAATAAAAATCAGCGCTACACTATAACCTTCGCCCATTGGGCAAATTGAACGATGGATCTACAATACGCACTGGAACTGACTGGCACATTTGTTTTTGCGATCTCTGGGGCGCTGGCAATCCGGGAAAAAGAGCACGACCTTTTTGGTGCCGGATTTACGGGATTTATCACGGCCATCGGTGGCGGTACACTGCGGGACATTTTGCTGGACAGTTATCCTTTGGTTTGGATTGGAAATGTGCAGGTGCTGTATGCCATATTGGCCGGGGTATTGGCTGCTTTTATTTTCCCGAATTTCCTCAGCAGACTTCGGAAAACCTTTTTCCTTTTTGATACGCTGGGGATCGGTTTTTTTACAGTATTGGGAGTGGAAAAAGCCCTTAGCCTTGGCGTTCGTCCCGAAATCGCCGCCATTATGGGTATGTTTTCTGCCGTGATGGGCGGGGTAATACGTGATACGCTAACTAACGAAATCCCCATCCTTTTCCGCAAAGAAATCTACGCTTCTGCTTGCTTGGCTGGGGCGGTGGTTTATTTGATCTTGAATTATTTCGGATTGGAAAGAAATTACAATCTCTTGATATCAATGTCACTCATCATCAGCATCCGTCTGATTGCGATGAAATACAAGCTCAGTTTGCCAAGATTGGATTAGGGAAAAGACCTCATCTATCAAAAAATCCTGTATTTTTCATTTTACTTAAATTATCCGACGGAGGATAGTTGCCTATGGACTGATTTTGCTTAAATTTTAAAAATAAATGACTTATTGCACTCTGAATGGACTTTTTCAGGATTTGATTGAATGATTAACTCGAGACAAAACATTGATTGGAAAGCTGTAGTTGACCCCGCCTCACTTTTTTACATTGTATTGGGTGTCTTTTGTTCGGCAATTGCTTTGGAAGCATTTATGCTCCCAAATAAGTTTTTGGACGGAGGTGTGACCGGTATTGCGATTATCGTAAACCTCGTCTATGACGTCAACCTCAACCTGCTTTTGGTCCTGATCAACATTCCCTTTCTTTGGGTAGGTTGGAAAATGATCGGCAAGACTTTTGCAATACAATCCACGCTTTCAGTTGCATTATTGACAGTAGTCCTTCATTTTATAGAAATCGATCCGATCACAGAAGATAAGGTTTTGATTTCGGTTTTCGGAGGGGTGTTAATGGGCACGGGTATTGGGCTGATTATCCGGGGTGGGGGATTAATTGATGGATTCGAGGTCATTACAGAGTTTTTTCAGAAAAATTCTGCCTTTTCCGGAAGCGAGATTACTGTATTTCTGAATTCTCTGATCATGCTGGTGGCAGCCTACTTCTTTGGGGTAGAGCCGGCTATGTATTCGATTCTGACTTACTTCACCGCCATCAAAATGACCGATTATGTGGTGGAGGGATTTGAAGAGTATACCGCATTGACGATCATTTCGAGAGAAGATGAGAAAGTAAAGGAATTGATTGTGAAGGATTTCGGAAAGGCGATTTCTGTATATAAAGGAGAAAGAGGTTATCTTCCAGAAACTTTCCACATCAAGCACCCCTGTGACATCATCATGACGGTAATCACAAGGTTGGAAGTCCACCGAATGAAGGAAGCAATTCAGCAAATCGACCCGAAAGCTTTCTTCTACGTTCAGACGATCAAAGAAGTAAAAGGAGGGGTGATCAAACAGGTCGGAAAAAAGCACAACTGATGGTATTTGAAGAAATCCAACATACGATCTATCGGGACATTCTGGCAAAACTGCCAAAACACCTGACCTATCATAATCTCGATCATACGGCGTATGTGCTGGAGAAGGCGGTTTTTTTGGCCAAACAGTCCGAAGTTTCGGATGGGGATCTCCATTTACTTAAACTGGCGGCATTGTTTCATGACACGGGCTTTATTGATAACCCCAAAGACCACGAAGAAAAGGGATGTAAAATTGCCGAAAGTTATTTAGCCAAGGAATATTCCAAAGAAGACCTGGACAAAATTTACGGAATGATCATGGCAACCAAAATCCCGCAAAGCCCAACTAATCACCTGGAAAACATCCTTGCGGATGCGGATTTGGAATACTTAGGTACAGATCTTTTTGAAAAAATCGGGGAGTCTCTTTTTGTCGAACTGAAGCACTTCAATCCCAATTTTACCGAGCAGGCTTGGGACGAGCTTCAGTTAGTATTTATGCAAAAACACCATTATCATACCGAATACTGCCGCAAAAACCGGGAGCCCAAAAAGCAGGAAAACCTGCTGAAAGTAAAAAAACGACTGGGTTTGGTTTAACCTCTTACAGCCTTTAGTATTAATTCGAAAACTTCGGTGGGCTGAATCTTTTTTTCAGTGATTAAACCAGGATTTGCAACAAAAAGCGGCTTGTCCAGGTCCGACTCGGGAATGCGTCCATGGGCGCCCTTCACCAAAGTCGCATCCAAAGGAATTACGTCCATCAGGTATCGGAAACCAAGCTTTTTCTTTAGCACTTTAGAACCGATTTTCAGAATCGGAACCTTGATCGCAGGATCCAGCACCAATTCCACCGGATCGTAACCGGGCTTCCGGTGGATATCCACACAGCGGGCATAGTCAGGCGCCTTGGCATCGTCCAGCCAGAAATAATAAGTAAACCAAGAATCTGCATCTGCGATCACGACCAGGTCTCCCGATCGGGCATGGTCGATATGATAGTCTTTTTTGCCTTGGGCATCAAGCACTTTTTCCACACCCGGAGTATCTTCCAGCAAGGTTTTCACCTCAGCCAATTTCGAGTGATCGTTGACATGGATATGGGCAACTTGGTGATCTGCTACTGCAAAAACTGCCGAAGTACCGGCATCCAATGTCTCCCGACCCAACTCATTTTTCACCTGAATCCAGCCTTTTTCCCGGAAAATCCGGTTGAGATGTACTGGCTTGCTCACACTCGTAATTCCATATTCGGAAAGCAACAAGACCTCAGCACCCCGATTTTCGAAGAAGGTAATCAAGTCCTTGGCCAGGTCATCCACTTCGCGTAGGTCTTTGGCAATTTTCGAAAAGTCAATGCCGTATTTCTGGAGGTTGTAGTCCAGATGGGGAATGTAGATCAGATTGAGCGTGGGGTTGTGCCATTCCTCCACTTTCTTGGCCGCCGCAGCAATCCACTTACTGGATTCGATCGTGGTATTTGGTCCCCAAAAAGTAAAAAGCGGAAACTGTCCCAACTCGGCCTGAAGCCGGTCGCGAAGTTCCATCGGCTGAGTATGGCAATCGGGCAGCTTTCGTCCATCCGCCGGATACAGCGGCCGGGGAGTCACAGCATAATCTGCAGAAGAGTACATATTGTACCACCAGAACAAATTCGCTACGGTGAACTCGGGATTCTCTCTCCGCAGCACTTCCCAGACTTTCTCAGCCTGGACTAGCTTGTTGGATTGGCGCCAAAACTTGATTTCGCACTCATCCTGAAAGTACCATCCATTTCCCACGATGCCGTTTTCGGTTGGCCACTTACCGGTCACATACACCGATTGAGCCGAGCAGGTCACGGCAGGAAGTACAGGCTCGACCACGGCTTGCTTTTTGGAAGCGATCCACTTCTTCAAAAAAGGCGTATGCTCACCGATCACTCGGGGAGACAAAGCGACAATATCTAAGACGACGGTCTTCTTCATAGTTTGATTCCAAAATCTCTGCTAAAGCAGAGTTTAATTTATGATAAGGAACCAAATTCCCCCATTTCAATGGGGAGTTGGCCCTATCGATCTTCAACCCAAAACTGTTTTAAACACGCTCTTAGATTGTATAGAACAATTTCAAATTTTCATCTCCTCAATCACCCAACCAAGCTCCCTGGCGATCGATTCTCCCAAGCTCAGCTTTATTTCCTCAGGCAAAACCTCCCAAGTGTAGGTCTCTACTTCCAAGTGAGCCGTCAAGTTAGGATTGGATAAAATTTCTTTGAGTACAATCGAAATAGTCTCCTGAGTGGAAGAAAAAGAGCCGTAGTGTTCCAAAAAGACAGGAACATGAAAATGAATCCTCCATTCCTCCTCTTTACTTACCGGAAGTCTTTCCAATGCCTGCGGCAAATCCGGATAGGAGACCAAACTTCCTCCAGAGGTCCTCGCAACTACTTGATGAAGATAGGTGGACTCTACAAAAGCCTCCAGTTTTTTACCGAGACTGAATTTCCCGTTTGCCGTTTCAGGAATCATAACTTTCAATGCCGCCGAAATCTGAATTTTTCCGATTCGGATTCCCTGCTTGGCAAACTTGGCAAAAGTCTCCGCCGGCTCCTCATATTCGATTGCAAAATGGCAGACATCATAGCAAACCTGAATGTGAGTTTTGATCAGCTCTTCGGCTTTTTCCTCAGAAACTCCGAGGTTTTGAGCCAACCACGGCTTACCTTTTGGCAAAAGCCAATCCGTAAACAGCATGATCAGTTCATCGGAGTTTTCCACAATTCCGTCTGGCTCGGGCTCAAGGTCCAAATGAAGCAATTTGCCGGTTTCTTTTTGGATAGCGACCAATTCCTCCACCACTTCCATCAAATGAATGGTTGCTTTTTCCATCGCCTTGGATAATTCGGACTCAGACTTAAACCAATAGCGGTAAGAGATCGGGGAAGTGGAAATGCCGCCATCCAGTCCCTCAGGTAAAAGCTGGGAAAGGATCCGGAAGGAGCGGATGGTGTAGTCCCGACGTTCGGTTGTGGTCCAGTCAGGAGCATGCACTTTTTCTTTGACGATCTGCCGATGAAAATCCCCGTATGGAAAACCGTTTAGGGTAAAAACGTAAGCGTTTTCTTTCTCCAGCCAATCCTGAAATTTTTTAAGCTTTTCAGGTTTTTCGAGGACCAAGCTCGCTTCATTAGAGAGCCTCAGGCCAATACCGAAGGCCCCTTTTTCCTGAAGTCGGTTTCGGATTTCGGGAATGTAAATTTTCAGATTGCGAAACGTCGCATCCCAGCTTTCACCCGGATGGATATTGCTGCAATAACTGAGGTGAAAGTCATTGATCTTCATAGGCAGGGAAAAAATCAGGATGCGTGTAAAGCGGTCTTTTTCTCCAAAGTACGAAGGATTTCCACTGATTTAAAGATCAAGTCGTGGTCCATTTCGTGCACTTCCACACCTTTGCCCAACTTTTCCAACAGCATAATCGTCAACTGACCTCCCAAATGTTCCTGGAATTCTTTTAAACCTTGGATCAGATTTTCCCCTTGAAGTTCAGGCGCGAAAAGCTCGAACCCGAGCGTATGCATCAAATGAATGATACGATTGAAATCTGATTCGGAGATTTTTCCCTGCAAATAGGAATAGGCCGAATCCAGGGCAATCCCGATGGCGACTGCTTCTCCGTGACGGATCCGGAAATCGCTCAACTTTTCAAGCTTATGAGCCGCCCAGTGCCCAAAGTCAAGCGGCCGGGAAGAGCCAAATTCAAATGGGTCTTTGCCCGCGATATGATCCATGTGCATTTGGGCAGAGCGGATGATGTGAACTTTCATAGGCTCCATTTCCCTTCGGGCCAGTGCCTCACCGGCATTTTCCAACCACTCAAAAAAGCTCAAATCCTTGATCAAAGCCACTTTGATGGCCTCGGAGATTCCTGCTCTCCAATCCCGGTCATCCAGTGTTTTCAGGAAATTGAAATCATTCAAAACGGCAACAGGGGGAACAAAGGTGCCGAGGTAGTTCTTTTTGCCGAAGGCATTGATGCTGTTTTTGACCCCTACTGCGGAATCGTTTTGGGACAAAACTGTCGTCGGAATTCGAATCAGTCGAATTCCCCGATGGGAAATGGCCGCAGCGAAACCCACCATGTCCAACACTGCCCCTCCACCAATCACGGCAATGTAAGAGTGCCGGTCGATACCGTAGAGATGTGTGGCCTCCACGATCTTTTGATATTCGGATTCTTCATTTTTGCAGGCTTCTCCACCGATCGCAATCATGGGGTCGGCAGCCAGAGTAAATACATCCGCATGTGCAGAAGCATACATCTTCAACTCCGCCATCAAGTTGGGATGGGCTTCAGCCACTCCGCTATCAATCACAAAGAGCACTTTGGGAATGCGGTCGCCACGAAGGACATTGGCGAGAATTTGATTTTGGGGATCAAATAGATTCTCGGTAAAAGCTACCGGGTAGCGGAAAGGAACCGAAAAGGACTGTTCGAGAATCGTATCCATGGGAAGGAGTAAATAGGTTATTCGGGGTTTCTTTCAAGACAAGTTGTGAAAGAAATTGGTTTATTTTTCACTCAGGTTACGGCAAATTTTTTAGCCAACCAAAGGGAAATGGGAAGAAGCAGCAAAACGATAATTCCAATGGGCCAACCCGAAAACGCAGAAGCCATGGAAGCATTGACGATAATCAGCGAAATCACAGCAGCTTTCACCGATTTGCCAATGAATTTGGGTTCTTGAGTTCGGATGGCTTTCGCCAAAGGAGGAAAGATCATATAGCCCAGCAAAGCTAAAAAAGGAATCACTTGCAGGTATCCCGGACTCTCCAGATAAGCCAGGCCAAAAATGGCTAAGAAAATGGACGCATACATGGCCCCACCTGCAAAAAGGGCTTTTCGGTTTTTCCCATGCACCTCCCCACGGCTGATCATGGTAATGGCCGCCACATAGATCAAAGGCAATACTCCGATCGGCCAGATTTTTTCGAGTACTTCGGGGGCCACACTTACACCCAAAAGCAAATTTCCGGACCGGCAGAGTCCCATATTGATCGGGCCTAAAATCCGCTGATGCTTTCCCCAGTAATCATACAGCACCGCACAGGCGGCTACGGCAATGGCTAAAAATCCGGCAACTAGATTTACCTGAAAGGCACAGATAATCCCAAAAACCAAGAGAAGAGATGACATCAAAAAAGCGGAGTTCTTGGAAGCACGGCCACTTGGAATAGGCCGCTCAGGCCGCTCTACAGCATCCAACTCAGCATCTGCGACATCATTGAAGGCTACTCCTCCCGCATACAAACCAATTGTACTCAATGAAAGCCAAAATAGATTCCACCAAAATTGCTGGTCTCCATAGACCCAGTTGGTGGCCATGTAATCCCAAGCTCCAGCAATGGCAAAACCCGCCCAGATATCTGCGATCGCGGTGATCACATTGGCTGGGCGGGTCAGTTGGAGATAAGCGAAGAGCTTTGTATTTCTCATGGATTAATTTTCTACCCGATCGGCAGGTCCTTCGACTCGAGGCACCTGACCTCCGCGAAGTACGGAATTTCCTCCGAGTTTTTTGGTCTGATCAATCGGTGGAGCTTTGAGCCAGTCGTCTTCATGCATCTGACCACTCAGTCCGAATACGGTGAGGGCGTTTTGGTAGGTAGTCAATCGGACATGCTCTTCTGGAATTCCCATTTTACGCATGAGGGCCGCGGTCTTTGGCACCGCAATCGGGTCAGAAATCCCCCAATCCGCTGCAGAATTGACAATTATCCGTTCCGGGCCGTATTGCTTGACGATTTCCACCATTCGCTCCGAGCCCATTTTGGTATGTGGATAAATGGTAAAAGCAGCCCAGAATCCCCGATCCAGCACTTCTTTGACCGTTTCTTCATTGTTGTGATCTACGACGACCCATCCCGGATCCATGCCATGCTCTTCGGCCACATCCATGGAGCGGGTGGTACCTTTCTTCTTGTCGCGGTGGGGAGTGTGGATCAATACAGGCAGGTTGACTTCCTTTGCCAACTCCAACTGAAGACGATAAAATCTATCCTCTGCCTCAGTCTGATCGTCATAGCCGATCTCCCCGATAGCAACCACGCCTTCTTTCCCTGCATAAAGGGGAAGCAATTCCATCACCTGCTCCGCCAAAGGCACATTGTTGGCTTCTTTGGAGTTCAAACCCATGGTGCAATAGTGCACGATTCCAAACTGACTGGCACGGAAGCGCTCCCATCCCACCAGTGTGGAAAAATAGTCTTTGAAAGAACCCACCTCTGTCCTCGGCTGACCCAGCCAAAAGGCGGGTTCGATGGTGGCAACGATTCCTGCTTTTCGCATGGCTTCGTAGTCATCCGTCGTGCGGGATACCAGGTGAATATGCGGATCTATATACATTTCCTTGCTCATGGCTATGGGGGAATAAGTTTTTTAAAATTAGGTGAATTTGGCCTGATTAGGCTTTTTTATCTTGAAAATCCTTGCCGATTTTCTCCCAGGAAATTTCTCCGTATTCGATGGCAGAGACGGTTTCAGGAAATGATTTTAGAAGATCTTTTGACGGCGCAAAGTCAGATTGGTAAGCAGCAAGCACTCCGGCTTCAGCCTCCAATTGATCTTCGGAAAAGACCACTTTTTTCAGATCTTCCAGCAAATGGTCATTCAGAAAGGGAACCACCAACCGCCACAATTCGGGCATGACGGGTCGACCGGCTGCCCAGCGCTCATGGGCAAAATCGGAGGCTATTTCCGCCAAAGCCTGATTTCTCCGTTCATCCAAACCCTGAATCCTATAGATCGGGCGCTGCATAAAGATCGATTTCAATACCAGTTGATTCCAATTGGCTTCGGGAAAATGAGCGGATGGATAAGGGTTATTTAGCGCAATCGCGTCAAAAATCAGCGTCATATTGGTTCGGCAACCGTCAATGGCCCGGGTCAGCATATTGTCTGGATAGGGCATCACCGGCAAAGCTGCATACAAGGCCTGCTGCTCGTGCATGTCGCCGGTTTCGAAAAGCTGATGGACTGATTTCAGCCAAGTCTCTTTTCCAGGGGCAAAGCTCAGCAGCAAATAGGTTCTTGCCGTCTGCAACATATCCCAATGACCAGGGTCGAAGCCTTTAACTATACGGCCTGCTTCCATTTTTTCATCTTCTGTTAACTGGAAGTTATCCTTTTTGAAAAACCGTGAGGCTTGGGAAAAAGCAAGAAAAAATTGGGTTGGGGAAGCGTCCGAGTGGATTTTTTCAATTTTCCCCTGTAGCCAATCGAGACTTTTTGGATCAGCTCTTTGGGTGAGTATTTTCTGAAAAAAAGCCAGTAGGTCGGTTTGGGTTTGCATGACATTCTCCGGGTTTGAAGCGGAGCTAAAGTAAATCCAAAAGCCTTAGAAAAGCCAAGGGAAATGTGGTGAAAGGAGTGAAAAAGGGCTGTTTCCTGATAAAAATCACGCCCGAAGTCTCGTGATGGAAGTCTTCAATTTGAAACCCTCTAAGGAAGAGAGAGCAATTTATTTTTAAATTCAAAAGCAAGATGCAACTATCCATGAAATCCAACCTCCAAAAAATGCTGGCCGGCGAGGCGTACGACTCACGGGATCCTGAACTCCTCGAACTTTACCACCGTGCCAGAAAACTAATTTTGGAATACAACACCTGTGACAGCCTAGATTTGGAGCGGAGAAATGAACTTTTGAATCAGCTTTTGGGCAAAGTAGAAACCGGGGTGTGGATCGAAACTCCCTTTTTCTGCGACTACGGGATCAACATCGAAATCGGAGAAAACACCTTTGTAAACACCAATTGTATGTTTCTCGATGACAATAAAATCACCATCGGGAAAAATGGGCTGATTGCTCCCTATGTTCAGGTTTACACCGCTACCCATCCGCTAAAAGCTTCCGACCGGATCTATCGGGATGGTGACAGCACCCGATACCACACCTCGACCAAGCCCGTGACCATCGGGGACAATGTTTGGATTGGAGGAAATTCGGTGATTTTTCCAGGAGTCAGCATAGGTAACAATGTGACGATTGGAGCGGGTTCAGTAGTCACCAAAGACATTCCGGATGATGTATTGGCTTTTGGCAATCCCTGTCAGGTGGTGAAGAAGCTTTGAGGAAATATCCACCAACGGTTGACTGAAATCCTTACCTCTCATTTATTTTTAGCTTCTAAACTAAAATCCAATGAAAAAAATTTACCGCATTGGCCTCGGGCTTTTGCTTTTGGTGTCGGTCAAAGTGCAGGCCCAAAACCAAGTCATCGACGCCATTATCAAAGAAGCTACCGAAAATTCCAAATTGGAAGTACTTGCCCATGAAATCATGGATGGAGTTGGGCCGCGATTAGTTGGCTCTCCCCAGATGCAAAAAGCCCATGACCTGGCAGTAGCAACCTACCAGTCTTGGGGAATCCCTGCACGAAATGAAAAGTGGGGTGAATGGAGAGGCTGGGAGAGAGGAATCACCCACATCGACATGGTCGCTCCATGGACGAAATCCCTGGCCGGAACCCAACTCGCTTGGAGCCCTGCATCTCCTCAAGGGGGAGCCAAAGGTGAAGTAATTATCCTTCCCGAATTTGCGGATTCGATCGCCTTCCAAAAATGGCTTCCTTCCGTAAAAGGCAAATACGTAATGATCTCTGCTCCCCAGATCACCGGTCGTCCCGACTACAACTGGGATGAGCACGGCACCAAAGAATCCATTGAAAAAATCAGAGCTGAACGGACCAAAATCAATGAATCCTGGACGAAACGTCTTCAGGCCACAGGAAAAAACAGAACTCAACTTCCGATAGCTCTTGAAAATGCCGGGGCGTTGGGCGTCCTTACCTCCAATTGGTCTAATGCTTTTGGAGCAAATAAAATCTTTTCGGCCTCGACCAAGAAAGTACCAACTGTTGACATTTCTCTGGAAGACTACGGCCTTCTTTTCAGATTGGCAGAAAATGGCAAAAACCCTCAAATTAACCTGAATGCACAATCGAAAGAAACCGGCGTACAGCCTACCTTCAACACGATCGCCGAAATCAAAGGATCTGAAAAGCCTGAGGAGTATGTGATGCTATCTGCTCATTTTGACTCATGGGATGGCGGAACCGGCGCGACAGACAACGGAACCGGTACCATCCTGATGATGGAAGTGATGCGTGTTCTCAAGCAAGTCTATCCAAATCCTAAGCGAACCATCCTTGTTGGACATTGGGGTTCAGAAGAGCAGGGACTGAATGGTTCAAGAGCTTTTGTGGAAGATCATCCTGAAATGATGGCTAAAATTCAGGCCCTTTTCAATCAAGACAATGGAACAGGCCGTATCGCCAATATTTCCGGTCAAGGATATGTAGACAGCTACGAATACCTTGGCCGCTGGCTGAGCAAAGTGCCAAGAAATATTTCTCAGGAAATCAAAACCGAATTCCCTGGCAATCCGGGTTCCGGAGGCACTGACCACGTTTCTTTCGTGGCTGCCGGTGTTCCTGCGTTCAACCTGAGTGCTTCTCCTTGGAACTACTTCAACTACACCTGGCATACCAACTTGGATACCTACGACAAAATCGTATTTGACGACGTGAGAAGTAATGTGATCCTGACTGCGATTTTGGTTTACATGGCATGTGAAGAACCGGAAATGGTATCCAGAGAGCAAAGAATCCCAGTAAACCCAAGAACCGGAGAACCTACCGAATGGCCGGGCAAACGCTCTCCAAATCGAAAAGGTGGATTGAATTAAAAAATATCAAGGCTCGGGAAATAATCTCGAGCCTTATTTTTTATACAGCAAAGAACTACCATCCCAATTCTTCCTTTGTTCCTCAGGAACAGAGAACCCCAAAAATTCCACCAAGGATGGAAGAATATCCACCATTGCTGCTTTTCCAGAACGAAAGCGATCATTCAGATTTTTGGCATTACTCACCATCCAGATTTCCCGCTCGGAATCACTTTGTCCTCCGTGATCTTTGAAATCAGGTGCTTTTCTCCCGTGATCCGTGGTAATCCAAATCAGCCATTCTTCATCAAAATTCTTCTCCCGAATCTGAATTGCCTCCCAAATTCTTCCTACTTGCTCATCGGCCAATTCTATCGCAGCCGTCAATTGGGAACTTTTTCCATACCGATGTCCCATGTCATCTGTAAATTCCAGATAGACCCATGACAAATCGGGACCCTGGGTCTTCAGCACATGTGCGGCCTCATGAGATACCAGGTTATCAATCTTCCGGATGTAATCTTTATCGGTATCGTGTGGATAAGTCAAAGTATCTTTTTCAAATCCATCAAAAACAAAGTCCAATTTTAAATTCCCTGTCTCGGGCAGTCCCTCTCCCAAAAGCTTGGTTCGATTATCCTCCCAGGTGGAAAAAATGGCCAGTTTGGAATCAGGTTTTGCCTCGCGAAAAAGCCTAAAAACAGTCCAGTAGGAATAATCAGGATCGGCGATGTCGTTGTCCCAAACGTTATGCTTATTGGCCCAGGTCCCAGTCAATAAGGAGTTGTAACCGACTGCAGAAATGGTAGGAGTTTGGGAAGGCCCCCCTTTTTCTCCTCCGGTAAAGGCCCGGGCATAGCCTCCAATTTTTGCGATTTGGTCCAGATGGGGTGTTTCTACCCGCTCCAATTCCGAAGCAGGAATCCCGTCCAGAATGATAATTACGGCCCTTTTCTCCTGAGCAAAAATGGAAAAACTAAAAAGATTGAAAACAACTATCAACCAAACGCCAGTTCGAATCTTCATATCCAAATGAATTACCTGTGGGAAATAAAAGGGAATTTGTACCTTTTACCAAACCCCAACCTGATGAAAAAGATCTTTATCGCGCTCTCCTTCATTCTGCTGATTTGCGAGCTAAAAGCTCAGTCTGTGGCAGATTATATTTCTGCCCCTTTTCCAACCTTTATGACCGCATCTCCAGATGGAAAAGCTGTCGCTTGGGTATTCAATGACAAGGGAGAGCGGAATGTTTTCTATGCCAAGGCGCCGGATTACGAGGCCAAAAAACTAACCGATTACCAAGGAGATCTTGGAGTGGACCTCGGCCCTGTGGTTTTTTCTCCGGATGGAAAAACTTTGCTTTTTGTCCGTGGTAATGGCAGAAATTCCAACGGTCAGCCAGCAAATCCTGCTCAATTACAGGAAAACACCGATAAAAAAATCTACAGCTTGGATATTGAGTCGGGCAAAAGCAGCTGGTTTTCACCGGGAATGTCCCCGGTTTTTAGTCCGGACGGAAAGAATGTGGCCTACCTGATCGGTGGGTCAATGTACCTAAAAGCTGCCAATGACACGACTGATTCTGTGAAGCAGCTTTTTACAGCAAGAGGAAGTGCATCGATGATTTCCTTTTCTCCTGATGGAAAATATCTGGCCTTTGTATCAGGCCGGGGCGACCATTCTTTTGTGGGACTTTGGGATTTTGCGAAAAAACAATTGACTTATCCGGAAACAAGCTTGGATTTTGATTCCTATCCTACCTGGAGTCCGGATGGGAAAAAGTTGGCTTACCTACGCATCCCAAATATTCTAAATCTGTTACCCTTTACCTCCATCAAAGAAGCCAATCCCTGGAGTATCCGAATCTTGGATATGACTACCATGAAAGCTGAGGAAGTGTGGAGAGCTGATCCGGGCCGAGGTTCGGTGATGGTGGATGACCTGCCTGCTATCAGCGAACGCCTGTGGTGGACACCAAACGGCTCTTTGGTTTTCCCATGGGAAAAAAACAACTGGATGCAGCTCTACGCGGTCAACCCTCAAACCAAAGCAGTCCGTCATCTGACTCCTGGCGAAGGTCAGGTAGAATGGGTGCAAAGTTCGTTCACAAAAAATGAACTGCTGGTCACACACAACATCGGAAATATCGATCGCCGACAAGTGTCTCGACTGGACTTATCCACATTTGAACTTGAGCTCCTTTCTGACCCTCAAAGCATCAACTGGGCTCCTGTACGTGTAGAAAACGGACTGGCCTGGCTGGAATCCAACTGGAACCAACCCGGTTGGCCTATGATCCAAACGTATGGAAAAAAGAAAATGCTGGCTGAATCGTATTTCCCGGCTAAGTATCCAAAGACACTCAGCAAACCCGAACCCATAAAAATCAAGGCTAAGGACGGTTTTGAGACCTCTGCACAGCTTTTCCTTCCAGCGAATTACGATCCCAAGAAGAAATATCCGGCGGTGATCTTTATCCATGGAGGCAGCCGCAGACAAATGCTTTTGGGCTACAATTATGGACTTTACTATTCCCATACATACGGAGCGCAGCAGTTTTTTGCTTCCCAAGGATACATCGCACTGACCATCAATTACCGAAGTGGCATCGGCTATGGGGTGGATTTTCGCGAAGCCGAAAATTATGGAGCGGGTGGAGCAAGTGAAGTTCAGGACGTACTGGCAGCCGCGGATTTCTTAGCTGCACGTTCTGATGTGGACGCTTCCCGAATTGCCCCATGGGGAGGAAGCTATGGTGGCTATCTGACCGCCCATGCACTGAGTCAGGCTCCTGAAAAATTCCATGTCGGGGTGGACATCCATGGCGTGCACAATTGGAACAATGACATCCCTGTATTTGCACCTTGGTATGCACCGGAGAAGTTTCCAAAAATGGCCGAACTTGCCTTCAAATCATCCCCGATGGCCTATGTGGATAAGTGGGTCGACCCGGTACTTCTCATCCACGGAGATGATGACAGAAATGTGCTTTTCTCCGAAAGTGTGGAATTGGCTGAAGTACTTCGCAAACAGGGAGTTGAAGTAGAGCAACTGGTCTTTCCGGACGAGGTTCATGCCTTCCTTTTACACCAAAATTGGGTGAAGGCCTTTGATGCTACCTTTAAATTCATCACCAAACATTCTTCGGCGAAATAGCAGAGTTATTCACAAATTTTTGAATACATCCTCCGAAGACCTGCGAGGCTTTTAAAAACCTTGCAGGTCTAATTTTTTAACTTATCCACAGCCTCCACTGCAGTTTTCAGTCGCTTTTCCCGATCACCGGAAATAGTCAAAAAAGGAATCCTGCTTTGCTCGGCAAGCTGTTGATACTTTTCAAAAAAATACTGCCGCATTTCTTGTTCAGGATGTTCGCGCAGTGGGTCGGGTTCCCAAGGCAAATCGATATCGGTCAACAAGATCAAATCATACCTTCGGATCTCAAGTTGCTCGAGGACCCAGGGATCTGTTTTGCCAAAACGGTGATCCGACCAAATGTGTATCACTCGAAGGTCGGTATCGCAAAAGAGGTACTTCTTGGCTCTTTTTGCCAATTCATCCTCAAGCAAAACCTGCCCCTTTCCGATTTCAGCCAAGTCCTCAAAGTGGTATGGTCGGTCTATTTTTTCCAAATATTCCCGGGCAAACTCCGGCACCCAAGGTTCGCCAAAGTAATTGGCCAAGTCTTCTGCCAAGGTACTTTTTCCTGTGGACTCCGGTCCGAGAATAAGGATTCGCTTAGGGGTTTGCATAGGTTTTGGCAGATTTCATCCAAGCAAATAATCCCATTGTGGCAAGCACTGTGAAAAACAAAAACTGAAAAGAGGTCAGCATTAAGCCCTTATAGAAATAGAGTGGAACTGATACCAGATCGGTAATGATCCAGAAAATCCAGTTTTCTACCTTCTTTTTTGCCATCAGCCACATGCCCACAAAGGCCGAAGCCGTGGTAAACGAATCCCAAAAAGGCACATCGCTGTCCGTAAAATTCATTAAAAGATAGACTAGCAAGGGATAGGAAACCGCGAAAAGTCCAGCAGAAATCAACCAACCCTTTGTATCCAGCCAAGTGACCGGTAATACTTCTTGATATTCTTTCGGGTGAGTCCACACGTACCATCCATAAATCGACATGGCGAAATAGTAGGCATTGATCCCCATGTCAGCATACAGCTTGTATTCGAAGCAGATCCAAACATAAATCAGCGTGGACACGATACCCGTAGGATACACCCAAATGTGCTCCCGCATCGAATAAAATACCGAAGCAATCCCAAAAAATACCGCCACTGCCTCCAGCCATGTCATGTTCTGAATACCTTCGGCAAATCCGTCCAGGAGAAATTGAAAATCCATGTCCCGAATTAAGGTATTTGTTTTTTAGCCACAAAGAACGCCAAGAGACCCAAAGGAATTCGAAATTGTTTTTAAGCCAGCTCAGAAAGTATCAACCTTAGAGTCTTTGCGACTTTATGGCCAATGTTCCTAAAATAAATGCTTTCGCTTTTACTCTTTGCGATCTTGAAAAGGTCAAGCAAAGTTGGAATCCATAAAACTTGTAACCCTTAAAATTTTATTTCCTTTGGGACCTTAAAAGTAAAAAGCTTTGCGTTTCTCCGCGTTCTTCGCGGTTAATCATTCAGTACAACTTCCGCAACTTTTCTCCCACTTGCCGGGTTTGATTGCTAACTTTGCCAGCTATGACTTTGAGCACTTTACCAGCTATACAGGACATCGACACCCTCGATCCCAAAGAATACATCATCATCAAAAACGCCCGGGTCAATAACCTCAAAAGCCTGAGCGTCGCCATTCCAAGAAATCAATTTGTAGTCGTCACCGGACTCTCCGGTTCGGGCAAATCCTCTTTGGCATTTGATACGCTTTTTGCCGAGGGACAGCGGATGTATGTGGAAAGTTTGAGCTCCTATGCCCGCCAATTTTTAGGCAGAATGGAAAAACCGGATGTGGAATACATTAAGGGCGTGGCTCCAGCCATCGCCATTCAGCAAAAAGTCAGCACCAAAAATCCCCGTTCCACGGTTGGGACAACCACCGAGATTTACGATTACCTCAAATTGCTCTTCGCACGGATTGGGAAAACCTATTCACCGATCTCAGGAAAAGAAGTCAAGCATCACACGGTCACGGACATTGTGGACTATGTGCTTTCCTTTGAGGAGGGAGCCAAAGTGATGATTTCTTGTCCGCTTCAGATAGGCAGGGGACGTAAAATCGAGCAGGAACTCGAGCTTTTGCTTCAAAAAGGCTACACACGTATTCTGATCAATGGAGAAGTGTATTTCGTTGAGGATTTGTTGGGAGAAAAGAAAGTCCCCAAAGGCAACTACGAGATCCTGATCGACCGGGCCACCGTCAGAAAAGACGACGAGGACAATCAATTTCGAATCGCTGACTCGGTTCAAACAGCTCTTTTCGAAGGACATGGAGACTGCACAATCACCGTTCCTGATGTGGAAACCAGATCATTTTCGGACCGATTCGAGCTTGACGGAATGAGTTTCGAGCTTCCTTCAGTCAACTTTTTCTCTTTCAACAATCCTTATGGAGCCTGCAAGCGCTGTGAGGGTTTCGGAAATGTCTTAGGCATTGATCGGGATTTGGTCATTCCGGACAAGGAGCTTTCAGTCTATGAAGGTGCCATCGCACCATGGAGAGGAGAATCCAGCAAGCAATGGCTGGAACCTCTTTTGAAAAAAGGGATCGAATTTGACTTTCCGATTCACCGATCCTTCAATGAACTCACGGAGAAAGAACAGGAATTGCTTTGGACCGGCAACAAGTATTTCGAGGGCTTGAATGCCTTTTTCGAAGATCTCGAAAGCAAAACCTACAAAATCCAATACCGGGTGATGCTGTCCCGATTCCGTGGACGAACCTCCTGTCCGGATTGCCGGGGAACCCGCCTGCGTAAGGATGCGAGCTACGTCAAAATTGATGAGAAATCCATCACCGATCTGGTGCTGATGCCGATCGAGGATGCTTTGGCATTCTTCATAAATCTCCAACTGACCGAGCACGAAGCCAAAGTTGCCAACCGACTGCTGAAAGAAATCACCAGCCGATTGGAATTTATGGATCAGGTAGGCTTGGGCTACCTCACGCTCAACCGACTTACTTCCACACTTTCCGGTGGGGAATACCAGCGGATCAAACTCGCCACGTCGTTGGGTTCGGCGCTTGTCGGATCCATGTATATCTTGGACGAACCCAGCATCGGACTTCACCCGAGAGATACCGATCGATTAGTTGGCGTGCTGAAAGAGCTGAAAAATCTTGGCAACACGGTCATCGTGGTAGAGCACGAGGAAAAAGTAATGAAGGCTTCAGACCAGATCATCGATATCGGGCCGGATGCAGGTGTGAACGGGGGAGAATTGCTTTTCCAGGGAAAAATCGAAGACTTGATTACCTCGGGAAATACCTACACCGCCAAATATTTGCGTGGCGAGGAGAAGATTTTCACCAAAACAGGCAACCGAAAGTGGAAAGACTCCATCACCGTCAAAGGTGCCCGGGAAAACAACCTGAAAAACCTGAGCGTCCAGTTTCCGCTCAACACGCTTACTGTGGTAACCGGGGTTTCCGGTTCGGGTAAATCCACCTTGATCAAAAAAGTGCTTTATCCAGCTTTGGGAAAAATGCTGGGCACAGTCATCGACGAAGGCGGAAAATACGACAAGATCGAGGGCGACTACAAGCGAGTGACTCAAGTGGAATTTGTGGATCAGGATCCGATCGGCAAGTCCTCCCGATCCAATCCCGTGACCTATGTCAAGGCCTACGATGCCATCCGAAATCTTTTTTCCGAGCAAGCTTTGGCAAAACAGCGCGGATATAAACCCGCATTTTTCTCCTTCAATGTAGACGGAGGCCGATGCGAAGCCTGCCAAGGGGAAGGTACGATCACCGTGGAGATGCAATTCATGGCAGACATCCACCTGACCTGTGAATCCTGCAAAGGCAAGCGATTCAAAAATGAAATCCTCGAGGTCAAATACAAGGACAAGGATATCTCCGAAGTCTTGGACATGACCATCGATGAGGCTTTGGAATTCTTCAAAGGAAAAACCCAGATTGTGAACCGCCTTCAGCCTCTTCAGGAAGTAGGCTTAGGCTATATCGGCATGGGTCAAAGTTCGAATACCCTATCGGGTGGAGAAGCCCAACGGGTAAAACTAGCTTCTTTCCTGGGAAAAGGCGGTACCAAGACCGGAGATCATATCCTCTTTATCTTCGACGAACCTACGACCGGACTTCACTTCCACGATATCAGCAAACTTTTGCACAGCATCAATGCGCTGATCGATCAGGGTCACTCCGTGATCATCATCGAGCACAATACCGAGGTGATCAAATCTGCCGATTGGGTGATTGACTTAGGTCCTGAGGGTGGAAACAAAGGAGGATATTTGACCTTTGCCGGCACTCCGGAGGATTTGGCAAAGGAAGAGGGAAATTATACGGCTAAGTATGTAAGGGAGAGTTTTGTTTAAACCTTCGGGGCTTTGAAAACCTCGAAGGTTTCCTATCTTCGCAGGCACAAACGGGAATCTTAACTCATCCGCGATAGCTATCGGGAAGTTTGGAGCTCTTATTATAATGGAATCTTAGCTCAGCTGGTTTAGAGCGCTGCTTTGACAGAGCAGAGGTCATGGGTTCGAATCCCTTAGATTCCACTGGATTAGCCCCGAGGGCACAAAGTCGCAAAGATTTTGTGCCTTTTGTTTTTTTTAAGGCCTATTCTTATTCACAAAGCTTTACTGAAATAAAAAAGAGTCACATTTTTAGATATGACTCTTTTATCCTGAGCGGGTAATGAGTCTCGAACTCACGACCTTCAGCTTGGGAAGCTGACGCTCTACCAACTGAGCTACACCCGCTTTTTTTCAGATGATCAAAGTTAATCCAAAGCAAATTTGTAGCAAAGCCCTTTTGCGTCTTCGTGCCTCTGCCGACCAAAGGTAGGTTTTTGGCCTAAAATCCTCCCAAAAACTCCCTCAAGCCCGCTGCCCTCACTTTTTCCGACAGGGGATAGCCATCCGAAATCCGACAAATAATCACGCCCTTTTCAGCACCGGTATCTTCCATGCTGATTTGCATGCCTTTGCTGAGCTTGGGTGAAAGGGTGTTTTTGATCTCAATGGCCGTTTTTACCTCTCCGTTTTTCACCAAAAGCAAGTCACACTCCGCTCCCTGATGGGTTCGGTAGAAGTAGTACTCATACTCCTCCCTCAGCGTGGCGATGA
>CAYONF010000002.1:2511-100538 GCA_964405255.1 uncultured Limnohabitans sp. | reverse complement strand
AGCTTTTCGAGTTCGTCGGTCTCAATTTCTCCAAGGTAAAATGGAGTCAGTTCCAAATAACCAATCCTGCCGGCCAAAGAATCTGCACTCTTTCTTATTAGATCCGGAGAAGCTGAGCCTAACAAAATAAACCGTCCGGGTTCCCGCTGCTCATCGATCAGACTGCGAAGCTCCGCAAAAAGCTCAGGCATAAGTTGGATCTCATCGAGAATGACGGTTTTGTCCGCATGGGCTTTTAGAAAAAGCTCGGGATCGACCAGTTTAGCCCGATCAGAAGCTTTTTCCAGATCGAGGTAAAGGCTGTCTTTTTCGAGTTTGAGGTTTTTGACCAAGGTAGTCTTACCGACCTGCCTAGGACCCAACAGGCCTACTGCAGGAAAAATGGAAAGATATTCCTGCAAGAGAGGGAAAATACTACGGTCTTTTACCATGAAAATCGAAAGTTTGATTTACGGATTTCATGGTAAAAGTAGCGAGATTTAAAGTGAAATCAAATCATTTTACCATGAAAATCGAAAGTTTGATTTACGATTTTCATGGTAAATATTTTTGAATAGTTGTGTTTCCCGCAGATTTACACAGAAAAAGACACAGATTTTCACTGATAAAATCTGCGGAGATCAGCGAAACAAATCTGCGCATATCTGCGGGAAAGTTTAACAATTAAATTACAACCACACCCTTTCCGAGCATCTTCCTATCCAAGATAGCCTGCAATGCCTCGGGAGCTTCCTCCAAGGAATAGGTCCGACCAATGTGTTGCTTGATTCTACCTTCCTGAATCCAGGTGACGAGTTGGCGGATATTCTGGAAACTGGCCTTGGCCTCCACTTTGGAAAACTGTCCCCAAAATACGCCCATTATCGAGCAACCTTTGAGTAGCGGCAAGTTCATGGGGATTTGGGGAATTTCCCCATTGGCAAAGCCGACAATCAGATAGCGTCCTTTCCAAGCCATGCCCCGAAGCGCAGATTCGGTGAATTTTCCACCAACCGGATCATAGACCACATCCACTCCCTTGCCATCGGTGAGTTCCTTGATTCGGGTTTTGAGATCTTCGGTTTCGTAGTTGATAGTAAGGTCGGCTCCTTTTTCCCGACAAAGGGCAAGCTTCTCCTCTGAAGAAGCCGCTGCGATTACTTTGGCACCCATCAATTTTCCCAGTTCTACCGCAGCCAAACCCACTCCACCGGCAGCTCCAAGCACAAGCATGGTCTCTCCGGGTTGAAGATTTGCTCGGTCTTTCAGCGCATGGTACGATGTGCCATAGGTGTAAAGCGTGGTAGCTGCCACTTCAGCGGAAAGTCCGGGAGGCAAGGGAAATACCCTATCGGCATCTACCGCGACCTTTTCTGCAAATCCTCCCCAACCACACAGCGCCAAAACAGGCAGCCCTAGCTGAAATCCCTGAACTTGATCTCCCAAACCAATGATTTTGCCGGCAACTTCTCCACCCGGTGCAAAAGGCAATTCGGGCTTAAATTGATACTTATTTTGAATGATCAAGACATCCGGGAAATTGACCCCGCAAGCCTCCACGGCAATCAGAACTTGATTGGAAGAAGGAATAGGATCGGGAATTTCCTGAACCGATAAGGTTTCCGGCAGGCCAAATTGGGTACAGAGTAATGCTTTCATAGTTTGAGTTTTGACACCAAGGCACGAAGAAGCAAAGGTTTTTGTCAAATTATCGATTTTAGTGGGATAGCATATGACCTTCAATAGGAATTATGGAAAACCGTCGATTTTGATGGAAGAAAAAGGTTGCCCCAATCAAACCGGACATTGATCAAATTCAATTGTCTTGTTTATGCCAGCAGAAAGAATCCTCAAAATTTGCTTTGCGACCTCGACGCCTTTGCGGTAAAATAAAAATCTCTAGGCAAATCCTCCCGAAAGGAATAATTTTGAGGCCTTTAGAAACCTAAAACACCCAAATATGTCCGTAGCTGCTTTTATCGCCAACAACAAAGACCGTTTCCTTAACGAACTATTGGATCTGCTCCGCATTCCTTCCGTGAGTGCCGATCCCAAATTCAAGAACGATGTCTTTGCGGCAGCTCAGTTTGTCAAAGAATCCCTTGAAAAAGCCGGGGCTGACGTGGCAGAAATCTGCGAAACAGCAGGCTATCCGATCGTCTACGGGGAAAAAATCATTGATCCGGCCCTACCCACTGTCTTGGTTTACGGACATTACGATGTGCAGCCGGCTGACCCGTATGAGCTTTGGGATTCTCCCCCTTTCGAACCTGTCATCAAAAACACCCCCAATCATCCCGAAGGAGCCATTTTTGCCCGTGGATCTGCAGATGACAAGGGGCAATTCTACATGCACATCAAGGCTTTCGAGGCGATGATGGCTTCGGGAGAATTGCCCTGCAATGTCAAATTCATGATCGAGGGGGAGGAAGAAGTCGGTTCGGACAACCTGGACAAATTCGTTTTGGCCAACAAAGAGCGATTGAAGGCGGATGTGATTTTGATTTCAGACACCCACATGATCAGCATGCAGGATCCTTCCATCACGGTGGGACTTCGAGGCATGGCTTACATGGAAGTGGAAGTGACAGGATCAAATCGTGACCTCCACTCAGGAACTTACGGGGGTGCCGTGGCCAACCCGATCAATGTGCTCTGCAAGATGATTGCATCCATGAAGGACGAAAACGAGCACATTACCATTCCGGGATTTTATGAAAAAGTTCAGGAATTGACTGCTCAGCAGCGTCAACGACTGAATGAAGCTCCTTTTGATCTGGAGGAATACAAAGGCAAACTCGATATCGAAGATGTCCATGGCGAAAAAGGCTACACCACTATTGAGCGGGTAGGTATTCGTCCGACCTTGGATGTGAACGGCATTTGGGGTGGCTATACCGGAGAAGGTGCCAAAACGGTATTGCCATCAAAAGCTTACGCCAAAATCTCCATGCGACTCGTTCCAGATCAGGATTGGCATGAAATCGCCCAGCTTTTCGAAGCGCATTTCAAAGCCATCGCACCTAAATCCGTCAAGGTGAAAGTCAAAGCTCATCACGGAGGCGCACCTGCAGTAGTTTCCGATTCCTCTTTGGGTTATCAGGCTGCTGAAGCTGCGATGGAGGAAACCTTTGGAAAAAGACCGATTCCGACCCGTGAAGGAGGTTCTATTCCGATTGTGGCTTTGTTCCAAAAGGAATTGGGCAGCGATCCGATCCTGTTTGGATTTGGCTTGGATACCGATGCGCTTCATTCACCCAATGAGCATTATGGGGTGAAAAACTACTTTATCGGCATCGAGACCATTGCAGCTTTCTTCAGACACTTCAGAAGTCTGAGCGGTAAGTGATCCATGTCGCCTAGTATGGCTGTCATTTAGGAATGGCCGTCAACCTGAGCGGAGTCGAAGGCAATTGTTTAAGTAAAACATTTCGACTTCGCTAAATGTGACAATCTTCTTTGCAGAACCCTAACTCCAAAATCCCTGTTTACCTGAGTAAATCCAACCCTCGCATGACCTCAAATTCTAAAAAGATCGGCAAGCTGCTGCTTCCGGTTTTTCTTTTAATCTCCTTCCTCGCCCAAGCCCAATTAGTAAAGCCTCCAAAATGGACCTTTACTCTTGAGCCGGCAGCATTGCAAGTGGGAGAAAAGGCCACGGTAGTCATGGAGGCTGAGATCCCGATGGGTTGGTATGTATATTCCAATGATTTTGATAAGGATTTGGGTCCGCTTCTGACTGAGTTCGTCCCTGCGGAATCAGGAGATTTTGCTGTAGCTTCTAAACTCAAAGCAATTAACCCCAAGAAAAAGTTTGATGAGGTCTGGGAAGGAGATGTAACCTATTTCATGGGAAAAGGGCGTTTTGAGCAGCCCATTACCATCAAGACAACTTCGGGTACGATCAAAGGCTCGCTGGAATACCAAATGTGTTCTGACCTGACAGGGCAATGCATCAATTACGAGCAGGATATCGAGATCAAATTTACAGCGAAGGAAGGTTCTCCTTTTACTCAACCATCCATAGTAGAAGAAGGACCTGCTGATTCAGAAGCAGTCGAGGCCACAAAAGATGGCCAATCTCAAGATTCAGTTTCAACTGATTCTCCATTTACTTTGGCAGAGAATGAAGCTCAAGTCACTTCAGAACCCCAAGACTTCACAGCCGAAGGAGAAACGGAATCCCTATGGGGCTTTATGGTCTTGGCCTTTTTGGCTGGATTGGCGGCATTGGTCACACCCTGCGTGTTTCCGATGATTCCGATGACGGTGAGTTTCTTTACCGGCAGATCTAAAAAACGCTCGGAAGGAATTCGTCAGGCATTTATTTATGGGATTTCCATTATCGCTATATATACCATTGCCGGAACTGCCGTGGCGGCGATTCAGGGCCCGGAGTTTGCCAACTGGCTTGCCACACACTGGATTCCAAACGTGTTTTTCTTTGGCATTTTCATCTTTTTCGCTCTTGCTTTCTTAGGCATGTTTGAATTGACTTTGCCTTCCAGTTTTGTGAATAAAATTGACGCGAAAGCCGAAAAAGGCGGAATGGGTGGTGTATTCTTTATGGCCTTTACTTTGGTGTTGGTTTCTTTTTCCTGCACCGGACCGATTGTAGGTTCGATTCTGATTTCCTCAGCTGGCGGCGAATTGGTCAAACCTGTGTTGGGGATGTTCTCCTTCGGGTTGGCCTTTGCCATTCCGTTTACCTTGTTTGCGATTTTCCCGGAGTGGATGCAGCGATTGCCTAAATCCGGCGGCTGGTTGAATTCAGTAAAGGTGGTCTTGGGCTTTTTGGAACTTGCCTTGGCTTTCAAATTCCTCTCTATTGCCGACTTGGTGTACCATTGGGGAATTTTGGACCGGGATATTTTCCTCGCGATCTGGATTGTGATTTTCTCAGCTTTGGGACTTTATCTTTTAGGAAAAATCAGACTGCCTCACGATTCCAAACTGGATCACATCGGGGTACCTCGCTTGCTTTTGGCATTGCTTACCTTTGCGTTTGTGGTTCACATGATTCCGGGACTTTGGGGCGCTCCGCTCAAAATTCTCAGTGGTTACCTTCCTCCAATCACTACACAGCAGTTTAAAATCGAAGGAGGCATCTCCTCAGGTGAAACTCCCACTTCTTCCACCGAAGTAATCAAATACGCAGATCGGCTGAAAATTCCGCATGGAATCCAAGGCTACTTCGACTACGAACAAGCTCTGGAAGCTGCAAAGCGTGAAGGGAAGCCACTTTTGATCGACTTCACCGGACACGGCTGTGTGAATTGCCGAAAGATGGAAGAAAATGTCTGGGTCGATCCTCAAGTCCTGAAGCGATTAAAAGAGGATTTTGTGATGGTCGCACTTTACATCGACGAGCGACTGGAACTTCCGGAAAGCGACTGGTACACTTCCAGCTATGATGGCAAGGTGAAAAAAACGCTCGGGAAGCAAAACGCCGATTTCCAGATCACCCGATTCAATAACAATGCTCAACCGTATTATGTAATCCTAGATCATAATGAACAGCTTTTGGCTAAGCCAAGGGGGTACAATACGGATATTGCGGCATTTGTGGAGTTTCTTGATGGTGCAAAAAATGAATTCAGTAAGAGGAATTAAGGATCCGCCTTTTTTAACTATCAACTGATTTAACCTTCAATAATCCGGTTTTTCACTGCCTTTTGCACGGCCTCCATCTTGTTGTGCACTTGGAGTTTGGAGTAGATATTCTCGATATGCTTGCGGACGGTTTTGGGTGAGATGAAAAGGTTTTCACCGATCTGATGGTAATTAAGCCCTTTGGACGTTTGTTCCAAGATTTCAATTTCACGTGCAGTAAGGTTGATTTCTTCCTTGGATTCTTCAAAGTTGGGTGGATTACGAAGCAGCTTGAGCGCCTTCATGGCAATGGAAGGAGTCATGGCCGCACCACCTTCGAGCGTATCCAAAATTCCCTGATGGAGTGTTGGCGGATCGACTTCTTTGAGAAAATACCCATGTGCTCCGGCCTGAATGGCCTTAAAGATATTTTCATCATCGTCAAAGACCGTCAGCATGATGGTTTTGATTTGGGGGTATTTTTGAGATACTTTTTCCACCGCTTCAATCCCATTCATTTTGGGCATCTCGATATCCATCAAAATCAGGTGCACATTGGGATCTTTAGACAGCTTATCCAAGAGTTCTTGGCCATTGAATCCGTAGTACTTTACTTCCAGATCAGGATAGATCACTAGTTTATCCAAGATCGCTTTCAGCAAAAAGCTGTTGTCCTCGGCAATGGCAATTTTTACAGTCATAACGGAAAGTTTGAACTCAAAATAAAAAAACGGCTTTCGCAATCCTAAGAGACAAAAGCCGTTATGAAAAAGATTTAGAGATTTTATGGATAAATCTCTTCCAAAATCTGCGCTAATCGTACACTTGCCGCGATCATTCGCTCTTCAGCGATAGGATAGTTTTCATACATGTATTGATAACTGATCTTTTTGCTTTCGGGTAGATTGTAAACCATGGGACGGTAACTAACGGCCTCTTTGAGCCAATCCTCCATGGTTGCAGCCCGGTACTTTGCCTTCATTTCAGGAGTCAATCGACGATAGAGCTCATTGCCGATTTCAGTGTAGCTCATTCCCTGCCGGTCGATCATACCACTGTCCCACAGCGCATGAAGATTGGTGGGCTGTCCAAAAAATTCGATCTTCACGTCATTGCCTCCCCGGTCATCACCTGTGCCGACATGAAGCGGCTGATGGATATCTTCCACCATATGGATCAGCATTTTCAGCTTCTCTGCCTCTGTTTTTGGGTCCAAGCCGCCTGCTTTCAGTTCGGCTTTGATTCGCTGAATTGCCTCAAAGGCATCTCCTCCTTTTTCTTGAGTAGCAGGGTCATACTCCCCGTTTTTGCTGTTGAGATAATGCCAGGTGGTGGCATAGTCAAAGCTTTTGTCAGATCGGATTTCATCCATCCAAGTACCACTTCGACCCAAAGACATGGGGTATAGTACTTGTTCCACTTTCTTTTTGGTGGATTTTTTCATTTGCCTTTCAGCCATGAAGCCAATCAGGTAGTGGCCGATCTGACCCCATGCAAAAGCCTGAGAAATCATCAGGCTGAATAGAAGCGTAAGAGCGAAGGGTTTGAAGTTTTTCATTTTTGATAATTAAAAAAGCGAAGATAATCCTTCGCTTATTAAGGTAAGTTATGTGAAAATTATCCTTTGGAAAGCTCAGACACAGCCAACCAGGCCATCAGTCCGGCACCGATCTCCAATGCATCTTCTTCGATATCAAATGTCGGGGTATGTACTCCTGAGACAATTCCACGGGCTTCGTTCCGGGTTCCCAATCGGTAAAAACACCCATCAATTTCCTGGGAATAAAAAGCGAAATCTTCAGCAGCCATCCAGATATCCAGATCTAGGACGTTTTCCTCGCCCAAATACTCCTTGGCGGCATCCATAGACCGAGCCGTGAGCTCAGGATCATTTTTGAGAAAAGGATAGCCTTTTCTGATTTCGAAATCCAGCTGACCTCCCATTCCTTCCACGATTCCGTGAGCAATTAGAAGCATCTTTTCATGGGCTTTTGCCCGCCAGGCTTCATCCAAGGTTCGGAAAGTCCCTTGGATTTTCACCTCATTGGGAATCACATTGGTGGCACCCAAAGCCTCCACTCGCCCGAAAGAAAGAACGGAAGGAATTTTCGGATTGGCTACACGGCTCACGATCTGCTGAAGCGCCACTATCATGTGGGAAGCAATCAACACCGGATCAATAAAGGTTTCCGGCATCGCTCCATGTCCGCCCTTTCCTTTGACTGTGATGTAGATTTCGTCTGTGCTTGCCATGTAAATTCCGGGACGGAATCCAACTTTGCCGGCAGGAATCATCGGCATCACATGCTGACCTAGAATTGAATTTGGTCGCGGATTTTCCAGTACTTTATCCTTGATCATCAGGGACGCTCCTCCCGGTACCAATTCCTCTCCGGGTTGGAAAATCAGTTTGATCGTGCCCTCAAATTGATCCTTGACTTCATTGAGAATCTTTGCGGCACCCAAAAGCGAAGCAGTATGGGCATCGTGACCACAGGCATGCATGACTCCCGGGTTCTGAGATTTGTAGGGAACATCATTTGCCTCAATAATGGGCAACGCGTCCATATCAGCACGAAGGGCGATGACTTTTTTATCCGGATTTTTCCCTTTGATCAAAGCAGACCAACCCGTGGTAGCTTTTTGGTCGATTTCAGAAATGCCGATTTCCTGCAGTTTGCCTTTTACAAATTCAGCGGTCTGGTATTCCTTGAAGGAAAGCTCCGGATGAGCGTGGAGATGTCTTCTATTGGCAATGACCTCCTCTTTGTAAGCCTTGGCCAGAGATTTAATTTTGTCCTTGAGCATTGGGATTTAGCTGCGGTGCCACGTACTCTTTTCGCTGGAAGCGATCCTGAACAATCCGGGCTGTTGGAAATAGTGTTTTGATTTGGGAAAAGCTTTTCTGTGCTTCAAACTTGTAAGCGTATCTGCCGATTTTGACCAAATAGCGAGGCTCTTGATATTGCATTTCCGGGCTTATTTCCGGGAAAGAAGCTACAATATCATCCCGGGTCTTAAACGCCTGATTTCGGTCTATTCCGGAGTAAACCAATACCGTGTATCCATTGAAATAGGGTTCAGACTTGTTTTTTTCGGTCAATCGCTTTTGCACCTCGTCCAGACTCGAATCAACCGTTTGAACTGAAGAAGCTGAAGTGGTTGACGGAGCCTCAGGAAGCTCCGTCTGATAATCCGGAAATTTGGGTAGCGAGCCGCTCAGATCTTCCTGATAGGAAGCAAAGGAAGAAGCCTTATCCACAGATGCAGACCCCATCGATTTACAACCCCATAAAATCCCCAAAATTGCAACTGCCCAGATTTTTTTCATTTCGCTAGTCTATTAGATGACTACACATTTTCCGTCAGCGATGTCCTGCTCCACACTTTTGTATTTGACATCTGCCTTGGTCGTACCATCAGAATATCTTACTGTCACCTTATCATTTCGGCCGATCACTTTCTCCACTTTACGTGGAGCTACAGGCTGTGGCGCAGGTCGTCCTGCACTTGCGGCAGCGGCTGCAGCACGATTTGCTCCCGGATTCAAGGTGCTTCCAACTTCGGCTTTTGAAGTTTGAAGTTTGGGTTCCGGAGCTCTTTGAGCTTGGGCCTGCTGTACCTGGGCAGGATCTTGTCTTGGCAAATCCGCTCTGGACAGGAAGGATATCATATCTTCATTGAGTTTTCCAATGAAGCGCTTGAACATCTCAAAGGCCTCAAACTTGTAGATCAAAAGGGGATCCTTTTGCTCGTAAACGGCATTTTGAACGGACTGCTTGAGGTCGTCCATATCCCGGAGGTGTTCTTTCCAGTTTTGATCAATGATCGCCAAAGTCACATTTTTCTCGATGGACCGGATCAATTTCCGACCTTCACTTTGGACGGTATTTTCCAGATTACAAACGACGCCGATTTGCTTGATTCCGTCTGAAATCGGCACCATAATGTCCTTAACTGTCCCGCCTCTTTCTTCCTGAACCCGCTTGAAAATCGGCAAAGCAGTCTGAGCGATCAGCTCATTTTTCTTCTGATAGTTATCAAAAGCAACCGCATACAATTCCTGAGTCAGCTTGGCGGCATCTTTGGATTTGAGATCACCTTCGGAAATATGGTAATCCACGCCCAATGTGGTGAAAATATTCATTCTCAGGTTTTCGGCATCACCTGTGGATTTGCCCATTTCGATCATGCTTTCGCAGACATCATAGACAATGTTGAGGATATCCAATTCCAGACGCTCGCCTTTCAAGGCATTTCTTCGGCGCTTGTAGACTACTTCACGCTGTGAATTCATCACGTCGTCGTATTCCAGCAATCGCTTACGGGTACCAAAGTTGTTTTCTTCTACTTTCTTTTGGGCACGTTCAATGGACTTGGTGATCATGCTGTGCTGGATCACTTCGCCTTCTTCCAGACCCATTCGGTCCATCAGTTTGGCAATACGGTCCGAACCGAAAAGACGCATCAAGCTGTCTTCCAGCGAAACAAAGAACTGGGAAGAACCCACGTCACCCTGACGACCAGATCGACCTCTCAACTGTCGGTCCACGCGGCGGGATTCATGGCGCTCCGTGCCGATGATGGCCAAACCACCTGCTTTTCTGGATTCAGGAGTCAGCTTGATATCTGTACCTCGGCCTGCCATATTGGTAGCGATGGTCACTGTTCCGGATTTACCGGCTTCAGCTACAATATCCGCTTCTCTCGCGTGTTGCTTGGCATTCAAGACTTGGTGAGGAATTTTCTTCAGCGTCAGCATTCGGCTAAGCACCTCGGATATTTCCACGGAGGTGGTACCTACAAGTACTGGTCTTCCCTGGGCTACCAATTCATTGATTTCGTCGGTAACGGCATTGAATTTTTCTCGGACGGTTTTGTAAACCTTGTCTTCCCGGTCTTGTCGGATGATTGGCTTGTTGGTCGGGATGACTACCACGTCCAACTTATAGATTTCCCAGAATTCTCCCGCCTCTGTCTCTGCTGTACCGGTCATACCGGCCAGCTTGTGGTACATTCTGAAGTAATTCTGCAGCGTAATTGTGGCGTAGGTCTGCGTGGCATCCTCCACTTTCACGTTTTCTTTCGCTTCGATCGCTTGGTGCAAACCGTCTGAATAACGACGGCCTTCCATCACACGGCCAGTCTGCTCGTCGACGATTTTTACTTTTCCGTCCACAATAATGTACTCGGTATCCCGCTCAAACATGCAATAGGCTTTGAGCAATTGATTTACGGTATGGATACGCTGAGCTTTGACGCCATAGTCTTTGATGACCTCCTCTTTACGGATCAATTTTTCCTTGTCATCCAGCGTGCTGTCCTTTTCCAAATCAGCAATCACCACTCCGATATCCGGAAGGATAAAGAAACTTGGATCCTCATTTTTGGCAGTCATGGTTTCGATGCCACGATCTGTGAGATCCACCACGTTTGTTTTCTCATCGATGGTAAACAACAGCGGCTCATCCGCTTCCGGCATGTTGCGTTTGTTGTCCTGGAGGTAAAAATTTTCGGTTTTCTGCAGGACCACCCGGATCCCAGGCTCAGACAGGTACTTGATCAAAGGCTTGTACTTCGGAATACCTCGATAGGCTCTGAACAAAGCCAGTCCTCCTTCTTTTTCATTCCCCTCAGCGATCAGTTTTTTGGCGTTGGCCAAAAATCCCTGAACCAACTTGCGCTGTTCGTCCACCAAGGCCGATACCCGAGGCTTCATCTGCTCAAACTCATGGACATCTCCCCTTGGCACAGGACCGGAAATAATCAATGGCGTTCTCGCATCGTCAATCAGTACCGAGTCCACTTCGTCGACCATGGCAAAATGATGCTTGCCCTGAACCAAATCTCCGGCTTCGCGAGCCATATTATCTCTCAGATAGTCAAAGCCAAACTCGTTATTGGTACCGTAGACGATATCGGAGGCATAAGCTCTCTTTCGGCCCGGTGAATTAGGCTGATACTTGTCAATGCAATCCACCGTCAGACCGTGGAACTCAAAAAGCGGCGCATTCCACTCGGAGTCACGCTTGGCAAGGTAATCGTTGACTGTAACTACGTGGACGCCTCGTCCTGCAAGGGCATTTAGAAAAGCCGGAAGGGTGGAAACCAGGGTTTTTCCCTCACCAGTTGCCATTTCTGCGATTTTTCCTTTGTGAAGCACCATCCCGCCGATCAGCTGTACATCGTAGTGAACCATGTCCCATACGACCTCATTGCCGGCAGCCATCCACTTGTTATGCCAGATGGCCTCTTCGCCTTGAATTTCCACATTGGGCTTGATCGCCGCGATTTCGCGGTCACGCATGGAAGCTTTGACCACCAATTTCCCGTTTTCTTTGAACCGTCGGGCAGTTTCTTTGACCACTGCAAAAGCTTGGGGCATTACTTCCTCGAGTACTTTTTCCAATTCATCGTCCCGGTCTTTTTCGAGTTTGTCGATTTGGGTGAAAAGCTGGTCTTTCTCGTGAATTGCCTGAGCGGGAAGGACTTCGATTTGGGCTCTGATTCCAGCGATTTTGTCGTCAATCGCCTTTAGACGTCCATTGATAATTTCCTTGATCTCCTGAGTTTTACCCCTCAGTTGATCATCACTTAAGTTTTTTAATCCTCCGAAAATCTGGTTGATTTCAGTAACCTTGGGGAGAAGTTCTTTGATATCTCTGTCGGATTTGGTGCCAAAAATTTTGGCCAATCCTTTTGCAATAAAATCTAGCATGTCTTTGTTTGGATTCCCGGTTGGGGGCTTAAAAATAAGCCCTTTTTGTTAGAATTGATAATTTCAGCATCCTTAGGCACTTCACCCAAGGAAGGTTAGTGAAGCGATATTTTTCCCTGGAAAACCTGCTCAGCTGGCCCAATGAGCCAGATTTTGCTGAACGATCCGTCAGGGTTGGAATGAAACTTAACGGATAACTTCCCACCAAGGGTATTGATTTTCACCAGATTTTTCTGATGCTGGGCTCCATAAACAAGGGCAGCAGCCGTGACTCCCGTCCCACAGGAAAGTGTCTCATCTTCAACACCCCGCTCATAGGTTCTGACAAAAACTTCATCTTCAGCAATGGGCTGAACGAAGTTAACATTGGTGCCACCCGGGGCATAGGCGGCATCGTAGCGAATGGATTTTCCTTCGGCAAAAACCGGGTAACCTTCGGCCTTTTCCACAAATCGGATGTGGTGAGGGGAACCGGTATTTAGAAAAAAGTCACCGGACTTATCATCTATCCCTTTGACATCCCCCATCAAAAGTTCCACTTGGTCTCCGGAGAGAATCGCCTCATGAGGACCGTCAATGGCAAGAAATTGGGTCTTTTCTTGAATGATTCCCAAAAAGGCGGAAAAAGCAACCGCACAACGGGCTCCGTTTCCACACATGCTTTGGCTTCCGTCAGCATTGAAATAGATCATTTCAAAATCAAAATCAGGATGGTTTCGGATGGCTATCAAGCCATCGGCGCCTATTCCAAATTTGCGGTCACAAAGCTTTCGGACAAGTCCGAGGTCAGTCAAATCAAGGGATTGGTCACGATCGTCAATCATGACAAAATCATTTCCTGTTCCCTGATATTTGTAAAATGTAAGTTCCATGATTGTCAACAGATCTGATCTTGGTTTCAAAAACTTCACCAAGACAAATCCGGGTAGCAAACTTAACCAACTTGTCAGAAATTCAGACGTATTGTCTGATCCTCAATTCCCAAATCGTCAGATAATGCTTAATTTGAGCAACTAAATTGCATTTGCAATAGTTCTATTGGCATAAACTCTCACAAACCATGAAAAACAACCCATCCACTATAAGCCGAAGATCCTTCATCTCCCACACTGCAAAAGCAGGATTGACCGTCGGGCTGATCGGCACCTCGATTGCTGAATTACTGGCAAAAGGAATAGAAATTCCTTCCGATTTTCCATTTGCCACGGGCTTCACCCAAACTCCGCTCAGCTATGGGTATCCCGCGCTGGAGCCACATATCGATGCCCGCACCATGGAAATCCATTACACGAAACACGCGGCCGCCTATGCTACCAATCTCCGGGATGCTGCAAAAGAAGAAAATGTGGATGCTTCCAAACCTCTGGAAAACGTATTGGCTTCCATATCCAAGTATTCGGTGAAAATGAGAAACAACGGCGGAGGCCATTACAATCACGAACTTTTCTGGAGCATCATGGCTCCCAACGCAGGAGGTAAGCCTGAGGGAAAACTGATGGAAAGCATTGTTGCTTCTTTTGGAAGTTATGAGACTTTTGTTACCCAATTCGAAAATGCCGCCAAGTCCAGATTTGGTTCAGGATGGGCTTGGTTGGTCGTACAGGCAGGAGGTAAGCTCGTCGTTTCCTCCACGCCAAATCAAGATAATCCTCTGATGGATGTAGCCGAGGTGAAGGGTACTCCGATCCTTGGACTCGATGTCTGGGAGCATGCCTATTACCTCAACTATCAAAACAGAAGGCCAGACTATGTGACGGCTTTTTGGAATCTGGTGAATTGGAAGGCGGTTTCGTCCCGATTCCAGGCAGCGATCTAAATACATCACAAAATGAACGCTGAGAGACCGGCTTTTCCGGTCTTTTTTCATTTATTTCATCCTTAAATCAGAATCTAAATCCCCATGCAAGACCCCAAATCTCTCACCTCAGTAGCTTTATTTCATCACACCTTTAAGCACCCTGTTCTTCCCGAGCCGACCATTCCCTCTGAAACTCGGTGTAATCTGCGGGTTTCTCTTTTGGCAGAGGAATTAAAGGAACTGGAAGAGGCGATTGAAAAAAAAGACATTGTAGAAATAGCAGATGCTCTCTGTGATCTCCAATACGTGCTTTCCGGAGCAATTTTGGAATTCGGTTTAGGGGAAAAATTCAAAGTTTTGTTTGATGAAGTTCAGCGCTCCAATATGAGCAAGGCCTGTAAAACTGAAGCCGAAGCCAAAGCCACGGTGAAACATTACGAAGACAAAGGGACGCCCTGTTTTTATGAAAAAGAGGGAGATTTGTACCTGGTCTTCCGGGAAGGAGATCACAAAACCCTCAAGTCCGTTGGCTATTCACCGGCAGATCTTAAGGGGATTTTGGAAGAATAAATTCTTTTTGGGTGACTAAGTGAGGCTGTTTCGATAATTTGGAACAGCCTATTTAAATCAAAATACAAAAAGCCCCGCATCGCTGCGAGGCTTCCGTACCAGGAGCGGGAATCGAACCCGCACGGCCGATATGGCCACAAGATTTTAAGTCTTGCGTGTCTACCTATTCCACCATCCCGGCTTGCTCTACCGTTCCGTAGAGATTTCAAGAATTGAATGTACAATGTCCTGAAACGAAAAAGCCCTTTTGCAAGGGCTTCTTTTGAGCGAGAGACGAGATTCGAACTCGCGACCCCGACCTTGGCAAGGTCGTGCTCTACCAACTGAGCTACTCTCGCAATAAATAGTGCCCTGACCGTTGTCTGAGCGAATTGTGGATGCAAAGGTAAGCCCTGAAAATAATTTTACAAGCCAGCATCCAAGAATTTTTTTCTGCGCCTTTTAAAAAACACGTTTGTTTCTGATTTCCAGAGTTTTTCAAAAATCGTAAGAAGCCAAGATCTTTACCATTTCTCCCACATTTCTGGCACCAAGCTTTCGGAGAATATTCTTTCTGTGAGTAGCTACCGTATTGAAAGAAATATTAAGAATATCACTGATTTCCTTTGACTCTTTACCTTCCAGGATCATTCCCACGATTTCCTTTTCTTTGGCAGTTAGCTTGACCGCCTTGTCAGTCGGGGAGTTTTTGGTTACGACTATTTTTGAACCATCATCTTTGATGTACGAATAATTCCAATCGTAATTTTTGGTTTTGGGAGGATTGAAGAGCTGGATGATGATGTGCAAATCCATGATAAAATTTCCTGCTTCATCGATCACATAGGGCCTGACTTTGGAAGTCATCCAAATCACTTCCTGTGTGGTGCGGTGAACCCAGCGTGTGGTATAGGAAAACTCAAAGGTGTGTCTTTCCGGAATGGAAAGTGTATGGAAGACATCAAAAACGATCTTTTGAAACCTGAAAAGCTCCGGTCGGTCATCGGGGTGGATCATGCTAAATGAGGTCTCCATTCCCTTGTTTCTAAACATAGATTCCGGATATCCAGTCAGTTTTTCCACATTTCCGGTGAAAAAAGCCAAATTCAGATTACGGTAATCAAAGCAGGCGATGACAAGTCCTTCTTGGATTCCAATGGTTTTGCTCAGGGAGGCGAGTTCATCTTTTAGCTTTTGCTCGTCGACTGCTCCCTTAAACTCTTGCTCCTTCCATTCCTTAAAAAACTTGGTATACTTATCCTGCTTTTTCAGGTCTTTGAGTAATACCTTATCCATATAAAAGTGCGGTATTTGTGTTATGCATTACCTAGTTAAGTTAAAAGAAAGAGAACATCATTCCAATTTCTTTTTTATTTCATGAAGCTTGAGCAAGGCTTCAATTGGAGAAATGGCATTAATATCCAATTGATCCAAAAGCTGTTTTGCTTCAGAAAACTTGGGATCCATTTCAAAAAGACTGAGTTGAAAATTATTTTTTGGAATGGATTTGAAGTGCTCTTTTTTGTCTTTTAGGGCTTTATCTTTTTCCAAGTGTCTCATAATTTCAGCTGCGCGAAGGACCACGGGATTGGGCATGCCTGCCATTTGGGCGACGTGAATACCAAAGCTGTGCTCGCTTCCTCCTTCCTTTAGCTTCCGCATGAAAATCACCTTGTTCCCGACTTCTTTTACTGAGACGTTGAAGTTTTTGATCCTGGGGAAATCCCCAGCCAACTGGTTAAGTTCGTGGTAATGCGTAGCAAAAAGCGTTTTTGCCTTGAACGAAGGATGATTATGGAGGAATTCTACAATTGACCATGCAATTGAAATCCCATCGTAGGTAGAAGTCCCCCGACCAATTTCATCCATCAAAACCAGACTCCGATCCGAAAGGTTGTTCAAAATACTTGCGGTTTCGGTCATTTCGACCATAAAGGTAGATTCACCTTTGGAAAGGTTATCGGAAGCGCCCACCCGGGTGAATACTTTGTCAATGATCCCGATTCGGGCAAAAGATGCCGGCACAAAACTTCCCATCTGGGCCATCAACACAATCAAGGCGGTCTGCCGAAGCAAAGCGGACTTACCTGCCATATTGGGTCCGGTGATGATCATGATCTGCTGACTGTCGTGATCCAGATATATGTCATTGGGAACGTAATTTTCCCCGACAGGCAGCTGTTTTTCGATGACGGGATGGCGACCGTCTTTGATTTCCAAGGTTTCGGTATCGGAGATTTTTGGACGGGAATACCCATTGCTCAGCGCCACTTGGGCAAAGGAAAGCAACACATCGAGGGTTCCAAGAACTCTGGCGTTTTGCTGGATTTGGGTGACGTACTGAGCGGCTTCCTGTACCAAGGCCTGGAAATACTTTTGCTCGATTCCCAGCATCCGGTCTTCTGCGTGTAGAATTTTCTCCTCATAATCCTTCAGCTCCGGAGTAATGTACCGCTCCGCATTGACGAGTGTCTGCTTTCTGATCCATTCTTGAGGCACTTTGTCCCGATGGGCATGGGTTACTTCCAGGTAGTAGCCAAAAACTTTATTGTAAGAGATTTTGAGGGAAGATATGCCTGTCTTCAGCACTTCCCGCTGCTGGATCTGCACCAGAAAATCTTTGCCGGTATTGGCAAGACCTCGGTATTCATCAAGTTCCGGATCAACTCCATCCTTTATCACCCCGCCTTGATGGACAAGCATCGGAGCATCTTCTTTGAGTTCCCGTTCGATTTTTTCGAGCAAGAATTCACAGGGATGAATTTGATCCGACAGTCGCTTCAGGGTTGGGTTGTTCTGATTCCTCAGCAATTCCTTGATCGGAAGAGCCGATTTTAAGGCCCTTTTGATCTGGTTCATCTCACGGGGATTTGCCCGGCCGACGACCACTTTGGAAATCAGGCGCTCCAAATCACCGATATGGCGAAGTGGACTGAGAATTTCTTCAATCAGAGTAGAATTTTGGTAGAAAAAGTCAACCACATTGAGTCTTTCTTCGATCGGTTGCTTTTCCTTGAGGGGCAGCACCATCCACTTTTTCATCATCCTCGACCCCATGGGAGTCACCGTCTGATCAAGGATTTGGATCAGGGGAACTCCTCCCTCATGCTGGGGAAAAACCAACTCCAAATTGCGAATGGTGAATTTGTCCAGCCAAACATACTTTTCCTCAGCAATTCTTGAAATCGAAGAAATGTGCTGAACTTCCCGGTGCTCGGTTTCTTCCAGGTAATACAAAACCGCCCCGGCAGCAATAATTCCGTGATCTAATTCCTCGATTCCAAATCCCTTGAGATTTGCCGTTCCGAAATGGTTTTTCAGCTTTTCATAAGTGAAATCATACTGATACACCCAATCTTCACAATGGAAGGTGATGAACTCGTTTTTGATCAGTTCAGCAGCAGTTTTCTTGGCAGACTTGGAAAAAATAATTTCCGATGGAGAAAAGCTTTGCAGGAGTTTTTCCAGGTAGGCTGGATTTCCCTCTGCACACATAAACTCCCCGGTGGAAACATCCAAAAAGGCAATTCCATGCTTATCCTTTCCAAAATGAATGGACGCCAGGTAATTGTTTTTGCGGGTGTCGAGCACTTGGTCATTGTACGAAAGTCCCGGTGTCACCAACTCAGTAACCCCGCGTTTGACGATTCCCTTGACCATTTTTGGGTCTTCGAGCTGATCGCAGATGGCCACGCGATTTCCGGCCCGCACCAATTTTGGCAGGTAATTGTCCAGGGAATGATGAGGAAATCCGGCCAGTTCGATGTGTGAAGCGGCACCATTTGCCCGCTTGGTCAGCACAATGTCGAGGACTTTGCTTGCCACGACGGCATCTTCCCCAAACGTCTCGTAAAAATCCCCGACACGAAAGAGCAACAAGGCTCCGGGATGCTTGGCCTTGATGGCATTGTATTGCTTCATCAGGGGAGTTTCCTGTCCGTCTTTGGATTTGCTCATGGGGAGAAAAAGGGAATTGTACTTACTTTTGACTGAGGATTGAGCCCGAAAATAGCCGATTAGGGCAGGAGATCAAACAAGATGAAGAAATTAAGCATGGAAGAACTGGACCGGATTTCGGTCGAAGAGTTTAAGGAAACCGAGAAATCGCCGATTGTATTGGTGCTGGACAACGTCCGAAGTCTGAACAACGTCGGCTCGGCTTTTCGGACTGCCGATGCATTTCGGATTGAAAAAATTTACCTCTGCGGAATCACAGGTACGCCTCCGCATCGGGACATTCAAAAAACAGCCTTGGGAGCAACTGAATCTGTGGATTGGGAATACTGCCTGAATACCCTAGAAGCCATTGAAAAACTCAGGAACAGCGGATACCGGCTTTGTGCCTTGGAGCAAGTTGAAAATTCTGTCAAACTCAATGATTTTTCGCCTGAAAAAGGAAAAAAATACGCGTTGATCTTCGGAAATGAAGTCTTTGGAGTAGAGGAAGAGGTACTGAAATCCTGCGATACTGTACTTGAAATCCCCCAATTGGGAACCAAACATTCGCTTAACATTTCTGTATCATTGGGAATTGCCGTTTGGGACTTGATGGTGAAGCTGGAGCAGTTTTGAATGGCCGCAGATGAACAGACCCATTTTCTACTCTTCAATATCCCAATTCAGACAGCTTCACATGGGTCTTAATCAAGTTTGAGCTTGCCTTCGCGACAAACTTCCCGGATTCTTTTCGGATGATTGCTTCCCAGTGATTCAGATTGGATCCCGAGCGGATCAGTTTGGCGGTCACTTCCAGAGTCTCTCCGATGTGTGCCGCAGACAGGAAATCCACATTCAGGTTGATGCTGGTCATCAGGTATTCCGATCCAAGGACAAAATTTCCCATTCCGATCACATCATCCAGTATCAGCGAAGCAATCCCTCCGTGTAGAATTCTGCCCGGATTGCACATATCGGGGCGGACGGTATAGGCGACTTTGATGTAGTGGAGATCGATCTCGAGCAATGTTCCGCCAAGCCAGTTTCCTGCTGCCGAAGGGGTTTTATCCAGTTTTTTTCCGACTTGGGTTTTGAAAAACTCCAAGCCTGGATTTGAGGTACTTTCCATGGTTAGTTTGATTGTTCCAAAAGGCGGTAGTAGTCTTCCACGACAGATTTTAGAGCGGTTTTTTCTTTTTCCTCTGACCAAAGAGGGTATTCTTTTTCCCCTAGGATCAATTGAAACTCGAAATCCTGATCAATTACCGGCCTTAATTTCTGAAGCAGGTTAAAATGATCTGAGTTGTTTCCGTTTGCAAATTGGAAAACTTGATCGGTTTCTTTGGATTTCGCCCGAATTTGGATGGGCCAATCTGCATTTTTCAACTCAAAATAAATATAGGCATCGTCTTTGGCGGGATTCAGCAAAATCACCAAATCCAAGGTGGGCAGGGAATCCGACTGCAGTCTTTTCCCGTGACGAAAAAGCGTCATTCCGGCATCCCGTCTGATTTCCCGGTCGTAGTAAACCGATCTGACGTTTTGAAAATACAGGCGGCTGGCGTCAGTGATCCGAAATGTCCGGTCTTCACCCGTATTATTTGCACGATATCCATTGAAAAATGAAAGCACCAAAACCAACCCTAAGGATGAGAAAATAAAGATTTTCAGGATTTTGATAAGGTCCGGGGTGAGTACAGGATCTCTTTTGGCCATTTTTTGATCCATTGAAGACTCTTTAAAGAACCTCGGGAGTTTCCAAAAGTTTTGATTACAAATCCGACTGGATGGATCATCGGACGTAGGACCCAGCGTTCATATCGATGGAAGTTCCTGTAGCATGGTCGGCCAGGCCGGAGCAAAGCAAAGTAACCATGGGTGCAATGTCCTCAGGAAGAGTCAGTTCCTTGAGTGCAATATCCTTGAGTGCAAAATCCTCCCCATACTCCGAAAGGATTTCATTGGCCATGTCTGTACGGGTAAATCCCGGTGCAATGAGAAACGCCTTGATTCCAATCTTGCCATAATGCCTTGCAATCGAGCGGGTCAAGCTAACCAAGGCTCCCTTGGAAGCAGCATAAGCCAGGTAATCCGGTGTATCTCCGCGAAAAGCTGCACGGGAGGAAATCATCACGATTCGGCCATTTTCCTGACTTTTGGCTTGATCGACAAATTCTTTGCTGAGAATGCCCACTGCCGTCGCATTGACAGCCATCACTTTTTCCCAAACCTGAAGCCATTCGCCAGTCGGCAAGGTATCCGGAGCTGAAGGCGAAATCCCCGCGTTATTCACCAAAGCAGTCAATGGGCCATACTTCTCCACCAACCTCGGAATAAACCCAACCACCTCGGCAGACTGAGAAAGATCGCACGCTTCGATATGGGCAGGATTTTTAAGCTGATTTAGGAGACTTTCGGCCTCAGTCCGATTGGAATTGTAATGGATTATTACCTCTGCGCCGGATTCGGAAAGTTGGCGAGCAATTGCCCTCCCGATTCCACGAGATGCTCCTGTCACGAGAATTCGCTGATGTTTAAGAGAAATATGCATGGAATAGTCAGTTTACCGATCAAAATCCCTCAATACCAAATGCTGAACGTGGGCAAGGTGATGCTGGGAATGCCAGCCATACAAAAGGGTCACCTCTTCCAAATTCTGACTGCGTTGCTTTTCAGGATGGAAGTAGGTTTTTTTAAAATCCTCCGGTCTCATGGCATCCAAGATTATCCCCCACTTGAAGTGAACGGCTTTTAGAATAGTCAAAGAAGATTCGATGGGTAAAGCTGCATCAGGGAGCGTTGCCCAAGCAGCCTCATCGTAAGGTTTGATCGTTGGGTTTTCTTCAGTCAATGCCAATTTAAATCGGATAAATGCATTCATATGACTGTCCGCACAATGGTGAACCAATTGCCTTATTGTCCAGCCTCCCGGGCGATAGGGAGTATCTAGCTGTTCGGTGGTAAGTGGTCCTACAGCGGAGAAAATATTAGCCGGAAAGCCCTTAATGGTAGAAATCGCATCATTCAATGCTTCCGGCGTGACAGTACCAGAAAGGCTAAATCTTCCGACGGGGTATCTGAGAAATTCAATGTCAATGCTCATAAGTCAACTATTGGCCTCCTGCGGCGATGGTGGCCAAATCTACATGTTTTGCACCATAGGCCAAAAGAACATTGGCACAGGCACAAAGTGTTGCTCCGGTGGTAATCACATCATCCACCAGTAAAATCCGTAATCCATTAACACTTTCTCCAGATTTTAAGTCGAACACCTCATCCACGTTTTCCAAACGTTGGAGCCGGGATTTTTTCGTTTGCGTTTCAGTAAATTTCCTCCGTTCCAGAAAATTCTCAACCCTGACTGCAAGTACTTTTGACAATCCGTTGGCAAACTTTTCACTTTGGTTGTATCCTCTTCTTTTTTGCTTCATGGGATGCAGTGGTACCGGAATAATGAGATCCCATTCATGCATATAACCGCTGTTTTTAAGGGTCAGGCCATATAAACGCCCCATTTCCTCGCCGATTTCAGGCTTGTTGCGGTATTTAAGTTGATGAAGAAGCTGCTGACTTTTTCCTTTTTTGGAAAAACGGATAAAGGCCATCGCACGATTTACCTGAGTCAATCCACGGATTTTAGAGGTTAGCTCATTGTCAAAAGGCCTCAGATGAAAATTAGCCATTGGCAGAGATCCCTGGCAAATCGTACAAAGACAAGGTTCAAAATCAAAGAGAGCCTTTCCACATTGGGGACAGTTCCTGGGAAAAATCAGGTCCAAAAAATCTTTCCAAAAAAGTAAACGCATCGCTAAAAAGATCTGTTGTTCACCCTTAGGGTTGAATATGCAGTATATTTACCCCTTGTACCATATTAATCATTAAGTTAATGAATCTGATAGAGGAATTCAATGCCTATCGCGGCAAAATGAACGAGCGCATCTTGGCTGAGGACAACAAAGTAATCAAGCGTTTTTTCAATTTGGACACCAACACCTACGCGGAAGGAGAGCTGGATGTGAAAACCAAAGAAATGATCGGCCTGGCCTGCTCCATGGTGCTGCGCTGCGACGATTGCATCAAATACCATCTGGGTAAATCCTTTGAAGCAGGGGTAGGTAGAAAAGAAATCTTCGAGGTTTTTTCTATCGCTATGATTATTGGAGGATCTATTGTCATCCCCCATCTTCGAAGAGCCGTTGAATATTGGGAAGAACTTGAAAATCAGTAAGTTTTATTATGTTTAAGCGAGATCTCGACCTGGAAAAAAGATGGTCCAAGTTATTGGACGGTCTTAAGGATACCATCGGAAAAAAACCCAACGACTTAAATGGCGTACTCTTCCTAATCGGGGTACAGGAATTGGGGCAGGGAACACGGTCATTCTCCAAGGAACAAAAGCAGGATCTCATGCACATTGCAGTTTGCAAAGTGTTAAGTTATGCCGGGTTTTATGAACTTGACTTTGTAGATCAAGAAGGATGGCCACACTGGAAGCTGGTAAAAGAACTTCCCCATTTTGACCTCCTTGAGCAAGAAAAGCTTCTAAAGCTCCAAGTCTTAGAATACTTTGAAAAGGAATACCAAATCGAAATATAAAAAAATCGCATGACGGAAGCGACAGATGGATCGACAGTGTTAAATCATGGAGGATTCCATCTGACCAACAAAAATCAAATTATAAACAGATGAAACTAATCTCCTATAACGTCAATGGAATCCGGTCTGCCATGAACAAAGGATTTGTGGATTGGCTAAGAAAGGAAAACCCAGATATCATTGGTTTACAGGAAATTAAGGCCCAGGAAAAAGACATTGATCCATCGATTTTCACCGATTTAGGCTATCAACTTTTCTGGTACCCTGCGGTTAAAAAAGGATATAGCGGTGTGGCTATATTCACCAAAGTAAAACCCAAGTCTATCAAGTATGGCATGGGCCTAAACAAATACGATGATGAAGGGAGAGTTCTTCAGGCAGATTTTGAAGGGTTCTCTTTCATTTCTTCCTATTTCCCATCAGGCACCACAGGCGACGAACGGCAGAGCTTTAAATATGAATTTCTTGACGACATCTATGGATACCTTCAGGACCTCAGAAAAGAACATCCGGCATTGATTCTAAGCGGTGATTACAACATCTGTCACAAGGCAATAGACATACACAATCCCATTTCGAATAAAAACTCCTCAGGCTTTCTCCCGGAGGAAAGAGCCTGGATGGACAAATTCATTGCCTCCGGTTTCATTGACACATTTCGCCAATTCAACCCGGACCCTCATCATTATACTTGGTGGAGTTTCAGAGCCAATTCCCGGTCGAAAAATTTGGGTTGGCGAATTGATTACCACATGGCAACCAACGAATTGCAAAACAAATTAAAAAGCGCCGTAATTTTGCCCAATGTAATTCATTCCGATCACTGTCCGATCGTAGTGGAATTATCCTAAGAATTATTCAAAAAGAACTGAATCATTGACTATTCCTCAGATGAAGTCCATTAAAATTTCAATTCCATCATTGATCGAGAATATTAAGATCATCGAAAGTTTCATCGATAACGCAAAAGACAACTTTGAAATCAATGACGACATCTATGGAAATATTATGATTTCTGTAACGGAATGCATCAGCAATGCCATCATTCATGGAAACCAGAATGACAAAAACAAATTGGTACACCTTGAGCTAAAGATGGAAGATGACCAGTTGAAGTTCATTATCGAGGACGAAGGTGAAGGCTTTGACATCCACGAATTGCCAGATCCAACAGCCCCTGACAACATTGAAAAAACCGGGGGGAGAGGGATATTCCTGATCCGTCACCTGAGCGATGACGTGAAATTTGAAGATGGAGGGAAAAAGACTGTCCTATCCTTTTACATGGATTAATCATGGCAATCAATTTCTTTACAGAGGAGATAAAATTTGATCTGCCTAACAAGCTTAAACGCAAAGCTTGGCTTAAAAAATTGGCAGAAACCGAAAAATTCAGAATAGGTGAGTTGAATTACATTTTCTGCTCGGATGAATACCTCTACCAGATCAATGTCGATTACCTTAACCATCATACTTACACTGACATCATCACTTTTGACAATTCAGAATCAGAAAAAGTCATCGAAGGAGACATTTTCATCAGCATTGACAGGGTCAGAGAAAATGCCTCAAAATTGAATCAATCTGAATCTCAGGAATTAAGCAGAGTGATTTCTCATGGCCTTCTTCACCTGATGGGCTATAAAGACAAAGCCAAAGCAGAAAGTGAACTCATGAGAAGTAAGGAAGAATTTGCAATTGAATTATTTGAAACCACAAAAACGTTCCACGTGAAACATTGAGAACTATTGACGGCTAAGGCTAGTCTGATTTGTTCCACGTGAAACACCAAAAACAATCATGTTTCCAAAATATGATGTCATAGTAGTAGGAGCAGGACACGCAGGATGCGAGGCTGCTCATGCAGCGGCCCAGATGGGATCAAAAGTCCTGCTCTGTACTATGAATATGAATACCATCGCCCAAATGTCCTGCAACCCAGCAATGGGCGGGGTAGCTAAAGGTCAAATCGTTCGTGAAATCGATGCACTGGGAGGAATGTCTGGGATTATATCAGATAAGTCCATGATCCAATTCCGAATGCTGAACCGATCCAAAGGCCCCGCTATGTGGTCTCCACGCACACAAAACGACCGGATGAGATTTGCTGAAGAATGGAGATTAGCTTTGGAACAAACTCCAAACGTTGATTTTTGGCAGGAAATGATTTCCGGATTGATCATAAAAGACGGTAGGGTTAAAGGCGTACGAACATCCATTGGGATAGAAATCGAGTCTGAATCTGTTGTACTAACCAATGGGACTTTCCTAAATGGTGTCATCCATATTGGAGAGAAGCAATTTGGAGGAGGAAGGACTGGAGAATCCGCAGCGAAAGGAATAACCGAGCAACTCGTCCAGTTGGGGTTCGAAGCAGGAAGGATGAAAACAGGAACACCGCCAAGAGTTGACGGAAGAAGTCTCGATTACTCCAAAATGGAAGAACAGCTGGGAGATAAAGCTCCTGAAAAATTCTCCTATTTGGATTCAACCCAACCCCTAAAAGAACAGCGAAGCTGCTGGATCACTTATACCAACCAAGCAGTCCATCAAACTTTAGAGACAGGCTTTGACCGGTCACCGATGTTCAATGGAAGAATCCAAGGACTTGGTCCAAGGTACTGTCCAAGTATTGAGGATAAAATAAACAGATTTGCGGAGCGTGAAAGACATCAGATTTTCGTAGAACCAGAGGGTTGGAATACGGTTGAAATCTACGTCAATGGCTTTTCTACTTCCTTACCAGAGGATGTCCAATACAAGGCATTGCGCTTAATTCCAGGATTTGAAAATGCAAAAATGTTTCGTCCAGGATACGCTATCGAATACGATTTCTTTCCGCCCACCCAGCTAAAACTGACTTTGGAGACCCATTTGATCGAAAACCTGTTTTTCGCAGGCCAAATCAATGGCACCACCGGATACGAAGAGGCAGCATCTCAAGGCTTGGTAGCAGGCATCAATGCAAGTCTGAAAGTCCAGGAGAAAGATCCATTTATTCTAAAAAGATCCGATGCATACATCGGGGTACTTGTCGACGATCTGATCAATAAAGGTACCGAAGAGCCCTACCGAATGTTTACCTCCAGGGCAGAATTCCGTCTGCTCCTGAGGCAGGATAATGCTGACTTGCGTCTCACCGAATTGGGCCACTCGATCGGTTTGGCATCCGAAGAGCGGTATCAAAAAATGTTGGACAAAAAGTCGTCAACCGCCAAATTGATCAATGATCTAAAACAAAAAAAACTAAGTCCGGAAGCAATCAATCAAAATCTGGAAGCAATCGGAACGGCCGCAATTCAAGAGAAAATCAGTGCTGAAAAACTTCTTAAACGGCCTCAAATCGGAATGGAAGAATTGAAAGCTGTTGATGAGGATTTGAAGATATACTTGAGCAAATACGCCAAGGAAGTACTCGAACAGGCAGAAATTCAGATTAAATACGATAGCTATATCGATAAAGAGCAACAAATGGTAGAGAAACTTTCCAACATGGAAAATTTCAAAATCCCAAACCGATTTGACTACCTATCGATAACGGCTCTGTCCAATGAAGGAAGACAAAAATTGAATAAAATCCGCCCGGAAACTCTCGGACAGGCATCGAGAATCAGTGGGGTTTCGCCGGCAGATTTATCTATCTTAACAGTCTATTTGGGAAGATAAAATGCTAGAAAGACTCAGTAAATGCCCACTCTGCAAAAGTGGGCATTTTCTTAATAACTCCGAAGTTGTTGATTTCGCAGTCAGCAAAGAATCTTTTATACTCTGCAAATGCTCCAACTGTCAACTACTTTTCACCAATCCCAGACCTACACGGGAGAAAATTGGCCCATACTACAATTTCCCTGAATACTTTTCCCATGAGGACAAGGCTAAAAATCTTACCCAATGGATATATCAGCAAGTCCGAAACTATAGCATATCCAAAAAAGTAAAATTCATCAGGAGCTTAAAAAAGAAAGGCAAGCTTCTGGATTATGGATGCGGGACAGGCGAATTCTTAAATGCAGCACAAAAAAGAGGTTGGAAAGTATCTGGAATAGAACCCAGTGAAAAAGCCCGAAATCTAGCCAATCAAAAACTCAATGATAAAATCAAAGAGAACATCACTGACCTCAATAGGGACTCAAGCTTTGATGTCATTACACTATTCCATGTCCTTGAGCACATACATGAATTAAGAAAAACCACAAAAAAGTTATTAAATCATTTAAAATCAACAGGTTATCTAATTATTGCTGTACCAAATCACGAGAGTTGGGATGGTAAAAAATATGGGAAATATTGGGCTGGATGGGATGTTCCCAGACATTTATATCATTTTAATTCAGCTTCGATGGAAAAATTCAGGGAAGAATTTGACCTTGAATTGAAAGAAGTGAAACCAATGAAATTCGACAGCTTCTACGTATCACTCCTTTCAGAAGGATATGCTAATAAATATTCCGGCATGGTAGGCAAGTATTGGAGAGCCTTTTTTAATGGACTGAAATCGAATCGATCAGCCAAAAATCCAGGTGAATATTCAAGTAACATTTACATTTTTAAGAAAAAGTGAGGCCAATAAAATTTCTGGTATTCGGATTAGCACTTATTCTGATCACTTCCTGTGCGAAGCAAAGCTCCCCTACAGGAGGACCAAGAGATGAGGATCCACCGGTTTTACAATCATCCAATCCTACTGACCAAAGCCTTGAACAAAAACCGGAGGAAATCACCTTGACGTTTGACGAATACATCAAACTGGAAAATCCATCGAAAGGAATTGTAATCACCCCTCGAATCAATAAAGATGAATTGGAGATTACTGCCTTGAAAAATGTGGTCACGATCAAGCTAAATCAAGAACTGGAGGATAGCACCACCTATGTTTTCGACTTTCAAAAATCAGTAGTAGATATCTCGGAAGACAACCCAGCTGAGAACCTCAAGTTGGTATTCTCCACAGGAAAAAGCATCGATAGCCTCAGTATTTCGGGAAAGGTTCTGTTTCATTTTCCGACCCAAAATGAAAACTTTAAAGACGTACTTGTTGGAATTTATCCTCTTGACGACACCACCGATGTTTTCACCGCTCCACCATATTATCTAAGTCAGGTTGATTCAACCGGTGCATTTAGCGTAACAAATATTAAAAACGGGCAGTACAAAGCATACGCTTGGAAAGATGCCAACGGAAGCCTCAAAGCCGAATCTAAATCAGAGGAATACGATTTTATCCTGGATACGATAAACCTGGAAACCAGTATTGAAAATGTGACTTTCAACCTTTCCAAAGCTGAAATTACCCCAATCCGAATCTTGAGAAGTGCAACATTTGGTAAAAACTTTGACATTGTAGTAAACCGGGAACCCGTAAAAATCCAACTAGGAAACGAACAAATTGGAAAGAAATTTTTCTATACCAGCGGAAACGGAAGAATAAGAATCTATCCTTCAAGTCCACAAACAGACAGTATACCCTTTCAGGTCAGTCTTATGGATTCGGTTGGATTTACCAAGGATTCACTCATTTGGGCAAAATTTCCTGAATCGGAAAGAAAACCTGACAAACTGGAAGTAACAGCAAACTCGGGAAAAAACTTCTATCAACAACTGGAAGTCGAACTCAAATTCAACAAGCCAATCCAATCAATTAATACCGATTCACTTTTCCTCAGCTACGATACAGCTTCAAGAATTCCCATTTCCGAATCAATGCTTTCTTTCCAAGATTCAGCAAAAAGGGATCTGCTGTTGCTACGGCTTACCGTCCCGGATTCACTGACACAGGAAATATTTACGGTAAAAGCGGCCGATTCGACATTTCAGGACATCGAAAATCAGTACAACGAAAAAACACTTTCCGCCAACTACCGAAAGCTGGAAAGAAAAAACCTAGCCGATGAAATCTCGGGAACTATAATCGGTACGAGTGGGCCCTTGATAATCCAATTGATCAATGATAGAAATGAACTGATCAAGGAGCAATTCCTGGAAAACACCACCAACTATTCTTTCAAATTACTTGAACCTGGAACATTCAAAATCCGGGTGATCGAAGATTTGAACGGAAACAAACGATGGGATCCTTCCAATTTTCCAGAAAAACGACTGGCAGAAAGAGTATTTTACTTCTTCAATGAAGAGCAGGAGCAAGCCTTGATTATCCGCAGTGGGTGGACCCTTGAAGAACAAAATATCACAGCAACACCACCAACAGGACTGAATAAAAAATAGAAAACACTGTGGATAACCAATAAAATACCGGTAGATAACTTATTGGTGCATTTGGAATAAGTGAACATTTTTAAACATTCAAACCCAATTCATAAACTTTGAAAACCTAAATGGGGAAAAGCTGATTTCTTTCCACAATCCTTTTCCAAGATTTCCACACTCCACTTAACCACAGTTTACTGCCAGTAATTATCCCACTAAAAAAGCTAATGAAACAATATCCTATTGTATTTCATATAGTTATAAATTGATTTTTGGTGGATAAGTTGTTGAAAAGCATGTACCAGACTGCTCCAATTTGTGGTAAACTTTTTAAAAAATCATTATCCACAAACCCACACCCTTAATAACAATAATAGTTTTTCTTTATTTAAATAAATTAATAGAGTTATTACGCTGTGAATCCTGTGGATAGCTTTTGTTAATCCTTTTTCGATTTGGTAATATTATCCAAGAAACCCAATGAGCCTTACTATGCAAATTACCCGACTCTTCGATCTTATCCCTTACCAAATAGCCACCTTCGACTGTAAAGTTTCCTTGGCAAAAAAAGAAAACGGGGTTTGGACCACTTATTCCTCAAGAGACCTAAAAGAAATCGTAGATAACCTAAGTCTTGCATTTTTGGAGTTGGGAATTGGTGCTGGAGATAAGGTTGCCATCATTTCTGAAAACCGTCCTGAATGGAATTTCGTCGACTTGGCTTTACAGCAAATTGGAGCCATATCCGTTCCCATGTATCCTACAATTACCTCGGAGGATTATGCATATATTTTTAATCATGGGGAAGTTAAACTCATTTTTGTCGGGGACAGGGTGATTTACGAAAAAGCTGCTGAGGTCGCCGGAGACCGAAAGATCTATTCCTTTGACCAATTAGATGGAGTAGAACATTGGACGGTTCTACAAGAAAAAGGGATGACTGGAAATCTTGCAGATTTGGAGCAAGCTAAGGAACTGGTGAAGCCCTCTGATCTTTTTACAATCATCTATACTTCAGGTACCACGGGTAAACCAAAAGGGGTGATGCTTACTCACTCCAATGTGGTAACTAATTTAATGGCGGTGGCAAATATCATGTCTCCTCCTCCTGGTACTTCTAAAGTTTTGAGTTTTCTTCCGCTTTGCCACATTTATGAGCGTACTGCTTCCTTTTGCTACATTTTCCTTGGCTATGAAGTTTACTATGCTGAGAGTTTGGAAAAAATAGGAGAAAACCTAAAAGAGGTCCAGCCTCATGTATTCAATACCGTTCCCAGACTTTTGGAAAAAGTGTATGACAAGATCGTTGCCAAAGGGTACGAACTGAAAGGAGCAAAAAAGAAACTGTTTTTCTGGGCTCTTAACCTCGGTTTGAAGTATGATCCTTCCCAAAACCAAGGAGGATGGCATAATTTTCAGCTGAAATTGGCCAACAAGCTTATTTTCTCCAAATGGAGAGAAGCCCTGGGAGGCAATGTCCAGCAGATTAACTCCGGAGCATCAGCCCTCCAGCCTAGACTTGCCCGGGTCTTTTGGGCAGCAGGAATAAAAGTCTGTGAAGGTTATGGGCTAACCGAAACTTCGCCGGTAGTGTCTGCATCCATCGGTACATACGAAGAAATCAGAATCGGCTATGTAGGAAAAATAGTCAAGGACGTACAGGTCAAAATCGCAGAAGACGGCGAAATTCTCGTCAAAGGACCCAATGTGATGCAAGGGTATTACAAGGAACCTGAAATGACCGCAGAGGTACTTAAAAACGGCTGGTTTCATACAGGAGATATCGGGGAACTCGACGGGCAGTACCTCAAAATCACGGATCGCAAAAAAGAGATGTTTAAAACCTCAGGCGGAAAATACATCGCCCCTCAGGTCATGGAAAACAAATTCAAGGAATCGGTCCTGATCGAGCAGCTCATGGTAGTCGGTGACGGAAGAAATTACCCTGCCGCATTGATCGTTCCCAGCTTTGACGGATTGAGAGAATACTGCAGGCGAAAAGACATTCCATACTCCACTGACGACCAAATGGTAGTCAAGCCGGAGATTTTAGAAAAGTATCAGTCCGAAATCGATACGCTCAACAAATACTTTGGAAAGTGGGAGCAAATCAAGCGGTTCAAGCTATTGGGTAAGCCTTGGGGAATTGACTCCGGGGAATTGACACCAACTATGAAACTGAAGCGGAAAGTGATCAGTCAAAAGTTTGCCAAAGAAATTGATGAAATTTATCAATCTTAAAGTTTAATACGAGTGATTCACAAAAAAATAACCTCAGAATTTTTTTCTGAGAATTATGATTTTCAAGAATTTAATTTTGATTTTTTTCGATTATTGATCCTACAGTAGGAAATAATTCTATAAATGCAGCAATTGACAATTTTTAATTTGTGATGCATGCATAACTTTTTTTGAAAATAGTATGCATGCATACAAAAATTTTCTAACTTAGGTCTCCTCCAAATCAGCTTTTGATTGCCATGACAAGAGAAGAGACCGTAGACTACCATATCAAAAGTGCCTGGCATGCCATTTCACGGATGTACAATCAGCAGGCTGCTGAAGAAGGATTTACCACTGCTATAGGATTTGTGTTGATCAACGTCAATTCCAAGGAAGGTACTCCTGCTACAAAAATTGCCCCACTCATCGGATTGGAGACCAGAAGTCTCACCCGAATGCTCAAAACGATGGAAGAAAAAGGCCTGATTTACAAAAAGGCCGATCCTCTTGACAAGCGTTCGGTCAGGATTTTTCTCACTGAGGAAGGTAAGCAAAAGAAAGAACGCTCGATCAAGACCATCATGGATTTCAATGAGCAAGTCCGCGAAGTAGTAAATGAAGAGGAATTGAGGACCTTTTTTGGTGTTTTTGAGAAGATCCAACTGGTCATCGAGCAAGTCAACGGGAGTGAAGTGAACAAGCCCATATTTGAATTATAAACCAATTTTCCGCACAGCGGAGTAGACTACCTAAACCCAAAAAAATGAACAGAACCATTAAAAAAGTAGCCGTCTTAGGTTCGGGAGTGATGGGATCGCGCATTGCCTGTCATTTTGCGAACATCGGCGTCCAGGTGCTTTTATTGGACATCGTTCCTTTTGAGCTCACCGAGGAGGAGCAGAAAAAAGGAATGACCAAAGAACATCCCGCTGTACGTGGCCGGATAGTCAATACTGCCTTGCAAAATACGCTCAAGGCCAACCCTTCTGCGATTTATGACAAGTCTTTTGCCAGCCGAATTACCACAGGAAATTTTGACGATGATTTGCCCAAAATCAAAGATTACGATTGGGTGATCGAAGTCGTGGTGGAGCGATTGGACATCAAGCAGCAGCTTTTTGAAAAAGTAGAAAAATACAGAAAACCGGGAACGCTGATTACATCCAACACTTCCGGAATTCCCATGCACCTGATGTGTGACGGGCGAAGTGAGGACTTTCAGGCCCATTTTGCCGGCACCCACTTTTTTAATCCTCCCAGATACCTGAGACTACTGGAAATCATTCCCGGGCCAAAAACCAAACCGGAGATCGTTGATTTCCTAATGGAATATGGGGACCGATTCATGGGCAAAGAGACTGTATTGTGCAAGGACACCCCGGCATTCATTGCCAACCGGATCGGTGTCTACGCTATTATCTCAGGAATGCATGCCATTGAAAAGATGGGTTTCAGTGTTTCTGAAGTCGATAAATTGACCGGTCCGGTGATTGGCCGGGCTAAGTCCGCTACCTTCCGCACGATGGACGTGGTCGGTTTGGATACTACCGTCAATGTAGCCAACAATCTCTATAAGGCGCTTCCACATGATGAGTCGCGGGACAAATTCAAACTTCCCAAAATCGTCGAAGTCCTGTACAACAACAAATGGTTTGGGGATAAAACCGGTCAGGGCTATTTCAAAATGATCCGTCACAAAGACGGTAGCAAAGAACTGAAAGAGCTGGATCTGAAAACCTTTGAATACAAGGAAGTAGAAAAGCCGAAATTCAAGGCCTTGGAAGCATCCAAGGAAATAGAAGACCTGAAGAAGCGGATCAAGTTTCTGGTCAATTTCGAGGATCGAGCAGGGGAGTTTTACCGCGCATCTTTCTATGATCTTTTCAAATACTGCTCGTATCGGATTCCGGAGATTTCTGACGAACTCTATCGCATCGATCAGGCAGTGAGCGCAGGTTTTGGATGGGAATTAGGTCCTTTCGAGACTTGGGATATTTTGGGAGTAAAAGAAACCGTACAAAAAATGGAAGCCGCGGGTGAACCTGCAGCGCCGTGGGTTCATGAAATGCTGGCAGCAGGCCACGAGTCATTTTACAAAGTCGAAGGCGGCAAAAAGCTTTACTACGACATTCCAGGCAAATCCTTTAAAGAAATTCCCGGAACCAAAGAGTTTATCATCTTGGATACACTCAAGTCTGCCGGCAAAAAAGTATGGGGAAATGCCGGTGCCACCGTCTATGATATGGGCGATGAGGTGATCGGACTGGAGTTCCACACCAAAATGAACTCCATGGGCGCCGAAGTCATCGAAGGCATCAATACAGCCATCGGAATGGCTGAAAAGTCCTACAAAGGTCTGGTAATCGGAAACGAAGGAGGAAACTTCTCCGCCGGGGCCAACCTGGCCATGCTCTTTATGTTTGCAGGAGATCAGGATTTCGACGAGATCAACCTGATGATTGCTCAGTTCCAGAACACAATGATGCGTGCCCGCTATTCTTCAGTTCCGGTAGTAGTCGCGCCGCACAACATGGCTTTGGGGGGTGGTTGTGAGTTATCTCTGCATTCTGATCACATTCAAGCTCATGCCGAGCTATATATGGGACTGGTTGAAGTCGGTGTGGGATTGATACCTGCTGGTGGTGGCACCAAGGAAATGACCCTGAGATTCTCCAACGGAGTAATCAACGGTGACGTGGAGCTCAATCAGCTTCAGGAATATTTCATGAACATTGCCACGGCCAAAGTTTCAACTTCAGCTGTAGAGGCAAAAGGATTGGGTTACCTGAGAGCCAATGACGGTATTTCGCTCAACAGAAAGCGGCAGCTGGCAGATGCAAAAGCCAAGGTATTGGAACTGGTGCAGCTGGGCTATAGTCAACCTATTCCTCAGTCCAATGTGAAGGTCTTGGGAAAAACATCTCTGGCCCTGTTTGAAGCTGGAATTACAGGCATGCAATACGGGGCTTACATCTCCGAGCATGATGCCAAGATTGCCAGAAAACTGGCATGGGTAATGTCAGGAGGGGATTTGTCTTCTCCAACCGAGGTCACAGAGCAGTACTTGCTGGACTTGGAGCGTGAGGCATTCTTGAGTTTGACCGGGGAGAAAAAGACCCTGGAGCGAATTCATAGCATCTTGTTCAAAGGAAAACCACTTAGGAATTAATAAGAGTAGCAGGTATCAAGACACAAGTATCAAGAATCAAAAAACGCAGGCTATGCACAACTTCAAAGAACTAAAAGTATGGCAAAAAGCTGTTGATCTAGCTGTTAAGATATACACCGTTTCCAAATCATTTCCTTCAGAGGAGAAATTTGGTTTAGTCTCTCAAATGAGAAGAGCTGGCGTATCAGTTCCATCAAATATTGCTGAAGGTTGTGCAAAGTCCTCTTCTAAATCCTTTGTGAACTCTCTTGAGGTAAGCCTTGGAGAAAGTTTTGAATTAGAAACGCAAATGATCATTTCTGAAAGGGTTGGAATTCTCGATCCAGAAATAGCCAGAGAAATGGAATCTGATTTATCTGAGGTACAAAGAATGATTATGGGATTAAAAATCTCGCTTGAGTCTAAATCTTGATACTTGATTCCAGATACTTGATACTCTGAATCAATAACCCAAAACAATTAACGAAACACAAATGGAAGCATACATAATAAACGGATATAGATCGGCAGTTGGAAAAGCTAAAAAAGGAGGTTTCCGGTTTTATCGACCCGATGATTTGGCAGCTGATGTAATCAAACATTTGGTAGCAAACACACCAGGCTTAGAAGCCAAAATGGTCGATGACCTGATCGTAGGAAACGCCGTTCCCGAAGCCGAGCAGGGCATGCAAATGGGGCGAATGATTTCCCTTTTAGCCTTGGGCATAGACAATCCGGGATTCATAATCAACCGATACTGCGGATCAGGATTGGAAGCTATCGCTTTGGCCGTTGGAAAAATCAAGGCGGGAATGGCCGATTGCATCATTGCGGGCGGAACGGAATCCATGTCATTGGTCCCGATGATGGGCTACAAAACCGCCCTAAACTGGAAAATTGCCTCCCAGAATCCTTCTTACTACCTCAGTATGGGCTTGACCGCTGAGGAATTGGCAAAAGAATACGACATCACCCGTGAGCAAGCGGATGCCTTTTCGGTTCGATCTCATGAAAAAGCACTGGCAGCCATTGCCTCCGGCAAATTCAAGGATGAAATCGTGCCGGTAGAAGTCGAGGAAACCTACTTAGATGAGAAAGGGAAAAAGAGAACCAGAAAATTCACGGTGGACACTGACGAAGGACCACGCGCAGGAACTACCCTAGAAGGATTGGCGGCATTAAAGCCGGCATTCAAAAACGGCGGACAAGTCACTGCAGGGAATTCTTCCCAAACCTCTGATGGAGCTTCCTTCGTGGTGGTGATGTCCGAGCGACTGATGAAGTCATTGGGATTGGAGCCCATTGCGAGGATGATGTCTTACAGTGTTGCTGGAGTAGATCCGAGAATTATGGGAATTGGTCCAAGAGAGGCTGTTCCTAAAGCTTTGAAACAGGCAGGTCTCAGCTTAGGTCAGATTGATCTGGTGGAGCTCAATGAGGCATTTGCTGCGCAAGGATTGGCTGTCATGAAATCCCTGGACATGAATCCGGATATCGTCAACGTCAACGGTGGCGCGGTAGCCTTAGGTCACCCTTTGGGTTGCACGGGCGCCAAGCTTTCTGTACAGATTTTCAACGAATTGAGAAGGCAAAACAAAAAATATGGTCTTGTCACTGCCTGTGTAGGTGGTGGTCAGGGCGTTGCCGGAATCTACGAATTACTCAAGTGATGAAATTTCGGTGTTCGAAATCCATCAATCTGAGTTTGTGATTAAAAAATGCCGAATGTCGAAAATTGATGAAATCCTAAAAACATAGAAATAATGACAACAATTTCAAAATCCATCCAAGGAGGTGAGTTTCTGATCCGCGAGACTGAAGCTCAGTCCATTTTTATTCCCGAGGAGTTTACCGAAGAGCAAAAAATGATGGCTCAGGCCTGTCAAGACTTCATCGATACGGAGATTACCCCAAATATCGATGAGATCGACAGCATGAAGAATCCCGAGATTGTCCCGGCCATATTCAAAAAAGCCGGAGAACTTGGATTGCTGGGGGTTTCCGTCCCTGAGCAATATGGAGGTTTGGGGATGAGCTTCAACACCTCCATGCTGATCGCAGATATCATCGGTGCTGCGGGATCCTTTTCCACAACCTATGGTGCACATACAGGAATCGGCACACTTCCGATTTTGTACTATGGTTCTGAGGAGCAAAAGCAGAAGTACCTGCCCAAGCTTGCAACCGGGGAATGGGCAGCATGTTATTGCCTGACCGAGCCGGATGCCGGCTCCGATGCCAACAGCGGTAAAACCAAAGCGGTTCTTTCACCAGACGGAAAGCATTACCTGATCAGTGGGCAGAAAATGTGGATTTCCAATGCGGGCTTTGCGGATTTGTTCATAGTCTTTGCCAAAATCGAAAATGACAAGAATCTGACCGCCTTCATTGTGGAGAAGACTTTCGGGGGAATCACCATGAACGAGGAAGAGAAAAAGATGGGAATCAAAGGATCTTCCACTCGCCAGGTATTCTTCAACGACTGTCCCGTCCCTGTCGAAAACATGCTTTCCGATCGGCAAAATGGTTTCAAGATTGCCGTGAATATTCTGAATATCGGGCGGATCAAACTGGGAGCAGGTGTCTTGGGTGGAGTAAGAACCGTTATCACGAAGTGTATCAACTATTCCACCGAGCGAAAGCAGTTTGGCATGAGCATCAATACCTTCGGCGCGATCAAAGCCAAATTAGCGGAAATGGCTATCCAGACCTACGTATCCGAATCGCTCTCTTATCGTGCGGGACAAGACATTGAGGACCGCATGTCTGCGCTCGCTGCTGAAGGACTTCCTGATGCCGAAGCCAAGCTGAAAGCCTTGGAGCAATTTGCTATCGAATGTGCGATCTCCAAAATCCACGGCTCTGAGGTCCTTGATTATGTTGTGGATCAGGGGGTGCAGATTTATGGAGGCATGGGTTATTCTGCTGAAGCGCCGATGGAAAGAGCCTATCGTGATGCCCGGATTTCCAGGATTTATGAGGGGACAAACGAGATCAACCGAATGCTGATGGTCGGAATGTTGTTGAAGCGAGCCATGAAAGGCGAAGTCAATCTTTTCGAGCCGGCGATGGCCGTTTCTGCGGAATTGACTTCAGTTCCTTCGTTTGATACCGTGGATACTTCAGAGCTTTTTGCAGCAGAAAAAGATGTCTTGAAAAAACTCAAGAAAGTATTTCTGATGGTGGGCGGAAAGGCAGCTATGGCGCTTCAGGATCGCATTGAGGATGAGCAGGAAATCATGATGAATCTCGCCGATGTGATGATTGAGATTTATGCAGCTGAATCAGCCATTCTGCGAACTGAAAAATTGGTGAGTATCAAAGGGCAAGATGCCTGTGCCTACCAAATCGCCATGTCACAGGTGTACCTTTCTGAAGCTGTTGAGAGAATTAACTCAGCCGCTAAAGAAGCAATTGGGTCATTCACCAAAGGAGACGAGCAAAAAGTCATGCTCATGGGCTTGAAGCGATACACCAAAGCAGATCTGGTCAATACCAAAGAGCTCAGAAGACAAATAGCCGACTACATGATTGCCCAGGGTAAATACCCATTTTAAACAACAGAGATAGGTTGAGTACCCAGGCCTCCGGTTTTGAAAGCGACCGGAGGCTTTTGTTTTAACTGCCAAAAATCATAGTCTGAATTCTTTGCGGAGAATACCTTCGAATCGGCCAAATCGACAATTTATGTTCAGAAAGGTGATTTGGTTGACCGGGTTCAGAGCCGAATACCAAATTCACCCGGGAGAAGGATTTTACATCTTGAATTTGTTTAGCGGATTTTGTAGGAGCCGCGAAGGCTAGCTTTGAGGAAAGTTTATTGTGTGATGGTGCAGAAATTTCCTCATCTCTCAAAACAGTGGGGATGGATTTGTCCCTAAGTCCTGAGCAGTGGGCCTTATACTTTATTTTTGGCACTTCCTCGGGACGAAAAAGGCCGGTCATTTTTCAAAAACCGGCCCAAACGTGTAATTAAGAAAAGGTTTTGGCGTTATTCTGCTGGATAAAATTCATACCCCATTTGTCTCAAGGCATCAGCTTCATTATAGAAGGTAAGGCTCCGGACAATTTTACCGTTATTGACCAGGTAATTACTGTTTGCCCAGATCATGACGGTTTGTTCGTTTTTGTAAGTGATTTTTAATTCCGACCAGGTAGCAATCCAGTCACCCTGAGCATCACCGTCAGGAATATTCACAAATGCATACTTTGATTTGGTATGCTCGATCTTCTTGTACAAGTTTTCGGAATTGTACTTCCAGCTTTCCACAGCCTGAGTTTTGCTGATGGAATCTCCATACGATGGTCCCAGGCCCAGATAGTTCTCATCCAGGAAGTTACTCATGGCATCATAATCCAGGGACTCCACGGCTTTGACGTAATTTTGAACTACAGCGAGATGAGCTTCATTGTTTTCGTTGGATGGGGTACAGGAAAAAAGGATCAATCCCAATCCTGCAAGTAGTGCTAGCTTTTTCATAGTTTTCTTTTCTTGGAGTTTGGAATTATTTGACCGTATACCCTTTGCCTTCTATACACACAGAGAATGCCCGTTTGAAGGTATCCCGAAGTTGCTGCTCTTGGGCTGTCACATTTGCTTGGGCTTTTTGATTTTGCTGCTGTTGCATTACAGCTCCCTGTCTTCTACCCGATAATCCTCCAGCTACAGCGCCAATTGCGGCACCTTTTCCTGTGTCACCGGCTATTGCACCGATGGCCGCACCTGCTGCAGCTCCTTTGGCTGCTCCTACTACTGCTCCCCCTGTTGGTCCTGTCTGTTGAGGAGCGGATTCAATTTTTGGCGGATTCAAGGGATCGACACCAGATTGTTCCACTGCCCATAGGTAGCATTGGTATTCGTCCTGTTTTTGCTGGGATTTACTTTGGTCTTTGGTAGGGTAAAGAAATACCCCGATTTTTTGAGAGATCTCATTGTAAGACATTCTGGCTGTATCCAGAGTGACAGGTGCTGGTGCTTGGGCTTGTGCCAGAAAACTGATTCCGACAAAAGCAACCATCAGATAAATTTTTAAAATTCTCATATGGGATTAGTAGTTATAATCTTTCTCGAAATAAATGAATAATCGGTTTTTCTCCACACGCTAAAGATGGAGGGTTCCTTTCTTGTTTTTATGATAAATATCAGACTGAACATCGGGTATTTCTAAACTAGTTCGTTCAGAATTCTTTTTATTCAAATAAGCTCCGTAGTTCAGTGATTTTGGAGTTGGCCTCATCCAAGGTCACAAATCCCGAGCGGGGGCGATCCAAATCAATGATTGAAAACACAGTCAGCGATAGCAATAGTGAAAAACCGATGACAATAATCCAATCAAAATGATTTTTCCGTTCATAGCCTAATAGGAAGGTAGAAGAAATACACAGGATGATCAAAAACCATTGAATGGAGGTGGGAATATTAGCTTCTCCTGCTGCTTTTCGGGAAGTCGTCAGATCAATCATATCATTCAATGCAGGAACGATTTCTGAGCTCTTCACCAGAGATGGATCTGATTTCGAAAAATCTGTGACCTGATTCCAAAGTGATTTTGCTTCCACATCTGAATTTTTCAGGTGAAGCAGAAATTTATTCACATCCATTCCGGAGTTATAAATGGCAATCCGCTCATCCAAATACTTTTTTAAGGTGGATTTTAGATTCTTTTCTACACTGTCCGGAAAAAACTCAGTTCTCAAAAAAACAGTCCCGATCGCATTGGCTTCCTGAATGGCGAGCTCCCTTCTCTCGTCATATCTCGAATTTGCCATACTGAAGGTAAAAGCCAAGATCAAAGCCAATAAGCCTAATAAGGTTGAGCTTATCGATCCCAATTCTTCAAATTCCAAAGTCGGGTTTTTTTTGATTTTTAGTTTTCTCATCTGAAATCCAGCGATGAAAACAAGAATCAATATGAAAAACAGGGTCAGGCCGATGACCACCGGACTTAGGTAGTCGAGAAATGAAAGTTGGAGTTGAGGAGTTTGAGGGTCTTGCATGGTTGCAACCGATTTATTTGCCGAAATGTACTTTAAGTTCCTTAGCCTTCCGTGGGCTGGATTCAAGATTGATCATTGAAATGGAAAAGGATTTTCGCAGAAATTGATTCCGTAAAAAATGGGGAAAGATTTGGGGTAACAGTTTTTCTTGGAAAACTTAAATCCCAAATTAGTACTGATGAAAAAAACGCTTCTTTTTCCGGTTTCCTTGTCTCTGTTGATTTTCTCCTGTTCGCCAAACCAGACTGAATTTGGTAAGGATATTTCAACTGACGCCAGCCAAATATTAAAAGGAAAGACACTATTTGATCAACAATGCTCCACTTGTCACAATTTTAACGAAGATGCCATAGGCCCTAATCTCAGCGGGCTCACGCGACAAGTTGAATCCAGTTGGATTATAGAGTTTATAAAAAATCCAGCAACTGCATTTGATGCCAAAGACCCTCGGGCAGTCGAATTGCTGGCCAAGTACAAAACGCAAATGCCCGGATTTCCGGATTTGACCAAAGAGGACTTGGATGCTTTGTTGAGCTACTTGCATACGTTTGAGACACTTCCCATTCCGATCAGCGGCGATACCACCTCCAATCTGATTCCGGAGAAAATCCAGGATTCCGGCATCCGCATGGAACTCGAATTTTTTGCACAGCTTCCCCCTTCCGAATCCGCCCCCCCATTATCCAAAATGACTAAAATGGAGGCAATTCCCGGTACTGAGCGATTGATGATCAATGATCAACGAATCGGTCTTTATGAGTTGGTTGACCAAAAACCGGTCCTGTATCTCAATCTGAAAGAAAAGCGTCCAGCCATGGTCAGCAAACCGGGCTGGGCAACAGGCGTTGGAAGTTTTGCCTTTCATCCGGATTTTGCAACCAACGGACTTTTCTACACTTCACATACCGAACCCGGAGGTACTGCACCATCTGATTTTGGATTTACCGATAGCTTGAGTGTATTTATGCAATGGGTATTGACCGAATGGAAAGCGGAAGATCCAAGCGCCGGAGTTTTCAAGGGAACAGACCGACAGGTTCTTCGCATTGACAATGCCTCACAGGCCCATGGCATGCAGGAATTAACATTCAACCCCAACTCCAAGAAAGGTGATCCGGACTATGGCTTGCTCTACATTGGCTATGGAGATGGGGGAACTGCCGAAAAGCGCTTCGCAGCCATATCTAATCATCAAGGCAGGGGAATCTACAGCAGCATTTTGAGAATTGATCCAGCCGGAAAAGATGGTAAAAACGGAAAGTTTGGAATCCCTAAAATCAACCCATTTGCCGGAAAACCCGGAATGGCTGGTGAGGTTCTTGCTTACGGGTTCCGAAATCCCAATCGGGTTTTTTGGGACGATAAGGGAAATCTACACGCCACGGATATCGGTCAGCACAGCATCGAGGAAATCAACCGCATTGAGCAGGGCAAATTCTACGGTTGGCCGATCCGTGAGGGCACCTTTACGATCAATCCGTTTGGGAGCTTCCGCACCCTATATCCTTTGCCTGCAGATGACCAAAAATTCGGGGTGACCTATCCTTTGATTCAATTGGAACACGACGAAACCGTGGCTGTAATCGGTGGATATGTCATGCCTGACGGACCCCTGAAAGGAATGTTTGTCTTTGGTGATGTGCCATCCGGAAGGCTTTTCTTTGCAGATCTGAGTGAACGTCCAAGCCCGAAAGTCCAAACCTGGGGCATCACCTATCAAGGAAAAGAAATGACCCTCAAAGAACTCTGTGGAAGTGATCGGGTGGACCTGAAGTTTGGCTCGGACCATACCGGACAGGTTTATATCATGTCCAAAGCAGACGGGAAAGTGTATCGAATCAAGGGGATTTGATTTACATAATTTTACTTTTCCTCTCTTTGGTTAGTTTGGCTAACTTTCGGTTGTGTATTTTTCTGTATCAGGAATTCCATGGTTCAAACCGAATACAACTACGAACTTTTCTTTGATCTAACTCCCGATCTATTTTGTATTGCGGGATTTGATGGCTATTTCAAAAAAATTAACCCAGCGGTTCCAAAGTTATTGGGGTATTCGGTGGAGGAATTATACAGCAAGCCGATCAATGAATTTATTCATCCGGAGGACCGGAGCACCACTTCCCGGGTTCGAGATCAGTTGCATCAAGCCAAGCCTTTGCTGAACTTTGAGAACCGATACCTGTGTAAAAACGGGGAAACGGTCTGGCTTTCCTGGACATCCATGCCGATCGAGGCGCAGCAGGTGGTCTTTGCCATAGCAAAGAATATCACGCATAAAAAGCAATTGGAAGCGGACCGAAATGCGCTATTGACTCAGGTGACAAGAATCAATGAAGAATTGAAGCAATTGACCTATACCACTTCCCACGATCTTCGAGCTCCGGTTAATAATTTGCTTTCGGTCTTTTCACTTTTGAATCCTGAAAAAATCACCGATCCAGAAACCCTTGAACTGGTAGAAATTCTGGAAAAATCGGGTCAGAATCTTAAAAATACCCTAAACGCCTACGTGGATATTCTGACCGATCGAAACGAATCCCTTGCAAAAAGGGAGAACGTTCATCTCGGAAAGAGCCTTAGCACAGTCCTCGAATCAATCAACTCCTTGGTGAAAAGCTCTTTGGCGCAGATCGTGGTGGACTTTTCCGAGTGGGATGAGGTGGAGTTCAATGCTACCAATCTCGAAAGCATCTTGTTGAATTTGATCACCAATTCAATCAAGTACGCACGGCCGGAGGTATCTCCCAAAATCCAGGTTTATACAAGAATTCATGCCGGGCAAAAGCAATTGATTGTGGCAGACAATGGAATGGGAATGGATTTGGAAAAAGTGGGGGACAGGATTTTTGGCCTTCATCAGAAATTCCACGACCATCACGACAGCAAAGGAATCGGTCTTTACCTGGTTTACAACCATGTGACCCGAATGGGCGGAAAAATCGAATTAGACAGCCAACTCAACGAAGGCACCAGATTTACCATTACGTTTTAAGCCCAACTTTAGGAGTGATCCTTGGAGTTTAACAGCAAATCTGCTGCCTTTTCTCCGATCATAATGACTGCTGCATTCGTATTCCCTGCCACGATCTCTGGCATGATGGAGGCATCTGCTACACGCAATCCTTCAATGCCATGAACTCTTAGGCGGTGATCGACCACAGCATCCGGATCATTTCCCATTTTGCAGGTGCCGACCGGATGGTAGATTGTCTCCACAGATTTTCGGATATGATCCGCAATTCCCTCGTCCGATTCGTTGGCGGGAGTGATAATCTCTTTTCGAAATGGCCCAAAGGCATCGGATTTAAGAATTTCCAAGGCCTTTTTTGCACCGGCAATCAAAGTGTTTAAGTCTTCCTCTGCGGATAAGAAATTGGGCTGTATCACAGGGTTATCTCTGAAATCAGCGGATCGGATACCGACATAGCCGATACTCTTAGGCTTGAGCAGGCTGGGTAAAATCGTAAATCCGTCCGTTTTGGGATAGGTATTCAGATCGTACATATCTGTATCGTAGTGGTTGCCGATATGAATCGGAGCAAAGTGCAATTGAAAATCCACGCCCTCTTTTCCCTGAGAATGGTAAAAGGCAACGGCCTCTAGGGGACTGCAGGTCATCACTCCCCGATGAGTCAAGAGGTAGCCGACAAGGTCTTTCACCTGATTCCATGGGGTCAGGTGATGGTTGAATCCTTTATTTACCGAAGCAAGCGCAGAAACCGGAAAGAACAGATGATCCTGAAGGTTTTTGCCTACTCCCGGCAAAGCGAGTTTGACATCAATCCCCGCTCTTTTCAGTTCCTCAGGGTCACCGATACCGGAAAGCATCAGCACCTGGGGCGACTGAAATGCCCCTGCGCTGAGAATGACCTCTTTTTTTGCAAATACTTTCTGAGAAGCGCCATTTCCCGTTGAAATTTCTACTCCGATCGCCCGTTCTTTTTCGATCAGAATCTGCTTGACAACGGTGTGGGTATAGACCTGTAGGTTTTTCCGCAATAACGCGGGCTTCAAAAAGGCTGCAGCCGTACTATGGCGCCTTCCGTCTTTGATGGTGAATTGGAAAAATCCGCATCCCTCCTGCCTTTCCCCATTGTAATCCTCATTTCTGGGGATACCTACTTCCTGACATCCCGCAACAAAGGCAGAAGCAAAGGGAGTTTGAAAGGACTTTGCGAAGGAAACGTTAAGCGGTCCTCCTCTTCCATGAAAAGGAGTATGGATGTCTTCGTTGTGTTCGGATTTTTTGAAGAAGGGCAAAACCTCTTCGAAACTCCAACCTGGATTACCCAAAGCGGCCCAGCCATCAAAATCAGCCCGGTTTCCACGCACATAAGCCATGGCATTAGTTGAGCTGCTCCCTCCGAGTACTTTCCCTCTCGGTAAATAGATTCTTCGGTTGTTTACAAATTCCTGTGGCTCGGTAGAAAAGCCCCAATCCACTTCAGAACGGTGCAGTTTGCCATATCCTGCAGGAATTCCGATTTCCAGTTTCTTGTCAGGTCCTCCGGCCTCAATGAGCAAGACGGAGTTTTCAGGGTTTTCAGAAAGTCGATTGGCAAGTACACATCCCGCCGATCCGGCACCTACCACGATGTAATCAAACGAAGTCATCGGCCTTTTGCTTTTGGGTTTATTTTGGGTGATTAGTCTTCAAAAGTTAAGTAAATCGGATTCCATTCCCTGACTGAAACTTTGTTTTAAATCAAAAAAGCCCGGACTTGCCGGGCTTAATGGATTTTTCAAGATCAGCTATACATCAGCTGATAATACTCTTTAGCCATTCGGTTACTTTCAAACTCATGCCGTACATCGTGCATCCCTGCCTGCACGATGTCTCTCCACTTCCGCTTGTTGCTGTAGTAGATGGGCAGGATTTCATTTTTCAGGATTTCATACAGGTGATCCAGATCGTGTTCGTCCTGATCCTGGATACTCAGATTATGGTAATCGGCCTGAGGCACGATGAAGCAGTTCTCTCCATGACGGGCAAATTCACAGATCCAACCGTCAAAGGTGCTGAAGTTGACCGCACCGTTCATGGAAGCAGTCATTCCACTGGTTCCGGATGCTTCGCGGGGTACACGGGGATTATTGAGCCAAACGTCTGCGGCCTGCTTGAGTCGCTTGCTCAGTGACAGTTCATAATCCACGCAGACGGCTACGTTTTTGAAACGCTTGCTCAGGTGCACAAGTGAGTTAAAGACACTGATTGCTCCATAGTCCATGGGATAGGGCTTACCCGCCCAAATGATTTGAACTGGCAGGGCGGTGTTGTTTACCAAATCTTCGAATCGCTGCAAATCCTGAGCAATCAAATCCGGGCGTTTGTATGCGGCAAAGCGTCTCGCCCACACGATGGTGAGGACATCCGGATCCATTAATTTTCCGGTTTGATCCGCCACGATTTCAAAAGCCCGTTTCTTTAAGTATCGCTTTCGGTCATCAAATCCCGGGTTGTCGGCTTCTTCCATGAAGCGGTAGAGTTGCTTGTCAGCCCAGTATTTCCAGTTTTGGGCATTGGTGATGGATTGGATTTCCGGAATATCGGGATAATGACCCCACATGCGTCGGCTTACTTCGCCGTGCAGCTTGCTCACGCCGTTTGCCTCCCGGGCGAAGCGCAATGCAGCCAAGCTGTGATTGAATACGGAGCCATCCATCCCTGTCAATTTTTGTGCTTCGGAAATCGAGTGACCGTAGAAAAAACTCATCTTGTCCAAGAGGAAATAATCGTGTTTTTCATTCCCTGCTTCCTCCGGCGTATGGGTGGTGAAGACCAAGCGTTTTTTGACTTCGGCTTTGCTGCCGAATTTCTTCATCAGGTAATAAATGCTGCTACCTCCATGAGCTTCATTGAGGTGATAGATCTCTGGATTGAAATTTAACTGATCGATCAACATGGCTCCACCAATGCCCAAAATCATCATTTGTGCGATTTTGGCAGCGGTATCTGCATCGTATAGCTTGTGCGTAATGGTCTGACTCAGATAATCATTCTCGGGGAGATCGGTACTCAGGAGGAAAAGCGGAGCACTTTTGAAGGTATCCGGTGGAAGATACCAAGCCTTGACCCATACAGGCTGATTGTGAACGGGCACTTGGAATTTGATCCCGGTGTCCACCAAAAAACTGTAGGTTTTCTCGTACCATTCAGGCTTGAGAGTCTGGTCCTGGTTTCGGCCTTGGTCGTAGTAGCCATATTTCCAGAGGATACCGATTCCGATGAGGTTTTGCTTCAGTTCATAAGCGCTCCGGAGATGGGAACCGGAGAGAAATCCCAAGCCGCCGCTGTAAATTTTGAGCGGCTGGTGGATGGCGAATTCCATGGAGAAATAAGCCACGGATTTCGAATATTCGGGGGCAAGTTCGTAGGGAACTTTGAAGTTTCTAAAGTCAGTCATAACTCAAATTTTTGACGGCAAAAGTTAGTCTAATCCTTTGATTGGGGATGGAATTTTAAACTTTTTCTCCTGAGAATTCAAGAAAATTAATTTTTACCCGAAAGGAAGAAAATGCCATAAACCAGGTAAGTACCCAAAAATGCAGCCGGCAATACGATGACCAGTCCGATCATCAGTTCAAAAGGGAAAAGATTGTGAGAACTTGGGTCCTTGAGGATATCGGAGACGATCCTGGACAGCATTCCCAGCATTACTCCCAAGGAGATGATCAATGCATTCATGGCTGGCTGGTTTTTTCGGATAATTCCCGAGATCAAAGCGACCAAAAAAGCACCCGGAGCCAGGGTGTAAAATACCGTTTGAAACAATGCTCCATCTTCCAAAAAATCAATTCTCCAATAGCCAAAGGCTCCAACAAGGACTCCCAAGATCAGGAACATTATCGTGCTTTTCTTCATGGCATAAAAAAACTTGGTTCTTCAAAAAGGCCAAACTTTTTGAAAAAACCAAGTCTTTCAACCCTTTGAGAAATGAGCCTAGGCTTGTGGCAGAGCGGCTCTTGCTGCTCGATCGGGATCGTTTTTCACTTCGCTGACATCATTCAGCACCATCGTCTCTCCGTTTTGGGAGGTGAATTTTGGCCAATTGGGAAGGGCTCCTGCATTGGGATTTCCGGTTTTCATGAAGGCCAGAAGTGATGTCGACATTTTCTCCGAAAGCATTCTTGGACGCTTGCCTCCTCCGGTGTGGGTGTACATCCGATCGGTATTGTCGTACCAAAAACAGATGTCGATGCAGTGAAAGGCACGCATTCTTCCGTTGTACAGATTGGGTTCCCATCCAAACCAAGCCATGTAAACCGGGGCCTTCTGTTTGGATTTTGCGTTGCCGCAGGCTACGGCATTGGCGCGGTTGGAAGCAGCTAAGGTCATGATTTCCGCAGGTTTTTTCCCGGGGAAGTTGGCCGCATAAGCTTTGTACACCTCTCCTGCCTTTTCCCCAAACCGCTGCTTCATGGCTTCGATGATCTCTGCTTCCCCAGCCGCCTCCAATTTGGGATTGGTCCGGGTGGCACCCCACTCGTGGAAGGTCGTGCAGATCATCAATGGCATTTCCGACTCATGGCTGTTGGGATCTGAGAAAAATTCCCCTTTGGGCACGTTGACCCCATCAGCTACTGGCCCAAATCCTCCTCGGAATCCGGGCTGAGGATTTTCCTTTCGCATGCGATCGAGTGCTTTGTTAGCGATATCAATGTATTGTCTCCAGGGAATATCCTGAAGCTTATCCACTTCATTTGGAGTTAATCCTGCTGCTTCAAGGACGTATTGACCCAATTTTCTGGCGTAGTCTTGATCATTGGCTTTAAGCATCGATCCGCTTAGCGCTACCCCTTTGTGTACGATCCCTTTTGAAGCTGGCATCGCCATGGTACAAGTGACCTTGGCTCCACCGCCTGACTGACCCATAATCGTGACGTTACCAGGGTCACCTCCAAAATTGGCGATATTATCCCTGACCCAGTGGAGAGATGCAATGATGTCCAGTTGACTGACATTTCCGGAAGCTGCGTATTTCTCCCCTCCTACTCCCGAGAGATCTGTAAATCCGATCGGCCCCAAACGGTGATTGATGGAAACGAAGACCACATCTTTGCTTTTGGCGAAGTTTTCTCCATGGTATCCGTCCTGCTCGATTCCGTTGCCGTTAGTGAATCCTCCTCCGTGCAGCCAGACCATCACCGGTCGCTTTTTGCCGTCCGCCAATCCGTTGGTCCAGACATTCAGTTTGAGACAGTCTTCGGAAACATCGTCATAATTCCAGTGATCTGCGAATGAATAATGAACAGCAGCATAGCGATTGTCCATGATTTGCGGGGCAGTGTTTCCCCACCAGATGGTATCCTTTATTCCTTCCCACTTTTCGGGTTTTTGTGGAGGCATAAACCGGTTTTTCCCACTCGTGTCTGCCCCATAAGGCACTCCCAAAAAGGTATAAACCCCATTCATTTGGTAGCCTCGGATTTTCCCAAAACTGGTGTCTGCCACGGCGATTTCGTCACCGATTTTTAAGTACTGCTCGTCATCAGCCTCAGGGTAAGGCTGGGAAGTTGAATTTGCATTTACGGCAAAAGGTGTTGCGGCCAATCCGGCTGTACCCAGCCCGATTTTTTGCAAAAAATCACGTCGGTTATTTCTTTTCATTAGGTATGGGTTTAAGTCAATGTCTATTGTCTCAATATGAGAAAATGATTGACTCCATCCTAATGAAAAATGACGTTTGGCAGATTTGAAGGCTTGATAAAAAGGAATTTAGGATTTTAGATGAGAGGACGGTTACCCGATTTTCCCGTCCCCATTGATGTCTTTACCGCTTTGCTCCTCAAGCACCTTCAGCGTCTTGATCAATAATTCTTGTGTTTTTCGAAGTTCTTGTTCCAAAAATGCTACACGAGCTTCCAGCGTGGAGGCTCTGGAGTTTTGTTCGGAGATTTGACTTTGTTGAAGGAGATTCCAGAAGAGTCCCATAGTGGATTTAGAAAGAGTTGATAGAAAGCATAACGATTAGGTTGTTTGGCGAATCGAAATCCGCAAATCAGCTTTGGAAATAGGAAGCTGACGGATTCGAATTCCGGTAGCGGCAAAGATCGCATTGGTCACTGCCGGCGCAATAAGCGGCGTACTCGGTTCTCCTGCACCACCGGGAGGGTTTCCGGAGTTGAGGATGTGGGTTTCGATTTTCGGTGCTTCACTCATTCGGGTGACTGGATAATTGTGGAAATTTCCCTGCGCTACGGCACCGTTTTCGATGGTGATTTCCCCTGTCATCGCTGCTGCCAATCCATAAATGATCCCACTTTCCATCTGTGCAATGAACCCATCCGGGTGAATCGCAAATCCCGGATCTGCCACGCAGACTACTCGGTGAACTTTTACTTTCCCATCTAAACCGACTTCTACTTCGGCGACTTCCGCCACCACCGAACCGAAAGATTCTCCTATAGCAATGCCTCTGCCCCAATTATCGGGAAGCGGGGATCCCCAGTTTGACTTTTCATGCGCCAGATCCAAAACTGCCTGAAGCCTAGGCTTATCCTTGAGCAGATTTTTCCGATAGGCAACAGGATCTTGCTTGGCTGCATGAGCCATTTCATCTACAAAGGATTCGGTCAAAAAACCGTGAGTCGAGTGATCCACGCTGCGCCAATTGCCCCAAGGCACGTGAGAAGCGGGACTGGAATACTGGATCAATTGGTTGGGAACGGCATAAGGAATATCCGCCGCCTCCGGTGGATGATGCTTGAAGATAAACTGATGGGAATAGGCGACAGGGAGCCCGGATACATCTAAACCGGCCTTGAGTCGGCTAAGTGTTGCCTCGCGATAGACGTCGTGTTGGGTATCTTCTTCCCTGGACCAGATCAATTTCACAGGAAAATCTACTTCCTTGGCAATCAAAATCGCCTGCTTGATCACATCGGTCTCGGAGCGTCTTCCAAAACCTCCTCCCAAGAGTTGATTGTGAACGATCACCTGGTCCAGATCCAACTCCAGCAGTTCGGCGGCGGCGGCTTTGACTCCAAGAGGATTTTGGCTGCCACACCAGAGTTCACATCTCCCCGGCTGTACCCAGGCCGTACAGTTCATCGGTTCCATGGTAGCATGTGCCAAAAATGGCAATTGATATTCTGCTTCGATCAGGACTTTTGCTTCCTGAAGGGCTTTTGATGCATCTCCACTTTTGAAGTGTGTTTCCAAGTTTCCTTCAGTCAGGTCGGTATCCATGGCCTTCCGGTATCGATTGATGATTTCGTCTTGATTGAGACCATCATTTGGAGTGGATTCATAAGTAATCGGAAGCGCCTGCAGGGCGGTTTTTGCCTGCCAATAGCCTTCGGCAATGACTGCAACAGCATTTCCAAGATTCAGGATTTGGACAACGCCGGGCTGACTTGACCTGACGGTGGTATCCACCGCTTTTACTTTACTTCCAAAAACCGGGGCTGCTTTGATGGTGGCGTATTTCATCCCCGGTACCTGCACATCCATGCCAAAGATGGCTTGTCCGGTTACTTTTGCAGGGATGTCAAATCTTGGTTGAGAAGTGCCCATCAAGGTAAATTCTTCTCGGGATTTGAGTTTGGGATGGGTGGGAGTTTTGACTTTGGCAGCTGCCGGTGCCAACTCACCAAAAGTGGCACTTCGGCCACTACCCCCATGTAGGATTGTGCTCTTTTGAGCGGTAAGTTCTTCCACAGGCACTTTCCAAGTATCGGCAGCAGCTTGAAGGAGCATGGATTTAGCCGAGGCACCCGCAATGCGCATGGCATCTTGACCGGTGAATCTGACCGAAGCGCTTCCGCCTGTGATTTGGAAATTCAGAGACTTTACCGCAGTCAGGAATACGCCTTCGATGGTTTGGTCCAAGAATTTGGGGAAATTGGCGTTACCGGCGATGAAGCCTTTTGCCACCGAATAATTTGCATATTCTTTGGAAGCAGGGGCTTCTTCAAACTTTACTTTGGTCCAATCTGCCTCCATCTCATCTGCGAGCATCATGGCCAAAGCGGTGTGCACACCCTGACCCATTTCGGCATGCGGAATGATAGCCGTTACGGTATTGTCCGGAGCGATTTTCAGCCAGATATTCATGACCGTCTCTCCTCCGGAGGCGATCAGTCCGGCGACTTTGGAAGCCCGGTTTCCGGGACGGATTGCAATTCCAAGTACCAAGGTACCACCGGCCAAAACTCCTGCTCCGATAAATGCGCGTCTAGTCCATTTTTTCATAGCCAACCTGATTAAAGAGTAGAGGATTGAAGAGCTTCGGAGGCACGTTTGATCGCGGATTTGATCCGGCCATACATCCCGCATCGACAGATGTTACCAGACATGGCGGCATCGATTTGTTCGTCAGTCGGATTTGGATGTTCATTCAAAAGCGCCACAGCCGACATGATTTGACCGGATTGGCAGTAGCCACACTGTGGGGTTTGCTCGGCAATCCAAGCTTGCTGTACGACATGGAGCGTGTTGGGGTCTGTGGCAATTCCTTCGATGGTGGTGATATTTTTTCCCTCAACAGAAGCCGCCGGAGTGATGCAGGAGCGAATAGGTTGGCCATCGAGATGAACGGTGCAGGCACCGCATTGGGCGATTCCGCATCCAAATTTGGTTCCCGTCAAGCCGCATTGTTCGCGAATTGCCCATAGTAGCGGCATGCCGTTTTCGGCATTCACCTCATACTCTTTTCCGTTAATCAGCAGGTTGGTCATGGTCAGGGAGCTTTGTTGAATTAATCTGTGGACTTTGGGTAAAGATCAGGTTGTCCGATCAATTATTCAAGGAAGAAAAACTGGCTGAACCTTTCTTAGATTCAATTTCTTTCTATCTGTGAATTGTCCTTATGATTTCAAACTTAGAAGTAAGCTAAGTGTTCAGTCTGGTAAAATTGGAGTTAGTCTTCCCAATAAAGTTGTGTTAAACACCCTTCTTCCGTCCTGATAAAATTGAATGCGTCAAGCCTCGTATTCTACTAGGTGGCATTTTGAGCTAAAAATGATACTTTCGGCTTCCATCCAGATATAACCCTTTAGTGATGATGAAAAAACTCTGTTTCCTTTTTTTGGCACTCATGTCTTTCCAGACGATGGCCCAAAAAGTACCTGTCCCCGGTTCCGTCAAGCGGGCTATGAACCAAATCGATACAGTAACCATCCGAAACCACATTGCCTACCTCGCTGATGACAAACTGAAAGGCCGGATGCCCGGAACCGAAGGGTACCAGATGGCTGTGGATTATGTAATCGATCAATTTAAGCAAATCGGCATCGAGCCAGGCGGTGACCCAGGTCAATACACCCAAAAGTTGGTCCTGCGAAAGTCGGTCGTGGATAATGCCTCGGCAGAAGCCAAGTTGAAAGACAAAAGCGGAAACGTCCATACGCTGGTTTTTTCCAAAGATTTCCAACCTGTACCCCATCCCAAACTTTCAAAAGCGTCGGGTGAAGGGCCCTTGGTTTTTGTGGGATTTGGAGTAGATATCCCGGGAATGTACTCTGATTACGAAGGAGTGGATGTCAAGGGAAAAGTGGTGGTCATGGTCGCAGGAGTGCCGGATGGGCTTCCGGCTTCCACCTTGGTCTCTCATTTTTCCAGTCCGGGGAATAAGATGAATACAGCTTTTGCCAAAGGAGCAATCGGCGGCATCTTGGTCAATCCCAATTTGCCATTTGCCAATCCCAATCCAACGCTCCAATCCAATGTGGCTCTGAATCCGGAGAAAACGACTGCTTACGGACGCGGTTTCGTAGGAAACCTGGGCTTTGCGCTCAACGGAAGCAAATCTTTTCTGACAGGCCTGTTTTTGAATTCAGGCAAAAATCTGGATCAGGTGTTGGCTGATATCAAGGACCGAAAGAATTCCTCTTTTGAGTTTCCTTTTACCTTTTCTGCCAGCTATTCTACTGCCCACAGCGAATTTGAAAGCTACAATGTGATCGGACTGATTCCGGGATCGGATCCAAAGTTGAAAAATGAATATGTGGTCCATTCTGCCCATCTCGATCACGTGGGAATCGGAAGGCCTGAAAACGGAGATTCCATCTACAACGGGGCTCATGACAATGCTTCAGGTGTAGCCTCTCTGCTCGAAATCTCCAGAGTCTACAAAAACGGAAATGCGAAGCCCAAGCGCTCGGTGCTGATTGTAATGGTGACTGCAGAAGAGATGGGCTTGGTAGGCTCTTCCTATTTTGCTGCTAATCCGACTGTGCCGAAATCTTCCATCGTGGCCAATGTGAATACCGACATGCCGACGGTGATAGCGCCTTTGCTTTCCGTGGTTCCTTTGGGAGCGGAGCATTCCAGCATCATGGGGAATGTGAAATTTGCTGCGGACTATTTGGGTTTGGATGTAGAAAAAGATCCCGAACCGGAGCAAAACCGATTCGTACGAAGTGACCAATATAGTTTTGTGGTCAGCGGGATACCGGCTTTGCACATCAAGTACGGAAACAAAAGCACTATCCCCGGATTCAATATGGATGCCTTTGTCAAAGAATGGAGAGCCAACTATTATCACCGTGCTGCGGATGGAATGGACGGAATTTTCAATTTCACCGCCGCCAAAACCTATGTGCAGCTCAACTTCCTGATCAGCTATTCCATTGCCAATACACCGGCTAAGCCGAGCTGGAATGCAGGGGATTTGTTTGGAGCAGGGGTGAATTGATTTTGAATTTAAAAATCGAACAAAGATTTAAACCTGTCAGAGATTCAAAATCCTGACAGGTTTTTCATTTTAGTCATGCTTGTGTTCCATTCGGTGTTTTTTCAAAATATCCTCTCCGAAATCATTTCCGTTTTCGCGCCAAATGGAGTGGATGTGATTGGCATTGTCCAGAAAGCCGACATTGTCGTATTCGATCAGGAAGTCCGGGCTGTGGATGATGTAGTAGTGTGCCTTCATGGGTTCGTAGCTTCCAATCCAGGCGAAATAGACTTCACCCATACCCCTTGCATGTAGTTTTGCTAGGTATTCCTCTGCCTTTTGATGATCCAGGTTGCCGATGTATTCTTCGATCAGGTAGTGGAGGATTTTCTGTTGGCCTTCACTAAGTTCGGAACCTTTGATGCCTTTGTATTCCTCCAGCCATTGCGGTCGGTCTGGGCTGGTAATGATATCACCGGGTACTTTTTCACTGAGCGTTGCCTTGGCTTTTTGGGTTTCATCCAGCGCATTGATCAGCCAAAAGCCATAGTCTTCCTCCTTGCTGAGTGGTCTCAAGCCCGCATATTGTGTGTCTTCCACCACAGCAGGATCAGATCCAAAAAACAGAGGGGTCATGGAGAATTCATCCCCAGAAACCGTCAGATTGATTGAAATGTGATGTCCTTCCAGTTTCAATCCCCAAGTGTCATCCGTTTCAGGATTACCGGCAATAGCTAGATAGTAATTGCCATAGTCCCAATTTAGTTTTCGGATAAATTCCATGCTTCGCTCGGATACTTTTCCCTGCTGAAACTGGATTTCAAACAATTCGTGAAGGATGTCGTCCACTTGCATGATGGCAAAAGTTTTCAGATACCCCTGGGAGCTGAAGATAGAACTTAGCACTTTGTGGAAAGCGATTTTGCTTTCCTCTGACAGATCTCCATACCGAAGTCCTGCACGTGGGGCCAGCCCAAGCGGAAGGTTGGTCCATTGAGTTCTGGCGCTGTCAGAAAAGGAGATAAATACAGAGTCCTTGTGGTTACTCTCCAGAGTCTGGACAAAATCGAGGGTGGTATTTTTTAGTTTCTCGGTGGTTTGTCCCCAAACAGGAAGTGATGAAATGGAGAATATCAGCAGAGACAAAATTTTTTTGAGCAAATCGGAAGGTGAAATTTTGGTCATTTAAGGTTTGGATTTAGGGGGAAAAAAGAAAATTGGGAATCAATTTTTCACAAAAAGAACTGATTACGAATCGTTTGGTAAGGAAAAGTTACGGTAAAAAATAGATAAATCTCTACTCTGCCAATTAATCCGACTAGGTCAGGTCTACCTGCAACTTTTGGAGAATTTTCCCGAAAGCAGCAGGAAGAAAAAAGTTGAGGAACAATGATGTCCAGGTTTACAGACCAAATCTGTACTGTAACCCGGTCATAAACTGTTGTCTCGTTCCGAGGAAACCGTATTCCAATCTGACCATCAAATGCTTATTCATCTGAAATTGGCCCCCAACCAGAAAATTCCACATGTCCTTAGGTCTTTTGTCCATCGAATATTCCACAGTTGAGGTTTCGATAGTACTGATAGCCCCATCTGCGGCGACCAACAAGTTGCTTGCTTTGTCCAGGATTTCGGTTGCAGTTTCGTACTTGGCTTTGTTGATCGGATTGTTTTGTTGGGCTTGGCTCAAACTGTTCCACCACGAATCCACTTGGGTATAGGCATTTTCAACTTTTTCAAAACCTTCATCCACCTTTCCACCCAGGGTCCCTGGAGGGAATACTTCATTCAGTGCTATCGAACCATTTGTCTCTGAGTTAAGATGAACTCTGAATCCTCCAACCCAAGCGGTGATGGCCCGATCTGGTTTTTTCAACTTGAAGTTTTTCCCCAATCTGGGACCAAAAACAAAGGTTTGAGTGGGTCTGGCAAGCTGGGGGACGTCTGTCCAAGTCACATTCATATCCAAAGCCATAAATCCACCGGCTACCCCAATGGTGGGAGTCATTCCCAAGCCAAATGTCGTGGCATTAAATTCAACCAGTGATCCGGCAGAGAGCACTTCCGTGTAGTTGTTGTTTTGATCAGGAAGCCAAAGCCCAAAACCCACATCGGTGGACGCCTGGGTTTTTCCCAGAATTCCATACACATTTAAAAAAGGGAAAACCCAGACATCGGGTCTAACCGACAAGCCACCGGCTGTAGCTACGGCTTTGTTGAATCGGATAAGTTCGTCGACATTGAACTGGGTACCCCCGTTGAATCCAACCATCAGATTTTCGATGACGATGTCAGATTGCTGCCAGAAGTACTGAACACTCACCCCAGCTGAATAGGGCAGATTGAATCCCATTCCGGTGGCTTTGTCTCCCCAGATCGGTAATGCATAGGGGTATTGGGCAGCTTTGAGACTGTCGATTACACGTTCATTTTTTTTTCCAATTTCCTTGTTGGAAAAAATCTGAGCTTGTCCAAGTCCCAGAGAAAGTACCAGGGCGCATCCCAGTAGAAGTATTCGTTTCATGGTAGCTGAGGTTTTTTAAAAATTGGAATTCTTGTACAGATGATTTTACAAATGAAGGTAGAGAGACTAAATGGCTAAAAAGATGACAGATGTCAGTTTAGGAAATAAGTATAGGAAACAGAACAGGAATAAGTTAAACGAATCCGTTTAGGGCCGAACTGAGGATTGAACGGGGATATTTATGGAAATTTGAAATAAAAAAAGTCTTTGTACCTTTTGCTAAATGAAGAAACACCAGCCATGAAAACCCTTGCTCTTTTTCTTTTTTTCTGTTTGACCTTGACCATTAAGGGAAATACACAGCAAATTGATCCAGAAAGATTACAGTCAGCCATAGACTCAGAGACATTTGTTTTTGAGGCAAATCAGGCCAGTGGAATGAAAGGAAGGATGATCCAACTCACACCCGGATATACTTTGAATGTAAGTTCTGCAAAGGTGGTGGGCGATTTGCCTTTTTTTGGCAGATCTTATCAAGCTGCCCCTGGAACCAGTGATGGCGGGTTGAAATTCGAATTTGTCCAGTTTGATTTCTTGGTAAAACCCCGTAAGAAGGGAGGATGGGATATTACCATTGAACCTACCGAATCCAGCGATGTCCGGGCGCTTTATTTGACGGTTCAAAAGAACGGATCTACTTCCCTGAGAATAATCAGCAACAGTAAGGAAAGCATGTCCTACACCGGCTTTATCAAGGAATAAGCAAAACTGCAGTATTGAAAAAATCACCACCCGGCTTTAGCCATTCCTTTAGGGGCTTAAACCAGTGGAAATGCATATCCCGGTTTAGTTATGCCCTGATCGGAAGATGAATGAGAAAACTGGTGCCTGTGCCTTCATTGGATTCCACTTTCAATTCTCCTCCATGAGCTTTGATGATGTCATAGCTTAAGCTCAGACCAAGGCCAGTTCCTTTTCCTGCCGGTTTTGTAGTAAAGAAGGGCTGAAAAATCTTGTCTTTGATTGATTCAGGAATTCCGGGGCCGTTATCTTTTACCGCGATTATAATTCCGCTGTCAGTTTTTTGGGTGCTGATTTTTACTTGTGGTTTGTATTCAGGTGATCCTTTTAGAGTTGAATTAGCCCCGTTTTTTTGTTCGGTACAGGCATAAAATGCATTGTTAATCAAATTGAGCAATACCCTTCCGATGTCTTGGGAAACCACCTCCACTTGCGGGAGAGTCGGATCCAATTCTGCTTTGAAGTCGGCATTGAAACTCGAATCCTTGGCCCGGAGCCCGTGGAAACTCAGACGAAGGCATTCATCAGCGAGCTGATTGAGGTCTGTGAGTTCTTTTTTGCCTTCGCTTTTTCGGCTATGCTCAAGCATCCCCTTGACGATGGATCCGGCTCTTTTTCCATGGCTGTTGATCTTGGCAAGATTCACTTTTAGTTCAGAAGCTAGAAATTTTGCTTCCTCCAAGTCACCAGTCTCAATCTCCTGATTCATTTCATCCAACAGCTCTATGCTGATTTCGGAGAAATTGTTGACAAAATTGAGCGGGTTTTGGATTTCGTGGGCTATTCCCGCTGTGAGCTCACCCAGAGAAGCCATTTTTTCGGATTGGATGAGGAGTTGTTGGGCAGACTTCAACTGAGTCAGGGTGTTTTCCAACACCGTGTTCTTTTGCTCAATTTCCACATTTTTTTCCATCACACTATGGTAAGCTTCATTCAGCCTATTTCGATTGCGGAAGACCAAAAACAGAATCACCAGAAAAGTAACCGATCCGATTCCTGCCGAAAAAATGAGCCAACGCTGGCGAAGAGATGCTTTTTCAAATTCCAAGGTCTTTTTGGAAAATTCATACTCTGATTCCAAAGCGGTCGCGAGTCGCCTCGCCTGGGTGTTGTTGATGCTGTCGCTGAATTGCTTAAACTGCTTGAAGCTAGATAGCGCAGCTTCAAAGTTTCCTTCTTTTTCCTGGATTTTGGACAACAGTTCGTTGGCATTCCGTAGCTGCATGGGCTGTCCCATTCGCTGCGCTTGAACCAGACCTTCGTTTGCCAGATTAGCCGCTTCGGTATATTTTTCCTCCTCGAAGTATAATTCTGCCAAACCGATCAAGGAATGGGAATAAGGCACACCATATCCTTTTTCTTTGGCGATTTCTATCGATTGGAGGTAGTATTCCTCCGCTTTTTCGATACTGTCCAGAGCAGCGTAGATTCCGGCAAGGGTTCTTGCGGTCATTTCGATAAACTCAGGACTCTGGAGCTCCAAAGCCGAGCGATGGCCAATTTTTAGATTCTCCAGGGCCTCCAATGGACGGTTTTGCTTTAGTTCGACATCGCCGATGTTGTTGTAGGCCAAGATCATCCTTCCTTTATTTCCCAAGTCACGGTAGATCTCCAGCATCTCCCGATACTTGGCTTTTGCTTCCTCCAATTTTTCTTGCTCAAAATAGATGAGGGCAATGTTGTTTAGAGCAGCGGCTTTGACGTATTGATTTCCGGTGTTTTCGGCGCCGTGGATAGCCTCGTAAAACTTGCTTAGCGCTTCTGCATAATTGCCGAGGTTGTAATTGACCAGTCCGATGTTATTGAGAATCCCGGGAACCAGATTTTTATCGGGTAACGATTCGGCAATGGTAAGAGCCTTTTGATAGTAGCCTAAGGAAGCGGCAAAATCACCTTTATTTTGGAGCGCATTTCCATAGATTTTCAATGCATCGGACTCGCCTTTTTTAAAGCCGGCTTTTCTGCAGCGCTCAATCTGTTGATCCAGAAAAACAAAAGCACTGTCCGGATTGGTCTCCGCCAGCAAAAAACCCAACTCATTGGCTTTGGCCAGGTAGAGGGTGTCGTTAAGATAATCCCGCTTTTTGGAGAGTTGCCGGAGTTCTTCTGTTAAGGTTTGAACATTTTGGGCCTTTATCGATGATATAGATCCCATCCCGATCAACCCTGAAATTAGGAAAATCCGGTAAAGCTTGGATAGGCCTAACCCAAATCTAGTGTTTGAGAGAAAGGTCATGCTGTAAAATAAGGTGACAAGGAGCGGATGGGTGATTCCTTTCTTCCAAGGTATTTAAGTTTTTTGGGATAGCTAAACAAGATATATTTAGTATATTCTCAAGACAATTTAAACTAAAAGTCATGAAAAGATTGAATGCCGATAGGTTAAATCTCCAAACCCTGCTGTTCGCAATGGTTTTGGTCGCAAAACTGAAAACCGCGACCAGACTATCCGAAGACCAAGATGGGGAGCACGATTCTCAAGCAGAAGAAGCCATGGAGTCAGGGGATTTTGAGGAAGAAACTGAGCAAAACGATGAATTTTCTCAAGGATTGGTAGATCCGGCCAGAACCCGGGTGGTAGATCCTGCACGCACACGGGTAGTAGATCCAGCCCGCACCGGAACAGTTGATCCGGCACGGACCTAAAGAAGATTTGGAAAGTCAGAAAAAGAACCCAATTCACCCGGTGAGTTGGGTTTTCGAATTTTTGAGAAAGTCAGCCAAAAAGCCAAGATTTGGTTCAAAAGCCGGGACCTTGGGTGTGCCGGAGCAAGTCGCAGCGTTCCTCATTGATTTCCGTTTCGATCGTGTAATGCTCGAAAGGGTACTTTTTCATGATCCTTTTCAGCTCATTTTTCACAAGTAGGATTTCTTCAAGTGACTCCACAGGTTTAAGTTTTACATGGGTAGTATACACATGATGCTCTCCATCCAATGACCAAATATGGGTGTGGTGGGTAGATTCCACTGATGGGATTTCCAGGATTTCCCGTTCAATGGCTCCCCTATCCACATCAGCAGGCTGCCCCTGGAGGAACAGTCGGAGCGTTTCTCCCAGGCGGCGGATGACATTCCAAAGGATGTAAGCGGCAATAAGTACCGACAAGGCTGGATCAAGATAGGGGGTAGGATAAAAATTGAGTACCAAAGCAGCCAGCAATATTGCCACCCAGCCAAGCACATCTTCTACCAAATGCCAGGAAATGACTTTCTCATTCATGGTTTTTCCTTTGCTCAGTTTCCAGGCCGCGTACCCATTGACAGCCACCCCGATCAGGGCAAAAAACAGCATTCCCCTGGCATCCGACAGTTCTGGGGTTTGGATTCTCAGGATCGCCTCACGGATCACAAAGACAGACCCCAAGATCAAAATAATCGCATTGATCAAGGCTCCAAGCAGGGAAAATCTCCGATATCCAAAAGAATACGAGGGTGTTGCTTTTTTCTTGGAAAGACGGTCGAGGTACCAGGAAGTGCCCAGAGAAAGTGAATCTCCCAAATCATGCACAGCGTCCGAAACGATCGCCACACTATTCACATACCAGCCACCGAAAAGTTCCAAAATGGTGAAAGCGAGATTCAGGAAAAAAGCTGTGCGGAGATTTTTTCCCGAATCGTGGTGATGTGAGTGATCATGTCCCATGAGAGGATCTCCTTTTGATTGTCAGAAAACCGGCGGTTTGCGATGCTTAGTCCCCTGCTCGTAAGCGTAGGTCAGCCGGATCAAAACCGGCTCAGACCACATTTTACCCAAAAACTGAAGTCCTGCCGGAAGATTTCCCGAAGTGAAACCCATTGGAACAGTGAAGGCAGGCTGACCCGTGTGGGGGGCGATGATCTGACTGTTGTCTCCTTTGTATTCTTCCTGGAATCGATCAATTCGCGCCGGCTTATTATTCCAACTTGGATAAACCAAGGCATCCAATTGAAGCGAATCCATGACTTTTTCGATCGCTTCGCGAAAGGCAATTCGCTTCAAGTCTGTGAAAGGATCTCCGCAATCCTGTGCCATATTTTCCGGAAGTTGGCTTTCGCGAAAGTTTTCCAGACCATTCCGGGCATAGTCAGACTTGGTGCCTACCCGGATCACATCCTCGAGAGTTTTGAGATTATCACGCTTCACGTAGTCTGCCAAAAACTTTTCCAAATCCTGACGAAAGACCGGACACCACTGATTTCTCCGGAGGGAATCGAAATTTTCCACTTCCACCGAATCTACAAGTACAGCGCCCAGGCTTTCCAAATCCTTCAATGCCTGATTAAACAATGCCGAAATCTCCGGATCGGTCTCATTTTCGCTCAGCGTTCGGAAGACCCCGATTCTTGCTCCTTTCAGTCCCTCTTTCTGTAGAAACTGTGAATAGTTTCCTGCAATTTTTCCCTGAGAATGGCTGGTGATCGGATCTTTCGAATCTGCTCCAGCGATCACTTCCAGTACCTTTGTGGCATCCTCCACCGTCCGGCACATGGGACCAACCACGTCATTTCGGAGGTAAAGCGGCACGATTCCTTCCCTACTCACCAATCCCAGGGTCGTCCGGAATCCTACCAAGGCATTGTGCGAAGAAGGTCCCCGGATCGAATTTCCCGTATCCGTGCCCAATCCAATGGTTCCGAAATTGGCAGCGACAGCAGCTCCCGTCCCTCCGCTTGATCCAGCCGGAACATGGTCCAAATTGTATGGGTTATGGGTGGTACCCACGGTAGAACTCTCCGAATGCATCGGGCTAAATGCCCACTCCGCCATATTGGATTTTGCCAAAATAATCGCTCCGGCATCCACCAGTTTTTGGATGATGAAAGCATCCTGTTCCGGATAAAAATCTGCCAAAGCAAGTGCACCTGCAGTTGTCGGAAGCCCTTTGGTGTTGATGTTGTCTTTGACGATCAGGGGAATCCCGTGAAGTGGGCGCAGTCTTCCGGTTTTTCGGAATTCCTCGTCCAGCTTTTTGGCGATAGCCAATGCTTCCGGATTGATCACTGAGATCGAATTCAGAGCGGAATCCATTGACCAGATCCTGTCTAAATAGGCCTGCACCAATTCCTCCGCAGTAAATTCTTCGTTTTGGAAAGCTTCGTGAATCTGCGCGATGGTAAGTTCCTCAAGATGGATCGGGCCTTTTTCGGTTTTTTGGCAGGCCCAAACCAAACACAAGAGCAAGAAAGCTAAGATCCTTTTCATGTAGGAATATAGCGTTCATAACGGGCAATTTCCAGTGGATCCTGAAAAGTAAAATCCCTGACTCCATCTTCATATCATTGGCGGCGGAGTTTTTTTCCTTTTCAACAACCAAACCAATATTCCTCCAACAATCAGGAAGAAAGGCCAGAGATTGAGAATGAAAATAAAGAACCATTGGAGGTTAGTCCATCCATTTTTGAGACTGTCTATGACCTTACTTGGGAAGCCAAATTCTTTTTCATTTTCAACAAAAAAGGAAACATTCAAGGTACTCAAGTCAACCCGGTCTTTGAGGAAATTGAGCCGGCCTTGCATGGATTCAATTTCTCCCCGCACATTGGCCAGTTCCCGCTCGAGCTGAAGGATTTCTTCCACATTTCTTGCCAGGTTGAGGAGTTCGGTGTAGCGGTTTTCGAGTTCTTTTTTGGTTTTGAGGCGGGCTTCTACATCGATGAATTGCTCGGTGACGTCTTCGCTCCGGATATTGCTATTTTCTATCCTGAGGGCGTGGGCATGGATTTTTTCCAAAAGGGGATCCAGCTGATCAGCGGGAATCCGGATACTCAGGCGCTTCTCTGTCCGTTCTCCATAGCGGTTTTCAGATTCATCGGCGATGAATCCCTTTGCTGCTTTGACCTCGGATTTTAGAAAGGCCTCTGTTTCCTGAATTTCCCGGGACTCAAAGTAGATTTCCCCTTCCCGGATGATTTTTCGGGCGGAAAAATCGGTATCCTCCGTTGTCTCCTGGGAAGCAGGGGGTGCTTCGGCTAGTTCGGTGTAGGAATCATCAGATTCCAGACTTACAAGTCGGGAAGATTCTTGGGTGCCACAGGAGGCGACAATAAAGGCGAAAGGGAGTAGCAGCTTAGCGAGGAAAAGCTTCATGGCGATTGAGTTTGACCAAAGGTATTAACGAGGCACAGGTCTTTATTGCTGTCTCTGCTAGGAATTTTAAAACTCAGCGATCCATCCAGCTTTTCAGCTCGGACACCTTCTCCCGGCTGACCAAAATATCCGAATCGGGGCAGTTGGTAAGCTTGATTTTCAGCCGGCTGTTTGAGTAAGATAGGATCTCTTCGATGGCATTGATGTGGGAGAGGTATTTTCTGTTTAGCCTGAAAAACATCTCCGGATTGACCTGTGATTCTACCTGATCCAGAGTGGAGTCCAACACATATTTTTTCCCAGAATAAGTCTGCAGAAAAGTCACCCGTTCCTCACTGAAAAAGAAGGCGACATCCTCGACGGGAACGCTTTGTATTTTTTCACCGAATTTGACCAGAAACCTGCTTTTGAAGCTTTTCTCTTTAGAATGAAGGAGATTTTTGATCAGTTCTATGTCCAGATTGGGACTCAATTTTTGGGCTTTGAACTTTTCCACTGCCCGGCGGAGATCTTCAGGATCAATCGGTTTGAGCAGATAGTCGATCGCATTGACCTGAAAAGCCCGGATAGCATATTGGTCAAAAGCCGTTGTAAAAATGATCGGGACTGTGACTTTGATTTTCTCAAAAATCTCAAAACTGATCCCATCCGCCAGCTGGATATCGCAGAAGATCAGATCCGGAGAGGGGTTGTCACTCAGCCACCGTACGGCACGGCTGACCGTATCCAAATCCCCGATCAGCAAAGCATCCGGAAAATATTCCTGCAGCATTCTGCTCAGGCGGTTGGCGGCTGGTTTTTCGTCTTCGATGATCAGGAGATTCATGAGTTGATTTTCAAAACAGGAAGTTTGACCAAGAATTCATTTTCGTTTTGGAAGATTTCCGGCCCCCGGTCGCTCAGGATTTTATATCGGGAACGGATATTTTCCAATCCCACTCGGGTGGAGGGCTCCGTTTGGCTGGTTTTAGGCTGATAGGTATTGCTGACCCAAAGCTCGTCTCCTTTTTGGGTTATCGAAATGAACAATGGATTTTCCTGAGAGGCGATGTTGTGTTTGATGGCATTTTCCAACAAAAGCTGAAGGGAAAGTGGCGGCAGATAACAACCCTTGCAATTTGGCACATCGATGCTGAAGCTTAGATTTTCTTCAAATCGGATTTTCTGGAGTGCGAGAAAATTGCGGGCAAATTCCAATTCCCGATCCAGCTCGACCAATTCCTCCTGTTGTACATCGAGGACGTATCGGTAGATCTTGCTGAGGTTTTGGATAAATGCGGCAGAGCGGTCCGCATCTTCATAGACCAGATTGGAGAGGGCGTTGAGCGAATTGAAGAGAAAATGGGGATTGAGTTGATCTTTGAGACTTTGGTATTGGCTGGCAAGCTTTTCAGAGCGTAGCTGTTCGGCTTCGATGGCAGATTTTCTCCATTCCATCAGCCAGGATCTGGTGGTGAAAATCGCCATGAAAATCAGGGCAATTCTCAAGGGAACGAAAGTGAATTCCAAAATCCCGTCCCAGGGAATTTTGGTCAAGGTAAACTGCCCATCTATCCAGGTAAACAAAAAAACGATCACAAAGCTGACCAGAAAAGAGTAGGCCAAGTAGGTGATCACGGTGGCAAAAAGCCGTTTTACCGGATGGTGAATCCAGGAAAGCCTGGGATCCCAAAACGCTTCCACCCGACTTCCTCCATAGCTCAAGGCCATGGACACCACGAAAGAAAAAATGAACTCCGGTAGGATACTTACGATTCCATCCCAACTGATTAAGCAGGAAGCACAGAAGTAAATCTGAAGAAGCAGCGCAATCCCAAAATTGATCAGGAGAAATTTGCGTAAATCTCTCCAAAGGCCTTTTTGGTCTTGGCAGTCTGCGGTGGCTTGGGTCATGGGGGAAGTTATGAAAAAGGGAAGAAATTTGGGATGCTTCGACGAGCTCAGCACAAGTTTCGGAATGATAACCTCCGCCAAGATGAATTCTCGGCGAAGGTAGAGTTGGTTTAGTTTTGTGTTTGAGATACTTATTGGCACTGGGAAGCCACCTGCTCGGCTTCTCTTTTTCCCCAAGTCGGAAGAAGATAATCCTCATTTATTTTGGTTTCCTCTTTGGCAAAAAGCTCCAATCCCACCCGGGCGAGTCCACAGGCTTTCTCGGGTCCCTGGCCGAAAAATTGCGCCATCCCCAATTCCATCTGAGCCATGAGTATGGTTGCACGTGGATTTTCCTTATCCAAAGCGATTGCTTTTCCAAAAGTCTGCAAGGCCAATGGGCTCATTTCCTGTCCACGATTCATCGGATCTACGGACAGTTTGCCCATGATGACGTAGCCTTTGAGCGCGGTGATTTCTGAATTGTTCGGAGCGATTTTTTCCGCTTTGGTGACTAGTTCCATGGCTTGGTCAAAATACTGGTCTTTGTCCACCTCAAACCGAAAAGCTGCTACCGTCTGCAGATAGGCGGCGTAATAGAGGGGAAGCCATTCTTCCGCTTTGGCTTCTGAAATTCTCAGAAAGCCATTGAATACCGTTTGGGATTGCTCAGCAGATTGGATGGTTTTCATGGCTGCGAGCTGTTTTTTCATGGCATTTTCGTAGGCTGGATCTGCGGCAAAGCTACTAGTGATTCCCATCAGGGTAAGAGCGAACATCAATACGTACTTTTTCATCGTGTTGTAAAGTTTAGAGGTTGTTTAACTGATTTGCGTTTTTGTCTTTGGAGAGCGTCAGAAAGATTCCCAGAAAAAGAAATCGGGGAGCTCCCTGACCATTGGGAAGGGATTCAAACCGGCCCTGCTCGTTGGGGGTCAAGGCATATTGGTATCCGAAAATGTTTTCATGTCCGGTGACATTGGTGACCGCTCCATGGATGATCAGATTGGGCCGTGGCAGATAGCTCCAGCTGAGGCTTAGGTTTTGGTAAGTTCCGGTCTTGGAGTTCATTTCCCCCGGAAAATTGGGGTCGGTGTAGGTATACCCGTCATTGAAGGACCAGGACATTCCCAGCTGGGATTTCAGCTTTGGGACAAAGTGCTTGATGACCACACTGACATTGTGGGTTGGGGCAAAGTCGGGCTGGACCTGAGTTGCATATTGATTGAAACTCCGCTCACTGTCCACAAAGCTGTAAGTGATCCAGTAATCCGTGTTTTTGAGGGATTTCTGGTCTCGGAAAAAGAAATCCAGCCCCTTGGCAAATCCGCTTCCCTCGTTTCTGACAGTTTGGGGATTTTGTGGAATTCCTTCAAATCTCACCAACTGATCATAGGATTTGTAGAAGGCTTCAGCCCGGAATGTCCTTCCGTCCTTTTGGTAGAGGTAGTTAAAAATCCAGTGGCTGGATTCTGAGTTTTTCAGGGCCGGATTCAGTACCCGGAAGTTTTCCAAAGGCAATTGGTGGAATCGGCCGGCTGCAAGTGAAAGGGTCCCTCCTTCAGAGAGTTTATAGGCAAGGGAAGCCCTAGGGTCAAGCCATGCTTCGGAGGAAAGTGCGGAGTGTCCGGCACGAAGGCCTCCCCTTAGCACCAGTTTTTTGTTTAAGTACCAGTCCCATTCGGTGAAAAGGTAGGTTTCTTTTTCTTCAAAAGATCGGCTCCAATTTTCGGTGACCAGCAGCTCCGAGTAGTTGTGCATGAAATATTCTACTCCGCATTTAACCGAAACCCGATCGCTTAAGTCCTTGATGGTGGTGAATTTGAAATGGCTCAAGGTGTTTTTTCGCTGAAGGTCCACTCCGTCCAGTGTATAGAAATCGGTGTTGAAAGAAATGGATGCTCCGGCAAAAAGACTCCAGCCGTTTTCATAGGCTTTTTTCCAATTGGTTTGGGCGTAGGAGTAGTTGTTGGTCAGGTCCACCAAGACGCCCCGTCCTTCCTTTCCCGGCTGGGGCTGCCATAGTTGCATTCCTCCGGTTTCGGTCCGCGCCAGGACTTTCAGCATTCCTCCGTTGTTGAGTTTGTGCTGGCCAGCAATCTCTAGGTCCAAACCGTAAGGTGCTCTTTCCCAATCAAAATCCTGTTTGATCACCGCTTGGTAAGGCTTCAGATCAAATACATTTCCGGCGATACTGATGCTTCGTCGGTCATCGGCGAGGGTGTGGGAATAGCCTCCACCCACTGACATGAGGGACAGATCGCCTTGGTTGCGAATGGACAGATCTTTGGTGTTTAAGGCTAATGCAGAAGAGAGGGCCTGTCCAAATTCAGCAGAATAGCCTCCGGTGGAAAAAAAGGTTCCTTTGAACAGGTTGGGATTGAATCGGGTACGGGTGGGCACATTTCCGGCTGTGGTTCCATAGGCATTGCCTACCCGCATCCCGTCAATGTAAATCCCTACTTCGCTGGCATCCCCACCCCGTACAAACAATCGGCCGTCATTTCCGACCGTGGAGGTTCCCGGTAAAGTCTGAAGCGCTCCGACGATATCACCCATCGCAGATGGCGTGGTCACGATATCGAGCGGGCGGAGAATCACTGATTTTTTTTCGTCCGAGGCTTCCATGGCTCCGGCAGAGATCGTGACAGCGGTGAGTTCGTTGAATTCTTCCTTAAGAATGACGGTAGGGAGTTCCAGTTTTTTGGCAGGAAGCTCAATTACCAATTCCTGGGATTTGAATCCCAACATGCTGAAGGCCAAAATTTGAGTGCCGGATTCAGCGGTTTCAAACTGGAAAATGCCGGAATCGTCAGTACTGCCTCCGTCGAAAGACCCTTTGAGAAATACATTGACTCCCGGTATAGGCTGGTTTTTTTCGTCCAAAACTTTACCAATGAGTAGGGTTTGGGTAAATCCCAAGGTTGGGCAAACAAAAAAGAGAAGTAAAAAAGAAAAGAAGGTCTTCATGTTGGTTCAGATTTGAACCAAAAATGGATGGTCTACCCCGCTCAAAAAATTAAACCTGACTGAAGTGTCAAAATCGGTGACTGAAATGTCGTGATTTAAACCCTTGAGAAATTAGGGCTTCTATAAACCGAACCCTTGTTTCTCTAAATTCAATTACTGGTTAAAAAATGATCTTTGATAAAAAGCATATTACCATTAAGAAATTAAGGCAATTTAGATGAGGAGGAGTTTTATATGAATTGGAAATCAAGCCACTATTTTCTTTATGTAGAAAGGGAATCCTTAATTTTCTCAACTTCCTTAATGGTTTAAAATAATCTATGAATGAGGCTTAAATCATTAACAAATTAAGGGCGTTAAGATTAGGAGAGGATTTATGAATTGAAAACCACCCCAAACTTTTCCCATCGGGAAAAGAAATTCTTAATTCTCTCAATTTCCTTAATGGTTAAAAAATCTCCATTTTAAGATACATTTTTTGGATCCTATGAAATACAACTCGAAATCATCGGTGACCAAGCTGTCCTATTTTGTAACAGGCTGTGCGATTACTGTTCATAAAGCCCTTGGCCCCGGTCTATTGGAAAGCGTCTATGAAAAATGTCTTCTATTTGAACTAGAAAAAAAAGGCCTGCACGTCCTACAGCAGATTCCCATTACGATCAATTATGAAGGCAATTTGATCGACTCAGAATTGAAATTGGACCTACTTGTGGAGGACACGATCGTTGTAGAACTAAAAACCGTGCAAGAACTATTGCCTGTCCATTCAGCTCAGTTGATGAGCTACATGAGACTCTTAAAAAAGCCACAAGGTTTATTATTCAATTTTTATTCAGACAATATCACCAAGTCTATGAGACCATTTGTCAACGAGTATTTTGATAGATTACCGGTCGAATAATTTTAACCTTATTTAGTTCGTCACCCTTTAAATTGATTCCAAACTACTTTGAAATGAATTTTATCAAGAAAAGATTCCTCGTTTACCTTTTCCCCATTTGTTTGGCCTCGTGCAGTTCCCCACAAACCAATAACGAGGAAGAACCTAAGCTTTCCGGCAATCCGATTTTCGAAGGATGGTATGCCGATCCGGAGGGGATTGTGTTTGGGGATGAATATTGGATCTACCCGACTTTTTCAGCTGCCTTTGAAGATCAGCTTCACTTTGATGCCTTTTCGTCAAAAGATTTGGTGACATGGGAAAAGCACGAGCGAATCCTGGACAATACCGCCGTCACTTGGGCCCGTCAGGCCATGTGGGCACCTGCTGCCATCGAGAAGGACGGGAAGTATTACCTCTTTTTTGCGGCCAATGACCCACTTACCCCCGAGCGGCCTGGCTACGATCCCAACAATGACATCAATCATTTCGGAGGAATAGGAGTCGCCGTGGCAGATTCTCCCGCCGGACCGTTCAAAGATTTGTTGGGAAAGCCACTGCTTTCGGATTTTCACAACGGAGCACAACCTATCGATCAATTTGTGTTTAAGGATACCGATGGCACTCACTACTTTTTCTACGGAGGTTGGGGACATTGCAATATCGGCAGGCTGAATGCTGATTTCACAGGATTTGAACCTTGGGAAGATGGGGAGCTTTTCCACGAAATCACTCCTGAGGGGTATGTGGAAGGTCCTTTTATGTTTTTGAGAAATGGAGTTTACTACCTCATGTGGTCTGAAGGAGGCTGGACTAATGATACCTATAAAGTAGCTTATGCCATGGCGGATAAACCGACCGGTCCATATCGAAGAATCGGAACAATTCTGGAAGCCGATCCGGAAGTAGCCACAGGTGCCGGGCATAATTCGGTCATCCAAAAGCCGGGAACGGATGAGTGGTACATGGTCTATCATCGTCGTCCGATTCCCAATGAAGGCAGAGACCATCGGGTGACTTGTATCGATGTGATGGAGTTTAACGAGGATGGCACCATCAAACCGATCAAAATGACTTTTGAGGGAGTGCCGGCGAATCCTTTGGAATAGAAATCAGAAAAATCCATTTTGTCTTTGAAGACTATCTGAAAGCGTTTGAGCATTGATTTCCGAAAGGAAAATAAGAATTCATCTATTTTACCTTTAGCTAATAAAATATAATAAAAGAGGCAAAAATTTCTTCTGTTAATGAAAAACGCCTCTGGGAATTATTCCCAGAGGCGTTTTTCTTTTAGTTGAATTACTTTTTATTCCAATCAAAACTTCACCACCGCTTCCACTTTTTGGCCTGACCGTTCGATCACCACTTTGGTAGAGTCGCCTTTCTGGAAAGCACTTAGCGCCCGCATGTAGCTCATCATGTCATACACAGTGGAGTCTCCAAGCTGCACCACAACATCACCTTTTTGGAGTCCGGCTGCTTGGGCAGGCTTTCCTTCGGACACACCATCTACCCGCATGCCTTTGCCGTCAAACATGTAATCCGGTACTACTCCCATAGAGACGGTGAACCGGGGAGAATCGCTTGAGTCTTTGGTTTTGGTGAACGCCAATTTGGGTTCAGCGTCCAATGAAGTGACTACCCGGGAAATGTAGCGTACTACTTTGACCAAACCCTCATAGTTGATCTTGTCCGAGTCATCGCCGGGCTTGTGGTAATCGGCATGCTGACCGGTGAAAAAGTGTAAAACCGGCAAATCCTGAAGGTAAAAAGAAGTGTGGTCAGAGGGACCCACGCCAGATTCTGAGGTGACCAATTTTAAGCTATCAGTGTTGATTTGATCAAAAACAGGCACAAAGCTTGGGCTGGTTCCGACCCCGTTGATTGCCAGAGATTTTTCCTCATTCAGCCTGCCGACCATGTCCATGTTGATCATGTAATTGACCGTTTTCAGATCGATGGTCGGGTTTTTGACAAAATAATTGGAGCCCCAGAGACCGTTCTCTTCACCCGAAAAAGCGATAAAGAGAATGTTGTTTTTCAGCTCTTCGTGATTCAGGATTTCTGCCAAAGCCAACAAAGCCGCAGTACCGGAAGCATTGTCATCCGCGCCATTATGAATCGCGGAATCGCCCCGATGGAGGGAACCCTGTCCACCCATACCCAAGTGGTCAAAATGGGCTCCGATGACAATGGTTTTGTCTGCTTTTTTGTCCAAAAATCCGATCACATTCCGGCCTGTGATTCCTTCGCCATCCGCACCGATTACTGCTTCCTCATGAGGATTGCTGGGTTTGGATACGGTGAAAGGCTGGAAAAATCCCTCGGTTCCTTTGGGCTGAAGCCCGAGTTTTTCGAATTCTTTGGCAAGATATTCAGCTGCTTTTTGTTCTCCTTCTGTTCCAATGGCTCTGCCGCCAAGATCATCGGCAGCCAGGAAGGTGACATCCTCTTTCAGTTCGGTCAGAAGTTTTTCATCGCTTGGAGGACCATCGCAGGCGGCAATTGCTAAGGCAGAGACAATTAAATAGCCGGATTTGAAAAGAAGATGCTTCATGTTAGAGTGGATTTAGTCCAAAGATAATAATTGGTATCTTGGAGCCGCAATTCTTTTACTACCAAGGCAAAAAATGAAGAAACTCCTTTACTCCCTTGCCCTCCTGGCAGCGGCTTGTGCTCCCAAAACGGAAACTGTTACTGAACCCGAAGCGCGTTCAGCCACAGATTCTCTTCTGCTTCATCCCGAAGAGATGAAGTACCTCAAAAACATCAAACAGTTGACTTTCGGCGGAAATAATGCGGAAGCCTACTGGGCATTCAATGATTCTCTGCTGGTTTTTCAATCTGATTTCAAGGATTGGGGTGCATCCTGTGACCAGATTTTTTACCTGAACTGGAGGACAGATGATTTGAAAAATAACCCTCCCAAGCAACTCAGTACGGGATTGGGAAGAACGACTTGTTCTTACTTCCTTCCCGGCGACAAAACTATTGTTTACGCTTCCACGCATCTGGGAGGAGAGGCTTGTCCTCCTGTTCCGGAGCGAAGATCCGATGGAAAATACGTGTGGCCGATTTATGAAAGCTTTGACATTTTCACTGCCGATCTCAACGGAACCATCCTTACCCAGCTGACCAAGGAACCCGGCTACGATGCGGAGGCGACTGTGTCTCCGAAAGGTGACAAAATCGTGTTTACTTCCATGCGGACCGGTGATTTGGAGCTTTTCACCATGAATATCGATGGGACGGATGTCAAACAGATTACTTCCGATTTGGGCTATGACGGGGGCGCGTTTTTCTCCCCTGATGGAAGCAAGCTGGTCTGGAGAGCTTCTCGACCTCAAACCGAAGAAGAAACCAAAGAATACAGGGACTTGCTTAAAGAAGGTTTGGTGAAGCCAACTGATATGGAACTCTACGTAGCCAATGCCGACGGTACCGACATCCGGAAAATCACGAGCTTGGGCAAAGCCAACTGGGCACCGTTTTTCCATCCTTCAGGCAACAAGCTGATTTTCGCTTCCAACCATCAAACTGAAAGAGGTTATCCGTTCAACCTGTTTATGATCAATCTGGACGGGACTGGACTGACCCGCATCACTCATGATGGGACATTTGATGCCTTCCCGGTTTTTTCCAATGATGGAAAGTACCTGGTTTTCTCTTCCAATCGAAATAACGGCGGCACTCGAGACACCAACCTGTTTGTTGCAGAATGGATTGGGGATTAATCCTTAAATTTCAACTATGATCAACCGCCGCTTCAGTAGAAATTGGTTTAGCTTTTTTCTTTGGGCGGCGGTTTTTTTTCCTCAGGAGGGATGGACTCAGGAGGAAGAAAAAAAGTCTCCCTTCTCCTTTTCGGCTTTTTTGGATCTGTATTACGGGTTTGATTTTAATCGGCCGGAGACCGAAAAGCGACTGCCCTTTCTCTATAACCATACCCGCCACAACACTCCGGCAGTTAATCTAGCCCTGGTTTCGGGGAGTTTTGAACTGGATCGTTTTCGGGCCAATCTTGCGCTGCAGCAAGGGACTTACGTACAGGACAATTATGCCAATGAACCATCAGCACTTCGCTGGATCCATCAAGCCAATCTGGGTTTGGCATTGGATCAAAACAAAACCATTTGGCTGGACGCCGGCGTGATGCCTTCCCACATTGGATTTGAATCGGCTATTTCCAAGGATAACGCAACTCTTTCACGCTCCCTAATTGCTGAAAATAGTCCCTATTTCGAGACGGGAATAAAACTGGGATGGGAGGCGAATGAAAAATGGTATTTGGCCGCTATGTACCTGAACGGTTGGCAGCGGATTCAGCCTATTCCTGGGAAAAACAACCCCTCTTTTGGTACCCAAGCCACTTTTTCCCCTTCACAAAATACAACACTGAATTGGAGCACTTTCCTGGGAACAGACCGCAGTTTGGAGGCAGGAACGATGATCTACTTTAGCAATATGTACGGGATTTTTTCTTTTGGAGAATGCCTGGAGTTAACCCTGGGATTGGATGCGGGGAAAAGGACTAACGAACTTGGATCAGCCCAAAACTGGTGGGGTACTTCTGTCATTGCCCACTATCGGTTTAGCGATACCTTTTCATCCGCTATTCGATACGAGTATTTTCATGATCCTTTTCAGGGTATTTCCTATTCATCCGGAGAGTTTGGCTTGGAAGCAGGCGGGGTTTCGCTCAACCTAGACCAAAAAATCAACACTTGGGGACTTTTTCGAATTGAAGGACGATGGTTGGATTCTCCTGTGCCTTTTGATCAGGGGATTAGTCCGGCTTTATCCCAGGATTTTTTCCTCTTGGGATCCTTTTTGTTTTTTTGGAATTAAGGGTTGCTCAGCATCTTCGTCATTTGATCCAAGGGAAGAAAAGACTCCAAATGAGTTTGACTTTCTGGTATTACAAAATCACTTATTTTGAATGTCAAGTTTATCCGTTTCTATGGGTTATCAAGTATTTATCTTGTTTTTTGGGTTACTTTTTCAGTTTTCCCCGAGTTTGGAAGATCAGATTGCGGAAGTGGTCATTATTGACTTTTTGGAATCCAGGCCTACCCATAATCAGGACAAGAGGTTTTACGTTTCAGCGCTTTTGGATTCTGTCGATGTCAGGAGGTATCAGCGAGTACTAGATCCCCAGAATGAATTGATATACAAGGGGCTATCTACGGAGCAGAAAGATTTGATCCAGAATCTTTTGAAAATCAAAGAACCCATACCCTTCGATTTGACCAAGTTAACGGAGCAAAAGAAGTTTAAGATTTTCCCTTTGAAGGAAAAGGTGGGGGAGAATTGGGACGATTCCACGATCAAGGTTTCCAGAATAGCCTTGTCTCCCGATGGAAATGAAGCCTGTCTTATTCTGGAATATGTGTGTGGCTCAAGGTGCGGAGTGGGCCTTTTGATTTTTGTCCAAAAAGAAAATGAAACTTGGAAAATGGTTTCAAAAAAGCGCCTTTGGATAGCTTAGTGTCGGGCTTATCAGCCAGAAACTGAGGATGATTTTTTGGGCTCTGCAAAATACATCAGCATTTCTCCCTTGTTCTTTGCGGCAATTTCCCCTCTAGCTTGGAAATCGAACTCATCCTTGCACATCAAATAGGTCATATGGGACACGTTGACCTTGCCGGCTTGGCTAGCCTGTTCCATTCGGGCGGCTGTGTTTACCGTGTCACCCCAGATATCGAAGGAGAATTTTTTCAATCCCACGACTCCTGCTACTACCGGTCCACTGTTGATTCCCACCCGGATGCGGAAGTACTCGCGGAGGTTTTCGGGCTTTTCCAGCCGGTATTCCTCGATAAAATCGCGGATTTCCAATCCGGCCCGGATTACATCGGCCGCTGTGCCTCCTTCTCCTGTGACACCACAGGCACTCATGTGTGCATCACCGATGGTTTTGATTTTTTCCAAACCGTATTTGGTGGTGATCATGTCGAATTGCCTAAAGCAATGGTCGAGCTCTGCAACCAATTCCTCTGAGGAAATCTGAGAGGAAAACTTGGTGAAATTGACAAAATCGGTAAACATCACCGTGGCGTTTCCCTGAAGTTTGGCTTTGGCAAATCCATTTTTCTTCAGCTCGTCAGCAGTCTCTTTCGGAAGAATGTTGAGCAGCAGATCTTCGGACCTTTTCTTTTCCCGGGAAAGTTCCTGATTTCGAATTCGCAGGTCTTTGGTGCGCTCAGCCACGCGCTTTTCCAATTCGTGGTTGTATGCTTCCAGTTCGCGATTGGCTTTTTCCAGACTCGCGTAAAGGGAAGCATTGGCCAAGCCTGCTTCGATAAATCCACCGATAGCCACCAGCGTATCCATGTCGCCTTCATCCAGCGGAGGGTAAAAAGGCCAAGCTTCCTTGTCCCGTGCAGTGAGCATCCACCCTTCAATTTTTCCCTGAACCCGGATCGGTACTGCTACAAAAAAAGGCAGCATAAAGTCATTTCGGATTTGATTGGAAACCGGATTGGGGGTGCTTTTTTGATTGAAAAGAAAAGGCTTGGAAAGGATTTGATCTTCGAGCCTGAACTGAAGGTTTTTTCCTTCGATTTCGTTGGATTCTTCCTTACTGTAACCCATCATCCATTTTGGAGAAAATACCGTCGGATTGTCCGGATTTTGCCAGACGACCAAGGTCTTATCCATTTTGAGGGTGGTATTGATCAGTTCGAGGGTATTGGTAAAAAACTCTTTCTCGTAGATCTGCTGACCAAAGACGTCATGAAGTGCCGAAAGAATGGTAAAGCCGTTTTGTTTTTGGTCGAGTTTGCGCTTCAGCAAGGAAAGCTGAGCATCGCTTCGGATATTTTGCCCGGCCACTTCATCAGAGAGTCCTTTGTAATATTCGACCTGCCTTTTGAGCTCTTCCAATTCCGTGTCCTTCATCTGACCCTAGTCTTTTGACTCGCTAAACAAACAAAATAACCCGGTCCAATCCAAGACTTGAAGCTCCCCTCCGATCATGGCCAGTTCTCCGGCTTCGTAAATTCCCAACAACGGGAATTCTCCGGCGATAGCTTCCTGTACATGTCGGATGTCTTCATCGGTATTGTTGGAATATGCCGCAGCCCTTCCGGAGCAGTTGATGTACAAGCCAAAAATGATCCGTCGGTCTGAGGCTTTGACTTTCTCGATCAGTTTTTTGGTTCGGACGGAGACATATTCCATTTCAAAACTTCTGCGCATCAGCTGAACTTCCATCCCTTCTTCCAAATCCATCTCAGCCATGTATAGCCCACGGGACTCAATGTCCACTCCCACGCACATCCGGTTGATGTAGTTTCCGGGGTTATAGTTTTCCCATTTGTCCCCGATATTTTTACCGAGGGTGACAAAGAATTTGAGTTCTTGGTAGTTATCCCGCAGGTCATCTCCGAGAATTTGACCTACCACATCGAGAGCCGGTTTGTGATCCAATTCCAGAATGTTGGCGCCTTTGACTGCAGTGACTTTGTGGTATGCGCTGGCAGGATGACAGCCATGCATGATTTGGTAGTCCATCTGAATGTTGCCGGACATGATCAGCGCCATGGCGGAGTTTTGAGTCATGCGATCCCCCAGCCACTGTCGGGTGGGCTTAAACTTCATGTCTCCCAGAAGCCTGGCACCGACCACCTTTGGCCAGGTTCCGATGGTTTCGTTCATTCCCTTGATGAAGGGTGTGCCATAGTTCATCCGAAACTTTCCCTCCAGTCGATTAACCGCGTCAAAGAGAAGGAGCATTTGGGGAGGATTCGTATACTTTTTTTCGTGGATTTGCTGACCCAGCGCCTTTCCTGTTTCGTATTCCTGAAATGCGATCCCTTCCTGAATCAGGAGATCAAAAGTGACATCGGTATTTCCCCAAACCCCTACTACTGTCTGGTAACCATCGTAACCGACTTGAGAATTGGTACAGGTTCCATTTGCGTATCCTCCAAAAAACTTGGTCTGATCCCCCAAAGCGCCTTTTACCCCCAAGAAAAAATCTTCCGGATCGTGGCGGGATGTACAGAATAAAAAACAAAGCTGGACTTCCTGTGAGGAAAGTCCAGCCTGGGTCAAAGCCTCTGATACGGCTGATATTCCGGCCTTCAGTGAATTGGAAGACTCCGAGAATCCTACTCCAAAAGATGAGTGCCGGGTTGCCATAGTTTACTCTTCGATTACCACCTCAGTAGTGACTTTAAGCGGGAGCTCGATGGTGTTTTTGATGGGGGATTTTTTGTCCAGGGTTTCTTTGGATTTGACCAGCTGATCTACTTTGGCACCATTTTTCCCCTTGAGCGTCACTTTGTAATGAAGATCCAAAGGGCCATTTGGCTTGGATCGATCGAGTCCCAGTACCCCATGAATGTCAAAGTTGACCAAAACTTCCACATTGATTTTTTCAAGTTCAGTCCCGAAAAGGGCAGCATTGGTTGCAATACCTGCAGTCAGACAGCCACAAAGTGCTGAAGCCAGATACTCTACTGGGTTGGGATACTCATCTTTTCCACCCAAAACCGCGGGTTCATCCACGATAAGGCTGAAATTTCGCTCCGGGCCAAACATGTTTTGACCATTGGAAAACATTTCTGAAATGGTGACCTTGGCTTGGGTGCCCCCGTTCCATTCGGATTGGGCTTTAAACTGAACTTTTGCTACGTTGGGGTCTTGCTGGATAGCGCCTACAAGCTGCTCGATGTTGTCGAGGATAACCCCGTTTTTGATGTTTGGCATTTGGAAAAAATTTTGAGTGAAAATTAAAATATTGATTTCTAAGATAGGTAAAATTCAAAGCAGCCCAAATAAATCACTATTTTTAATGAACTGATTTTGTAAACGTTCTATCTCATTTTAATCAAATTTTTCTTACATGTCTTCCAAAACTTTCCCAAAAATTCAGCCTGATGAGGAATTGCATCAATTGCTCCAAAACCTCGACGAACCAGGAAAAAGTGAAGTGATTGAATTCATCGTGGATCTGCTGAAGCAAGCCAGCACCACCGAGCATTTGCTCGCCATGCAGTATCTGTTTACCTGCTTCAGTATTAAAAAGTACCCCGAGGAATTTTCGGATTATGTGCCCAATCCCGATCCAAACGATAAAAAGCAAGCATGGATCAATCAGGTCAGATTGGCACAAATCGAAAAACTGAGGCGATGGGAAGCCAATATCCTCATGGTTGCTCGGGAAGAAATGACCCATTTGACCTATGTAAACAACCTTTTGGCTATTCTGGACAAAGATCCATTTCTCTTTCGGCCCAATTTCCCGGTGCCTGCAGAGTCTTTCCCATTACAAAAGCCGGTCAATCTCATGCCTTTTGGGCAGTTTGCTTTGGAGATTTTCAGATACTGGGAAAAACCCGATCACCTTCCAGTCCCTGACCCCTTGATCGGAAGTAAGATTCCCAAAAACATTAAAGCACTTTTCACCATTCCTCACCCCGAGATAAGCCTGTTTAAGCCGCATGAGTCTCAGCAAAACGCCATTGATTTCCTGAAGGAGTTTTTGAAAGACTCCCATGATCCGGAAAAACTGGCTCAAATGACAGCTCCTCTGCAAAACGGCAGTTATTTCAAAAGTATCGAGGAGCTCTACACCTTTATCTGGGTTTTCATGGTCCTCTCACTGAAATACAAGATCGTCGAGGGGAAAAATATGGAGCGGATCGTAGACGAGCATTATGGATTTAATATCAGCCTAAATCCTCTGGTGCTTGGGAAGTACGAAGATTATGTCGAACAGGCGATCACCCAAATCATCGAAGAAGGGGAAGGAGTATGGGGAGTTCCCCCGGCTTTGGGGAGTCACTTTTGGGTCTTCCAGTCTGTTTTGGATGAGGTACAAAAGGAAGCCTTGGAGTCCGGATTACCTTTTGAACCCGCCCTTCCGGTAGTTTGGAATCCCAGCTATGCCGTTCAGGCCAATAGGCATTTGATCAAGCAAAAGGCAGGAATGCCCCGAACAGCAGTGGCCAAAGTGGATAACCAGGTAGCTGTAGGAGCCATGAAGCTGTTTGATCAAGCTTACAATGTCATGGTGAAAATGCTCAATGGGTTTTTCGCCAAGTACGAGATTGATCAGACGACCGGAATTCATCCGCCGGAGGTCAATGCATACTTTCAGACAGCGTTCTATCCCTTTATGACCAATATCATCCGTCCTTTGGGCGAGTTGATCTGCAGACTTCCGGCAAATGAAAATTATCAGCCTGTCGCCGGAAAAGTTCCGGACGTATGCGCGGGACCGGATTTTCTCTTCAACATAGATCAGCTAAATCAGCAGGCTCAAATCAAGGTAACCAAAGCTTTTTCGACCCTTGACTCCTATCTGAATGCATTTACTGAGATGACTTCAGCGGCAAAAGGGCTTGCCCTACTGTGCCAGCAAAGGGGCTATCATGTCGCCTATTTTCAGCAGCCGGATGCCCGGGATTTTGATCGTTGTTTTTTGTACTTATCCGAAAATTTTGGACGGATAGGAAAAAACTTCGAGGCCTATTGGAAAGGGGAAATGGTTGCCCCGGTCTCTTCCAAAGGATTTCAAAACTATTCTTCCACTTTTAATTGAACCATCCATGCCTACGTTAAGCATTTCTTTTGAGGGATATTGGCTGTGCAGATTGGCCACCGACCCTGACCCATCGGTCGAACAACGAGGAGTCAGCGGATTTACCTTTGCCGTGGCGGGAGAAACACTCCTCGAGCCTTCCATTTGGAGTCAGGAAGAGGACGTCAAAAACGCCTATGGTCTCAAGGATCCCGAATTCACCGATCCCCTGGCTAGCCATCCCAGATTCAACATCAAAAATATCCGGGAAGCGTCTCCCGATCGAGCCGATTACAATTCCCGGGGAATAGGAATCCGGGTCAGTAAGGTCGAAATCGACGGGTTTCAGAGTGCCGATTTGGAAGCAAAACTGATGAACGCCCCCTGCAGGTTTGTCAACAGACCTCAATCCAACGGACCTTTCCGAGGACCGATTTTTGAAGGAAGAAATCAAATCACTTCTGACGGAGATCCGGATCGATTTACTATTAATCCGTTTGTGTTCACCATTTCCACTCCTGAAAACGGAGGAAAAACGGTGCTTTCCCGATTTGATCCCATGGACTTTGACAATCCGGATTATCAGTTGTACCAAATTTTCCCGAATGAAAAAGTGGATCGTCGACTTCCGACGCAGCGCTTTGCCCTTTCCAACGAAGGCCTGCAGCAGATCGGGGTGGATCCGGATAATCTGAATTCGTATTATACCGATCGGATGAATTGGCTTCAGGGCAAAATCGTTGAAGCAGAGGCTTCTGGAAAGCCTGCGCTTGCTGAGGCATTCCGATCCCGGTTGTATGCGGTCAACTTTTTTACCCAAGCCACCGGCCCCACTGTGTTGGCAAACCGATTACTGAGCAGAATTCCTCTTCGGCAGCTGTACAAGCATAGCCTGCGAGGAAATGCTTCGATGTCTCCGGTACCTTTTGTGGATGCAGATTTCTTTGCTCCCTATCAGATTGATACCGAAAAAGAATGGGAAATTCTCTACTATATGGGTCAATACGACGGGGATTTGATGACGGGGTATTGCTCCGGGACCCTGGATATTCCGCTGAAATAAAGTAGGGAATCTTAGCTGGTTTTCAAGTTTAATAGGAAATCAATTTTATATTCCAATCATGTGGACTTGCCCGGTATGTGAAAGAGATTTGCTCAGAGAAAATCAGTGGCACATGTGTATCAAGGCCGACTTGGACTCACTTTTTAAAGGGAAGCCCAAAGAGCTGGAATTCCTATTTGACAAGATATTGGCAGAGGTGGTAGAGTGGGATGGTGTACTGGTTAGCAATACCAAAAAATGCGTCATGTTTGTCCACAGACAGACTTTTTTGGTGATCAGGCCCATGGCAAAGTTTCTCGATTTGCAGTTTTATTCGGAAGAAGAGCAGCTTTGCCCACCCTTTTTCAAGTCAAAAAGGGTGTCAAGGAAGTATGAAAATCATTTTAGAATCAGCCGCTTGGAGGAAGTTTCGCCGATTCTGATGAAACATCTCAAAAACTCTTATGACCTTTTATGACGGATTTTAAAATTGACTTGCAGCCTTACAGGTTATTTATTTGACTCAGGTAATTCTCCGCCTGATCAAGAATTTCCTGCTTGTTTCCCATTTTGTCCCAGGCTTTGTACGCCATTCCGATGCGCGGGTTTTTCTCCAGCTTTTCCCGGTTTCGGGCATAAAAATGCCAATACAGACTGTTGAACGGACAAGCCTTTTCCCCTACTTTTTCTTTGGAGTCATAGGCACAATGATCGCAGTAATTGCCTTGTTTTTTGATGTAGTTGGCTGAGGACACGTAGGGTTTGGTACCGACGATCCCTCCATCGGCAAATTGGCTCATGCCCCGGGTATTGGTGATTTCGACCCATTCGATGGCATCGATGTAGATCCCGAGATACCATTGGTCTATCTCATCGGGATGGATTCCGGCAAGCAAGGCGAAATTTCCTGTGACCATCAGGCGCTGAATATGATGGGCATAAGCAAGCTCCAGGGATTGACCGATTGACTCTTTGAGGCAATTCATCTTGGTATTTCCTGTCCAAAACCATTCGGGAAGCCTACGGTCGTGACCAAAGAAATTCATGTCGCCAAACTCCGGCATTTTCGCCCAATAGATTCCCCGCATGTACTCTCTCCACCCGATGATCTGCCGGATAAATCCCTCTACTTGGGCAATGGAAATCTGGTCCTGATGGGCATACCAATGCTTTTCCACTTTTTGGACGACTTCCAAAGGGGAAAGCATTTTGGTATTCAAAGAGAAACTCAAGCGGGAGTGAAAAAGATAGGGATCCCAAGTAGTCAGAGCATCTTGGTAAGCTCCGAAATTGGGAAGAAGCTGTTCGCAGAAATGATCCAGAATTTCCAAGCTTTCCTCCCTTGAAACCGGCCAAAGAAACTTTTCCGGATCAATGCTTCCTATGGTTTTAACCCCGGCTTTTTCGATCATCTCTACGATTTCTATGACGGATTTGGGATGAAGCATGGGTTTTTTCAGCAGTTTTTTGTCTTTGAGCGCTTGTCGGTTGTCCTGGTCATAGTTCCACTGACCGGTAAACGGCTCTTTTCCATCCATCAAGATTTCGTACTTCTTCCGCATTTCCCGATAAAAAGTCTCCATCAGGTAGGTCTTTTTACCCTGGAAAAAATCCTTCAAAAAGCTACGGGAGGTCAGAAAGTGCTCCGAATCTACCCCAGCTGATGGAATCGGGAGATGTTCACAAACCTCCTTCAAAAGCCTGTCCAGTCGGTATTCATCGGGAAGTTGGTATTCAAACCGGACGAACCCTTCCTTTTGGATCAGATAGTCGATTTGTGCATTGATACTCTGCCGGTTTTCGGGGTGATCAAGGCTGAAGTAGGAAACTTGGTGTCCCTTTTTGCGGAGCAAATCTGCAAACGTCCGCATCGCAAAAAAAAATCCGACCACTTTCTGAATGTGATGAGCGACGTAGTCGGTTTCCTGACGCATCTCCATCATCAGATAGACCACAGAATCATCGACATCATCGAACCAGGAATGTTGCGCGTTGAGCTGATCTCCAAGGATCAGACGAAGGGTTTTGGGCATAAAAAAAGGACTTTAATTGCTTAAAGCCCTTTTTGGAATCTTTGTTTATGAAATCAATATTTAAAGCAAGGCATAGAAGTTTTTCTTCCGGCGCCATTTGCAGATCCTGCAAGGAAACTGAATCGGATGGAGATTTCGTGTGCTCCACCGGTATTTCCATTTCCAAGGGAAGAGATGGTGAAATCATGGCTATATCCCACGTCCAGTCCGTTTCCAAGTGAAATTCCAACCAGGGCGATGATTGATTCATGGTTGGTCTGGGTTACTTCAGATACTGGGATTCCCCGATACCAAACACCCAAAACCAGTGGCTGAATGTTGACCTGGGCACCGAGATCCAATTGTGAAAAAGGCGCTTGGTTTTTGTAATTGAATGCGAAAGTCAAGTCTCTGGTACCGGTCCGCTGGTTCATAAAGTTTCGTGAAGTTCCTCCGGAAAGATCAATTCGGTAGCCTCCGTGAGCGGAAAATTTTACCGGCAATTGGCTGTTTTGTCCGTCTAAAAAGGAAATATTGGGCTGGGTGATGTGATGGGCTGATAAGCCGAACCAGGCATTTTCATTGTTGAACATCATTCCCAAGCTATAGTCAACAAACTGGTGGTTGAAATCTGATCCGAGGTTTTCTCCAGAAAAGTCTCCGATTGCTCCGGTTTGGTCATCTATCTGGCTTCCAAAGATCAAATTTCCGAAATAAGCATCGCGGTCCATGTAGCTGACTTGGCCGCCCACTCTCAAGAAGGATCGGAATCCAAGTCGGGCTCGGTACGAATAAGTGGCGCCTATTTCTGTCACGCTGAGATTTGCCATGCTTTGCTCAGATCTGTTGAAGATCACTCCGATTCCGCTGTTTACATTGAACAGATAATGGTCGAAGTGAGCAGAATAAGAAGTGAAGGACTGATCCAAACCTGGCCACTGGTTTCTATAATTAACTCCAATTCGAGTCATCTCCGATCCGCCTGCCATAGCTGGATTTAAATAGAGAGGGTTGGAGTAAAATTGGGAATATTGAACGTCTTGAGCAGAAGCCGCAATACTCACCGTCATTGCGAGTAAAAAGAATAAAGTTTTCATTATCCTTAGTGATTTAAGGTTGAGCTTCTTTATCTCCATAGCTGGAGATGGAAAGCGGGATGATAAATGGGTTTGGCTAAGACTTGCCGAAGAAATGGTTGACTGAAAAAAGCTTGAGTCAGCAGCGCCCAAATCAGAAAAGTCAATTACCATTCTCTCGAAAGAGAAGTGTTTTTTGATTCCGAATGTGTTGTCGCTGCCTTTCATCTTTTTACTGTTTATGCTTTGTATTTCGTCTTGTAATTTTTGTCTCTTACTCTGTATTTTTTGTTATATAAATTTTGGTGTTTTATTTTTTGTATTATAAATACACTTAAGCGACTCTGTTGTTTTCACGTTTATTATTTGAAATATAGATAAATTATTTTACCAACCATTTTTCTGAGCTAATAATATAGAGTAGTTTATATACAGATTTTGACATTTTTTATTTTTTATTTTTATATACAAAAAACAAAATAAGACATACTTTTTTTAGGATTTGAAATGCAGTGAATTGACCCAGCCGAAAGTCCAAATCGGGAGATTATTTTCTGATCTTTCAGAGATTTCAATGAAAAATGGGAAAATTGGTGTCAAAAGGGGGACACTTTGAAAAGTGTGGACAGACCCTAGGCTAAAAAATTTGAACCGAGGGGGTCCTAAAAAACCATTTAATGTTTTGGAGAACAAATCTAGAATTAGAAAAAAACGGGAACATCTGACGTGTTGGATCCCTCTTGGATAATATCTTTTCTTGTGAAGAAATCCAAGGTTAATTTACCTAACAGCTAAAAATGACAGGAAATTGGACGATTACCTTAAATGCTGGTCCAATGGAACTGTTTCCAAATCCAATCTAATTATTGATGTAATCTCTGGCGATAAATTGGAAAGGAATAACGTCATATAAAAATTATTCAATAGACGTATGTAAATAGAAATGAAGTGTATATTTAAGGTAATAAAAGTGCTTTTTTATTTAGTAAAATTGATAATTTGTTTTGGTATTACATCCTAATTTGGACGAATAGAAAGAACCCTTGATCACATCAAATGAATTTAGGATAGTAGGCGAAAGGCGTTTAGAATTGGATCCGTTGTATTTCATACGAAAAAAGGCCTGTATCCAGCTTGAATACGGCCTCTGATAGGGTATCAGATCGGTGATTATCTAATCAGGGTTATACCCCCAGATTTGCTCTTTTGAATTCCATCCCAGGTCACGTAATTGATTTTGTAAATGTAGTTTCCAGGTGGCAAGATCTGTGATTTGTAGGTTCCATCCCATCCAGCTGACTCTATACCTGTTGAGCTGAAAAGTTTCTCTCCCCAAGTGTTGAATATTTCCAGGCTAAATTCTGACACTCCTTTCATTTTGGGCATGAAGGTGTCGTTTAGGCCATCTCCGTTGGGAGAGAAGGCATTGGGAATTACCATCATTTCTTCAAGGCTATTAACCAATACCGTATTTGTCTCAACGGTATTGCACCCAAAGAAATCGAATCCGGTAAGTTTGACCTCATACTGTCCCGGCTTCGAGAATATGTGAATTGGGTTTTTTTCGGTGGATTTGACACCATCACCAAATTCCCACTCCCAGGCTATGAATTCTGGGGAGATTTCGCTTTCAAAAAGAATCTCTTCCTGCACCATTACTTCCGGTTCATTGCTGATGCTCAATTTTCGGTATTGGAAATCCAGCCTTGAGCCTTGGGTATTTTGATTGGGCAAATCCACCTTTGCCTCTGTTTCTACGGTACATCCGAGTGCATCTTGTACGGTCACCTTCAAGATTCCTGAGGTGGTAAAGTTGATTTCCCGTGTATTCATCGAGCCGGTATTCCATGTAATGGTGTAGGGTTCTTTTCCCCCCTGTACAGAAACCCAAGCTACACCGGTCACTTTGCCGGCGGCACAATCTACATCCAATGCGGTTTCAATTCGAGCCTGGATTTTTGTGGCCTCCTCGACAACTATGGCCTTGGTGATAAAGCATCCACTTTCGTCAGTTACAGAAATAGTGTAGCTGCCAGCTTTGAGGTCTTTTCGTTGAAGAAGCTCTTTTACTCCGTCTGACCAGGTGATTTGATACGCGCCTTTTGCCCCGGATACACTGAGTGAGATTCCCCCATCGGACTCTCCTGAGCAGGAAACGGGTCTGTTTTCTAATACCTCCAGACTCAGGTTGGATTGGTTCTGAAGTAAAAACTGCTGTTCAGTTACGCAGCCCGAAGCGTCGGTCACTTTTACAGTATAGTTGCCAGCGCTGAGATTTGAAATTTTGGATATGGTTTGCCCATTACTCCACAGGTAAGTGAAAGGAGCATTTCCGCTTTTTACGGATACCTCAATCTCTCCCGTGCTTGAGCCTTGGCAGTTGGGTTGGGTAACTTTTGATTCTAACTGAACCGAAACCGGGGCGACTACAGAATAGGTAGCTTGAACCATGCAGCCCTTGCTGTCAGTGACTTGTACTTGGTAATTTCCGGGACTAAGTCCCTGCAAATCCTTGGTGACTGCACCATTACTCCATTTGAAAGAATAGGGAGACTGTCCACCGGAAACATCCAGGAGGATTTTTCCAGAATTGCCAACAGCGCAAGAAGGATTCTCCACTGCGCCACTGACCTTTACAGCTTCAGTGCCGGCTTTAATTTCAAAAGAAACTGTGACATCGCAGTTGAATTTGTCAGCAACAACAACGGTATAAGTGCCCGGAGTTAAATTATCGGCCTCCCAAACATCTTTGAGTCCGTTGCTCCAGGAAATCCGGTAAGGCTCACGACTGGAATGGGCAGTTTTTACAGAAATTTTAGCCGATCCGTCAGCGCTGCAGGAAGCATCCTTTTTTTCGACTGGATTAAGAATTAATGGATAGGGAGGTTGAACAATGATGCGTTCAATATGCTCGGCACCGAGTGCATCGGTAATTTTTACGGTGTAAGTCCCGGCGTAGAGGTTGCTTCGATTTTGAGTAGTTTCATTGGTGTTCCAACGAAACTTATACGGCTGTACTCCCCCTGTCACGGTCAAAACAATGTTACCTCTTTCCGTAGAGGAGCAAAGTGCCAACTTTCCGCTGACAGAGACTGCAATCGCATCGATACTAGTGGTTCGCTCATTGGATCTTGTCAGGAGAGTATTGGAAACCTGGGCTTGGGCAGAATAAGTTAGAGTACCGCTGAAATTCAGAAGTAAAAGCATCCAACTCAATATTTTATTTGCCGTTTTCATCGTTTCACTTGGTCACGCCCAGAGGACCTTTCAGCCTAGATTTTTTGCTTTACAAAAGCTCTTTTATGTTTTTTATTTTTTAGAATATTATTTTTTGCAAGTCACATACAACAAAATGATATTCTAATTGTCTGTTGATTTTAAGAAAATAGCGTTTAAAAATTCTATTTTCCAATAGACCTCCTCAAGATGTAAATGAAGTGTAGGACTTGAAAAAGTCTAATTTTTCCTCAAAATGTATCATAATTAAAAAAAGTGCTGGAGTGATACTTTTTTAAGGGTATGAAATGAAAAAAGGCCTGAAAAGCAGGCCTTTAAAAAATTTCAAAATAGCGGTTGGGTTTTTTGTATGAAAAGATTCTACTGTGGAAATCAGTACCTAAAGCAGGGTATCACTCTTGATCGTTGGTTTCTCGAACGGGGATCACCCCACAAGAAGGTATATCTGATCGAAATTTCATGAGCTCCTCCGCTGTTTCGAATTCCAAGCTTTGATGCTGTGACATCATAGGAGTACCCGATGTCCAAGCCGCTTTCAAGTGCCACCCCCACCAATCCAATAAACGCCTCATTATTGGGGAGACTGTTTTTAGTCGGTAGACCTCGGTACCAAAGGCCCAAAACCAAGGGTTGAAGGAAAAGCTGGGCACCAACATCGAGTTGGTTGAAAGGATCTTGCTGCTTGTAATTGAATGCAAAAGAAACAGATCGCTCTAAGTACGCATTGGTGAAATAATCCCGGCTTCCGGGAGCAAGGTTGACTTTGTAGCCTCCTTGTAGGGAAACTTTCATAGGAAGTACCGAGGTCTGATCTTCTACAAAGGAGACATTGGGTTCTGTCAGGTGATGTGCTGAAGCTCCAAGCCAAAACTTATCGTTGTAAAACATCCCCCCTACTGCATAGTCTACAAAAGAATAACGGCTGTCCAATGGAATACCGTTTAATTCGTCTGTGATATCTCCTACAGTTCCATTTACGATATCGATCATGGAGCCAAAAACCAAGTCCGAGAAGAAAGCGTCCCGTTGCATGTAGCTGACCTGAGCCCCAACTCTGAAAAAGAAACTTTCGCTGAGCCTGAGGCGATAAGAATAGCTCAATCCAATTTCATTGGTAGACAGGTTTGCCATGCTTTCCTGATTTCCATTGAATATCAGACCTATCCCACTGTTGTAGTCAAAGATGTAATGATCAATGTATGCCGAATAGGAATTGAAGTTGTGATCCAGTCCAGGCCATTGGTTTCGGTAGTTGACACCTACTCGGGTGAGTTCAGCTGCACCGGTTAAAGCTGGATTCAGGTAAAGAGGAGCTGCGTAAAACTGAGAGTATTGGACATCCTGGGCACTCAAGGTATTGTTCTCCAAGAGACCTAAAATCAATAAGAATATCCCTACCAGTTTCCTCAACATAAACGAATCTCAATCACGGAACAAAATTATAACCAATTCATTATCCATGAATTGACTTTAAATTATTAAAATGTTGAAACTACCAGGGCTTAGGATTGGGGCGAGCAATCGTTGGTTTCATTCCGCTTGGGTAACGATCCATTTACATTTATCGCGTCCCAACCCGCTTCGAAACTCAATAATTATACCAAAGGCGCTCTTTTGAAGCGCCTTCGGATTAAAACTCGAGGATTTCCTGATTTCGGATCAAATCTGCAAATTCTTCTCGCTTCCGGATCAATCGCGGTTTCCCTTCCCAGATCAACACCTCAGCAGGACGAAGCCTGGAATTGTAATTGGAGGCCATGCTGTAGCCGTAGGCACCGGCATTTTTAATTACCAGCAAATCTCCGGAATTCACCTCATTCAATTCCCGGTGGGCTGCGATGGTGTCTGTTTCGCAGATATATCCCACCACGTTGTATTTAGCTTTTTTCCCTTCCGGATTGCTCAAGTTATATACGCTGTGGTACGCATCATACATCATCGGTCTGATCAGGTGATTAAGTCCCGAATCCACTCCGACAAAAGTCACGGTGGGAGTTTCCTTGACCACATTAGCTTTTACCAAAAGGAATCCAGCCTCACTGACCAAGAATTTTCCCGGTTCCAGCCAGAGCTCCAGTTGTCGGCCATAGTTTTTGCAAAACTCCTGGAAAGCTTCCCCAACTTTCTGCCCCACTTCCATGACGTCGGTAGCAAGGTCATTAGGTTTATAGGCCACTTTGAAGCCTCCTCCAAAATCCAAAAACTTCAAGTCAGGGAACTCCATTGCTGCCTCGAAAAGTACATTTCCACCTTTCAAAAACACCTCTGCATCCAAAATATCCGAGCCGGTATGGATATGAAGTCCTGCGATATTGAGGCGGTATTTTTTTACCACCTCCAAAATCTCAGGAAGCTGCTCAATCGAAATTCCAAATTTGCTCTCCTTGTGACCTACGGATATTTTGATGTTGCCTCCTGCCATGATGTGGGGATTGATCCGGATGCATGCAGGAATCGAGTTGCCATAAACAGCACCAAACTGCTCCATTAGGGGCAGGCTGTCCAGGTTGATCATGATCCCAAGCTCCACAGCCTCTTGAATCTCCTCAAATCCGACTCCGCTGGGCGTGTACATGATTTCCTGTGCCGAATATCCCGCCAGCATGCACAATTTGACTTCTTCAATCGAAACCGCATCCACTCCGGCACCGGCTTTTCGGATCAGTTTGAGGATGTTGATATTGGAAAGCGCCTTGGTGGCATATTTGATTTTCAGGGGAACTGCTGAAAAAGCCTCTTGAAGGGTTTTGATTTGCTGTGTGATTTTTTCACCGTCATAGATGTACAATGGAGTTCCGAACTGATCGGCCAATGAAGCGATGGCAACTCCCTGAATGTGCGTAGGATTGGGCACTTTAACTAGGTTTAAAGATTTGAGTGCCAAAAATACCCAAACAATAAAAAAGGAAGGCTATCAGCCTTCCTTTTTTTGGATTTAGTGCAATTAAGAAAACTCCAAACTTATACGGCAAGAGCTACAGAGGGTTCAATTTGGATAAATTGAGCCTCTTGAGCTTCAGTTAAATCATGTTAATGGGAGTCTTCGCCTATCGAAGTCAGGCTAAATTTGTGTCATGACCAAAGGCAGTATCACCCTGATTGTAGTCCTGATGTCCCTTGCAAGCTTTGGCTTGATGGGCTTTCAGTATTATTGGGTGAGCAATGCGATCCGGATCAATCAGGAGCGTTTTGATCAAAATGTCCTTCAGGCTCTTTCAGGAACGATCGGTACCCTCGAAAAAGGGGAAACCAGTGACATTTTGCTCAGTCAGCTGATCCGTGATTCTGCCCTTCAGGAAACAGTTTTCAAAAAAATAGATCCGATCGAGCTTGATATTCAGGCAAGTCCAAATTACGGAAGACCCTCTGCCGTAGATACATTGATCGGTTACGAGGTACCTCAAGTCAGCCCGACCTTTCGTCGGATGCTGCTATCTCGGGGATTGGACATCACGATTCTTTCGGAGTTGGAGAATTTTTTCGCCTATATGACACCCGAAGTGGCTTCCTCGATGTTCACTCCGGATGAGATGCAGATTTTGCTTCAGGAAAAAGAGCGTCAACTGGAATATCTCAGCCAGAACCAGGGGTTTTTCTCAGACACACGTCCCATCCAAGGCTTGAATCTGGGCAGTGGTGCCGAAATCAATATTTCCGATGATGCATTGGAAAAGATCAGGAAGACCAATCTCAAAATCGAACTGATGAATCAGGCTTTTGCAGAATTGGCCGAAGGACAGCAGGCAATACTCGATAGGCTAGACACAGCAGAGGTGAGAAGCTTGCTCAAAAGTCAGTTGCTTGAGCGTGGAATCACCGAGGATTTTGAGCTTGGACTGATGGATGATGAGGGGGGAATCTTCCCGATTGGTACTGTTTCTGATCCGCTTCGATTGAAAACCCAAGGGATGCAATCCAAGCTTTTCCCCAATGACATTCTGGGCAAGGATAATTTCCTCTTCATTTATTTTCCGAAAAAAAACAGCCACGTACTTCGCCAGGTATGGCTCCCGATCTCCAGTTCTATTGTCTTTATCCTTGTAATTATTTTTTGTTTTGTCTACGCGATCAAAGTCATCATCCGTCAGAAAGCCCTTTCGGATATCAAGAATGACTTCATCAACAACATGACACATGAGTTTAAGACACCTTTGGCAACCGTGAGTCTGGCGGTGGAGGCACTGCAAGACCCGGACCTCTCCAATCAGGATAAATTCAGGTCCAGGTATCTGGGAATCATCAAGGATGAAAACAAGCGCTTGGTTTCTCAGGTGGAAAAAGTCCTGCAGGCAGCAGCTTTGGAAAAGAAAGACTTCAAGCTCAAAATCGAGCCGATCAATCTAACGGATTTGCTGGAAAGCACCGTGGATCACATCAGTTTGCAGGTAGAAAAGCGAGGCGGAAAAATCGAATTCTTAAACCGGATGAAGAATCCGGAAATCGAAGGAGATGCGTTTCACCTGACCCATATCTTCAACAACCTGCTGGATAATGCAAATAAATATTCCCGGGAAAATCCGATCATACGGGTGGAAGCTAGAGAGGATCAAGATCAGGTAGTCGTCAGTATCCAAGATCAGGGGATCGGAATGAGCAAAGATGCATTGAAGAAGATTTTTGACAAATTTTATCGGGTACCTACCGGAAATGTTCACGATGTAAAGGGTTTTGGATTGGGGCTTTCCTACGTCAAAACCATGCTGGAAGCCCACAAAGGTGAAATTCACGTGCAGTCAGAACCCGGAAAAGGAAGTACCTTCATAATAAACCTACCCAAAAAGCAATGAGCAAGGCCAAACTATTAGTAGTAGAAGACGACCCAAATCTTGGAGATATCCTGCAGGAATACCTCCAAATGAAAGGCTACGAGCCCACCCTCTGTCGGGATGGGGAAGAAGGCTGGAATAAATTCAAAAAGGACAAATTTGATCTTTGCCTCCTGGACATTATGATGCCGAAAAAGGACGGATTCACCTTGGCCAAGGAAATCAAAAAGGTGCAGGAAGATCTTCCCATTCTTTTCCTTACTGCCAAAAACCAAAAAGATGACATCATCGAGGGGCTAAAAATCGGTGCAGATGACTATCTGACCAAGCCGTTCAGCATGGAGGAACTGTTGCTCAGAATCACGGCTATTCTCCGCAGAACCCAAAAATCAACGGAAGTCTCCCCGCTCAAAACCTACACGTTTGGAGACTTTATCCTCCATTACGATGAGCAGTTTATCGAAGGTCCGGGAGGCAAGCACAAGTTGACTTCCAAAGAAAACGAGTTGATTCGGCTTTTGGCTTCCGAAATCAACAAGCTGGTCAACCGAAGCCATGCCCTCAAGCAAATCTGGGGCGATGACAGCTACTTCAACGCCCGCTCGATGGATGTGTACCTGAGCAAAATCCGAAAAATCCTCAAGGATGACCCCAAAGTACAGATCATCACCGTGCATGGGGAAGGTTTTAAGCTGATTGTGGGAGAAGGATGATTGGAGTATCTAGTATCAAGATGTAAGTATCAAGATTTTGAAATCCCGGGGAGGACATCTTCCGGGATTTTAACTTTTCAGATGGTAAAAAATAATCCCGATAAGAGCACAAAGAAACATAAATGAAACTCCGAAATACCTTATCCTAATTGAAGAGCTAATTACATCTTTACTATTTTCTTTAAGCCCCATTTTAAAAGACAAAATAGATCCAGTAACTAGGAAGCAAGCAAATATCCAATCAAACATTTATTTTCTTAGAATTTTTTATCTAAACTAATGTAGTTCTCATCTTAGCATTCACCGTTGTTGGATCTTCCTTAGACAACTATTCCGGCTCCGATCCCCGGTCCAGCCGGAAAGGTCACTTTTTCGGGAGTAATGGTCACTCCTCTCGCAGGGTCCTTGGATAAAAGCATCGCACCATCCATATCCACATAGTCCAAGAGCGGAGCAATGTGAGCGATGGCGGTGATGCCCACAGAGGATTCGGTCATGCAGCCTACCATCGTTTTCATGCCAAGCGATTTGGCTTCGTGGATCATCCGAAGGCCGGGTGTGATTCCTCCGGCTTTGACGAGTTTCACATTGATCGCATGAAAAAGGCCGTGGCATTTTCGTACGTCACTTTCCACAATACAGCTTTCGTCTGCCATCACAGGAAGTTTGGAGTGTTGGAAAACCTCCTTCATTCCCTCCAAATCGTCTTTTCCCAAGGGCTGCTCCATAAATTCCACACCGAGCTTGGCCAGTTCCTCGGAGTTGCGGATGGCCTGTTCGGCAGTCCAGGCGCAGTTGGCGTCGATTCGGAAGATGGCGTGGGTATGCTTCCGAAGTTCACGGACGATCTCCAGATCGTGTTCGGTTCCCAGCTTGATTTTGTAGATCGGCCAGTCTACTTCTTTCATTTTGGCGACCATTTTGTCTACGGTGTCAATGCCGATGGTAAAGTTGGTCGTAGGGATGTGCTTGGGATTGAGGTTTAGGTATTCGTAGAGTTTTTTGCTTTTCTTTTTGGTGAAAATATCCCAAGCGGCCAAGTCAAGAGCGCATTGAGCAAAGGGATTTTCCCTGAAAACTTCCCAGCCCAGTTCCCAAAGCTGTTCTGGAGTTTGCCAATTACCGGATTCCACCACTGGGCGAAATTCTTCCAGACAGGCACTCATATTTTCGATAGTCATGCCGTAAAATGGATTCGTTGTCGATTCTCCCAATCCGTAAATTCCATCTTGCTCCAACTTGACAATCAGCGTGTCCTGCACATCCCGGCTTTGGTGAGCAATGGTGAAGGTGTGCTTTAGTGGGAGGTCAAAAACCTGATAACTGAGCTTCATGGCATGATTTTTTGTACTTGAGCAAAAATACAGGTATTTATTTCTCCCGAATGGGTAGTTTTAAAATCGATAGACTCCAATTTCTCATCCTATGAAATACGCTTTCCTGACACCCTTCCTGCTCTTTTTTTTAGTACACAGCTTTCACATTTCAGCACAGGTGGCCTATCAAAAAATGCCTGTAGAAAAGCTGGAAGCAGCATATGAAAAATACAAGGAACCGACAATCACTCATCGCAGATTTAAGCATGCCGATCTTCAACCTTTGATCTTGAAACATGGTACGGATTTCAAATTGGAGGAATTGGGGAAATCGGTAGAAGGAAAAAGTATCACTTCGATGAAATGGGGTCAAGGCACCACCAAAGTCATGCTTTGGTCCCAAATGCACGGCAATGAAAGCACCGCCACCATGGCACTTTTTGACCTGTTCAATTTTCTCGAAGGGAAAAACGATGGCTACGATGAATTGAGAACCCTGCTGAAAAACCAGCTCAGCCTGAAGTTTATCCCCATGATCAATCCGGATGGGGCGGATGCCTTCAAGCGCCGAAATGCTCTGGACATTGACCTGAACCGGGATGCCATTTCCCAGATTTCTCCTGAGGCGGTGATCTTGAAAAAAGCCAGAGATGACTTTGAGCCTGAATTTGGATTCAACCTTCACGATCAGCAGATCTATTACAACGTGGTGAATACGCCCAAGCAGGCCACGATTTCTCTTTTGGCTCCTGCCTATAACTATGAGACTGAAATCAATGAAGTCCGAGGCCGTGCCATGCAGACGATCGCGGGGATGAATGAACTCCTGCAGGAACTCATTCCCGGCCAAGTCGGCAAATACGACGATGCCTTTGAGCCACGTGCTTTTGGTGACAATATCCAAAAATGGGGTACCAGTACCATCCTCATCGAGTCAGGAGGATTTCCGGGAGATCCGGAAAAACAGTACATCCGCAAAATCAACTTTATGATCATCCTCAATGCCCTCCATCAGATCGCTACACGAGGCTATGAGCAATACACGACCGAGCAGTATTTTGCCATCCCTGACAACGGATTTCAGCTGATGGATCTGATCATCAATGAGATGCAGGTCAAAGTACAGGACAAACTCTACCCACTTGATCTGGCGATCCGAAGAAGAGAGACCGATTCTAAGGGCTCCTATTACATGACCGGAGCGGTGGAGGATTTGGGAGATATGCAGGTATTCTTTGGGTTGGAGACCTTGGATGCTACGGGTTTGGTTTACACAGAGGGTAAAGTCTATCCTACAGCCTTCGAAAGTGTAAAAGACATTTTGCCCGAGAAAGCACTCGAACTGCTTCGTCAGGGCTTTATGGCGGTCAAAGTGAAAACCGGAGAGGCCAGACAGCTTCACGAGTTGCCGATCTTGGTCCTGAAAACCACCGAAAAATATGCAGGGGGCTGGATGACCGGTGCGACTCCCAACTTTTTCCTGGCAAAAGAAGGGGTGCTAAAGTACGCCGTAGTCAATGGATATTTGATTGACCTGGACAATCCCAAAAAGCAAGAGTTTCGAAACCGGATTTTCTGAGAGTTAAATCTCCTGAAGAAATACAAAACCCGCCAACTCGGCGGGTTTTTTGTGCTTGAATTTGAAGGAAATAGCTGTAATTTCATTCAACACGTTTCACAGAAATCATGAGAAAGAATCTTTCTGCAGTAGTTTTTGCCATAGCCATTATCATTGCTGCCTATGTATTGGGCAATGCCGTGATCAACCGCAACCGACCTCAGGGAACAATCAACGTCACCGGTCTGGGAGAACAGAATTTCACCTCGGATCTGATCGTTTGGGAGGGTAATTTCTCCCGGGAAAGCAGAGATTTGAAGGAAGCCTATGCCAGCTTGGAATCTGACCGCCTGGCAGTCACCAACTATTTAAAATCCAAAGGTATTCCTGCGGAACAACTCGTATTCAATGCAGTCACCACCACACCGCTTTACCAGCAAAACTACACAGCAGGTGGAGACTATTCCGGTCAGACCTTTCAAGGCTATCAGCTCAGTCAATCCCTGGTCATCGAGTCCAAAGAGGTGGAGAAAGTGGAAAAAATCTCCCGTGAAATCACCGAGCTGCTCAATCAGGGAATCACCTTTTATTCCATGCCTCCAAGATATTACTACACCCAGCTTGAATCCCTCAAACTCGAAATGATCGCAAAGGCGACAGAGGACGGGAGAATCCGCGCCGAACGGATCGCGGAAAATTCTAATTCAGACCTGGGAAATCTGATCGATGCGAATATGGGCATCTTCCAGATCACCGGACAAAACTCCGGCGAAGACTACTCTTGGGGCGGGACCTTCAACACTTCTGCGAAAAACAAGACAGCCTCGATTACAATGAAGCTGACTTTTGAGGCGGATTAATCGGGGATTGGTAGTTTTGTCTGAATGAAAAAACAAAGTCACAAACCTGGTCTTCACCCCCGCAATCTCCATCAAGGTCGGTATGACTTGGAAGTACTTTCAGCTTCCTTGCCAGCGCTCAAGGACTTCCTCTTTACCAATGAATTTGGTTTGCAAACCCTCGACTTTGCCGATCCCAAAGCAGTAAAAGCCCTCAATCAATCCCTGCTGAGCCATTTTTACAAGGTGGATTTTTGGGATATTCCAGCCGGATTCCTCTGTCCGCCTATCCCGGGTCGGGCGGATTACCTACATTATTTGGCGGATTTGCTGGCGCAAAGCAATGCCGGAAAAATTCCAAAACCGACTCACATTCGTGCCTTGGATATCGGGACCGGAGCCAATCTGATCTATCCGCTCCTGGGTGCATCGATCTATGGATGGACTTTTGTCGGATCAGAACTCAATCCTATGGCACTGGATGCTGCTAAAACTAACCTCGACAACAACCCGAACTTCCAGGAAAAAGTCGCACTGAGACAGCAAAGTAATCCGGAGTCGATCTTTGACGGAATCATCCAAGCTGAGGAATTTTTTGACCTGACCCTGTGCAATCCTCCCTTTCACGAATCTGCCCAAGCCGCACTGGAAGGGAGTCAGCGCAAAGTTCGAAATCTGACCGGCAAGGCAGTTTTGAAGGCGGAGTTGAATTTTGGAGGTCAGGCCGCTGAATTGTGGACAGTCGGTGGAGAGCTGGAATTTATCCGAAAAATGATCCTGGAGAGCAGCCGATTCAAAAATCAGGTCTTTTGGTTCACAACCTTGGTGTCAAAGTCTGAACACCTCAAGCCGATCGAAGCTTGGCTGAAAAACGCAGGAGTCGTCGCGCAAAAAACTGTTCCAATGGCTCAGGGAAACAAGCAGAGCCGATTTGTAGCTTGGACTTTTTTGACTCCCAAGCAGCAAGAGGCTTGGCGAACCTATCGGTGGAAATAAAAACTCCCGAAGGACTTTAAGTCTTTCGGGAGCAAGATTCTGCTAAAGCGTTATTCTTTTCTGACCTTTTTAGGCGTTTAGTGTGTATTCCACGCTGATTTCCATATTCAGCGCTCTGGAGATCGGGCAGTTTTTCTCAGCGTCCTTCACCAATTCCGCAAATTTCTCTTCAGTAATTCCATCCACCTGAGCGTTCAAAACGAGGTGTGATTTTTTCAAAGTTCCTTCTTCAAAAGTAATGTGGCAAGTCACATCCAGTTCTTTTGGAGGGAAATTCGCTCCGCTAAGGTTGAAGCTGAGCTTCATAGCAAAACATCCTGCATGAGCGGCAGCCACCAATTCTTCGGGATTGGTGCCCACCCCATCTTCAAATCGGGTGTTGAACGAGTACTGTGTTTTGTTGAGAACAGTGCTGGCGGTAGTCAAGTGGCCTTTGCCTTCTTTGCCACTTCCATTCCATACGGCGGTTGCTTTTCTGATCATGGGATTAAAGAGTTTTTATGGTGAAAAGATAATTCATAAAGGGAA
>CAYONF010000002.1:0-2411 GCA_964405255.1 uncultured Limnohabitans sp. | reverse complement strand
ACGATTCTCCTGACCGCATCAGCTTCTTTTTCGAAATACCACCCATGTTTTCCCTGTTGCAGCATTTCCTGATTGAAAGGAGTATCCAAGCCCAAAATCGCGCAGCCATAACCCAAGGCTTTCAGCATGGCCGGATTGGTGCCGCCAAACTCATGTCCATGAAAATAGGCATAGCAATGAGAATAGAGCGCTGCCAATTCATTTGGATCAGTGACATAGCCGGTGAATAGCAGTCGCTCGTCCTGAAGATTTTTCAGGCGATTAGCCCATTCATCCGCAAATGGGACATCACCCACGATGACCAGTTTTTTTTGCGAAGCGGACTGGAGAAATCCCTCAATGATCAAATCGGCATTGTTGTCCGGGACGAGTCTTCCCACGATCAGGAAATAGCCTCGGCTTTCCAAATTCCAGCGTCGGATCGGCTGGGAGTCCACCGATTCCCGGGGATTGGCACCATAGGCGATGACTTTGGAATCGGCCTGAAAAAGCTCCAAATAAACCCGTCGCATTTCATCCGAGTCGTTGATCAGTTGATCGTAAAATCTCGTTGCCATCTTAGATGCCCAGAAAAAATACTTGGCTCCCAGTCCTTTCCACTTGGGGCGAAGCCATTCCAATCCATCCACATTGATTGCAGTGGGCTTACCAAAAACTTTGGAGATCAATCCAAATGGCCCATTTCCACTGTTGACAACCAAGATCACATCCACATCCGAAAAGCAGGCATGGATCATGGAAAAGAAGGTGTGTGTCAGCTGGGTGAGACTCTTTCGCTCAATAGCTGGGGTGTAGATGCACTCGATCCCGTTAACAAATCGTGGCCGTTCCGAGAACAGGGCCCGGTGATTGTACACCCGGACGTGAACACCCCTAGCCACCAAGCGTTCGCCGAGTTCTTTGATCATCGTGTCGTATCCCCCATAGACGTAGGGATAGCCTTTAGCGCCCATAATGGCGACCTTCAGTTTTTTTTCAGGTGCTGCCATAGGTGGATCTTGATTTTTTCTTCGAAAGCTTCCAAACTGTATTCCTGAAGCACACGCTTTCGTCCTGCTTCCCCGTAGGCCTTTCTCAATTCTTGGTTTCCGATCAGTTTTTCCAAGGACTCCAGCGCACTTGCCGTATCACCAATCGGAATCAAAAATCCCGTTTCTTGATCCAAAACCATCTCTGAAGCCCCTCCCGACCGGGTAGCAAGGACAGGTTTACCCGAGGCCATAGCCTCCAAAATCACCGTAGGAAAGGAATCCGGCAAATTAGACGGCAAGACAAAAATGTCCAAGGTAGCCATGATTTCAGGGATATCCTCACGAAAGCCCAGGTAACTAACCCTAGTACCCAATCCCTTCTCTTCGATCCCTTTTTTCAGTTCTTCCAAAATAGGCTCATAGCCCGGAAACGGATCCCCAACCAAGACAAAATGGGTGTTGGGGTATTTCCGGGAAAGTTTTTCGGCTAATTCAAGGAAAAAAAGCTGCCCCTTGCCGGGATTGATCCGGCCGACCATTCCGATCAAAATGGAAGACTCAGGAAGGTTGAGTCTGCCTCTTGCGTTGGGATAGTCTGCCAAAAACTCGTCGTATGGGATGCCATTGTGGATCACCTGGATTTTCGACTTTTTCAATACCGGCTGCCAATGATTGGCTACGGCATTGGAAACAGCAATAGGATAAGCGGTGCTTTGGTCGAGAAGCGTGCTGAGGAGTTTTACCAGTGGAGCGGGGCCGGGGAGGATTTCGTGGATGTGCCAAAGGTGCGGAAGTCGGTTTCGTTTGGCCCAGTAGGCCCCAACCACCACTGCTAATGTATTGGAATACACTAATTCAAACCGATGCTTTTGATGCAATTGGGAAAGGAATCGGTAGGCGCTTAGGTTTTTCCTCAGTCTATTGAGTAAACCTCTTGGGTTCACGTATTTTCTCCGGAGAATGCCCAGATTTTGGATGTACACCGAGATGCCTTCCGCCTCGAGTAGGGGCTGAATCGGTCCCGGACCAGTCAAGACCACAATGGGATTGAAGCCTTCGGTTTTGAAAATCTTCAAGACCTGCAAGATGATCTTGCCAGACCCGTACAGCTCAGAGGAGCTTTGCAAAAAAAGGACGTTTCGGGGCTTAGTCATTCCGTTTCAGGTAAATTCCCAAAATTCCGGACTTTCCGAATCCCGTGGAAATCCACTCCAAACCCCATGAAACCGGCAATACTAAACCGATCAAAAGGAGTAGCCCAAGCGTTTTTTTGCGCTTCAACCGGAGGATAAGGTTTTCCCGAAAACCCAGTTTTGACAGCAAAGCCTGCAGCATGCCCAAGACGCCCAGATGGATTGAAAACCTTCTCACCCCAACTTTTTGAAAACCGATCTTGGAAAACTCCTTTTCCAATCCTGCCTCTGTCCAGTGGGTCAGATG
>CAYONF010000001.1:152895-225683 GCA_964405255.1 uncultured Limnohabitans sp. | reverse complement strand
GGTTTATTTTTTCACCTTACATGAGTCCTTATTTCAACCTAGACTCACCTCCTCCGCAGCTTTCCTGATTTTTCTTTTTGAATTTCCTTTCTTTTCCTAGGTCTTTTGCACTTCAGTTAAAGAAATGGTGGATTCATCTTTCATGCTGCTCCAAAGCTGATTCCGGATTCAATCGCTTGGAATTAGACTGTCTGGAGCAGGATGTTTCCTTTTCCTAATCACACTATCAATTCCTATGAACTTGAAATCAAGATTCCTGGGCTTGTTTTTGGCAAGCTGGGGAATAATCACATTCGCTTTGGCCCAGACGCCGTTGGATGGACTGATGATGCAGAAAGGCGAAATCTGTGTCGCTTTGGTCTACGAAGATGCCAAATGGGACCAATACTGGGAAGGTACATACCTTCGGACCAATGCCAACGTGGGTACTTTTTCCCGCAAATCCATCATGCCGATGATCGTTGGGGGTATTACTGATAAAATCAATTTCATCGTCAGTTTGCCCTATGTCAAGACCTCCGCTTCTGGTGGCCAAATGGCTGGAGTGGACGGAATTCAGGACTTTGGTCTTTCTCTAAAAGCTCAGCTGGTAGACCATACCTTGGACAAGGGTAAGCTGATGGTCTTTTCCAATTTGAGTTTCAGTACACCCGCGTCAAATTACCTGTCTGATTACATGCCGTTTAGTTTGGGCTTTGGAGCCAATGAACTTGGCTTGAGAGCGATTGGTCAATATGAGCTGGAGAAGGGACCATATCTCAGAGCTTCCGCAGCCTATTTGCACCGAGGCACGACCGAGGCGGAGCGTGACTTCTACTACCAGGATGATGCCTACTACACTTCTACCATGGATGTACCGGATGCAGTTCAGGCACAGGTAGCCCTTGGATCCTGGTTTTTTGAGAAAAGGCTTCGTGTTGAGGCTAATTTGACCACATTTCGCTGTGCTTCGGGGGATGATATCCGAATTTACAATTCTCCGCAGCCTACTAACAAAGTGGACTTTGACCGGGTAGAAGGTTTTGCCCAATATTATTTTAAAAACGTGAAGGGCCTGGGCGTGCTTGGGTTCTACAATCACTTATTTTCTGGCAGAAATATGGGACAGTTTTCAGGCTATGGTCTGGGATTTACCTATCAATTCAATGCCTTTTAAATCAGAAATCTCATGAAAATACACTTACGATACCTTTTGGCCGTGATTACTCTCGGCACGCTGAGCTATTCCTGCATGGAAGATTTGCCGACGGAGTTAGAGTTTAGCGGTTATGAATTTACCAATTTGGATGTAGATGCCGGAACCTGGAACTTGGTTCTTTACACCTCGAATGAATCGGTCGCCATCCCATCGCCAGCGGCAGTAGGAAGTACTGCCCTCAACCAGGAATTGGCAGATGCCAAAGCAAAAATCGCCAACGCCAGCGCTGCCCAGAAGAAAGCAGTCGAATTCTGGACCAATAATCCCCTGCTTCGATGGAATGAAATTGCCTTGGAACTTTCGACCAAATACAATCTAATTCCTGCACCGAATCCGGATGGCACCTATCCTGCGCCGGATCCTACCAAGCCGGACCAGTATCCTTTGTTTCCTTATTCCCATCCGCCGTACACCAGCCGAATGCTGGCTTATTTGAGTGTGGCCCAATACGATGGCCTCATCATGGCTTGGCATTACAAGGAAAAATTCGGAAGACCGGCTCCCTATGAATTGGATGAGCAGATCAGTTCTGCCTATGCCGAAAATGGATTGAAATCTTATCCTTCAGACGGAGCGGTGATTGCGGTCACTTCCCGGGATATTTTGACTGCAATGTTCCCTCTGGAAAAAGAATATCTCGCTAAAATGGCAGAGGAGCACTTGGAATCCTTGGTAATCGCCGGGATCAATGTCAGCAGTGATGTCAAAGCTGGAAAGTTGATTGGCACAGAAGTTTCCAAAAAGGCCCTCGCTCGGGCTGCTACGGACGGGATGAGAAATGCTCAAACGAACAAAGCCAAGTCAGATTCGATCAAAAATGCCGCACTTGAGCGATTTGGGTGGTCTTGGGAAAATCAGGAAACTCCTCAGCGACCTGTGGGTTTGACTCCATTGTTTGGAAGAGTGAAAATGTGGAATGTGCCAACTGTCGAAGAAGTGCGGCCAGGGCCACCACCGGCACCGGGATCGGAGGAGTTCAATGAAAATGCGGAAGAACTTAAGCGCTATGCAAACAACATGACCCCTAAGGAAAGAAGCATTGCCAATTTCTGGAATGATGGACTCAACACGTATACGCCTCCGGGTCATTGGAATAGGTTTGCCAAAGAAACGGTGGTGAAATACCGATTGAGTCCGGTTCGCACTGCACGGATTTTTGCCTACATGAACATGGCAATCGTGGATGCTGGGATCAGCTGTTGGGATGCTAAGTACTATTACCACTACCCCAGACCGATTCAGACCATTCCGGGTTTCAAGACCATTTTGGGAACACCAAATTTCCCGGCTTACACCTCGGGTCACAGTACTTTTTCGGCTGCAGCAGCTGAGGTATTGTCTCACTTTTTCCCATCCGAGGCAGCTCAGTACAAACAATGGGCGGAAGAGGCCGCTATGTCTCGGATTTATGGCGGAATTCATTACCGCTTTGATGCCGAAGTAGGTCTCGCCCAAGGAAAAGCTGTGGCAGCCTATTCAGTGGCAAAAGCCAAGTTGGATCAGGTAGATTAACGGGTTCCGATCGGAACCCTGAATCGAGTTAGAATTTCCAAGCCCATCCCTGCTGGTGGGCTTGGTTGAATTTTGTGAGTTGGATTCGCAACAGCTTAGTTTGGGAAATATCAAAAACAAGAAATCACTATGCGGAGCATTTTCTATGTGGGCACCATCGGGTTGCTTCTGTTTGAGGTAGCAAATGTTTATTTCATTATGCCTTTCCCTGGTAGTCAGCAATGGGAGAGTTTGGATTTTGCCTATTTCCTTTATGTCAATCGGTGGATAATCAGGGCAGGTTTGGTCATCCTCGCACTCTTCGGAGTTCGGCGGGTCCTTAATTCCGGGAAAAGATGGAAAGCCGGATTGACAGTTCTGGCAGTGGTTTTTGGATGTGCCTATATTAATTTCCGAATGGCAGCGGATGCCATGTTTAAAGAGCCCAAAGCGCTCAGCTTTCTTGGCAGGGATTCATTTGATGCAAGCGACAGCACTTTGGTAATCGCCGTTGAAAAGGGTGGAGAAGCTAAAGCCTATCCGATCCGATACATTGTCTATCACCACCAGGTGAGGGACACCTTGGGAGGTGATCCCATTATGGTGACCTATTGCTCCGTTTGCCGTACCGGAAGAGTCTTTTCTCCGATTGTCGAGGGCAAGGCCGAGAGATTTCGGCTGGTTGGCATGGACCACTTCAATGCCATGTTTGAGGATGCCGAAACCGGAAGTTGGTGGCAACAGGCCACAGGTGAAGCGATCACTGGCGAATTGAAAGGCAAAAAACTGGACGAAATCGAATCCATTCAACTCACCGCGGGGGCATTTTTCAAAGCCTTTCCCGCGGGAAAAATCATGGCAGCGGACCCTAATTTTCTCTCGAAATACGATTCTCTGGGGAAGTTTGAAAAAGGAACCAGTGAAAGTAAACTCACCGGCACAGATCCTTTCTCCTGGAATGAAAAATCATGGGTGGTGGGTGTGGACCTGGAAAATGGAGCCAAAGCATACGACTGGAACACCCTCAAAGAAAGGGCATCCATCCGCGACAGGGTGGGAGATCAGGACATCCTGCTCCTATTGAACAAGGATACCCAAAGTTTTGTGGTATATGAAATTCCTTCGGATACGAGATCCCATCTCTGGACTGGGGACACCCTTTTCCTGGATTCAGCTGCTTATTCCTTTACAGGAAAATCACTTGAACCAAACCAATCCGACCTGAAACGCCTCAAAGCCTACCAGGAATTTTGGCACAGCTGGAGGACTTTCAGACCTGAAACAGACCGGATGAACTAGTAAAATTTCGAAATCAAGCTTTGACAGGCGCTTCGACTTCGCTTTTCAAACTTTTGAAAGCCAAGAAGATCAGTGAAATGGCGAGTACAAACAGCAATGCTGCGATCACAGCCAAGACGTATCCTTTTTCCTGAAAATTTTTCCAGGCAAACAGACCGAGCGAAGCCAGGGTAACTGTGAACATGAAAAACATCGGGATCATGACGAAGGTGGCAGGGATGTTTTTTCGGATCAGCCAAACTGCAATCGTAAGCAGAGCCAATGCCGCCAATAGCTGATTTGCTGAGCCGAAGATCGGCCACAGCGTGTTGAATTCACCCGAAGCCAAAAGCAAAATGGAAAGGATCACCACAATGGTGGTGGATAAATAGCGGTTTTTAGCTACAACCTGAGCAGCAGGCTGAGGAATATCCTCAAAGTATTCCTGCAAGGTAAAGCGAGCCAGTCGGGTACAGGTATCCAGAGTAGTCAAGGCAAAAGCCGAAACGGTCAAAGCTACAAACCCCACCGCAAAGGGTTCGGAAATGCCCAGGGTAGAGATCATTCCGCCTATCCCGTTGGAAAACAGTGCCACCGGACCTTCCGCTCCCAGCCGGCTGGTATAATCCTCCCTGGAAAGAATGGCTACCGCACCCACAGAAATGATAGCAAGAAAAGATTCGATGAGCATGCCGCCAAATCCTACCACTTTGGCGTCACTTTCTTTGTCCAGCTGCTTGGATGTAGTACCGGAAGCGACCAAGGAATGGAAACCGGAAATGGCCCCGCAGGCAATTGTCACAAACAAAACAGGAAAGACATAACCCAGACTTTCACTGGAAACCTGAACTTGCGTGCTCATCTCGATCTGTGGATTGGCTATGACCACACCGACTACTGCAGCGATCATCATCCCGTATAAAAGGTAGCTGTTCAGATAATCCCTGGGCTGGAGAAGCAAGCTGACCGGAGTCACAGAGGCCAAAAATGCATAGCCCAGCAAAGCCAAGATCCAGAAATTGTAATCCATCGCGAATGGAATCTGGGTGCCGAGGTAGACAAAATAATACATAAGAATTACCCCGATTACTGTAATCAGGATAAAGGCAATTTTACCATTTCCGACCCAACGGTTTACAAACCCAAAAGCAACCGCCAGACCTATGAACAAGATCGACGCTGAAGCTACGCCCGGGTTTGCGATAAAGGTTTTGGCGATGATATCAGAAAATACGCCGATGACCAAAATCAGTGTGGAAAAGCTGAAAAGGATAAAAAGCTGCTTCCCTTTTACCCCGATTTGATTTCGGATGATCACACCGATTGATTTTCCTTCTGTTCGAAGAGAGGCAGCCATACTTCCCAAATCATGTACCGCACCGAAAAAAATTCCTCCTACTAGAATCCAAATTACCGCGGGAATCCACCCAAATGTCACCGCGATGATTGGCCCCACAATAGGTCCAGCTCCTGCAATTGAAGCAAAGTGGTGTCCCAAGACTACGATCGGTTTGCTGGGTTCGTAATCCACCCCATCCCTCAGCAGATGAGAGGGAGCTTTGCGCGAATCGTCCAGACCGAATTTTTTGTACACAAAGTTTCCGTAGAAACGGTAGGCTGTAAACAAAATGATCGCTGAGATCAGGAGCAATAGAGAAAGGCTCATGGTTAATTTGGGAGATTTGGGATTTGACCTTCAGAAAATTACGCTTCCGAAATGATTTCAAAATAATGTAAAAATCACCTTGGGAAAAAGTGCTTTCTGATGAAGAGCCCAAATTCCTGATTAGTAACAGGATGGGAAATGGATTTTATTTAATGAAGAATCGGTCTAAATTTGTGACCTTTGACTTGTCAAAACAACGACCTAACAACTCCATATGGCTTGGTTTAAAAGAACTGACAAAGGCATCAAAACCTCCACTGCTGAGAAAAAAGATGCCCCCGATGGGCTTTGGTTTAAGACTCCGAATGGGAATATCATCCATACCCGAGAGCTCAAAAACAACGCTTATGTCTGTCCGGATGACGATTTTCATGTTAAAATCGGATCCAAAGAATACTTCGAAATTCTTTTTGACAACAATAAATTCACGGAGATGGATGCCAACATGAAGTCTGGTGATCCGCTGAAATTTGTCGATACGAAGCCCTATTCTTCCCGAATAGACGCCACGATCAAAAAGTCAGAGTTGAATGATGCAGTACGAACTGCACACGGCAAGATGAACGGTCTGGAAATCGTCGTTGCCTGTATGGATTTCAATTTTATCGGAGGATCGATGGGCTCAGTCGTGGGCGAAAAAATCTCCCGAGCCATCGATTATTCGCTGAAAAACAAAGTTCCCTTCCTGATGATTTCCAAATCCGGCGGAGCCCGAATGATGGAGGCCGGTTTTTCCCTGATGCAAATGGCGAAAACTTCTGCCAAGCTCGCACTTCTGGATCAGGCAGCTATTCCTTACATCTCACTTTTGACTGATCCTACGACCGGTGGGGTCACTGCTTCCTATGCCATGCTTGGCGATTTCAACATTGCGGAGCCTGGAGCTTTGATCGGTTTTGCCGGTCCTCGGGTGATCCGGGAGACCATTGGAAAGGATTTGCCCAAAGGGTTCCAAAGCTCTGAATTTGTATTGGAACACGGATTTCTTGATTTCATCATCGATCGAAGACAGTTGAAAGCAAGATTGACCACTTTGCTAAACCTCCTGAACAATTAATCAGTTATTTACTCAAAATCCATTCTGAGTCAGGCTTAATTTTGAACAGACTTAGCCTGATTAATGGATTAATAAATATATTTGTGCGCCCAAAAAGGGCTCAATTCCTAGGAAAAAGTAAAACCAAAATTTCATGGGTTCTGTAATTATTACGTCCATTGTAGCATTCACGGCAATCATCCTGCTACTGGTCCTTATCCTTCTCTTTGCCCAGTCCAAGCTGGTTAATTCGGGGGATGTGAAAATTGTCATCAACGGAGATGAAAGCAATCCGGTGGTTGCATCTGCTGGGTCTAGCCTGCTTTCTACCTTGAGCAATCAGAAAATTTTTCTTCCTTCTGCCTGTGGAGGCGGGGGTACCTGCGCGATGTGTAAGTGTGTGGTCGAAGATGGCGGTGGAGATGTTCTTCCCACTGAAATCGGTCATTTAAGCCGAGCTGAGCAGCAAGGTCAGGTACGTCTGGCCTGTCAGGTAAAGGTGAAGCAGGATATGAAAATCCGCGTCCCTGAAGAAATATTTGGAATTAAGAAGTGGGAGTGCGAAGTGATTTCCAATTACAACGTTTCCACGTTTATCAAAGAATTTAAAGTAAAACTTCCTGAAGGAGAAACGCTTCATTTTGAGGCAGGAGGATACATTCAGGTGGACGTTCCTGCGATTACAGTCAATTTCAAGGATATGGACATCACCCCACATCCTGAATTGGGTCACCCTAAAGATGTATACAAAAGCGATTGGGACAAATTCGGTTTGTGGAGCTTGGTCATGAAAAATGACGAACCGCTTTTCAGAGCTTACTCCATGGCCAATCACCCTGCTGAAGGAAACATCATCATGTTGACGATCCGTATTGCCACTCCGCCATGGGATCGTGCCAACAACCGATGGATGGACGTCAATCCCGGAGTTTGTTCTTCCTACGTTTTCTCCAGAAAGCCAGGTGATAAAGTAACCATTTCCGGTCCTTACGGTGAATTCCACATCAACCCAACCGAGCGTGAAATGATTTATATCGGTGGTGGAGCTGGAATGGCACCCTTGAGAGCACAGATTTTCCACTTGTTCCATACCGAAAAGACTCATAGAAAAGTATCTTACTGGTACGGTGGACGATCCAAGAAAGAATTGTTCTATGTTCCTCATTTCAGAAACATCGAAAAAGACTTCCCTAACTTCAAATTCTACATCGGTCTTTCTGAGCCACTTCCTGAAGACAATTGGAATGTGAAAAAATCTCTGGATGATGACGGTGATGGATACATCGGGTTCATTCACCAGGTGTTATTTGAAAACTACCTCAAAAAGCATCCTGAGCCAGATGAGATCGAATATTACCTTTGCGGTCCTCCTTTGATGAACGCAGCTGTTCTCAAGTTGCTCGATGACCTGGGTATTCCAAAAGAAAATATCCGCTTTGACGACTTCGGAGGTTAATAAATCAGAAAAGATCCCGCTTCGGCGGGATTTTTTAGTATAGTGCCTTTTTTGGTTATTTTTAAAAACACATCCATACCCTATGAAATCAAGGACCACTAAATCGTCAAACTCTTGGATGATTTTATCCATTCAACCTGCCTTCCGTAGCCTGGGATTCCGTGTGACCCTTAAAAACAACTAAAAAGCACATGAATATTCAGTCCTTTTTTAATCCTGTAGCCGATTACCTGCTGACAAAAGTTTATCCGGAAAATTCTTTCTTTCGTCAAATTCAGCTTCATGGAGAAAAATTCCCCGAACTCAATGGGGTTCAGATCGCTTTAATTGGGATCAAGGAAAACAGAGGTGCCAAAAAATCCGAAAGTATCGAACGCGGAAGTTCGGAAATCAGGGAGAAGCTTTATGAACTGAAAAAAGGACTTGTGCCTTATCGCGTGGTGGATCTGGGTGACCTAGTCCCCGGAGATACCCTCAATGACAGTTATCAGAATTTACGTCAGGTAGGGGATTACCTGATGAAGCAGCAAATTCTTCCGATCTACTTTGGCGGATCACATGACATGGATTACGGGCAATACCTTTCCTACCAAAAGATGAAAAAGCTCATCAGCCTGGTGACCATTGATGCCAAAGTGGACATGGAGGAATCCGGTCCGGAAGACGATCGCCATACTCAGGAAATCGTCCTTCACCAGCCCAATTTCTTGTTTTCCTACACCCACTTAGCGTATCAGAGCTTTTTGGTAGACCCGACTTTGATCAATGTGATGGAAAAACTGTATTTCGATCATGTTCGATTGGGCCAGGTCAGGGACAGCTTCAAAGAAACTGAACCTCTGATCCGTGATGCGGATTTGCTCAGTTTTGATCTGAGTGCCATCCAGTCCGCGGACGCTCCGGGAGCGGTGGATGCCCAGCCGTTTGGATTGAGTGGGGAAGAAGCTTGCCAGATTTGTTGGTTTGCGGGAATGAATGAAAAACTGAGTTCCATAGGGATTTATGGATACGATCCCTATTTCGATGACGCCTACAATAAGACTGCAAAAATCGCTGCAGTAATGATCTGGTATTTTATCGAAGGCTTCTATTCCCGCAAGGACAGCCTTTCATTCAAAAGTGCCGACTATATCAAATACACGGTTTCCTTGGACTCCAAACCTAACACGCTGGTGTTCTACAAAAGCAAGCGAAGCGGCAAATGGTGGATGGAAATCCCGCATAACCAAACCAGTCGATACGATCGGGTAAGTACTGTGCCATGCAGTTATTCAGACTACCAACTTGCCCAAAAAGGAGAAATCCCCGAGCGTTGGATCAATGCTCAGATTAAACTCTATTAAGGAAATCGAGTAAGGCCCCTGGAGCTTTGGCACAGCAGAAAAGCCATAGAAATATGGGTCGATAAAACACAATCGGAATCTTTTGAAAACATACACCCGACAGCAGCTGGCATTGAGAAATGGTCAGGACAGACCGGAAATCTGGATTGCCTTTCGGGGAGTCATCTATGATGTCAGCAATTCCAGGATGTGGAAAAACGGGAAGCACTATGAGCACTGGGCGGGCCAGGATCTGACCGAGGAGCTGATAGATGCTCCTCACACGGAGAAAGTATTCGAAAAATTTCAGGCCATCGGCCAGTTGATTTAACATGATATTAATAGCAGACAGCGGTACCAGCAAGACGGATTGGAGAGTAATCCATCAGGATGGAAAAATCAGTCAGTATCGGGGAGTGGGATTCAACCCGTATTACATGACAGCTGAGGAAATGGCAGTGCAGATGCGCCATGATTTTCTGGTCAACCTGAAAGATGAAATTGAGGAGATCTTCTATTATGGAGCGGGTTGTGCTGCGCCTGATCGCAAAGCAGAAGTAACCCATGCCTTGCGTTCTATCTTTTCAACGGCAAAAATCCACGTTGACCATGATCTTTCAGCCGCTGCCCGGGCTACCTGCGGGCATCATGCAGGAATCGCCTGTATCCTGGGAACAGGTTCCAACAGTTGTGATTACGACGGGAAAAACATCTTGGCTACCCGGCCTGCAGCAGGGTATATTCTTGGGGATGAAGGCGGAGGATGCTACGTGGGGAGGAAATTTCTCATGGATTTTATTCATGAAGAAATGCCTGAGATAATCCGGGAAGCCGCAATCGAGCGATTTCAGATTACCCAAAATATCATTCAGGATCACGTGTACCGTCAGCCCTTTCCGAGCAGATACATGGCAAGCTTTTGTAGGTTTATCACAGAAAACAAGGCCCATCCTTATTGCTATGGACTATTTTACAATTCCTTCAAAGATTTCTTTGCCAAGCACGTTTGTAAGTATCCTAATTTTCAAGAAAAGCCTGTCAACTTCGTCGGTTCGATTGCCTATTACAACAGTGACATTCTGAGAAAAGCTGCCTCGGATACCGGAATTCATGTCAATCTCATCATCGAAAGCCCGATTGCAGGACTAACGCTGTACCATCAGGAATTACTCTGAGCCTAGGAAACCTAGCCTTCTTGAGGAGGACGGGTTGAAGAGAGCATTTCTCTCAAATTGGATCTAAAGCCATCATGCCAAACTTCTCCAGTTCCATCGCAAATCCCGCATAAACTATGAAAGTCACCGAAACCAGTTCGTCCTACGATAATTTGGAAAAAATGGGAGTCTCCGAACTCCTGTTCAACATCAATGCAGAAGACCACAAAGTTGCCCCTGCCGTAAAGGAAAAGATTCCAGCCATCACCGCTTTGGTGGAGCAGATAGTCCCCAGAATGAGGGAAGGCGGGAGGCTGTTTTACATCGGTGCCGGCACAAGCGGACGCCTGGGTATTTTGGATGCCTCCGAGTGCCCACCCACCTATGGAGTACCGCACGATTGGGTGGTGGGCCTGATCGCCGGAGGGGATGCCGCCATTCGCAAGGCGGTGGAAAATGCCGAGGATGATCCCGAAATGGCCTGGAAAGATATCCAAGCGTATGGATTTTCGGAGTACGATACGGTGATCGGAATCGCGGCCTCAGGTTCCACGCCTTATGTCATCGGAGGAGTGAAAAAGGCACGTGAAAAAGGATTATTGACTGGCTGTATTACCTGCAATCCCGATTCTCCGCTTGCAAAGGCTGTGGAATATCCGATCGAGGTGGTAGTCGGACCGGAATTTGTGACCGGTAGTACCCGAATGAAATCCGGAACAGCCCAAAAGCTCGTGCTCAATATGATTTCCACTACTGTCATGATCAAGCTCGGTCGTGTGAAAGGCAACAAAATGGTCGATATGCAGCTTTCCAATGCTAAGTTGGTCGATCGCGGTACCAAAATGATCATGGAAGCCACTGGCTTGGATTACCCAACTTCCAACGAAATGTTGCTTAAGCATGGCTCAGTCCGGAGTGCCACAGAATATTATTACAAAAACAAGAGTTGATCATTAGGAATATTTTGGAGGCGATGATGATTATTCCTCGCTTTGGCTGTATCTTTGCAGCCCAATTAAGCGTTTGAAAATGAGTCGCTTATTTACACCACATAACTACAGCAGTGATGCTGCAAAACCATGAAAAAGAACAATCCTAGAAAACCATTTTTTAACGAGGAGCGCAAAGACTCCGATTCCCCTAAATTCTCCGGCAAGTCCGGTTTTTCTTCCAAAGGCCCCAGAGCTGAAAAAGGAGAAGGAAAATTTGTCCCCAAGGGAAAGTCCTTTGGTAAAAAGGACGACAGTTTTGGAAAGTCTTCCTACGAGAAAAAATCTGAATTTGGCTCTGATGCGAAGCGCTCTTTTGGTGATAAACCAAAAGGGAAATTCTTCAAATCAGAAGAAAAGGGCTACGACAAACCTGCATTCGGGAAGCGTTTTGGTTCGGGGGATTCTGATAAAAAGTCCTTTGGCGAAAAACGATTCAACAAAGGAGAAGGCTTTCAGAAGAAATTTGAAAAAAGAGAGGATGCCGGATATCCCAAAAAGTCATTTGGAGAGAAGTCGGATCGCTTCAAAAAAGAGGATTTCTCCGGAAAGAAATTCGAGCGAAGAGAAGGGGCTGATTTCCCTAAAAAGTCATTTGGGGATAAGCCCGAAGGCTTCAAAAAGGGAGAATTTTCCGGTAAGAAATTTGAAAAAAGAGAAGGTTCCGACTTTCCGAAAAAGAACTATGGTGAGAAACCTGAGCGATTCAAGCGCGAGGATTCCGGAAGCCGAAAATTTGGAAAGGATAGTGAAAAGGGAGCCGAAAAGCCGTTTTTCAAAAAGGATTTTTCGGAAGGGAAGTCCCCAAAGGAATCAGGCGAACGATTGGTGTACAAAGGAAGAGGCAGAGATCAAAAGCCGGTTTTCGCACCTGAATCCCGGAATAACAGCGAGGAAAAGCCCACAGAAAAAAGAGGCTTTGGCAAAAACAGACCCAATCGTCAGGAATTGAATCCGGACAGACCGGATTACAACTTTGATGCCTTGCCTGCCAGAAAGACCAAAGGCAAGGAAGAAACTGATCTGCTCCGATTGAACAAATACATCGCTAATTCGGGGATTTGCAGCCGGAGAGAGGCGGATGACCTGATCACCCAAGGTCTGATTACCGTCAATGGCCAAGTCATCACCGAGATGGGCTTCAAGGTGAAAAAAACAGACCGGGTGGTCTACCAAGGCAAGCGGATCAATCCCGAAAAGCCGGTTTATGTCCTGCTAAACAAACCGAAAGATTTCATCACCACCACCGATGATCCGATGGAGCGCAAGACGGTGATGAAGTTGGTAGAAAATGCCTGTGAAGAGCGGATTTTCCCTGTCGGAAGATTGGACCGAAATACCACCGGACTGTTGCTTTTTACCAATGACGGGGAATTGACTGCCAAACTTTCTCATCCTTCCAATGAGGTGAAAAAGATCTATCAGGTAACCCTGGACAAGCCGCTTACTTTCAATCATGAGGCTGAAATCCGCGAAGGATTGACCTTGGAAGACGGAGATGTTAAAGTGGATGACATGCAGGTTCTTTCAATGGATCGCACCATTTTGGGTTTGGAAATCCACATCGGAAGAAACCGGATTGTCAGAAGGCTTTTCGCTCACCTCGGCTATGAAGTGACTGCTTTGGATCGGGTCATGTATGCCGGTCTGGATAAGAAGGACCTGAAGCGTGGCCACTACCGATTCCTAACCGAACAGGAAGTGATCCGGTTGAAGTATTTTACTTAAGAACCAAGAAAGGCTCCCGAAACGGAGCCTTTTTTTATACAAATCCCTTCAGCTGCTGGATCAAATCCCGTTTGGTGATGATCCCTCCTTTTCTCCAAAGGATTTTCCCCCGCTTGAAAAGAATGTAGTGGGGAATAGACCGAATGGCAAACTGCTGGCTGAGCTGGGGATGCTTGTCCACATTGAGTTTGAGCAGTTTGATATTTCCGCCCAACTCAGCTAAAGCCTCCTCCAGAATGGGATTCATGGTTTGGCAGGGCCCGCACCAATCGGCATAAAAATCAACCAATACCGCATCTTGACTTTGGCTGATGATGTCTTTGGGGTTTTTCTTGGGCATGGGAAAATTTAGAACAAGAGATTAGACGCTGGATACAAGAATCAAGATATTGGGCAATTTAGAATTTTGAACATTGAATATCGAATGTCGAACCTCGAATAAGTTTTAGGGACGAATGAAACAAAAAAGGCTGTCCTTCTAAAGACAGCCTTTGCGTGATGGAAGACTTTTAAGATTAATTTCCGCTTGGAGCTCCTGCTGGCGGAGTAGGCAATTTCAAGCCTAGCTTTGCCAATACCAGTTCGGTAAATTTGTCTTCTTCTTTGGTGTAAAGAAGGATTGGAGACTGACCGGCAGTTTCAGCGAAAATGTGCGTGTAGTTGTTTTCAGCAGCTACAGCGTTGATTGCATTGACCACTTTTGACTGTACCGGCTCGAGCAATTCCTGAAGTTTTCTTTGATATGAAATCTGGGCGTCCTGCTCGTACTTTTGAAGGTCTCCCTGAAGTTTTGTCAATTCAGCTTCTTTGGCAGCTCTTGCCTCTTCGGTCATGGTTGGAGCAGCTTGCTGATAAGCCTGTACCTGCTTTTGGAAATCAGCTGCTTTGGTTTGGATGTTAGTCTGCAGCTGAGTTTGATAATCCTGGATATCCGCACCGATCTGTTCCATTTCCGGCATCAGATCCATGATAAATTCGACGCTGGTATAGCCGATCTTAACTTCCTGGGCCTGTGCTGCAAATCCTACGAATAGCATCGCTACTGCCGCTAGGATAACTTTTACTTTCATATGTATATAATTTGTTTTTAAGTGGTCATTTTGAATCTCGCAGGACTTCTCATTTTCTCAGGGTGAGTAAGTTAGAATCATGCTCGATTTCACCATTTGGTGTTGTATTTAATTGTTTTCTTCTATTCCTAATTCTTCCAGGACAAACTCAGAATAGTCATGTCTTGGATCTGTGTAGATGATGGCTGAGGGTCCCGCTGCTTTGTCAAACAAAACAGCCAGGTTATTTCTCCTGGAAACCCGCTCAATGGCATCGTAGATTTTGGATTGAAGGGGTTGAAGCAGTTCTGCCTGCTTTTGGTAATACTGTCCTTCGATTCCAAAAATCCTGCTGTTGAATTCCTGGGAGGCTTTTTCCTTAGCCTTGATTTCTGCCAGCCTTTGCTGGTACATTTCTTCTGTCAATAACACTTCCTCCGCCTTCAGCTGAGTGTACAGTTCTTTGATCTCCTGATCCAAACTTTGTGCCTCTTTCCTCCACTCGGTGCTCAGCTTTTGAAGCTCCTCTTGGATCACTTTGTAGTCCGGATGCTTGTTCAGAATGTATTCTGAGTCGATGTATCCAAACTTTTGGGCTGCCAAAGGCCCTGCCTGAAGCAGAATGAGCAGCAAAAGTACAATTTTCAGTGATTTATTCATGTCTTCCTCTTGATTTCAGTAGTCTTAGAATGCTAAATCCTCGGCTTCTATTTTTGCATAAATTAACTAAACGAACTACTGTTTTCAAGATTATCTGAATTGCTGACCGATTGTGAAGTGGAACTGCGGTCCGCTTCGCTGCAAGGATCCCGGAATCGGGTCAAATCCATAGCCCCAATCCACTCCCAAAAGACCGAATGCAGGCATGAAAATTCGCGCTCCCACGCCGGCCGATTTCTTGAGATCGTATGGGTTGAAGTCTTTATAAGAACCCCAGTTGTTACCAGCCTCCGCAAATGTCAACAAGAAGATGGTAGCGGATGGATTAGGTGATACCAAGAATCTGAGTTCCATTACGTATTTGTTGTATACCACACCGCCGTAGGGATCTGGATTTGCAGTCCCTCTGGTTTCTCTTCCCGGTGTAATGGATTGGTTTTCATAGCCTCTGAGACCGATGATTTCCTGACCTAATGCAAAGTTGTTGAACGTCATCCCGTCCCCACCCATAACGAAGCGTTCCAAAGGAATAATCCCGATTTTGTTTCCATAGGATCCCAGGAATCCCATATGAGCTCGTGCACTGGCTACCCACTTGGATGATCCAAAAACAGGGGTGTAGAAGGAGGCATCAAACATCCATTTGTGATACTCCAGCCATTTGTATTTCTCTTGGTCTGTGGACTCCTCAGTGATATTCTTATTGAGCGAAGCGTATGGAGGAGTAAAGTTCATGGCCAACATAATGTTGGAGCCCAGTCGGGGATAAATCGTATTGTCCACGTTGTTTCGGGCAATCGTCGTATTCCAGGTGATACTGTTTGAGGTACCGGTAGGATAACTCAAACCAAAGGAAGTACCGAACTCATCGAATTCGTAGTTCTGAAACTGCAGGGAGTTACTGATGCTGAAGTAATCATCCGGCCAGGTAACCCGCTTGGCCAGTCCTACGGTCACCCCGGTGATTTTAAAGAAGCCCAATTCGTTTCCGAAATTAGACTGGTTAAAGAAGTCCACTTGGCGCTGAACGGAATGATTGAATGAGAAGCTCAATGCGTTTGGTTTTTTGCCCCCAAACCAAGGCTCAGTCAGCGAGAGCGAATAGTTCTGGAAGGTCTGACCGTTGGCCTGCACACGGAGAGAAAGCTTCTGTCCGTCTCCCACAGGAAGTGGATCCCATTTGCTGAAGTCTCCGATGTTTCTGACCGAGAAGTTGTTGAACACCAAACCTACTGTACCCACGAATCCGTAGAATCCACCCCAACCGCCGGAAAGTTCGATCTGGTCATTCGGACGTTCCTCCAATTCGAAGGTGATGTCTACCGTTGCCGCTTCGAAGTTTGGTCGGAGATCCGGGTTGATTTTTTCCGGATCAAAGTATCCCAAAGTGGAAAGTTCCCGGATAGTTCGGACTAAAGCACTCCGGTTAAACTTTTGGCCGGGCAAAATCCGGATTTCACGCATGACCACGTGGTCTGAAGTACGCTCGTTTCCTTTGATGCTTACACTATTTACAGTGACCTGAGGACCTTCAAAAATCCGCATTTCCAAATCGATGGAATCTCCCGATACGTTGACTTCGACCGGTTCGATATTGAAAAACAAATAGCCGTCGTCCTGATAGAGTGAACTCACATCATCCCCTTTTTGAGGATCATAGTTTAGCCGTTTATCTAGTTTTTCTTTGTCATAAACATCTCCCTTTTGGATACCCAGTTTGGCAAGCAATACCGTGCTCGGGTGGATGTAATTCCCTGTAAAGGTGATGTTTCGATAGTAGTATTTTCTTCCTTCTTCTACCTCAATGTCAATGTTGATCTTGTCCTCGGTGAAGTCGTAAACTGAATCCTCCAGGATTTTTGCATCTCTAAATCCCCGGCTGTTGTAAAAATTGATGACGTTGTCTTTGTCAGTTCTGAATTCTTTCGGGATGTATTTCGAACCATTGAAAAAATTCAGCTTGAAATTCTTGTTGATGTAGGTTTTTACTTCTTCGGAGGAGGCCGTATCGCTGTGAAATACCGAGTTTTTCACACTTTCCAAATCGGCATCGGTAATTCTGGAATAGACATCCTTGAACACAGAAACACGGGCGTGCTCCTTGGTTTTTTTCATTTTGCCTTTCAGTGCACCGTCAGTCAGTTCATTATTTCCATAGAATTGGATTTCATTGATTTTCACCTTGGAATTGGTGTTGACGTCAAAACGGAGTTTAACGCTGTTGGGTAGGGTAGTGTCCCGATCCTGGTAGATTTTGACCTCTGTGTTTAGAAATCCCTTGTCTAGGTAATATTTTTCAATGTTTCTTTTGGCGGTATTGAGGACATCGTCCCGCACCACACGTCCCCGGATGTTTACCTTATCTCTCAGTTCACTCTCTTGGGTTTTACTGATTCCTGTAAATTCCACCCGCGAAAATCGTGGTCGTTCGGTAAGGTCCAACAACAGATAAATGTCCTCCCCTTCGATTTTGGTCACGAGAATTTTTACATCACCGATGATGCCTTGCCCCCAAAGTTTCTTCAGAGCATTGGAAATCGCATCTCCGGGAACATCGATTCGGTCGTCTACTTTGAGGCCGGAAAGTGAAATGATCGCCACTTCGTCCAAAGTAGACAAGCCCACGGCCTTTATTTCTGCAATTCTGAATTTCTGGGGTTTGGAATAATTCAGTTCCAGAATGTTGACTGGTTTTGTGGAAGCATATCGGCTTTGTCCCAGACGAATCTGCGCCATGGCTGATAATGACCAAATCAAACAAAACAGAATTAATAAACTTCTTTTCATAGGATAATAATTTGACCTAAAAGGCCCTATGAAATCCAACATGTCCAACAATCATCACCGATTGAGTTCTGCTTGATTTCATCGATTTCTTAAGGTTTTACTTGCTCACCGGTCTTGCCGAATCTTCTTTCTCTCTTCTGATAATCCTCCACTGCGGCATAAAGGTGCTCAGCTCTGAAATCAGGCCACAGTACCGGGGTGAAATACAACTCAGTATAGGCCAACTGCCAAAGCAGAAAATTGCTGATTCGATACTCACCACTGGTGCGGATCATCAGTTCCGGATCGGGAATCCCTGCCGTGTCCAAATGATCAGCGAAAGTTTGTTGAGTGATGTCCTCAGGTTTTAGTATTCCTTCTGAGATTTTTTGAGCAATGCGTTTGGTCGCTTGGGTGATTTCCCATTGTCCACTGTAGCTGAGGGCTAGAATTACCGTGAGCCCTGTATTTGCAGCCGTTTCTTTTTTCGCCTCCATCAGTTTGTCATACGCAGACTTGGGGAGACTATCTATATCACCAATCACATCCAACCGAATGTTGTTTTTGATCATCAAGGCTATTTCATCGATAATTGTCTTGACCAAAAGCTCCATTAAGGCTTTCACTTCATCTTGGGGACGGGACCAGTTTTCGGTGGAAAATGAAAAAAGTGTCAGATATTTTACCCCCAGATTGTCTGCACCTTCGATGGCATCTTTGACAGCCTGAATGGCATGCCGGTGACCGAAGATTCTCATGGCGCCTTTCTTCTTGGCCCAGCGGCCATTGCCGTCCATGATGATTGCAATATGTTTGGGGATTTTGGTTAGGTCTAGTTTTTCCTTCATTCCAATGGCTTGGGTACCTACTTTTTTGGAGGTACAAAAATGCTATTTCTTTTTCAATAATCAGCCCTAGGGCTCAATTAATTAATAGGCGTAGCACTTCACATTGGCGAAGGTATAACTGATCGTTAGCCCCAGGAAATAGTACCAATCCTTGGTATTTGGGTTGCCAAAGTTGATCCCATAGGGAGGGATTTGTCCGGTGGATGGGTCAGCCGGAGGAATATATCTTGGGATTGCAGGAAAGGTACTGTCAATTTTATCCAGATAGTCCGTGGTGGTCGGTCTGAATCCCAGTTCTGCAGCTAATGTCCATCGGTCGTTGAGCCTGTATTTTACCCCTCCTCCAAATGGGATCACCACTGTTCCCAAGTCGTAATCCGAAGAGGGTAAGTATGCCCAAGTATTTCCTCTTGCCAGGAAATAGGAATACCCCAATCCAAAGAAGGCATAGGGAGAAAACCGGAATTCGGAATCATTTCTAAGGAAGTCCAGAAAGTTAAATTCCATGACTGCCGAAAATTCAATAATTCCTGCTCTGAACCGGGCATCTCTTACCCTCGCCAATTCATCGATGGGCCTAATGCTGTCAGCAGCATTTACCTTAGCGAGGTTGAGACCAACTCTCAAGCTCCACACATTGTCAAAATTTCTCTTGCCAAACAACGTACCTTGGAGGCCTGCTTGCCCCGGGTCAATTTTTCGGATGATATCTCCGGAATAAGCTGCTCCGCCTAACCCTCCACCTACTTCGTATTTTTGACCCATCGCCGGCAAGTAAAACCCGGACCCGACAATCAGTAAACCAAGTAAGTATCTGATAATCTTAAAATTGACCTTTTTCAAGATGATGCAAGTTATGAAGTACCAAACGTTTAAAAAACGGCCTTTGGTATTTCTGGGGTTAATAATTGTTAAGCCTAATTTGAGCGCTTTTTTTCAGTTTCTCATGTCAAATCCCCAATTCAACTTTTGTCTCAGGGTATCAAAGAAATGATAAGTGGGCAATTTGACCAATTTTGCTGAAAAGCGTTCTTTTCTCACACTGAGTTTTATGTCTGAAGAAATGGAAGTAGACCTGGAATCCAGAGAAATCAAAAACTTTTCAGTCCTCCCCTCGATTTCAAAGCTGATTTCGCTTTCGTCAGAGACAATGATCGGTCGGACATTCAGGTTATGTGGGCTAACTGGAGTGATCACAAAATTTTTGGCTCCCGGAGTGATCAAGGGACCTCCACAGCTGAGTGAGTATCCCGTAGATCCTGTAGGAGTGGACACGATCAAACCGTCGGCCCAATAGGAATTCAGGTATTTTCCGTCGATGTAAGTATGCACGGTGATCATGGAGGAGGTGTCCCGCTTGTGGATGGTGAATTCGTTGAGTGCGAAATTGACTCCGTTGAAAAGCCGTCGGCTGCTTTGAAGGGAAAGCAGGGCTCTGGACTCAATCTGAAAATTTCCGGAGGCCAAGTAGTCAATGGCCTGAGCGATTTGATCGGTGGATACAGTAGCCAAAAAGCCCATTCTTCCCGTGTTTAATCCCAGAATCGGGATTTCACGGTTTCCGATCAGACAAACAGCATCCAGCAAAGTTCCGTCCCCACCGATGGAAATCAAAAAATCAACTTCCTGGAACTCATTTTGATCTTCAATTACCCAATAGGTCAAGGCGGATTTTCCAGATAGCTTCAGCGCACGATCAAGTGATTCCGTGACCAGAATTTCGAATTGATGTTTGGTCAATTCCCTAAACAGGTATTCAATATCTGAAATGTAGTCGGCCTTCAAAGCCAGGCCGTGCAAGGCGATTTTCATCTGATGGAATTTGGTAAATAAAAGGTCAGATGTCTAGCCCTAGCCAAGATTCCGTTTTTGAGTTGCCTTATCTTGGGGCATTTGACGCCTTAAATATCTAAAAATCTCAGCAAGTTCCCGATTCGGTCTTCTTCATTGCTGATTCCCGATTCCTCTTGATAATGGTCAATTACCCGATATCCAAACCGCTCCAACGTGGCTTTTACGTGCCGAAGATCAGGCTTATCCAGCTTGAGGGTAAGTTTGATTTTGCTGTCATCCAGCGGGTCAGTAGTGATGAATGAGCTAAGAATTTTGGTGTTTTCGGATTCGACCAGTCTGGATATTTCGGAGAGATGATAGTCTGTCATTTTCAATGATAGGATCAAAACACTTCCCTGAGACTTGATGGATAGGCTGTCTGCAAAAGCCGCTATGGCGTCTTCCATGGTGATCACTCCCAAATAGGAGCTTTCCCGATCCAAAACCGCTACCAAATTGGATTGATTTTCGGAAGCCACACGGAGCACATCGTAAATGTGCTTGTCAGAATAAACCCAACAGCCGGCAGATTCCAGTTCGATTGATCCGATCAGACGATCCGGGTTATTGAGCTCAAAGATGATCTCATCTCCTATAAATCCGAGAAACTTTCCCCGATCTACTACCGGGAGTGAATCCGTGCGGATTTCTTCCATCCAAGCCAATGCCATTCCGGCCCGGTCGCTGAGCTTCAGGGGTGGAATCAGGCTGTTGATGAATTCGTAGGCTTGCATAAAAGAAAGTTAGGAAATGAATTCACAACTCAAAACGCTTTTTAGTCCTTTCTTGTTCGTTTCCGCCTCGGTGAGCAGGATCAAAGCACAAAGAAATTGGCGACAACACCCAAAATAATTCCTGCGGCGATGATCAGCGGGGAGGGTATTTTGGAAAACTGAAGCAGCATATACGTACCAAGAATAAAAATAATGTGGATGGCATTGGCTTCAAGCGGTTCAAAAAGTAAATAAGCTGCGGCAATCAGCATCCCACAGGAGACGGCATTGATTCCTTCCAATGCCGCCCTTACTGGACGATATAGCTTCAACTGATCCCAAAATCGGATCACAAAAAAGATCAGAAATATTCCCGGAAGAAAGATGCCTGCAGCAGCGATCAATCCCCCCATCACGAATCCTGACAAGCCGAATTCTCGCATAGAAAGCGCCCCGACATAGGATGAAATGGAAAAAGTAGGACCGGGGATTCCTTGAGAAATGGCATATCCTGTCAAAAATTCCTCCGAACTGAGAAAGTGCTTGAAATCGACAAATTCGGTGTACAGATAGGGGACGAGAACCTGGCCACCCCCAAAAATTAAACTTCCGTTTCGGTAGAAGTTCTCAAAAAGCAAAATCGGTTGATATTTGGTAATCGCTCCGGCTACCGCCGCAACAATCAAAACTCCCGCCCAAAGGTAGAAATTGGACCAGCGGATGTTCAGACTTTTTTCCTCTTCGACTTTGGGTTGGGTCTTATACTTGATGGAAGTACTCAGCCCACCCAACAGCAGCATAATCGGAAAGATATAGGGAGAGCTGTAGAAGAAAGACACGAAGGCCGAAATCAGCATCAAAATCATGGCTTCCGTACTTTTGACCATTTTACTGATGGTTTTTTGGGCTGCAAAAATGATAAATCCGATCGCCATGGGCTGGATAAATCGGGCAAAATTAAGCGCTCCGGGAGTGTTTTCCTGCAAAAAACTGATCAGAACTGCAGTTGCGATCATGATCAATGTGGCCGGAAGAATCCAGACAAACAGTGCGAGGTAGGCTAGATTGGGCCCCCCGACCCGAAATCCGATCGCGGAGATTAATTGGGTAGAAGAGGGACCCGGGAGTATGTTGCAAAGTGCATTCAACTCCCAGAGTTCCTCTTCTGTGATGTAGGCCCGGTTTTTTACCATCCGTTCCAAAAGCATAGCCAGAAAGGCCTGAGGCCCTCCAAATGCAGTCAGCGAAAGGAACAGGATGTCCTTCAGGAAAACATAATATCGGACTGTCCGGACCGACATCCTTATTTTCTAAGTCCTAATTCACGGAGTCTTTCTTCCAAAAACTCACCCGCAGTAGCGTCTTTAAACTGCTTGGGGTTCTGCTCGTCAATGCAGCTTTCCAGGCAGGTGAGATCCATTTCTGATCTTGGATGCATGAAAAACGGAATGGAATATCGGCTGGTGTGCATCAGTTCACGCGGTGGATTGACCACCCGGTGGATCGTGGACTTCAGTTTTTTATTGGTCAGTCTTTCGAGCATATCTCCTACGTTCACGACCAACTGGTCGGGAAGCGCGGTGATCGGAATCCACTTTCCGTCTTTTCTCAATACCTGAAGCCCATCCGCGCTTGCACCCATGAGCAAAGTGATCAGGTTGATGTCTCCATGCTCTGCGGCACGCACCGCGTCAGCAGGAACTTCATCCGGGTTTTCGATGGGGAAATAATGAATCTGGCGAAGAATGGAATTGCCATAGGCAACCTTGTCTTCAAAGTAGTCCTCCGGAAGTTCCAAATTGAGGGCAATGGCCCGAAGCATGGCCTTTCCTGCATTTTCGAGCGTTTGATAGGCCTCGATTGCGTCTTTTTTGAAATCCGGTACTTCAGTAGGCCAAAGGTTTTCTGGATATTCTGTTTTCACGGAATCTGAATCCGGGATCAGTTCGAGTTCTTGTCCCACGTGGTAAAACTCTTTCAAATCCCCGGTATTTCTTCCTTTGGCATGTTCTTTTCCTTTACCGGTATAGCCCCGCTGATAGCCGATTTCCGGTTTTTCATACTTGGCTTTGATATCGTCAGACAAAGCAAAAAATGACTTGATAGAATGATAAAGTCTGTCCTGAAGCTCCTTGGATAGTCCGTGATTTTTGATCGCTACGAAACCAATGTTTTGATAGGCCTCGCCCAATTTCTTCACAAAGGCCTCTTTTTGTGCGGCCGTACCGGCAGTAAAATCAGCAAGATCCAAACTTGGAATTTCATCGAATAGGATATCCATTTAGTTTATTGTTTAGTTGTTGTGCCAATATAATTCTTCAAAAATAAATATCTTTAAACTCAATCTGGGTTGCAGTATGAAGAAAATCCTCTTTTTCCCAATTTTATTCGGCTTGGTGTTGTCCTCCTGTTCCGAGGATAAAAAGAAAATCAATGAATCCGTGGTGGATCATTCGATAGATTCTCTAAAAGGAAAAGAAGGCTTGCCGAAAGTGACATTTTACCAATATGAGGATTCTTCGAGCTTTCCGGATGCAATTTTGGAACTTTACACCCCTTTGGGCAATCAGGTTTTTCGTCCTGGGAAGGTACCCTTTGAATTCAACATCAAAAATTTTCCTTTTGAGGAAGGCGTATCTGAAAATCCCCGTCTCTTTTTGATTCTCAACGGCGGGGATCCGGTGGGTTTCTTTTCGCCGATTTTCCAAAGAGAACTTACGGTGGGGACTTATCGGGTGGTGGCATTTTTGGTTGATGAAGAGGGACTCTCGTTGAAAAACTTCGGAAATTACGTAGATCGGGATTTTTTGGTAGGAGATTCAAGGCCATTTCCCTATTCTGCAGAGCCATTTTTAGCCTTGAATTATCCCCGAAATGCCCAAATTCTCCCTCTTGGTGAGGATTTAGTGATTGACTTTTTGGTATTGGGAGGAGACATGAAGCTGGATGGCTTGAAGGTCCAGATCAATGTCAATGATTTTGCCTACGAAATTGACCACATGCAGCCGATTCGGGTCAGCAATCTGCCCAAAGGAGACTATCAGGTACGGGTCAAACTGGTCCGCAAGGATGGAAAGGAACTCGAAGGACCTTTCTCCACGATCACCAAGACCGTCTATGTCCGATAAGTCCTTATCTTTGGGCTCCAATTCAATGATTATTTCATGCTTTTAGTCAATCAAATCCGGGAAAACTATGCCGGTGTCCTAGCCGGTCTTCAAAAACGAAATCTGGCAAATGCAGCTTCCATTCTTGATCAAGTGATCGCTTTGGATGATTTGAGAAAATCCACCCAAACCCAGCGCGACCAGATCCAAGCCGAGGCCAATACGATTTCCAAGCAGATTGGACAGCTGATGAAAGAAGGCAAATCGGAAGAAGCTACGGCCATCCGGGAGCGAACTGCTCAAATCAAGGAATTGATCAAAGAATTGGAGGATCAATACGCCAATGCAGAAGAGGATCTGAAAGCCTTGCTTTACACCATCCCGAATGTTCCCCATGTCTCTGTGCCAGCCGGCAAATCTGCCGAGGATAACGAGGTGGTGCTGCAACATGGTGAAATTCCTGCCCTGCATGCAGATAAACTTCCTCACTGGGAGTTGATCAAAAAGTACGACATCATCGACTTTGACCTTGGTGTGAAAATCACCGGAGCAGGCTTTCCTGTGTATAAAGGAAAAGGAGCCCGACTTCAGCGTGCCCTGATCAATTTCTTCCTGGATGAAGCCTTGGCAGCAGGCTATACCGAAGTTCAGCCTCCTATTTTGGTCAACGAGGATTCAGGGTACGGCACTGGTCAGCTTCCTGATAAAGAGGGCCAAATGTACTTTGCATCAGCGGACCAGTTGTACCTTATTCCCACAGCGGAGGTCCCGATTACCAACCTTTACCGGGATGTGATTCTGACCGAAGAGAACCTGCCGATCAAGAATGTCGGTTATACGCCATGTTTCCGAAGGGAAGCTGGCAGTTGGGGGGCTCATGTTCGGGGCTTGAATCGATTGCACCAGTTTGACAAGGTAGAAATCGTGCAGATCACCCATCCGGAAAAGTCCTATGAAACCCTGGAAAGCATGAGCAGCTATGTGCAGGGTTTGCTTCAAAAATTGGAATTGCCTTACCGTGTGCTGAGACTTTGTGGCGGAGATATGGGCTTCACTTCAGCGCTGACGTATGACATGGAAGTATTCTCAGCAGCTCAGGAACGTTGGTTGGAGGTGAGTTCCGTTTCTAATTTCGAGACCTACCAAGCCAATCGCCTCAAGCTGCGATTCAAAGGCGAGGATAAGAAAACGCAACTTGCCCATACGTTAAATGGCAGTGCTTTAGCACTTCCTCGAATCGTAGCTTCCATTCTCGAAAACAATCAAACATCAGATGGAATCCGGATGCCAAAAGTCCTTCATCGGTATTTGGGTTTTGACACCATTTGATTCCTGACCTATCCCAACCGTTCGCTGCCCAGCGGGCGGTTTTTTGTTTCTCCTCCCGATGAAAAAATTAGCAGTCCTGATCTTCGCTTTCCTTTCGTTTACGGTTCAAGCTCAAGAAACCGAGCTTAAAGCGATTACTCATACAGTTCACCTGTACTTTGAAGGAATGCTGGAACGGGACAAATCCAAGCTGGTGGAGGCGTTTCATCCGGAGGCAAGGTTGATCGGCTATCGGGGAGCGGACTTTACGGTGACGCCATTTGAAACTTGGGCAAGTGGGACTGCCAAAGGAGAACCCCGTGACCCTGCCCAATTTCGAAATTCGATCAAAGCCATTCGGGTGGAGGGCTATACAGCCCTGGTCGAAACAGAGTTATTCTGGCCGGGGATTTACTACTACAACTTTTTGACTCTGATCAAAGTGGAGGGGAAGTGGAAAATTGTCCACAAAACCTGGTATGAAGAGAAGCGGTGAAGAAGCGGTTTTAGTTCAGTATCTCTCCGACATGTCGCTGGATATTTTCTGACATTTTCTCCATTGGGAGGTCGTTTTCGTCCAGTCCAAAAGGTTCCTCGATTTCCTCCGCGATCAATTCCAAGCTGGCCAAAACGTAAAATACAAAAGCCACAATCGGAGCTGCATAGTAGCCCAACATGTAGGCATACCCGATCGGCAGGGTCAGAGAATACAGCATGATGAATTTTTTGATAAATGAACTGTAGCTGTAAGGAATCGGCGTATTTTTTATCCGTTCACAGCCTCCACAGATATCCGTCAAAGCCGATATTTCACCATTCAGCAGGATCAGTTGGTCGCCAGAGATCTTGCCGTCTTTGTACAATTGATTAACTCTGGAAAACAGATGTCTCGCAATTTGATTTGGGATATGTTTTTCGGTGGTTTCTGTGATGAGCAAATCCTCTTTATCCATCAGATCATCCTCCTGAAGACTATATTCAGTGACTCGTGATTGGAGATGATCCTTCAGGGCAAAAGCATAAATCGGAATAGCCCTTCTGAAAAATCTCCGGCTCTCCTCCTCTTTGGAATCCAGAAATCCCGCCAGTTTGATCGCGAGATTTCTGCTGGTATTCACCAACTGGCCCCACAATTTTCTTCCTTCCCACCAGCGGTCGTAAGCTGTATTGGTACGGAATACCAGTAACATCGAGATTACAAAGCTCAGCAGACTGTGCATCTGAGGCAAGTTTTTAATCCAGCTTTCCGGCCCCACTTTGAAGTGATTAATTTCGAGGTATGCTACGCCCAGGGAATAGGTAAGGATAAAAAGGATCATTGGGGCTAGTTTGAAAAGTGTATCTGATTTTGAAATCAGAAAGACAAATTGCGCCCAGTCTTTCGTGTTGTAGACCTTCATCAAGTGGAGAGTTTGGGTGATTACCCCTCGAGGGAATTTACTATCCGCTCGCCCGGCTGTGACTAATCAGCCGTTTGAGTACATAGCTTTTTGTGAATTTCAAGGATTTGGGGGATAATCAGCTTGTTTTCGGAGTTTTTAATCACAAAATCTGCCAGTTCATTTTTTTCCTCATCAGGCATCTGTTGATTGATGATGTGATTGACTTGGGCTTCACCCCGATGCGGATCACGCATGAGTACCCTCGCCACACGGATTTTGAGCGGCGAACTTACATTGATCACAAAATCCAGTTCTTTGGCACTTCCACTTTCAAAAAGCAATGCTGCTTCTTTGATCAAATAGGGGGCTTTTTGTTTTTCAGCCCAGCTTTTAAAATCCCTTCCCACCGCAGGATGTACCAGCGAATTGATTTTTTTTACTTTTTCTGGATCCGAAAAAACCTTTTCTGCCAAATAAGCTCGGTTTACCGTTCCATCGGAGAGAAAGCTATCACTTCCAAAAGCCTCCGAAATCTGTGATTTCAATTCCGAATCATGGGCCATCAGCCATTTGGCTTGATCATCTGCTGCATAAACCGGGATTCCGAGCAGTTGAAAAAATCGGCAAACTGTAGATTTTCCCGATCCGATTCCTCCCGTAATCCCTACCCAAAGCGGTCTTGACTTACTCATACTTAAGTTTTACAAAAGAAGGTTCGACCTTGATGTCCTTGATATAATTCGGCTTGGGTCTGACAGTGACCACAAGTGTGCTGTCTTCCCGGTTGCGTTTTCCGAAGTCCAAAATCGCCTCAAATTCCATGTCCTTCAGTTCTGCCACCTTTCGCTCATCCACCAAATAGGAAATCATAGGGGTGATTTCTTCATTTTCTAAGGTGACTGTTCTTGGGAAATTGATTTTCTTGACTTTAAGGCGCTTGTTGCCTTCCAGAAATTTGACCACGGAGAAACTGACCTGTACTGACTCTTCAGTCAATTGGATCAAATCTGCAAGATTCTTATCCAGGGTAAGTTTTACCGGGTTGCTGAAGTTTGCATCGATCCGATTTTCATTGAGGGAAACCGGAAAGCCGTTTTGATAAAGATCCAAGAGCGAGCTTGGGCCTTTCAGGGTAATTTGCTCAGGTGCAAAGATCACCTCGCCCTCAATCTCGACATTTTTGGCAAGGGAATATCCTGCCGAATCAAGGACCGGTTTCACTTTTCGGGTTTCGATTTTATCGATTTGATACGGGATCGAATCTTCCAAAAGCCCCTCCAAAAGAGTCGGGGTGATGAATTCGCCCAGGGGTCTTTTGAGGTCTGAAGTCAGAATAAAATTTTTTGAGGCAGGCTCAGCCAAATTGATGACAAACGGAGGCTCGTTGAGCTTAAAGTATTTGCGGAGAAGATCCCAACCGTTGCCCGAAATCTGGATTTGAACGCTTTCCGGAAGGGGTTTCACAGGAACGTAATTTTCCTGATCGTATTCCCACTCGATCGGATAATCCACAATTGTGGTGTAATTGTCCTTATTCAGGGCATTTAAAATCCAAAAAGTGGTAGCCGCTGCGATGCAGAGGACTACCACTTTCAGATTAGAGAGTCTTTTGGAAGAGATCCTTCGTGAGGACTTTTTAGTGTCCGGCAAAGCTCAATTTATTTGGTGGTTGGGTTTGACTTTTTGGTGAAGTCAAGGGAGATGGCTGATTTTTCGACTTTTACTTTCAATCCCCGATCGAGTTCCAATTGAACGGTATCCCCGTCCACACTGTAAACTTTCCCGTGGAGTCCGCCGATGGTCACGACATCGTCTCCTTTTTTGATTTCCTCGATGAATTTCTTGGTCTCCTTTTGCTTTTTCTGCTGTGGCCGGATCATGAAGAAATACATGATCAGAATGATGGAACCAAACAGGAAAACCTGACCGAGAATACCTCCGCCGCCCGCTGCGGCTTGCGCTAATACGGTGTTAATCATGATTATCGCTTCAGAGGACCAGCAGGAGCAGCAGCTCCGGCCAATTTAGGAGTTACCGAACCCTTCAATCTCAGGCGGGTCACGGTTGGGTTGGTGTTGGCCTGGATAGTCACAGTGGGTGCCTGTGCTCCGGATTTCGCAGTGGAGTTAAATACCACTTTGACAAAACCGGTTTCTCCCGGGTTCACGGGGGTCTTGGTCCAGTCAGGGCTGGTACATCCACAGGAGGCTGTGATGTTGGAAATCACCAAAGGAGCCTGTCCGTTGTTGGTAAAGTTGAACAAGTGTTCCACAACCTGGCCCTCATTGATAGTCCCGAAGTCGTATTCCATTTCAGCAAACTGGAATGAGCCTAGGGTGCTTGGGTCTGCAGTGGTGGTTGTTTGTGCATTTACCGGAGTGACAGCGGTGTTTTGATTTTCAAGCTGGGCAATTTTCTCCTCCAGAGCCTGGATTTTGGCGGCCTGATCATTTTTCTGATCGCAAGAACTTGCCAAAACCAAAGCCAATGCGAACGCGCTAAGCAATTTGATTTTCATAGGTTTTTAATTTGTTTTTAACGGTGAATGGGGATCTCGGAAGAATGATTAGTGTCTCTTTTTGGGAGGAATAATCACCAGTTCCGATTTGCCTATCAATTTTTACCTTGGTTGATTTGATCGATTAATTTATTGACGTCATGAAGCAGGTTTTCTGCTTTGTTTTTTGCTTCAGAGATCACCCGCTTTCCTTCTGTCTTTGCCTCGTTGAGGTGAAGTTCTTTTCCTTCCACGAGTTCATTGATGAGGTCTTCCAGTTCTTTTTTGTACTTGGAAAGTTTGAAAGAGAGTTTGTCTCGGGTATTAGCTCCTGTGTCCGGGGCGAACAAAATGCCTAAAGCCGCACCCACTCCGGCGCCGACTGCAAAGGCCAATAAGGTATTCGTGCTCTTGCTCATTGTTGTATTATTTATTGTCTAAAAGTCCTCGACCACTCTTACGGATTTGGCCGCTGTCGGTTAATTCTTTTGCCAAAACATCCAACAGACCATTCACAAATTGCTTGCTCTTGGGTGTGCTGTAGGTTTTGGAGATGTCAATGTACTCATTGATAGTAACTTTTACCGGGATGCTGGGGAAATGTTTCATCTCGGCAATCGCCATCGAAATGATGATTTTGTCGGTGTAAGCCAGGCGGTCAATGTCCCAGTTTTTGGTTTTTTGAGCGATCAGGTTTTTACTCCAGGTATCATTTTCGATCGTGAAGTTAAAGATATTTTGAAAAAACTCTTTATCCTCTTCCCAGTTCATAGCGATCTCCGGTAGGTAATCCAGGGCGGATTCCTCCATGCTGGAAGAGTTTTTTAGCACTTTCGATGCCAGACTTCGGACGACAGATTTGTTTTCTGTCCAGTTGAGATCCTTCTCGGAGAAAAAATTGAGAATGACTTCATTTTTGAAAACTACCTTTTTCAACAGATCATCTGCTGCCTCAAAGTCCTGTTCCAAGGTGGGGTTGGAAATTTTCAGGTATTCTTGGTAGGCCTCGGAGGGCTTGATGTAATCCCTGAACCATTCTTTGATTTCAAGCTCAATATCGTCCAGGTTCACATTGTTTCGGGCCAAAGCTGCACGGTAGGCAGCTGACTCGCGAAGGTTTTTTAGAATTTGGTTATTGGCCAGATTCAGGTCATTGCCAAAGGCAACGGGATTTTCTCCGGCAAGCTTTTTCTTCTTTTCAAACTCTTTTTCGACATGCTTGGCAAAGGCCTGCAGGAGTTCGATCGCAAGCAGGTAAAGCTGAGGAATCCGCTCTGCAGAAATGACCATGTTTTTCAGCATAAACTGACGGTCTTTCTCGTTCGCATTTCGATATTGCTTGAGTGCATCGAGCACGACCTGCTTGATTTTTGGCTTCGCATCAGAAGATTTGAGCAGGGATTCATTTTCCAGATTTTGGTCAAAGAGCTTGATGGCTTCTTCCGCATCCCGGTTGAGAGCGGCTTTGTCCTGCACCTCCATACTGTTGAGGTCCGGAAGGAAAGACTCCCGAATGAAGTCCTTGGCAATCGTTAGATTAGATCCTTTGCATTGTTCATAGGCATAGAGATTCTGAAATGCCTTGACTCTGAGGATTCTTCTGTTTAGCATAGATTCGTTAAAGAGCTGCAAATATAGGAAATTTGGATGGGGTATACCCAGCCGTCTGTGGACAAAAAAACCACCGAAAGCTTACCTCCGGTGGTTTCTGGGATTTAATATCAATCTCTTAGAAGGAAAGCTTTACTCTTCCGATTGCTTCAATTCGAGCTTTTGCAGCGTCAATAGCCGCTTGCTGTGCAGGAATGTTTTCTTTTTCGGACTTGTCGAGGATGCTCAAGCAAGTGTCGTAGATTTTTTCAGTCTGGGCAAAAACAAGCTCTTGGTGATAGTCACCGTAGTATTCAGCGCCTACATTGATCACTCCGCCGGCATTGATCAGGAAGTCAGGAGCATAGATGATTCCTTTTTCCATCAGGATTTTGCCATGCTTGGCTTCATTTTTCAGTTGGTTGTTTGCGCCACCGGCGATCACGGCGCATTTCAGTCGGTCAATCGTCTGATCGTTGATCGTAGCACCCAAGGCACATGGAGCGTAGATGTCCATCGGCATGTCATAAATCACATTTGGATCGACTACTGTAGCACCAGTGGCTTTTGCCACCTCGTTGAGTTTGTCTTCAAAAATATCCGTGATCAGGATCTCAGCTCCTTCTTTCACCAGATAATCTATCAGGTATTTTCCTACCTGACCTACACCCTGGACGCCGATTTTTTTACCGGAAAGAGAATCCGAGCCGAATGCTTTCTTGGCAGCAGCTTTCATTCCCATATACACCCCATAGGCTGTGACAGGAGAAGGATCCCCGGCACCGCCTTTGATCTCGGGCAGGCCGGTAACGTGACGGGTTTCCATGGCGATGTATTCCATGTCGGAGGTCTTCATATTGACGTCCTCAGCAGTGACATACCGCCCGCCCAGACTTTCCACGAATCGTCCGAACCTTCTTAAAAAGGCCTCATTCTTCAACTTTGGATCTCCGATGATGACCGCTTTACCGCCGCCCAGATTGAGACCTGCGAGGGCATTTTTAAAAGTCATCCCTCTGGAAAGTCTCAATACATCGGTGATTGCTTCCTCTTCAGTAGCATAAGGCCACATGCGGGTGCCCCCCAAAGCGGGCCCAAGTACCGTGTTATGAATGCCGATGAGTGCTTTTAAGCCAGTGGCCTGGTCATGACATATCACGAGCTGCTCGTGATCCATGGTGCTGATCTGACCGAAGATCGATCCCTCTCTGAGGGTTTCGGTTGCATTAATCTCTAACATGTGAACTTAGCTTTTTAGAATGTGTTATATTTGGGCTGTTGCCTTCGTAAAAAAGGCTGATACAAAATTAAATACTTTTATCAGCCATCAAAGGAATTGCATCCGTAGTTTCTGTAAGTTTATTCTCGATTTTAAAGTTTTTATTTGGTGAAGCCGCTTTGGAGAATCAATAAGTATTTATACAAATACAAGGGTTTGTTACTGTTGGGAATCTTATTTACGGTCATCTCCAATATATTCGTAATTATCCCTGCCCAACTGGTCCGAATCGCCATAGATTATGTGGTGGAGAGTTTTTCTCTTTACAAGCCCTTGATGAAGGGGGGATTGGGAGAAATCGCCCGAGAAAATTTCCTTGATTTTGTGTTTGTCTTTGGCATCCTCATTTTGGTGATGGCATTGCTCAGAGGTTTTTTCCTGTTTCTGATCCGACAGACCATTATCATCATGTCCAGGAAAATCGAATACGACATGAAGAATGAGATTTTTGAGCATTACCAGGATCTCCCGCTAAGCTTTTACCGAAAAAACAGTACAGGAGACCTCATGGCGCGGATTTCGGAGGACGTCAGTCGAGTGCGGATGTATCTCGGGCCAGCCATCATGTACGGCCTCAACCTTTTGATTCTTTTTCCACTGGTCATTTTTTACATGATTTCAGTCAATGCCGAATTGACGCTTTATTCCCTATTGCCCCTTCCGATTCTTTCTGTCAGTATTTACTTTGTCAACAATCTGATCAACGAACGGTCGGAGAAAATTCAAAAAAGTCTCTCCGGGCTAAGCACTTTTGTGCAGGAGGCATTCTCGGGGATCCGCGTTTTGAAGGCTTTTGTGCGGGAAGAAGATTCTGCCCGGGAATTTGCCAAAGCAAGTGAAGAGTATAAGCACAAGTCCATCGAATTGACCCGGGTCAATGCCCTCTTTTTCCCCCTGATCATGGCACTGGTGGGAATCTCTACCATCATCACCGTCTATGCTGGTGGGCTGATGGTAATCGAGGGAGAGATCGGTTACGGAGTGATCGCCGAATTTATTCTGTATGTCAATATTTTGACTTGGCCGGTGACTTCTTTGGGATGGGTGACCAGTATCGTCCAGCGGGCAGCAGCCTCCCAGACCCGGATCAATGAGTTTCTTGATATCCAAAATGACATCATCAGCACAGAAAATCTGGAATCTGATATCGAAGGTGATATTGAAGTCAAGGACCTGACCTTTGTCTATCCGGACTCAGGTATCAAGGCTTTGGATCACATTTCCTTCAAAATCAAGGCTGGGGAAACTTTGGGTATCATCGGCACGACGGGTTCTGGAAAGTCGACCATCGCAAACCTGCTGATGAGGATGTATGATCCCACCTCCGGCAGCATCGAAATTGACGGCAAAGACATTCGCCGATATCAGATATCGGGTATGCGAAAGCAGATTGGATTTGTACCTCAGGATGTATTCCTTTTTTCCGACACCATTTCCAATAACATCGCTTTTGGATTGGATCACGCCGACAGGGCTTTGATCGAAAAGGCCGCCAAGGATGCGGATGTTTACCAAAACATCGTTGACTTTCCGAAAGGGTTTGAAACCATGCTTGGCGAACGGGGAATCACGCTTTCCGGCGGGCAGAAACAACGTGTTTCCATCGCCAGAGCGATTGCAAAAGAACCCAAAATCCTGATTTTGGACGATTGTCTGTCTGCAGTAGACACCAAAACTGAAAATTCCATCTTAACCGCCTTGAAGAAAATCATGGAACACCGGACCTCCGTGATCATTTCTCACCGAGTGTCCTCGGCCAAACTTGCGGATCAAATCATTGTCCTGCATGACGGGAAAATCATCGAGCGCGGGAATCACGATTCGCTGATGGCACAGAAAGGTGTCTATGCCGAACTTTTCGAAAAGCAGACGCAATCCAGCGAAGCCATCGAGGGATGATTTTGCAAAATTCCCGCTGATTTTCAGCTTTTTCCGTAACTTGACTGTCCGTCTTTAACCCACTTTTAGCTATGGATACCAACAAGTCGACAACCCAAGAAATCGAAGATGTCCTCCAGGAAATTGGAAGCAAAATCGAGGAATTGATCAAGAAAGGAGCAGATGCGAGTGCAGATGTCAAAGAAGAGATCGAGCAGAAAATCAAGGATCTAAAAGAAAATAAAACCACCCTTGAGGCAGAATTGCGAAAAGGAAAAGAGCTGCTGGAGCGGGAATTCCAGGAAAAAAAGGAAGAGATCGAGCCAAAGCTTCAAGAATCCAAAGTCTTTGCCAAGGAGGGAATAAAGCAATTTGGATTGGCGCTCAAAGCAATTTTCGGAAAGAAGTAGAAAGCCATATAAAATAATCAAAAGCCCTCATCGGTATCGATGAGGGCTTTTGCTATTTTTCCTGAAGGACATTGCAGCGGTCGTAAGTCGGATCAATGTCGATAAATACATCTTCTTTGGCTGTGACAAACCATTTTCCAAGCAGTTCGTCCTCTTTTCTCCTGAGCGTGGCCGCTTTCATTTTTTCATAGTCATCTTCAAGATTAGCCCGGTGTGCAGGGTATTTTGCTTTATAGAAAAGGATACGGACTTTGGTTCCTTCTCGAGGGTCTTCAAACCGGATCGGCTTGGTGATGTTTCCTACCTGCATACTGTCCAGCGTGAAATACAAGACAGGATCTTCCAAGGTTCTTAAAGTTAGCCGGTTGGACTGATTTGCAGGGTCTGTGAAGAACCCGCCGTTGTCTGAGGTTGCCCTGTCTTCAGAGTGTTCTTTTGCCGCTTTTGCAAAGTCGATTTTTCCGGCCTGGATTTCTTTTTTCAGGCTGTCCAGATAGCGTTCCGCTTTGAGGATGTCTTCTTCTGTGGCCTTGGGGATTCGCAGAATGTGGCGTGTATTGTAGGTGCTTCCTTTGATTTCCAGCAATTGGATCATGTGAAAACCAAATTGGGTTTCGACCGGATCGCTGATTTCACCCTGGCGAAGTCCCAAGGCGGTCGCCTCATACTCCGGTGCAAGTTCTCCTCTGCGGAAAAATCCCAAATCACCTCCCTGAGGTCCTGATCCGGGATCTTCGGAATATCGCTTTGCCAAGTCAGCAAAATCTGCTTTCCCGTCCAGGATATCCTGCTTGAATTGTCTGAGTTGGGCCAGGATTTCTTCCCTCACCCGTGAATTGACCACCGGCTTTTTTACAATTTGGCCGACGGTGACTTCCGCTGAGAAAAAGGGCAGGGAATCCTGTGGAATGCTGCTAAAAAATGCTCTCACATCAGCCGGAGATACGGTAACTCCCTCGGTGATTTTGCCCCTCATTTTGGTGACGATCAACTGCTCACGGATCACATCCTCAATTTCACCTTTGAGTTGTTCGGAGGTTTTTCCATAAACCTGAATGAGCATATTTTCATCACCCCCAAACTGCTGCATTACGGCATTGAACCGGTTGTCAACCTGCAGTTCCACTTCAGCATCGGTCACCATGACGGAATCAATTTCCGCTTTGGCAACCATCAGTTTGTTGATGAGAAGACTTTCAAACACCTCACATCGGTTTGGAGCTTCCATCCCTTGCTGAGATTGGGCAATTGCTTCAATGTAAGTCTGCTGGACCTCGGACTCCAATACAATGTTATTGTCAACTTTGGCGACAATTTTATCCAAAACCTGTCCGGATGGAGGAGCTTCCTGAGCAAAGGATTGGCTCAAAGCCATCGCTCCAAAAAGGCTGAGAATAAGTCGGTTTAGAAATTTCATGCGATTAATTTGATCATATTCCACTGATGAAGGGGAATTATGGATACGTTACTGATTAAGTGCCAGAAAGGCTTCTTCTTTTACCTGGGGATTGATCTGAATGGCATACTTGGATTTGAGTGAATCCAAAAGATTTTTGTCCAGATACTCCTGATAGTCCCGAATTACGAGACCTCTTGATTCTTCAAATTTCCTCGGGCCTGCCGGGAATTTCTGACCCAGAACCACAAGATACAAGCTTCCTTCGGATTCGATTTCCTGATAGGGCTGATCCGGATTGATTTTGGAAAGGACCGGATGATCTGCATACTCGAAAATCCCTGATTCTGTCTGGAAAGCCAATGGTGCATTTGCCTTATAATTGCTTTCAAAGCTTTGAATCAAGGCTTGATTGTAGCCATTACCCTGAAGGGATTTGCGTGCATTTTCCAGCTGGCCTTTGTCCAATACCCTTACCAGAAAGGCTTCGGTTCGGTTTTTCCACTGATAGTTGGAAATGTTTTTCCGATAAAACTCTGCCTGACCGAGTGAATCCGAGATCCCTTTTTGCCAGACTTCCTGATTCATCAGCGTGAAGAGCAAAATTCCATCCCGATACTCTTTGAGCAGCATTTGATATTCCCTGTTGTTGGTCTCCAAGTCGGTCTCTTCCACTTGGGAAAGCGTTTCGGAGACAAAGCGCTCATACCAAAAATCGAACGTTCCGGCTGTCACTTTTGGACTGATTTCCTGAGACGCCATGTACGAAGCGAGATCGGAAGCCTGGTAGTTTTTGCCTTGAAGCGTAAACAGCGGAGCATTGCTTAAAGACTGGCTGTTCATAGAGCTGCTGAAATCAGCCTTGCTGATGGCATTCAGATTTTTTCCGAGATTGATGACCGAAGCTTCATCTTCTTTGAAACCATACCTGGCCTTTTGGATAGCCACCACTTGGGAATTGATCATTCCGGATCGGGAATCCCGAAGAATTCTGGACCGGATATTATCCTCCATTTCTTCAAAAGAGTCGATCGGTTTTTTATCCTCCAATCTCAAAATGTGATACCCGTATTGGGTTTTGAGCGGAGGAGATACTTCTCCGATTTCAGTCAGGGAAAAAGAAGCCAATTCAAACTCTGGAATCATACTTCCCACACCAAACCAGGGGAGTAGACCTCCTCGGTCACGGGTGGCAGGATCTTCGGAGTAAGTTTTGACGATGTCTTCCCATACCGTGTTTTCCTTTTGGATTTCGGCATAGATATCGGAAATTTTTCGGCGGGCATTTTCCTCCTGGGTAGGATCTGCTGCGTCAAAACGTACCAAAATATGGGAAACTCTTACCTGACCCGGATTGGGCTGCCGGTCTTTTACCTGAATAATATGGTATCCGAAATCTGTCAATACAGGATCTGAGACCCGACCGATTTGCAGGTTGAATGCTGCGTCTTCAAAAGGCTGAACCATTTGCAGACTGGTAAAATACCCCAAATCTCCTTTGTTGACTTTGGCTGAAGGATCATCGGAATATTGGATAGCAAGCTCGTTGATGTTTCCGCCGTTTTCAATTTCCCCTTTTACTTTCAAGGCCATTTTCAGGACGATCAGGCTGTCTTCGGTGCTGGCATTTGGTGGAAACTGGAACAAAATATGGCTGGCTCTCACCACCTCCTGCATGCGGGAGTAGGCCTTGCGAAGTTCTCCCTCCTCGAGAGAATTCTTGATCAGGTAGGGCGTGATCAGTGTTTCTTTGAACGATTCGAATTCCCTTGCAAACTCCTCCGTTTTATCCAAGCCAAGCGCTTCTGCCTCCCGGACCTTGAGTTTGTAATTGATGAAAAGATTGAGATTTTCTTCGAATTCTTCCCGGCTGACTCCTGAGGTGCCCGCTTCAGGTCCCTGGCCTTTTGAAATCAAATAGACCAATTCGTCTTTTTCCACGGGCTTTCCGCCAACGGTCATCAGGATTTCACTGGAATCCTGCGCGGAGGCCGATTGGGTGACTGTGACCAGGAAAGCAAACTGAAGGAAAACTACAAATGCCGAAACGGTTCGGTGATTCATGAACTGGATAGCCGATTTACAATGCAATGTTACAAATTTATCAGGAATTCAAGGAGAAAGCCCCATATAGGGAGCATTTAACCAAAATTAGGATCGAAACCACTTGGTCAATCGGCAGGTATTCGTGCCGTTTTTGGATTCAAACTCGATCTCATCCATGATCTTCTTAACCAAAATGATGCCTAAGCCTCCTTTGCGCTTCTCAACCATGACTTTTTTGAGATCAGGCACTTCATATTCCAAAATGTTGAAAGCTTCTCCTTGGTCGGAGATTTCAAAAATCAATTTTTCCGGAAAATCCCTGACTTCAAGCTGAATGTGATCCTGGGGATTGCAGCCGTGGGAGTGAATAATCAGATTGGCACAGACTTCTTCCACCGCCAGAGTGACCTGGTGCTTTTCATTTTCAGACAAAGAGGCCTTCATCAGTGTCTGGTGAAGAAAAGCCCGCAACTCTGAAAGTGCGGATGTTTGACAAGTAAGGCTGATTCTATGCTTCATTTCAACTCTCCAATGCTGCAATTCTGTCTTGATAAATCGGTATCAACTGATCCAAACCCAAAATCCGGAAGACTTCGTAGACCTTGGGTGTCAGTTCGCAAATTTTAAGATTTACTCCCTGCTCTTGAAAATCCTCGAGGTAGGACATGAATACGCCCAAGCCTGCCGAAGAAATGTATTCGAGGTTTTTTCCGTCCACCAGAATCGATTTGCTCCCCTCTGCGACCAATTCTTGGATAGCCTCATCCAGAATGACCGAGTTGCTCGCATCCACTTCCCCATAGATAGCTAGGATATCGTGTTGATTTTCTTTTGATTTTTCCAGACGAAGCATGGCTTACGGATTCTTGTTGGTTAATGTTACTTAGAAATGGATTTTTGAAATTTGACCACCATCATCGAATAGTCGTCGTCTATCATTCCGTCTCCACCTACGAACGCATGAAGGGAATCGATTAACTGGTTTTGGATTTCCCGTGGTGTTTTTTGGTGGTGGATTTCCACCAGGCTTCGGATTCGCTCAAATCCAAATTGATGGCCTTTTTGATTTTTGGCTTCCACAATGCCGTCCGTGATCAAAACCAGGATATCTCCGGGTTCATAGGTGAAGGTTTTTTCCTGAACGTGATTTTCGTATTGCTTGTTTCTTAAAATTCCCAAACCCAATCCATCAAAGAACAAAAAATCTGATTTTTCCTCCTTGGCCTTGTAAACCAAGGTGGGCACATGGCCCGCTCTGGAATGACAGATTTTCTGTTCGGCGATATTGATCAGAAAGATCGACGCGGTGATGAAATGGTTTCGCTCCAGGCATTTGCTCAAAGCCGAATTGGCCTTGATCATAAACTGGGCCGGACTGAGATTAAGTTGGATCAGGCTGTGAAAGACCCCCTTCATCTGCGACATGTGAAATGCCGCGGAGGTTCCCTTGCCCGAAACGTCCCCGATAATCAGGACATAGCGATTTTCGTCCAGCTTATACGTGTCATAATAATCACCCCCCACTTCATCGGCAGCATTGGAATAAGCGCAGATTTCAAAGCTGTCCGGATGATCCAATTTGGCAGGAAGAAGGGCTTTCTGTACACGCTGGGCAATTTTCAGCTCCTCCTGATAGCGTTCGTTTTGAATGGCCTGATTGAGCAGGCGGTGATTTTCGACAGCAATGCAGGCCTGGCGGACAAAAGTTGAAATGATGTTGATCATCTCCTTATTAAATCCGTCGCGGACTTCTTTGCACAAGACCATTCGCCCGATGCTAGACTTATTGATCACCAAGGGAACCAGCAAGGCAGATTCAAATCTGGGATGATCGAGTTTTATCGGGATCAGCTGCAGGGATTCCGCACTGCTGCCCGCTTCCAGCTCAGCGGCTGATTTCTGGTTTTTAATCAAATCCCACAATTCCTGTTTGGTGACTTCATCCAAAAATCGCAATTGATTGATCCCGGGAACATGCTCTTCGGGGTTCATTTCGATCCAGGCACCGTCTGAGTAGGATGCGCTCATACAGCTGTCCAACAGAATATCCAGCACTTGTTCTTCATTTTCCTCAGGTTGGATGGATTGGCTCAGTCGTTGGAAATTGATGGCCTCGGTCAGTTTTTGCTCAAAAACCGAAGAAGTCGGGAGGTTAAACAGGGTGACTAAAAAGCTGAAAAGGGCATAAATAAAGATAAATCCAAACAGCGCCAACAAGAACAAATTGTCGGTCAGGTTGACCCGGTAGGTATTGGTTTCACTGTAAGCCAAAAGCTGTCTAAACAAGTAAACCGTACAAATCAGGATGAAAAAGAGAAACAGCAGGGATTTCCATTTTTCCTTGAAGGTCAGGTAAGGGATCCACTTCAGGTTTCCGGAGAGAACCGCCGAAATCACCATCAAAATTACCATCCCAAAGAGGAAGCTGTAATCGAAGTTGTTTTTGTTGAAAAAGACAAAAAACATGGCCGCCAACAGGGCGAATTCAAAGGCTTGCCACTGCTTGACCACGGGTTTGTTTTTCTGGTAAAGAATCAGATGCTTCCAGAGCAAGGCAGATGAAATCAGGAAAATCGAGGTCAGGGCAAAATTGACATGGTAGAAAAAGTTTTTCAGAAAGGGTTCGGTGGCGAGTTTGCTGTCACTCATAGACAGGTAAAACAGCTCGACCAGCAAAGCCACCCCACTGGCGAAAATCCCGGTGGAAGCTGCCCGCCAGAGTAAATTGAGAAAATCGGTTTGGATGTTTTTGCCGATGGAATAACTGTAAAACCCATAGAGGGTGAAAAAGAAGAGGATCTCCAGAATCCAGGTGATTTCATCTGAAATCCCCGAATCGATCTCATTGATCATTCCAAAAACCCGAACCAAGTCTACAAACAACAAGGCCAGCCACACCAAAATGGCGAGCAAAAGACTGAGTTTGCCGATATGGATGGAGGGTAGTTTGACCATCGGAATGCTTTCGCAATAATACTGAAACTGAACTAATCCTGATTAAAACAATACCTTTCAGACAGCTTTGTCCTGTTAAAAATTGTCAAGAGCCGGTCAGAGACAGATCAGTTCATCCACCACGCCTTTACCCACTTTCTCCTCGATCAACACCATGACCTTGGACCGATTCAGCATCAGTTCTTTTTTGATGGGGCCGGAACTCAACTTTACGAAAAGCTTCTTGTCTTTGATAAACACAGAGGTGGTTCGATCTGAAATAGTTCTGCCGACAATCTCGCCCCAGGAACTGATCAGCAATTTTTCCCTGAATTTGTCCTCCAGGCGATATGCCTTGAGCAATTCATTGAATGCTGCCTCGAGTGGGGCAGCTTCTTTTTTTCTTCCCGGAAAAGAGTCGTTTTTCATCGATTCAGATAAACAGTTCGGCTGCGATACTGTCAGCCAGTAACATTCCCCTTTTGGTCAAAGATAGGGTTTTACCCTCCCAACTCAACCAACCCTGGCTTTCTAATTTTTCGATCTCTTTACTTCGGATCGAGGAAAGATCTACTCCAAAATCCCTGGCTAATTCGGAAGTTGAAAGCCCCCAGAAGGTTCGCAATCCGGTCAATATCCGGTCATTGATCTGGTCTTCCCGAGAGCTGAATTCGATTTCAAAGGGGATTTTGTGGGAATCGAGGGAGTTGAGGTAAGCCGAATTGGAGGCTGGATTGAAGCCTCGGTTTTTTCCGTCAAAAGAATGAGCACTCGGACCAAGTCCCAAATAGGGCACGCCTTTCCAGTAATTGGTGTTGTGAAGTGCGAACTGGCCTGGTATTCCAAAGTTGGAAATTTCGTATTGAATGTATCCTGCTTTTTCGGTTTGCTCCTGGAGCCATTCGAATTGTTCCGCCACAAAATCTTCCTCAGCTGGCTGGAAACTGCCCTTTTCTGTCCATTTGCCCAAGGCCGTTTGTGGCTCGACGGTGAGGGAATAGGCCGAAATATGCCCCGGATTCTGGCGAAGGGCTTCTTCCAGATCTCTTTTCCAAATCGCATGATCCGGATGTGGAAATCCGTAGATCAAATCGATGGAAAATTTTTCAAATCCCGCCGCTCTGCCCCGGGAGATGGCTTCAAGTGCTTCCTGGGCCGTATGGGCCCGGTTGTAAAATCGGAGTACTTCCTCCTGGAAACTCTGGATTCCCAGACTCAGCCGATCAATTCCCAAATTTTTCCAGATCTGGAGATTGCTTGCCGAAAGGTCGTCAGGATTGGCCTCCAAGGTGACTTCTTTCCAGTCTGATGAGAAATTTTCCCGGAGTTTTTCAAGCAAAAATGTGAGGTGCTTCTCTGAAAGTAAGGAGGGAGTTCCCCCTCCGAAGTAGACGGTTTCTATCGGTTGACCGTCAAGGTAGTTTTTCCTGAGCTCCATTTCCTTCCCTATTGCGCCAACCATTTGGTCGATTCGGCTTAGGTTGGTGCTGAAGTGGAAGTCGCAATAATGGCAAGCTTGCCTGCAAAACGGAATGTGGATGTAGATGCCTGCCAACTGAATTCAATTATCTTGCGAATATAATCAATCCCCCATTGCACCTTGAAGTGGCGATTTTTGATACTTTTTATTTGGTTGACTTTTGGACAAAGAATTTGTCTGGGCCAGCAATTCATTCGGGTGAGTTGGAAAGTAATTCCAAGTTCACCAAAGGCGGATTTTCGTGATTTTATCGAGGAAAATTCAGCCCGTAGATTTGAAGATTCCTTGGCAAATGTGTTGCAGAACAGTGGATATTTAGAGGGGAATTTTCAGAAGAAAAGAAATCAGGACACCCTTTTGATTACTTGGGAACCCGGTCCCCTTTTTAGGTGGAAAGAAATCAAAACCCAAGATGTCCCGGATCGCTTTTTGGAAAAATTAGGCAAACCGGGCTTGGGTTATCCCGAACCTTTTTTCTGGATCCAAAAGGCATTGGCTTTAGCCGAAAATCAAGGCTTCCCCTTTGCCACCATGGCGTTGGACAGTCTTCAATTGGAGGCCAATCTGATTTCTGGCGTGATGAATTACGATTCTGGCCCGAGGATTACTTGGGATAGTTTGGAGATGGCGGGTGAAAGCAAAACCACCCAGCGGTACCTTCAGCAGGTTTCAGGATTGGTGCCAGGGGAGCCTTTTTCCCAGCGGGATTTTGAGAAAGCCACCCAATCCCTGCGGAAGTCTGCCTATTTCTCCCTTGCTTCGGCACCCGAACTTAGTTTTCAAACCCAGCAAGCAAAACCCATTTTCACGATCCGAGACCGAAGGGTAAATGTCTTTGATGGAGTGATCGGACTTTTACCCAATGAAAATGAACCGGGTAAAATGCTGATTACAGGGGAGCTTGATCTCCAATTGTATCATTTGGGAGGAAAGGGAAGAGATTTTTCAGTGAATTGGCAACGACTGAATATCCAGTCCCAGTCCTTGGAAATCAGAGCAAAGGAGTCTTTTATTTTTCGGTCTCCTTTGGATTTGCAGGCGGGGTTTTCTCTTCTCAAGCAAGATTCGACCTTTGTGAACCGGAATTTCGAACTGGATTTTGGGTATCGGATTTCCGATTCGGGATACTTGACCTTTTTTACCAAGAGGCAGTCGGGGGATTTGATTGGTACAGATATGCTGGATTCGGATGAGGATTTGCCGGATGCTATTGATTATCGGTGGAATCAATATGGACTTGGACTGGACTGGAATGATCTTGATGAGCCCATTTCCCCCAGGAAAGGGGGTAGAATTCAGGGGCAATTTTCCCTTGGAAATAAGCGGATCATTCAAAATACCGGCCTTCCGGAGGAAATTTATGCGGATTTGGAAGAAAGTTCACCCCAGTACCAAGCTTGGATTTCGGGAGAAAAACACATTTACCTCAAACCGGCTTGGGGAATTTGGGCGAGAGGTGTAGGAGGTTTCCTTCAGAATCAGAATTTGTTTTTGAACGAGCTCTTTCGAATCGGCGGGTTAAAAAGTATCCGGGGCTTCAATGAGAAATTTTTCTTCGCCAAAAGCTATGCTTATCTCAATCTGGAACAGCGTTTATTTTTTGACCAAAATTCTTATTTGGTGGTTTTTGCAGACTGGGGTGTGCTTGAAAACCCATTTGAGGAGAAAAAGATTGACCGACCTTTTTCAATTGGGACAGGAATCAATTTGGACACTGACGGAGGATTATTCAGTTTTGTATTGGCTTTGGGAAAGTCCAATTCCCAACCGATGTCTTTTTCCTATTCCAGAATTCACTTTGGGTATCTGGCCAGGTTTTAGAAATGAACAAATTATGCCTAAAGTTCAATTGCTAGTCTGTGTTTTGTTTTTCCTACCCTGGCTCAGCCAAGGACAGGTTTTGGAAAATTATGATAGCCAATGGAGATCCTCTAAGGGAGAGTCTTGGCTAAACAGCAACACCCAGATGGAACTTGATGTAGACTTAGGTTCTTTTCCTGAATCTGAGCTTCGGATCAAGCTTCCCTCCAAGTCCACGGTATTTGTAAATGGTAGGCTTTGGCAACTCACCTCGGGGGATACAGTATTTTATATTTCCACCAAAGAATTCCAGGCTGAATTTGGTGCCGAAAGAGCCTTATTTACGGTGGTAAGTGAAAACCTGGCATCATCCCTGGCCAGTATTCGCAAAGTTCTCAGCCGAGTGGAGTCCGAGAAATTGGCGGAAGGGCAAAAGGAGGGCCCATCCAATGGCAGGTTCGTCGCCCAACCGGTTCGGGATTTCTATTTTTCAGCGCTTTTTTTGATCCTCTTTTTTGTGGCCCTGTACAAGCTGGCCTATCCCTATCTATTGGCAGTCATGATCCAGCCTTTGTCTGTAATCAATGCGGAGGATTTTTCTGACAGTGGCAACCTTCAAAAATTTTTCTCTTTTGACATCCTGTTTTACATCCTGATTGTCGGGATGATGATTTCTTTGGGGACTGTCACCGGTATGATAGTCTATCGGAAAGAATGGCTGGAGGCTTGGCTTGGGTTGGATTTTACCTCATTGCTTACTATTTGGCTTTTGGGAGCATTCCTTATTTTGATCGTGACTGTTTTGAAATTTATAGGTATCCGGGTCATTTCGTATTTGTTCGATTTGGGGAAAGCTGATTTTTCCCATTTTTTCTATCTACTCAGGCTGATTGTGTTTGGCATTACAGGGGTGATTCTGGTTGGGGCCTATTTTGTGGTCAATAATTTTATGGCCTTGGAATCTGCCTTTGGGATATTGATCACCGGATTTTTTTGGTTCTATATCCTGGGAGTAGTCGGTTTGTTCATGATAATGATGAGTCGGTTGAGTTTTAAGAAATACCATTTATTTACTTACCTTTGCATCGCGGAATTAGTACCTTTTCTAATCCTAGCAAAATGGATTATGGTTCTAGGTCAATGACGTTTTTGAACTAAAACAAAGGAATAAAACTAGCATGAGTGCAGCTCCAAAAGATCGCTTTAAGCCCGTTAAGAGTATCCTAGTTTCCCAGCCTAAGCCTACCGACGTGAATTCTCCCTATCTGCTGCTGGCAGAGAAATACAAGTTGAAAATAGACTTCCGGCAGTTTATCAAGGTGGAGCCAGTGCCTCCCAAAGAATTCAGAAAGCAGAAGATTGATATCCTCAAGCATACCGCTGTAATTTTTACAAGCCGTAATGCAATTGACCACTTTTTTGCGATTTGCAAAGAGTTCAAAATCGAAATGCCTGCAGAGATGAAATATTTCTGCATATCGGATCAGACCGCTCATTATTTGCAGAAATACATCGTAATCCGCAAGCGTAAATTGTTCGTCGGGCAAAAAGCCGCAGAGGATCTTTTTGAATACTTCAAAAAGCATAAAAACGAAAAATACCTATTCCCATGTTCGGACATCCGCAAGGATGATATTCCAGGATACATGGAGAAGCATGGGATTTCCTTTACCGAAGCCATCATTTACCATACGGTGGCTGCTGATCTTTCAGATCTGGCTGATGTGAAATATGATATTTTGGCCTTTTTCAGTCCCTCCGGGATTAAATCGTTGAGGCAAAATTTCCCGGATTTTGTTCAGGGAAATACCCGGATTGCGGCTTTTGGCCCTACCACAGCACAGGCAGTTCGGGATATGGGGTTGATTTTGGATATTGAAGCTCCTATGCCAAATGCTCCCAGTATGACGGGCGCACTTGAGCTTTATATCAAAAAGGCCAATAATTTGTAATTCTAAGAATCATTTTCTGTGGTTTTTCAGTTTAAATTCATACACTAGTTTAAAATTGGAGAAACCATTGCCAAATGACTATTAAAAGCCGATTGGAATACTTTTTAAAGCTTGGGTTTTTTATGATTCTGTTTTTTTCAGCAGAATTGATTCAGGCTCAACAGGACGCGCAGTTCACCCAATACATGTTCAACGGCATGTTTTACAATCCTGCCTTAGCCGGAAAGGAAAGCGGGTATCGTTTTTCTGCTCTTCACCGTTCACAATGGGCAAATTACACGACAAGTTCAGGTCAGGGGGGGGCTCCTGTGACCCAACTGATTACAGCTGAAGGTAGACTTGATGCAAAAAACATTGGCTATGGTCTTACCGTTGTCAATGATCAAATTGGGGCAACTGGAAATTTGGAGATCAATCTTCAAGGTAGCTATCAGAAAAAAATAAACCGGGCTACCCTCAGTTTTGGGGGGTATGTGGGTATGTTTTCAAGTTCTTTGGATTACGGAGAAATCATTGTGGTCAATCCTGAGCCTAATCTTCCTTCCTCAGGGAAAGAAAGTCAAATGGCTGTGGATTTTGGAGCAGGACTTTTTTACGACCGGGGCAATTATTACTTGGGTTTGAGTTCCAAACACTTAACCCAGCCATCCTTTGATTTTGGAGATGCCTCCTATGCAAATCAACTAAAAAATCATTCATATCTTTTATTTGGGTACCGTATCCGGCCTATTGGACAACTCAGGATCGAGCCAAGCCTGCTATTAAAAACCGTGTCGTTTAATAATTTTTCCTATGAGGTGAGCGTTATGGCAACACACCAAAACAAAATCAACGGAGGAATAGCTTACCGGGGTGAGGAATCCGTTTCTTTGATTGTAGGATATAGCTTATTGAGAGACAACTCCCTCAAGTTGGGATATGCATTTGACTTGGTAGTAGGTGGATTGGAAGCGAAAGCTCCTACCAGCCACGAGCTTATGCTTCGATATGTTCTTCCCACAACAAGTGGTAGGGAAGTGGAAAGGGTTATTCAACGAACCCCTCGATACCGATTTTAACTGACTTGATTACAGACAGAATCCTTTGAACAAGAGGGCCGAACGGTTGGTTTACAAAAAGGTTTAAAATTGGCAGGTTATTTGCGTTATTGCGGCTAATTCCGCTAAATTTCGCCAATAGAGTAGGTTTTAGACAGGGAAAAAATTTGATGATTTCAAAAACGTCATTTATGTATAAAAAAATGAAACTCCGCTTGTTGCCAATTTCTTTTGGCCTAGCCATCGCAACACTTTTACCAGGTTGCGGTCTTTTTAATAAAAAGGGTTCGGCAAGTGACAAGGCAAATAGAAGAGGTGAAGTAACCGGTGTTGCCAAGCGGGCAAGCTGGTCACAAAATCTCCCGATTGATATGGTTCCGGTAAAAGCGGGGACTTTTTGGATGGGACAGTCCGATGAGGATATTGCCTACACCCAGTCCTCTATGAATAAGCAGATTACCATTTCAGAATTTTTTATGGACAAGTATGAGGTATCCAACAATAAGTACAGACAGTTTTTGGAAGCAGTAAAAAATGGTGAGCTGGCGACTGGTACTCCAACTACCTTAAAAGAGCCACCGACATTTAATTACGATGAATTGAGACCTGACACAACAGTCTGGTCAACCAGCTTTTCCTATCATTATGGAGATCCGTTGATGGAATTCTATTTTGATCATCCTGCTTTTGATAATTATCCAGTGGTGGGTATCTCTTGGGATCAAGCACAAAAATATTGCGAATGGAGAACTTATCACCTAAGAGCGAATGATGAGGCTGAGTTCGATGTGCCTGCCTTTAGATTACCTTCCGAAGCAGAATGGGAGTATGCAGCCAAGGGAGGCAAAGACGTTGCCAAGTATCCTTGGGGAGGACCTTACCTGAAAAATAAAAGAGGCTGCTTGATGGCAAACTTTAAGCCCGGAAGAGGAAATTACATCGATGACGGTTTCGCTTATTCAGCTCCTGTTGACGTTTTCGCACCCAATGGTTTTGGTTTGTATAATATGTCTGGAAACGTAGCAGAGTGGGTTTTAGATGCCTACAAAGCTACTTCAAGAGTAGACACTTGGGATTTGGATCCGGTTTACGATGATCCTAATGAACCCCGAAAAATTGTCAGAGGAGGAAGCTGGAAGGACATTGCACATTACTTGGAGACTTCTACGAGAACCTATGAATACCAGGACGTGGCTCAGGCCCATATCGGTTTTAGAACGGCAATGACCTTTATCGGTAGATCTGGCTCTATGGATGTGAAGTCTACCAAAAGAACAAGTCGATAACCCCACTTAAAGAAAAACCTAAACCTTAATACACAATTATCAAAATGGCTAGCAACAGCAACTCTTTTAAGACAAAGTTCTACGGCAACGTAATGCCAAAAATTTATGGTATTGGTGCCGCTGTCGTAATCCTCGGAGCGATGTTCAAAATTCTCGATTGGCAAGGTGCCAATCTTATGATCGGTGTTGGTTTGACCACTGAAGCGATCATATTCTTTCTTTCTTCATTTGAACCGAGACACGAGGAAATGGACTGGAGCAAAATTTATCCTGAACTAGCCGAAGGTGCTCCAAAAAAATCAAAGGGTGACGACGTATCTGCAAAATTGGACGATATGCTTTCCAAAGCTAAAATCGGTCCTGAATTGATCGAAAGTCTAGGAAAAGGGATGCAAAATCTCGCTTCTTCAGCTGAGAAAATGGGAAATCTCTCTGACGCGGCTGTTGCGACAAATGAATATGCAACTAATGTTAAGTCTGCCGCAAAGACTTTGGCAGATATGAACGTTTCTTATGGTAAAACTGCTGCTGCCTTGACAGAAATGTCTGCAGCTTCCCAAGATGCAAAAGCATACCACGCGCAAGTTCAGACTGTGACCAAAAATCTTTCCGCACTTAATGCGGTCTATGAAATGGAGCTTCAGGACGCCAACAGTCATGTGAAGACTTTAAACAAATTCTACAGCAATATGACTGCTGCTATGCAAGGTTTGACAGAGGCTGGAAAAGAAACAGAAGCCTTCAAAAATGAATTGGCGAAGTTGAATCAAAACGTAAGTTCTCTCAATAAAATCTATGGTGGAATGCTCTCCGCTATGAAAGGTTAATTTTTCCTCACACATCTAACTAACCGAAAGCTACAAAGATGGCAGGAGCTAAAGAAACACCTAGACAGCGGATGATCGGGATGATGTACCTGGTTTTGACGGCCTTACTGGCCCTCCAGGTAAGTAATCAGATCCTTCAAAAGTTCGTCCTCATCAATGATGGGATGGAGCGGACTTCCCGAAATTACATTTCAAAAAACGAATTTACAGTTACCTCAATTAAGGCGACAGTTGAAGAACAGGGAAATAACCCGAGAGATGTTCCCAAAGTTGCAGCATCCCAGGAAATTCGGAATGCAACCAAGGAAATTACAGCTTATTTAGAGGAGCTTAAACAACAATTAATTACTCAGGCAAATGCGAAAAATGAGGAAGGTAACTTCGTCAATGCAGCCTTAAAGAACACAGAGGTTCCGGGTAATATGTTTGCCAATAATGGCAAGGGTGATGAGCTAAAGGAAAAATTGAATGCCTATCCGGTGAAGGTTTCGGAGATTCTGAATGGGATTGGAATTACTGGAGTAACCTTCAAACCCATTGCCTTGGATGCCTCAGAAATCGAAATCTTTGCAAATGACCGTGAGGTAAGAGGGAAAAGCTTTACAAACCTAAACTTTGTAAAATCTCCAGTCGGAGCTGTGATGGCTCTTCTTTCCCAGTTTCAAAATGAGGTGTTGAATATTGAAGGTGAGGCACTGGGCCAAATCACTCAATCTATCGGTTCATTCTATTTTAAAGCAGATATCTTGGAAGGTAAAATTGCTGCAGTTTCCAACGTGGTTGCTGCAGGCACCAAATTCCAAGGTGACATGTTTATCGCCTCTGCATCTTCTTCTGCTGCTCCAACCATGACCTTGGGAGGCCGTGCAGTTCCGGTTGAAAATGGTTTTGGTAAAGTAGAATTTACTGTCCCGCCTGCAGGAAGCTATGATGACAAGGGTCTTTCCCGTCAATTGCTAAAAGGTGAAATCATCACCAATGTAGGAGGTGAAGATCAAGTGATTCCGGTTGAATATGAATATTTTGTCGCTCAGCCGGTAATCAAAGTTTCTTCTGAGGTAGTCCAGCAGTTGTATGCAGATTGCGCCAACGAATTATTGATTGAAGTTCCTGCTTTGGGAAATACCTATTCTCCTGAATTTGCGATCAGCAATGGTCAGTCCATCAAAGGAAATAAACCAGGACAAGTGACTGTAATCCCTGGAGCATCAGGCAAAGTTACCATTGGTGTGAGCAGTGGTGGAAATAAAATCGGTGACGTGGCGTTTGATATCAAACCTGTTCCTGCTCCAACCATCCGTGCTGTTGGGGGGAATGGTCAGCAGCTTGATTTGAGCCAAGCACAGGCATTGAATACCTTGAATGGATTGAAAGTGGTAGCAGTACCAGAACCAACCTTCGCCCGTACTATGTCAAAAGACTCGAACTTTGAAGTGACTGGCGGAGAATTGATTCTTTTGAGAAGTGAAGTTCCTAGAGCTACTGTTCCGATCGGATCTGGAATGAGATCATTGCTTGAAAGTGCTAGACCTGGCGACGATATCGTAATCCGGGTAACTCAAGTAACACGAACAAACTTCAGAGGAAATAAAATCAACTCTGAGCAAAGAGAAATCATCCGAATTCCAATCAAATAATTGGAGTTTGAAGTAAATCAGAAAAATTATGAAACGATTTGTGCAACACATCTTCTTGGTAATTCTACTTGCACTTGGACTTGCTCCCTTGAGTTCTGATGCACAGGTTGCCACTAGTGTCAACCCGTCTGGATATGGTGACAGACAGTTTGCGATGGATACCATTTACTCGGCCAAAAGAATCCGGGAGGATGATAAGATGTATCAAATCTCGGTTTGGAGAAGAATAGATCTGAGAGAAAAATACAACCTATCTCTTTACGGATCAGGAGATAATAAAGCAAATGGAATAGTTAACCATATCTACAAAGCTGTAGTGGATGAAAATGCACTTGAGGTATTTGCAGATGCTGATTTCACTAAGCCGCTTTCAATTGCCGAGTTTCAGGATAATTTCTGGATCTCTGCCAATGGTGACTCCATCTTCGTCAAGCAGTTGTATTACCTGGATTTCAAAGAGGATTTTGTCTTTGACAGACATCATTCAGACTTGGTATTTGATATCAAATACATTGAGTTGGTGATGCCTTCCCAGACCAATGCCAATGCGGGTCAGAAGACCATTGCTTACATCCGATACAAAGATTTTGTGAACTATTTCAAAAATCATCCGGAAGCCCGATGGATCAACTTTCAGAATATTTCTAAAAGTCTGACTTATGATGAGGCATTCGAATCAAGACTGTTTAGATCTGTGGTTAGGCGATTTACCAATCCTGACGAGGCCTTGATCGCTGATTTGGTGGATGCTGATCATCCGAATCCTGAGATGCAGGCCTATCTCAACTCTCTTGCTTTTGAATACAAGTTGTTAGAATTCGAAAACTCCCTTTGGGAGTGGTAAAAATAAAAGGGGCTTAGGCCCCTTTATTTTTTTCCATCCATTCCAAAAGTTGCTTTGCTCTGCTGGATCCGATTACCTCCGCCAATTCTGTTTCAGTGGCGGACTTTATTTTTTTCACGGATTTGAAATGCTTGAGGAGTTTATCCGCGGTATTTTCTCCGATTCCGGGGATAGCGGTTAGTTGAGTCCCAAATGCATTTTTACTTCTTACATTTCGATGAAAAGTGATGGCAAAGCGGTGTGCTTCATCCCGTATCCGTTGAAGTAGTTTTAGACTTTCTGATTTTTTGTCAATATGGATAGGGTAGGAATCCCCCGGGAAGTAGATTTCTTCCAATCGCTTGGCGATTCCAATGATCGGCATTTGTCCATAAACTCCCAATTCTTGAAGTGCCTCCACCGCCGAAGACAATTGGCCTTTGCCCCCATCAATGACCACCAACTTGGGATATGGTTTGCCTTCTTCCTGCAATCGCTTATACCTTCTGGTAACGATCTCTTTCATGCTGGCAAAGTCATTGGGACCTTCGACTGTTTTGATGTGGAAGTGCCGGTATTCTTTCACAGCCGGTTTTCCATTGAGGAAGCAAACCATACTGGCCACCGGACTAGTCCCCTGGATGTTTGAGTTGTCAAAACATTCGATGTGATCGGGAATTTCCGGAAGAGAAAGGTCCTGTTGTAACTTTCGGATTACCCGGTCTTTCTTATCCTCGTTGAGCCCTTGAAGTAATGCCTTTTCTTTTTTGTAATAAAGTGCATTTTTCAACGAAAGTTCGATCAGTTTCTTTTTGTCCCCGATTTTTGGGACGGTCAGATTGAGGCCTTCAATGGGATTTTCGGGTTCGATATTGGTCAACACTTCCTCGGCATCACTTTGAAATTGGTCTTGTAAGCGCACTAAAGCAGTTATCAAAAGTTCCTCATCGGTCTCATCGAGGCGTTTTTTCAACTCCACATTTTTTGAGGTAATCATCGCCCCGTTCTTTACCCGCATGTAATTGACATAGGCGTTTTTTTCGTCTGAAACCAAGCTGCAGACATCCAGATTGATGATTGATGGGCTGGTGACCAAGGATTTTGCCTGATATTTTTCCAGCAAATCCAACTTGTCCTTCATTTTTTGAGCTTTTTCAAACTCAAGATTTTCAGCCAAAAGCTGCATTTCCTGTTTGAAATAACTTTTGGCCATTCCCAGATTTCCCTTCAAAATATGCTTGGCATGTTCCAAATCTTTCAAGTAGGCAGTTTCCCGTTGATTTCCCACGCAGGGTCCCTGGCAATTCCCGATGTGATATTCGAGGCAGACCTTGTACTTTCCTTCGTCAATCTTGTAAGGTGAAAGGTCCAGATTACAGGTCCGAATGGTGAATAGTTCCCGTATGAGATCCAGCACATTGTTCATGGCCTTGACGCTGGCAAAGGGGCCAAAGTACGTTCCCCGCTTGGGGATCATTTTTCGTGTAGGGAAAATTCTGGGAAAATTCTCCTTGGTCACCAAAAGATAGGGATAGGTCTTGTCGTCCCGGAGTAAAATATTATAGCGGGGTTGGGTTTTTTTGATCAAGTTGTTTTCCAGAAGAAGCGCATCAAACTCACTGTCCACCAAGGTGATTTCGATGCGACTGATCTCTTTCACCATTCTCCGGGTTTTGAGATTGACTCCCGTATTCTTATTGAAATAGCTGCTGACCCGCTTTTTTAGGCTCTTGGCTTTTCCGACATAGATCAGTTCGTTCGCTTCATTATAGTACTTATACACCCCTGGGTGATCAGGGAGCGTAAGGTGTTCTTCGGGATGAAAGGAGGAAGACTGCATGGGTTAAAATTAAAAAACAGCCCGGGAATTCAGGCTGTTTTTCTTGGTAGTATGGTGTGATCCGATTGAATTAGAAGTCGTTCTTTTTGGCATCGTAGTCAAAGTCGGCAAACTTCTGACTGTCTTGTTCATATTTGTCGCAGTCGATTTCGATGCTTAGTGGACGTTCCGGTCTTGGGAATGGACCTTTGGTTATGCCTAGACTTGGATCAGCATAGACTTTACTCATAAACTTCACCCAAATCGGACGGGCTGTTTTTGACCCTTGCCCTGCGGTCCAGCTTCTAAAGTGTATCGCGCGGTCATCTCCTCCGACCCAAGTCCCAGAGACGAGATCTTTGCTCACACCCATGTACCAACCGTCCGAGGCGTTTTGGGTGGTACCTGTTTTTCCGCCCAGCTCATTTCCTTCACGCAAGGCAAATGGCACACCTTGGCTCGTCCCTCCTCGCTCTTCAAATCCTCCCCGGAGCATGTACAACATCAAATAAGCGTGTTCTTCGCTCATTGCTGGTTTCTTTTTTGGAGTAAACTGCTGGATCACGTTGCCGTTTTTATCTTCAATCCGGTCGATGTAATAGGGAGTGGTATGTTCTCCTTTATTGACAAACGTGCCAAAGGCTCCAACCATTTCAAATACGGAGACATCATTTACCCCAAGTGCCAAGGATGGAACTTCTTCCAAATCGCTGGTGATTCCGAGTCTTCGGGCTGTTTCCATGACGATTTTTGGACTGAGTTTTTTCATCATGTATGCCGTGACGGAGTTGACAGATTCTGCCATTGCTTGTCTGATGGTCATTTTTTCGTAAGAAAACTTACCGTCTGCGTTGGAAGGACTCCAGGCCGGCTGCCCGGGGATGTACACTTCTACGGGCTGGTCAATCACCGAGTAACAAGGACTGTATCCATTCTCGATAGCAGCGGCATACACAAAAGGCTTGAAAGTCGAACCCGGCTGTCGCTTGCCCTGCTTCACATGATCAAATTTGAAATACTTGTGATCCATACCACCTACCCACGCTTTGATGTGTCCGGTGTGCGGATCCATGCTCATAAACCCGGTCTGGAGAAACTTCTTGTAGTATCTCATAGAGTCCATTGTACTCATCAGGGTGTCCTTTTCTCCCTCCCAAGAGAAGACCTTCATCCGCTTTTTCTCATTCAGTTTGATGTTGATGGAGTCGGTGTCGTTCCCGTATCGGGTCTTGAGTAGGCGATAGGCTTCTGTGCGCTTGACAGCTTCCTCGATGAAATTGGGGATGACTTGCCAGTTTTCATCAATCCAAGGGTCCCGGGTGCCCATTTCCTTGTAGAAAGCTTTCTGAAGGTCCGCCATGTGTTCGGCCACTGCTTCCTCGGCATAGCGTTGCATGCGGCTGTCGATGGTGACGTAGATCTTCAATCCATCTCCAAACAGGTCATAAGCCGAGCCATCCGATTTGAGGGTTTCTTTACTCCATTTGATCAGGTCCGCCTTTACAATTTCCCTGAAATAGGTAGCCAAACCCTGATTTTGGTTTTGTACACGATAATCCAGCTCAATGGGTAGTTTAGAAAGAGAGTCAAATTCCTCTTCGGTGAGCTTATCGTTCTTGACCATTTGATAGAGGACTGTGTTCCTCCTTCTCAGTGAATTTTCCGGATTAAACACAGGACTGTAGTAGGTAGGAGCCTTGAATAATCCCACCAAAACAGCAGCTTCCTGGACATTTAAGGTGTCTGGCGTTTTGTTGAAAAACGTCCTGGCCGCAGTTTTGATCCCGTAGGCATTGGAGCCAAATTCAGAGGTGTTGAGGTAAAGTGTCAGAATCTCGTTTTTGGTGTAGGCTTTTTCCAGTTGAGTGGCGACGATCCATTCTTTGGTTTTGATGATCAGCATCCGTAATCCCGGTACAGAACTTAAAATGCCCTGACTTGCATCTGTCCTGGTTTTAAACAGGTTTTTGGCTGTTTGCTGACTCAAAGTAGAACCTCCGCCGGCGTCCTGACCCAAAAGGATGGATTTGACAAATACACGGATCATTGCCTGAAGGTCAATTCCCGAGTGGTCTTCAAACCGCTCGTCTTCAGTGGCAATCAAGGCATTGACCAAGTTGGGAGAAAGCTCCTCAAAACTCACCGGACTTCTGTTTTCTCGGGCATACGTACCCAATAGAAATCCGTCTGAGGAGTAGAGTTCGGACGCCAGTTCACTGTCAGGGTTTTCCAATGCCTTGAAATCCGGCAAGGATCCAAACAAGCCGAGGAAATTGATGCTCACCATCCAAACAAATAGGATGAAAAAAACAAGTCCTCCCAAGAAAGCGATCCAGAGGTATTTTATGGTTTTACCGGCCCAATCAGGAATGGTGGGTTTGGCAGTTTTTGACATAGTTTTTTACTGATACAAGCTGCGGAAGAAGGTGCGGTACTCTTCCATGTTTTTGGATTTATTAAGTATCTGGAAGTTTTCGATCGAGATGAAGAAGGAGTTTTCTTTCAATTCATCAGACAATCCTTCGGATTTGAATTCCCCGGAGTATTTCAGATAGTATTCTTTTGCTTTTTCGGCATTGGAAAATGGACTGATAATGAAGATGGCATTTTCCTGATTCATGTTCATGTTTCCAGTTCGAAGCCTTGCATTCGGAAAGTTTTTGGCGTGGAAATTTTCCAAATCTCCCAGCAGGCTTTTAGCAGCCTCGGCTTCGGATGGCGTCATTGCGATCACAAAGATATGGGTTTGGGATTCGTTTATTTTATAAGGTGAATCGGCTGGAATTTCTTTTCCCTGATTTTCTGCCTGAAGATTGGTATCTATCTGAACCGAATCCTTATTTACCTTGTCCTTTGGCGCCAAAGCAGCCAACTCCTCCGAACTTAGGAGAGGTTTTAGCATATTCCTTGCCAAAGTGACCAGAGATTCTTCTTTGGTATTTTGAATGTAATTTTCCAGCCTCTCTTTGAACCGTTCTCTGCTTTCGAGCTTTCCTGTCACCATCACATCCAGCAAGAGCAGTTTTTCCGTGTTTCGAGTAAGTGGATATTCTTCCAGGGTTTCCTTAATCAGCAAACGGGCTTTTTGATATTCTCCTTCATAATACGCATTGTAAGCCCCTTCGTATTTTTTGGAGGATTCCAAATATGCCAGATTTCCGGAGGCTGCATCCGGATTATTGACGGAGTAGGTGTACTGGGACTCGGGAAACTCGCGATTGAGTCTTCCTACGTATTGCTCAAAGTTTCCACCGGTATCTTTTTGACCCAAATAGAGTAAATAGTAGGCCTCAGGTTTTTTGGTACTCGATGGATAAACCCGGATCAAGGTTTCAAGATTTTCAATACTCTGTTCGGTTTCTTTTAGTTCGAAGTATAACAGCTTACCCAATTCAAAATAGGACTCCTCCAGTTCAGAATTAATGACGTCCAGTTGCTCTTGGGTATTTGGGATTTTTGCCAGTAAGCTTTCCAAGGAAGGCAGCCCCGCCAAAATGGGATTTTCCCCTGAAGCCAAAGAGTCCTGCGCTCCCGGGAGAGGTTCGGGTTGGGTAGCTGTCTGGAAAATCGCCGATCTTCTTCGCCAATTATCCTGCAGGGGCCGGTTTCCCCATACGCGATTAAATTCGATTGCTCCCTGCTGCATGGCGACCCCGTTGTCAAAGTAGAAACTCGATCCGGGATCTTTGCCGCTAAATGCGAGAAGATTGTCAAAAATGTTCGTGGGTTTTGGCTGTGCTTTCGCCTGAGCTTCTTTGACCAACCGTTCCTCTTCTGCTTCGATGAAGTTTTGGGCAATTCGGATTTGTTCGTCTGGTCCCAATTCCGCCACTTTCATCAAGCTGTCATTCAGTTGGATGCGCTCCACATGGAAAACATACTGATCCAAGGTAGCCTTTTGATCCTGAATGGCGATGGCCACCGGATCCTCTTCTTTCATAAAGGTCAGCGCACTGTCAAGGTAATACTTGGTAGCACGGAAGTCCTTGAATTCCCGAAGATTCAATTCGGCAAGCTTTTGATAGATGTATCCCTTGAGCCTTGGATTACTGCCCGGCTCTTTTGCTGCCTGATGAAGCAGGTCGATGGTCAAAGGGATGTCACCTTGTTTTTCTTCAAAAAGCGCCTTTTCATAAATGACCACATCTTTGAGGTCCTTGTTTTTTGGATCCTTGTATAGGTCATCGTAGTAATTCCGGACTCGTCGCAGGTCTTTTGAGGCATTCAATTCAGCAACTTGCTGGGCATAAAGAGTCGCAAAAAAACTTTGTTCATAAGGAGGGTTTCCGTCCAGTGACCGGCGATAATAATCATAAGCCAAGGCATCCAAACCTTCCCGCTGATAACGCTGCGCCAGAATGAAATTGATTCGGGACTCTTCCTTTTTGTCCTGGGCATATTCCACTGCCCGGTCCAAGGCTCCGATTATCCCGTTTTGGTCTGAGCGTGTTTCATAATAATAGGCTAGCGTCCGGAAGAGTTCGTAGCGATTTGGATCGCTGATTTCAGTTTCCTTGGAAAGGTAATCAATGGTGAAATTGGCGTTTTCATATTCCCTTCGGTCCACATAGAGTCTGAGCAGGCTGATCAGCGCCTGATGACGAAGGTCTTTGTCCTTGCTGGTGCTGTTCACGTATTTGAACGCATTCTGGGCATCATCCTGATGGGATTGGAGGTAATCGATTTTTCCCAACAGGTAATAGCTGTCATCTACCCATTTGGAAATCCGGTGCCAATCAACCGCTTTGGAGGAGAGTTCCCTGGCGGAATCCAACTTCTCCTTGTTTTGTTGGATGGTTGCTGAATCGATGGGGATAAAAACAGGCAATACTTGAGTAAAATCTTCCTTGTACTTGGTTTTGACCTGATTTTCGACATCCTTGATTTTGACATCAGCCAGGTAGTAGGCATTGAAATGGGAAGTGAGGTTGTGAAAAGCCCTGTTGGTAAAGGTATTTCGCTCAGAGGAACAGGCCCCGATAAAAATAAAAATGACTACTGCGAGCCCGGAAAATTTTCTCATTTCAGAAATTACCCAATTACAATACCAAAATAGACTTTTTAGCTTACTTACCGAACGATTCCAAAATCCAAAACGTATGCCTGCCTGATTTTGAGCTGGTGAGTCCTCAAAAATTTAGATACTTTCACTTAAATGGAGGAGCAAAAAGAAAAAAAGAAGGAAAGCGGCCCGCCGATTTTTGTCAAGTACATCGGACTTTCCTTTCAGTTGTTTGGAATAATCGGGGCAGGGACCTATTTCGGGTGGTGGCTTCAGCAGCGATCCGACATGAAGTTTCCGGTGTGGATTCTGGTGTTTTGCTTTTTCTCGGTCTTTGTGGCTTTTTATCAGCTTTGGATTTCGATGAAGCGGGATAGGTAGTTTTCAGTGCTCAGTTTTTAGTCTCAGTTGCGAATAATTCCAACAGGGTTGGTTCTGATGTGGTCAAGTTCCTTTTCTTTTTGTGTCAAACAGATCTAATAAAATGAAGTAATTTTGGCAAAATTCCAAATATGGCTCTTCCCCAAAATCCTCATCTCCGCTTTTTATTGGCTACTGCTGTCATGGTAATTTTTGTTTTGATCCTACAGTTTGCTTTGCCGATGGTGATTCATTCCAAAATCTGGGAAATCTTGGCATTCCTAGCAATCACCTCCTATTTGATCAGTCAGCTCAACTCCTTTTTGCTGAAAAATTTTGCGGATAACTTTTTTCAAATCATGGTTTTGGCAATGATTCTTAGATTCATTGCTTCTTTGGTCTTCATAGGACTGGAGGCTTGGATCGGAATGGAGAATATTATTCTGTTTATCGCGGATTTCTTTATCATTTTTTTGTTTTACTTAGTTTTTGATATCTACGCCTTTCTGTCTAACTTGCGCCCGATTTCGAAGTAGCCCTCAAAAAAAAGAGTTGATGTCGCGCAAACTATTGGCCCTAAGTCTTTTATTGTCAGCATTTTTGCTGGGTTTTTCCAGCTCCACTTTCGCAGCTGGATCAGAGGAAGACAAGACTAGCTTTATCATGCATCACGTGGTAGACTCCCATGAATGGCACTTTGCTACCATTGGACATACCCATATTACATTGCCCCTTCCGGTAATTGTTTACTCCGGAGACCGAGGGTTGGAGTTTTTCATGTCTTCAGATTTCCAAAATCACGAAACTCACGCTTTTGGAAAAGAATATGCTCACGAGGGCTATTTCATCGATGATCACGACCACCTGGGTCGGGTAGACGGAGCGAGCTTCACGGAGCTTTCCATCACCAAAAACGTCGTGATGATGTTCATTGTGATGTTTATCGTGGCTTATGTTTCTCTTTCAGCTGCTTCTCATTACAAGAAAAACGGAGCTGTAGCGCCAAAAGGTGCAGCTGCTATCATCGAGCCGATTGTGATTTTTGTGAGGGATGAAATCGCTCAAAAGTCAATCGGTCCAAAGTACAAAAGGTACGTTCCTTATTTGATTACCCTGTTTTTGTTTATCTGGTTTGGGAACCTCCTGGGATTGTTGCCGGGCGCGGCAAACATGACCGGTAACATTGCAGTGACTTTGACTTTGGCCGTGTTGACCTTCATCATTACCAATGTCAGCGGAAATAAGGATTATTGGAAGCACGTATTTATGACTCCAGGCGTTCCGATTCCGATGTTGTTGATCATCGTTCCGGTAGAAATCATCGGGTTGTTTACCAAGCCTTTTGCCTTGATGGTCCGTCTTTTTGTGGCGATCACCGCAGGTCACATTGTAATCTTGGGTTTTATCGCTTTGGGCTTCATTTTCGAATCGTACACGATCGGAATAGTGAGCACAGTGATGGTGACCTTTATCAATATCATTGAATTGCTCGTGGCGACGATTCAGGCCTATGTATTCACCTTGTTTACAGCGATGTACATCGGTGGTGCCGTGGCTGAGCACGCACACGACGATCATCATTAATTAGAAATTTCTTTGTTCAATTTATAAATTCTACACTTATGTTAATGTCTATCTTGTTGTCCGCTGGTTACGCTCTTATGGGAGCTGGCATCGGTGCTGGTATTGTTGCGATTGGCGCAGGACTTGGTATCGGTCGTATCGGTGGTCAGGCAATGGAATCTATTGCTCGCCAGCCAGAAGCTGCCGGTAAGATCCAGGGTGCAATGTTGATCATTGCTGCTTTGATCGAGGTGGTTTCCCTGTTTGCAGCAGTAATCTGTCTGTTGATCGCGCTTAACATCGCGGGCATCAGCTAAAAACAACGGAAAGGGATTGGCGCTAGGCCTTTCCCTTTTCTTTATTTTCTATTGAACAATCTGAAATAAATCACATACATCCATGGATTTAATAACCCCAGGTTCCGGTCTTATTTTCTGGCAGCTTTTCGGCTTCTTAGGTTTGCTTTTCATCCTTATCAAATTTGCCTGGAAGCCCATGCTTTCAGCTTTGGAGGAGCGTGAAACCAGCATTGAGAATGCCTTGAAAGCCGCAGAATCCGCCCGAAATGAGATGGCAAATCTGAAAGCAGACAATGAAAAACTGCTTCAGGAAGCCCGTTTGGAGCGAGACACCATTTTGAAAAAAGCTCAGGAAGCTTCTGTGAAAATGATCGAAGATGCCAAGAATGAAGCGGCGAAAGTAGCTGCACAGCAGATCGAAAATGCCAAAGCGGTCATTGAAACGGAAAAAAGAGCGGCTCTTACTGAGGTGAAAAATCAGGTAGCCCTTCTTACGCTGGAAGTAACTGAGAAATTGTTGAGAAAGAATCTGTCTGAAGATAAGGCTCAAAAAGCCCTTGTAGACGAATTCGTAAAAGATATCAAGCTTAACTAAGCCCTCATGTCAAACCAAAGAGTAGCATACGCTTATGCCAAATCTCTGATGGAATTGGCCATTGAACGAGGTCAGCTGGAAGAAGTCTATCAGGACTTTCTATATCTGGCTACCATGGCCCGCTCAAACCGAGACCTGGAACTGGTAATGCGTAATCCCATCGTGAGTTCTGACAAGAAGCTGAAGGTATTAAAGGCACTTTATGAAAAAAGAGGTGCTACTGAAGCAACCCTGTCATTTTTTGAAATCATCTGCCGCAAGAACAGAGAAATGGTATTGGCAGATATCGCAAGGGAATTTCAGGCCCAGTATCAGATTCACAACTTCATTCAAGTGGCGGAAGTGACAACTACTTTCCCGCTGGATGATAAACTCCGGGCTGAATTTTCCAAGATCGTATTGGAAATCACCGGAATGAAAGAAGTGAAGCTTTCTGAAAAAGTAAATCCGGAACTGATCGGTGGCTTTATCCTACGGGTAAACGACCGTCAACTGGACGAGTCCCTAAGCAGCAAACTGAAGGCCTTGCGCGTGCAGTTTGCCGAAAATCACTACGAAAGTAAAATCTAAAAAAGCATTAATAACGATAACATGGCAGAAGTAAGACCTGATGAAGTTTCGGCAATCCTGAGAGAACAGCTCGCAGGTGTCAGAACTGCAGCCGAACTTGAAGAAGTAGGTACAGTCCTCCAGGTAGGGGACGGCGTAGCCCGAATCTATGGCCTTTCCAAAGCCCAAGCTGGTGAGTTGCTGGAATTCGACAACGGAATGAAAGCAATGGTCCTCAACTTGGAAGAGGATAACGTAGGTGCCGTATTGTTTGGTGATTCCAAAGAAATCAAAGAAGGCGATACCGTAAAAAGAACTAAGAAAATCGCATCAATCAAGGTTGGTGAAGGAATGTTGGGTCGCGTGGTCGATACTTTGGGTAACCCAATCGATGGCAAAGGTCCAATCTCCGGTACCTTGTACGAAATGCCTTTGGAACGTAAGGCTCCGGGTGTTATCTACCGTCAGCCGGTAAACGAACCTCTTCAGACCGGTATCAAGTCTATCGACGCGATGATTCCAATCGGACGTGGTCAGCGTGAATTGGTCATCGGTGACCGTCAGACAGGTAAGACTGCTGTCGTAATCGACACCATCATCAATCAAAAAGAATTTTACGAGAAAGGCGAGCCTGTTTTCTGTATCTATGTTGCCATCGGTCAGAAAGCTTCCACCGTTGCAGGTATTGTATCTGCTTTGGAAAAAGGCGGCGCTCTTCCTTATACGGTAATCGTTGCCGCTCCGGCATCTGACCCTGCTCCGATGCAGTTCTTTGCTCCCTTCGCAGGTGCTGCCATTGGGGAATTTTTCCGTGACACCGGACGTCCTGCATTGGTGGTGTATGATGACCTTTCCAAGCAGGCGGTAGCTTACCGTGAAGTTTCCCTTTTGTTGAGAAGACCTCCGGGACGTGAAGCTTATCCGGGTGACGTATTCTACTTGCACTCCAGATTGTTGGAGCGTGCGGCAAAAATCAACAAGTCTGATGAGATCGCTCAGCAGATGAACGACCTTCCGGATTCTATCCGTCCGCTGGTAAAAGGTGGAGGTTCCTTGACCGCTCTTCCGATCATCGAAACACAGGCCGGTGACGTATCTGCATACATCCCTACCAACGTGATCTCCATTACTGACGGCCAGATATTCTTGGAGACTAACCTCTTCAACTCAGGTATCCGTCCTGCGATCAACGTAGGTATCTCCGTATCCCGAGTAGGGGGTAACGCGCAGATTAAATCCATGAAGAAAGTAGCCGGTACCTTGAAGCTTGATCAGGCTCAGTTCCGTGAATTGGAAGCTTTTGCAAAGTTTGGTTCGGACTTGGATGCTTCTACCAAGCGTACCATCGAGCGAGGTCGCCGTAACCAGGAAATCCTGAAGCAACCTCAGTACGCTCCGGTATCCGTAGCGCATCAGGTGGCGATCATCTATTCTTCCACCAGAGGTTTGATGGACAGTGTGCCTGTTGAAAAAGCAAGAGCATTCGAGAAGGAATTCTACCACCTTTTGGATTCCACCTATCCGGAGGCATTGCAGCTTATCCTGAAAGGTGACATTGACGGTGCCGGAAAAATCCTGGCCACTGCGGCTGCCGAATTGGCTCCCAAATACGCGAAATAAGTCAAAAATCCCCGGTGAGGGTCACCTCACCGGATTTCTATAAGTACAAAGCAATCACTGATGGCTAACCTTAAGGAAGTAAAGCAAAGGATCAACTCGGTAATGTCCACTCAGCAGATTACCAAAGCTATGAAAATGGTGTCTGCTGCAAAGCTGAGAAGAGCTCAGGACAAAATCATTCAGATGCGTCCTTTCTCCAAAAAACTGACCGCTATTCTGAACAATGTATCTGCTGCATCCGATGGTGCAACAGATTTGGTTTACGCTGAAAAGCGTGAGGTGAAAAAGGTACTTTTGGTGCCGGTCACTTCGGACAAGGGGCTTTGCGGGGCTTTCAATACCAACGTGATTAAGGCTACCAATCAGGCCATTCGCGAGCAGTTTGCAGGTGCTGAGGTGACCATTATGCCAATCGGTAAGAAGTCTTTTGAATATTACAAAAAGACCAAGTTTGCCCTGATCGATCAGTATTCCACGCTGTTTCATGATTTGTCTATCGAAAATATCCGGGTAGCGGCCAATCATGCAATGGATGCTTTTGTGGCAGGAGAGTTTGACCAGGTGTTTTTGGTGTTCAACGAATTCAAAAACGTAGCCACTCAAATCATCCGTACCGAGCAGTTTTTGCCCATGGCACCGGTGGAAAATTCCGGAGAAGCCAAGGTGGAAACAGATTACATCCTTGAACCATCCCGTGAATACATTATTCAGGAATTGGTGCCAAAGGCCTTGAGAGTACAGTTCTACAAAGCAATCTTGGAAAGCAACGCTTCCGAGCACGGTGCCCGAATGACCGCAATGGACAAGGCTACCGAAAATGCCGGAGACTTGCTGAAAGAACTGAAACTGATGTATAACCGTACCCGCCAGGCAGCCATCACCAACGAAATCCTCGAGATCGTGGCAGGTGCCAATGCACTAGGCGGAAAGTAATTACAATAGATCCCAAATCGGAACCACAGCTCGCAAGGGTTGTGGTTTTTTGTTTTTGGGGCCATGGAAAAGTTCCAGTCGAGTTAACTCAGCGATTCCTTTGAGTATTCAAAATTGAAAATAGAGTAGAAAAGCTTGAAACCTCAATAATGGGTTTTGAGAGGAAAAAAAAGATCATGCCTTTTTGAAAGCATGATCTTATTTGTTGAAGTTGAGTACAGAGGAAGTTTCCTGTTTCCCCCCTCTGGGCGTAGAAGAAATATGCTTAGGACTAGGTGTAGGGAGGAATTGCAAATTCCACCTTGCCTCAATCGGCCCTTCAGAGGTGCTGAGGTGATTCTACGCCAAGGGGGGGATTTATGAATATCAGCATTTCAACCAAGTTGAAAAGCCTTCCTCAAACTGCCCGTTTTGTAATCCGAGTTCAGAATCCGAATTGATTTTGGAGTCCGCTAAAGCCTATTCCATTTTGGATAAATTTCCAGTCAATCCCGGTCATGCTCTAATCATTCCCAAGCGGCATGTTTCTGACTATTTCGAATTGAGTTTCAAGGAACAATCCTCCTGCTTTTTTATGGTTAATGAAGTGAAAAAAAGAATTCAAGAGCGGTATAATCCCGATGGTTTTAACATTGGAATTAACATCGGTGAAAAGGCTGGACAAACCGTTTCCCATGTTCATATTCATTTGATTCCACGATATGAAGGCGATGTGGAAGATCCTAGGGGAGGAGTGAGGGGTATGATACCCGAGAGGAAATTGTATTGATTTCGCCTAATTCCTCACGCCCAAAAAACTCTATAAGCGACTTTTGAATCTGAGCGTGAAAAGGTCGAACTCCTAAAAAAGTTATTGAATAAATAACCCTCTCAATAAGTCCCCTGAATCCACCGCTCAAAAAATACATCGTATACCTCGTAGTAGGTATTTCCCTCTGGATCGATTTCCCGAAAGATCATTTCCTTTTCAATTAAGACATCCAAGGATTTAAAAACGGTAGCCGAGCTACCCAGATTATTTTTCTGAATGAAATCTTTGGAAGTAGGGCCATAGACTCTTCCGGTTTTGGCAATGGCTACAGCGAGTTTCCATTGCTGTAGGCTTAGCAGCGTTCTATAATGGAGGAAAAAGGGTTCATTTTCATCGAGGATCTGTTGGGCCGAAGACTGCCAATCCGATGGCTTATAGATTGGGGTAGGAACCTGGTAAAGCCGATTACAGAGGAGCTGGACATAATAAGTATGACATTTGGTCCAGTCCAAAAGCTGATCTGCTACATCGGACGGCATAGTTTTCCCATGAGTTGAAAACGTGTCTACGATGAACTTTTGGTATTCTTCTTTAGATATCTTTTCGAGCTTTATCGGGCTGGCACTTTTGTAAAACGGTCGGGAAGGGTCAGAGAAAAGTCCACTAAGAATCGATTGTTGACTTCCTGAGAAAAGGAAAAAAACATTTTGGAGTTGCTGAATTGCCGAGCGAAGCCAAGCATCCGTGTTTTTCTCAGGATAAGAGTGGATTTGCTGAAACTCATCGATCGCAATCACAATAGGCTTTTGCCAGCTTGATAAAAAGCCTAACAAATCAATGATCGGCTTTTCTGCTTGATTGGTGTGAAAACTTACCTGGGGAATACCACTTAATTGGTCGAAAGATATGGTGGGCCTCAAACTTTTGACAAAATCCCAAACTTGCTTTCCCAAGCTATCTTTCTCAGAGAAATGTGTCAACAGCGAAGCTCCTAGGGAATTGAGTAGCTGCTGTTCATTTTCAGTGGAAAGGATATCCAAATAAATAAATTCCCAATCTGCGGGAAGCAGTCCCTTTATATGATGAATCAAGGCCGTTTTTCCAAGCCTCCGATGTCCCATCAATAGGCAAGATTGGCCATTTTGAAGGAATTGGACCAACTGTTGGCTTTCTTTTTCCCGATCACAAAAATATTGAGGACCATAATATCCGGAAGTTGGAAAGGGGTTTGTTGGCGTTTTGTATTTACCAGCCATAGGAATCACTTCTTTGAATTTACCAAAGGTAATTCGCTAAAGGTAATTTACCAAAAGTAATTTACTAAAGATGAATTGAAGAGGGGTTCAAACCTGTCAGGTCTCGAAGATCTGACAGGTTGAGTGGATTACATCCTAATCCTTCTCGCAATCACCTGAGCCATGATGGTCAGGCCTTCTGTATTGGGGTGCACGCCATCAGGCAGCAATTCGGGCTTGTCCATCAACGGGGTGTAGAGATCGATGACTTCTGCACCGGATTTCTGGATGATTTCCATCAGCATGAGACGCTGTTCATTGTTCATCACTTCCGGATTGATGCCGAAATTGACCCGGGTCACCGGTACGGGAATCACCACATAGACTTTGCCATCCGCCGGCATGTGTGCCCGAAATTCTGCGATCAGGTCGAGGTAGTCTTTCACAAAATCCGCTTTATGAGCCCAGTTTTGAGGCTTGGAATCGTTGGTGCCGAGTTTGATCACTACGACATCCGGCTGGAAATCCTTGACCTGCTGAAATTGCGGCTCATTCCAATAGGGGTAATCGCCTTTTTTCAGGAGGGTTCGTCCGCTGACACCGAAGTTTTTCACGGTATAGGCATCGCCCAATAAGGCTCCTACCTGCAAGGGATAGCTGTCGGGATTGTCACGGCCGGGACCTTGGGTGATGCTATTGCCCACAAACGCGATTTTGATCGGACTTTGGGCGAAAGAACCTACGCTGATAAATAGGGCGAATAAGAGGAGAGCGATTTTTTTCATGGTTGTTTTGGTAAACGGTCCACTGTCCACGGACCACAGCCGGTTAGGATGATGGGAAGAGTTTATTTCTGCTCAAAATAAAAAAAGTTGAGTAGAAATCGGTGCTTGATTTAATGTCAAGGGTCCGGGGATGGTTGAGGATTTTTCTCAAAAAGGAAATGGGTAATTGTGAGTCCTTGCCAGAACCCAAATAAAATAAGGCTTGAAGTTCTTAAAAACAGGCTGTGGACTGTTGACAGTCGTCTGTCGACGATTATCCGCAAATTCCTCTTTAAGTAGAGACTCACTGGCAGAACTGCGGATAATCCATCTTATTTTTAACCCATGAAGTTCCTCAAGCAAGCACTGCAGTTTATTTCCTGGCTTTCGATTGACGTGGTTTTTGGGGCGATGGCGGGCATGCTGTTTTTCAGCGAACTGCTTCATGTCCGGATGGAATTGGGGATTTATGCTTTACTTGGGATGGCGGTTTGGAGTATTTACACGCTAGACCACCTCTTGGATGCCATGCGGGACAGCGGGGAACTTTCGGAAAGGCATCAGTTTCACAGCAGGTATAAGCGCATACTTTTTCCGGTTCTTTTGGGGATGGTAGTGTTGGGAGGATGGGGTGCCTATTGGATTTTTGGTTTGGGCAGGGAATTACTCCTTTCCGGGATTTTGGCAGGGTTTATCGTGCTGAGTAGGTTTTTGATCTGGAAAGCAGGTGCTTCGTTGAGTTGGCTGAAGGAACTCAGCATTGCCGTTTACTACGTGTTGGGGATTTCTTGGATGCCTTTGCTTCGGGCTGAGGCTATGGATCGAATTTGGGAGGTCTATGCCTTTTTCGGGGCTTACCTGTTTTTGGCCTTTCTCAATTTACTGATGCTTTCCTATCTCGACCGGAAGCAAGATCAATCTGTCGGCTTCACTTCGGCAGCCCAGGCCATTCCGCCTTTGAAAATGCTGGGAATCATCCGTCGCTTGGCGTTCTTGTTGATCTTTTCGAGTTTGGCGGCTTTCATTCTTATGCCTTCTTTTTTCCGAGCATTTTCTTGCCTCCTGCTACTGATGAGTCTGATTCATTACCTCAATTTTTTTAATCCGAAACTGAGTCCTTCCGAGAAAAGGATGCGGATGGAGGCGGCTTTTCTGATTCCCTTCCTGTTGTTTTTTCTATGAAAGATGCCTACCGATGGCTCGCCCCGGTCTATTCCAGGCTCTCCAGGCTGGTTTTTGGCAATACCTTGCAAGAAGCGAACCAATGGTTTTTGGCTCCAGGCCTAGAATATTTCTATGTGATCTTCGGTGGGGGAGATGGGGAATCCTATCGCAAATGGGCGGAACAGCTTCGGGGTGAATTTTGGGAAAAATCCCCGGCGATGCTGAACCTGGCCAAAAAAAACCTTGCCGGGAGTGCATTGAAGTTTCGATTGGGGGAATTTGACCTGTCGGAAAAAGCAGATTTTATCTTGCTCCCCTTTGTGCTTGATACCTGGTCCGATGCAGAAATTGAGGCTTGGGTCAATCGGCTAAAAGGACACCTCAAACCTCAGGGCAAGGTAGTGCTGAGCGATTTTTTTCCGCCTTCCAATTTTCTACAAAAAGCCGTTTTGAGTGTCATGATCTTCTTTTTCCGAAGGTTTGCCGCTCACACCAGGAAGGATTTGCCGGACTATGGGTACTTTTTTGAAAAGGCGAGCTTCCGAAAAAGGGATGAAAAAGTCTGGAAGAACGGGTGGATTCGTGCCCAGGTTTGGATCATGGACTAGCGGGCAGATTTCTGGATTACCGTCTGGATCAACTCATCGAAGTACTGCCCGTTTCCGGGTCCGTACCAGTTGGTTTCCCGCACTTCGTGAAAATGCTCGTCATAGAGTTCATCGGGAGTGATGTAGCCGATGTAGCCGCCGTTGAAGGTGGTGACGATGAGGTTGAGTCCGTTTTCCTGCGCCACTTTTTCCCATTCTTCATAAAACACCCCGGACAATTCCCCGCTGGAAGAGATCAAAAGCAAGTTTCCAAGTTTGGTGATATCGAGATGGGGATTGGTGTCGCCTAGAAGGTAGTTGAACAACCAAGGCCGGATGCGGAGATTGTCCGAAATCCGCAGGTGGGGTTCCCGAAGGCCAATGTCTAATCGGGCATGAAGGATCCGGGGGGCTTTCAACGTGGCAAACTGGGTCATCCTAAGCCAAATCGCGGAGTCCAGGCCAGCGACATATTCCTGCACTTTTTCCGGGGTATTTCCGGGCGCGAGGGGGCGGTGGCTGCCGACGGTACCTGCTGCAAAAAGGGCAAAGTCGTATTCTCTGGATTCCATTGCCTGGGTCAGGTACTTGGGATAGTCACCCGACAGGCCCATAAACTTGGAGTTCAGGCAGGTGGCATGGGCCGAGTAGGTGAAAAAGGTGGCTTTTTTTCCGTTGGTTTTGGTGAAAATCAGTTGTCGGACATAAGGGTCAAAAGGCCCGTCTTTGACAAAGCGGTTGGCGACGTACTTACCTGCATCGACTTTGCGATAGCTCAGGGAAACGGTATCCTGCGAGGATATGGCGCCGCGAAGTGCTTCCACACTTTTCTCCACAATCAAATCCACCACCTTTTGATCATAGCCACCAAAAGCCAATTCGCCCATCGGTCCGGGCATGTAGCCTCCCATGCCGGAGTGGGTATGGGTAGCGGTGAAAAGCAATTGATCGGTCTGAATTCCGGCCTTTTTCACTCCGGCTTCCACGGCTTGGGTCAATGCAGGATGGACGATCAGCAGTTCAAAATTGAGCCAGGAGATTCGGCTTTTTCCATTGGTCAGAGTAATGGCTTTGACGAAGCTGCTGTCTTGGACAAATTCATAGGGTCCACGAGGGGCGTAGCCCACCAGGTCCACCGGTTGGTCCGGAGTGACATTGGCTTTGGCCCAGCCTGCCAGCCAAACCTCTCCTTCGGAACCCTGCCAAGGGGTCTTTTCGAGTTGATCAAAGGTTTGCCGGTAAAAATCCTGCTCGGCAATCGGAGAGCGATCCACAGTGGTGATGGTCGCCAGTGCGATCAAAGCGATCACTCCGATGAAGTAGGCGAGGAATTTGAAGAGGCGGGACAAAGGATTTACGAATTTTGATTTACGATTTACGAGCGGAATAGGAATGTCAGGCCGGAAATCTTTTTATGAACGTTGAACCCTGAACTTCGAACGCTGAACTCAGAACCATAAATATCGAACCCTTCGACAAGCTCAGGACAAATTATCGAACCCTGAACTTCGAACCCTGAACAAAGATTCGCCCTTCAAGGGGCAAGGGGTTGTTAGTACTCAAATGTCCCGTAGGGGCTCTGAATCGTGACTTTTTTGCTTCCTTCGAGCGGTTCCACCCGGCCGATGATTTGAGCTTCTACCCCATAAGACTCTGCGATGTCGATGATTTCCTCGGCGTATCGCTCGTCCAAATAGATTTCCATTCGGTGGCCCATGTTGAAGACCTTGTACATTTCTTTCCAATCTGTACCGCTTTCTTCCTGAATGATCCGGAACAAAGGCGGAGTTTCAAACAGATTGTCTTTGATCACGTGAACGTTGTCCACAAAGTGAAGGACCTTGGTCTGCGCCCCTCCACTGCAATGAACCAAGCCATGGATGTTAGGGCGCATGTAGTTGAGCACATCCACCATAATGGGGGCATAGGTTCGGGTAGGAGAAAGGACCAGTTTGCCCATGTTCACCGGAGCTCCCGGTGCCGGGTCGGTAAGGTTGTATTTGCCGGTATAGATCAGGTGGTCTGGAACTGCCGGATCGAAACTTTCGGGATACTTGGTTTTTAGGACTTTGTTAAACACGTCATGGCGGGCTGAGGTCAGGCCATTGCTTCCCATGCCTCCGTTATATTCGGTTTCATAGTTGGCTTGGCCAAAGGAAGAAAGACCCACGATCACATCTCCTGCTTGAATTTTGTCATTGGAGACGACTTCGTCCCGGCGCATGCGGCAGGTCACCGTGCTATCAACAATAATCGTCCGCACCAAATCACCCACATCGGCAGTCTCTCCACCGGTCAGCACTACGTTGACTCCATTGTCCCTGAGCATCTGGAGGACTTCCTCCGTTCCTTCGATAATGGCAGAGATCACCTCTCCCGGAACCAGGTTTTTGTTTCTTCCGATGGTGGACGAAACCAGGATATTGTTGATCGCGCCGACACAAAGCAGGTCATCGGTATTCATAATGATCGCGTCCTGCGCGATGCCCTTCCATACGCTGAGATCTCCGGTTTCTTTCCAATAGAGGTAGGCCAAAGAGGACTTTGTTCCTGCTCCGTCTGCATGCATGATATTGCAAAACTCCGGGTCATTGCCCAGGGTGTCTTCCACGATTTTGCAGAAAGCTTTGGGAAATAGGCCTTTGTCCAGCTTGGAAATGGCTTTGTGGACGTCTTCTTTGGATGCGGAAACTCCGCGCTGCATGTAGCGCTCGTTCATAGCGGGGGAAGGATTTGGTTAGCACAAAGGTAGCCAATTGAAAGAACTCGTCCGACGTGGCGGATTGAAAGATTGAAATATTTGAAAATTATGGCCTAGAATGATGTCCACTGCCACTGAGCATTTCTTCTCTTCAACCTATTTTATGGAGGGCTTTGAAACTTCAAATTTTGATTTTGTGTATATTTATCAAAAACATACACATGAGAACCAATATCGATATTGATGAAGACTTGATTCAGGAGGCGATGAAGCTAACCGGAATCACCACTAAAAAGGCAACGGTAGAGGCTGCGCTAAAGCAAATGGTTTCCTTGAAAAAGCAGGAGAGAATTAAACTGCTAAGAGGAAAGTTTAATTGGGAGGGTAATTTGGACGAAATGAGAGAAGGCCGTGATTTTGGTTGATACTTCAGTTTGGGTTTCCTATTTGAATGCGAAAACCACCCCAGAAACAGAATTCCTTGAAAACATTTTAGGGAAAAGCCCTATTCTCCTACCTGATTTGGTTTATTCAGAAATTCTCCAAGGATATAGGGAAGATTTTGGGTTTGAGGAGACTAAAGTTTTTTTAGATGAGTTTCCTTTTGTGATTCTGGGTAGTAGGCAACTAGCCTTAAAGTCCGCACAGAATTATCGTTTTCTCAGGAAACAAGGAATCACCATCCGCAAAACGATAGATTGTTACATCGCTACCTATTGCATTAGCCAAAATATTCCTCTGTTGCATTCTGACCGGGATTTCGAGCCTTTTGTTGAGCATCTAGGTTTAAAGTCCATTTTTTAACTTTTCTCGTTAAGCGTCATTAAAAAATCCAAAACAAAAAAGGCCGGTTTCCCAGCCTTTCTCAATCTATCAATTTTTACTTTTTTCCTATCAGGATCAACTCCTCCTGCGGGGCGATCAAGTACTCTGCACCGGTATCGGTGACCACGGCCATCTCTTCCACGGAAATGGTTTTTTCAGTTCCAT
>CAYONF010000001.1:148209-152795 GCA_964405255.1 uncultured Limnohabitans sp. | reverse complement strand
CCGGTATCGGTGACCACGGCCATCTCTTCCACGGAAATGGTTTTTTCAGTTCCATCAGCTTGCTTCCAGCAATGGAATCCGTCAAAAGCGAACGTCATTCCTTTTTTCAACAGTTTTTGAGCAGCAGGCCGAGGCTGAGGAAGCCGCGCTCCTCCCAAATTCGGTCCTACATCGTGTGCGACATAGCCTACCGGATGGCCTGTACTCCAAGGCACATACAAAGATCCGTTGGCGTCCATCAGGTCGCGCTGTGCACGGTCTACATCTTCACCTTTGACGCCGGGTTTCATGGCGGCCAAAGCGGCGCGGCTTCCGGCTTTTCCGTTTTCCCAATACTTGAGGATATCCGACGGAGCCTCAGTTTCTCCTTCTTTCAATACATAGGCAAAACGCTGGATATCCGACACCCAAATGCCGTATAGCTTCACTCCAAAATCCGTCTGAATCACATCTCCGGGCATGATTACTTTGTCAGTGGCATGAGAGTGTCCTCGGTCAGGACCGGAATTCACATTGGGATTTTGGTCGGGATGCCAGGCATCAGTCACCCCGTATTCTGCCATTTTGGCTTTCAGGAATTTCGCCACATCCGCATCGGTAGTTTTTCCAGGGACAACCATGGCGTAGGCTTCATGCTGGAAATCAGAAGCCAATTGGGCAGCTTTTTTAAGAATTTCAACTTCTTCGGGAAGTTTGATCGAGAGCCACTCATAGACCAACTCATCGGAAGAAATCAATTTCGTGACATCAGATCCCATCAATCCGGCGAGTTCCTCGTATTGGCTGTGTGTCATTCCGTCTGCCATTTCATTGGAGGAGGAAGAGTTGATCGCGACGGTTTTGAAGCCTTTTTCTTTGATAAATGTAACGGCTTTTTCAAGTGCTGATTCTCCTCGAGGCACGCGCTCTACCTTTTCATGAATGTCCAAATCATCCAAGGCCGTGGCCTCACCATCAGGAGAAAAGACCAGGGAATGAAATCCTGCTTCATCAGTGTAGAATAGAAATGCAGCGGTTCCACTAGCGTTTTCCCCGCCTACATGGGTGGCAATAGGGTCATTGTAATTTTCACGACAAAGCACCAGCCATACATCCACATTGGCGTTTTTCAGGGCTTCGGGAAGCAGTTGATTGATTCGTTTTTTTCGGATTTCCGGCCAGGGATTTTCTCCCCAAAGAGTTGCCGGGTTGATTTTTTCCGTCGTTGTCTCTGCTTTTTCTGCGGGCTGACAAGCCCAGACTAATCCCAATAAGGTGTAAAGAAAGAGTGATTTTTTCATGGTGAAATTTTAATCCCCTGTAAATTAGTCAGGATTTTTTCTCGGAAAAACTGAATTTCGATCTTGCAACAACTTAAGATTCCGTGTGGTATTTATAAAAAAATCTTATTTTGAACAAAAGCTGGACTGAATCGTGTTAGAAAGCAAATCCCATTAAAACCGATCCTCGGTATCAAATGAAAATAGGAATTGTCTGTTACCCCACCTTTGGGGGAAGTGGTGTTGTAGCCACAGAATTGGGAAAAGGTCTGGCGAAAGTCGGCCATGAAGTTCACTTCATTACCTACAAGCAACCCATGCGCTTGGATTTTTTCAGTGAAAACCTCTTTTATCATGAGGTGGATATCAAAAGCTATCCGCTTTTTGAATTTGCGCCCTATGAACTGGCTCTAGCCAGCAAAATGGTCAGTGTGGTCAAATACGAAAACCTGGATTTGCTGCATGTGCACTATGCCATTCCGCATGCTTCGGCTGCTTACATGGCAAAGCAAATTTTGAAAACGGAAGGAATCCAAATTCCCGTGGTGACTACGCTTCACGGCACAGACATCACGCTGGTGGGTAAAGATCCAAGCTATGAGCCTGTGGTGACCTTTTCGATCAATCAGTCCGATGGAGTCACTGCTGTATCGGAAGACCTCAAAAAGGAGACTTACGAATACTTCGATATCAAGCGAGACATCGAGGTGATCCCGAATTTTATCGATTTGGAGCGATTCAAAAAACAGCGCAAGGAACATTTCAAGCTCGCGATCTGCCCGAATGGAGAAAAACTTCTTGTCCATACGTCCAATTTCCGCAAAGTGAAGCGGGTGGAGGATGTGATTCACGTGTTCTATGAAGTCAGAAAATTCATGCCGGCCAAACTCCTGCTGGTGGGGGATGGCCCTGAGCGGGACCGAATGGAGCGGCTTTGCCGAACACTCGGGACTTGTGACGATATCCGCTTTTTGGGCAAATTGGAAGCAGTCGAAGAAGTCCTTTCAGTTGCTGATTTGTTTTTGATGCCTTCCGAGAAGGAAAGTTTTGGTTTGGCGGCTTTGGAAGCCATGGCCTGCGAGGTTCCTGTTTTGTCCTCCAATGCCGGAGGAATTCCGGAACTCAATGTGGATGGAGTCACCGGATTTGTCTGTCAGGTTGGGGATGTGGAGGATATGACAGCCAAGGCAAAAATTATCCTGGCGGATGAAAACCTCCCGGGATTCAAAGAAAGGGCACTTGCCCGTGCCAAGGAGTTTGATATCGATCAGATCCTGCCAAAATACGTGGCCTACTACGAGAAAACTATTGCGTCCACCTTCAGTGCGGTTTGAAATTTGTTGATGTAAATCATTTTTCAAAATATTTACACCAAGTTCAAAAACCTTACCTTTGTCGCAAAGTTTAAGCCTTGAACGGTAAAAACTATATTGCTTACTCAACCAACTAGTATGCTATGAAAAAGATTGGAAGATTGGACAAGCCCGACAATTTCGGCTCCGCCAAAATGTTTTCTAATCCAATTCTTGAGAAAATCTCGAGAACCCATATCATGGTGCCGATTACGCTGTTTTTTGCGATATCCTCGGTATCTCTTTATTATGCAGTTACTACAACAACAATTGGATTGGGAGTGGGGATGTTGGTGCTGCTGCTTGGGCTTTTTGCCTTTACGTTTGTGGAATACATGATGCACAAACACTTCTTTCATATGGAGCCGGATACTCCTCTAAAAGATAAACTTCAATACACCGTCCATGGGGTGCATCATGATTATCCAAAGGATAAGGATCGCCTAGCCATGCCTCCTTTTGTAAGTGCAGCCTACGCAGCTATTTTCTATTTGGTTTTCAACCTGTTGATGGGTGATTATGCCCTGTATTTCCTTCCCGGTTTCTTAATCGGTTATGCAGCATATCTGGGCGTGCATTACATTGTACATGCGTACAATCCTCCGAAGAATTTCCTGAAGGTGCTTTGGGTCAATCACGCCATTCATCATTACAAGGATCCGGATACTTCCTTCGGGGTAAGTTCTCCACTGTGGGACTACCTGCTGGGGACTATGCCTAAAAAAGACTAAACCAAGCCTCCCTTCGGGGAGGTTTTTTGTTTTGGTCATAAAGTCTCTAAAGAAGAGTTAAAAGACTTCGATACCTGCCTGCGGTAGTCAGGTTCATCATTCAATATTCGACATTCGATATTCAAGAATTTTGAACTTCGAACACCGAACTTCGAACACTGAACACTGAACACCGAAAATCGGATAATAAAGAATAGCCTACTATAGCATGAAAACAGTATCCATCATCGGTCTAGGCTGGATAGGGGAGCCATCGGGATTTCACCTTCAGGAAAAAGGATTTCAAGTCCTCGGTTCTACTACTTCTTTCGAAAAGCAGGAAAAACTTACTCAAAAAGGACTCCAAGCCATCCGCTTTTCGCTCAATCCTCACCCGGAAGGTGTTGGATTTAATGCGCTTTTTCAATCCGAAATTCTGGTGGTCAATATCCCGCCAAGGTCCCGAAGTGGCAACGGAGCTTTTCACCTCGAGCAAATCAAGTATCTCAGAAGCTTGATCGACAATTCTCCCATTCAGCAAGTGATTTTTGTCTCCAGCACGGGAGTCTATCCTGAAGTGCCTTCTGAAAAAAAATATGGGGAAGAGTTTCCACTTTCCCTGGAAAACACCGGAAATGACACGATTTTCCGAGCTGAGCAACTGATTGAAAAAGACAGGAAATATGACTTGACGATTGTCCGATTTGGAGGTTTGCTCGGAGATGACCGTGTGCCGGGGAAGTATTTTTCAGGCAAGGAACATGTGGCAGGCCATACCCGAGTCAATTTTATTCACCGGAAAGATGCCGTGCGCATGCTGTCTTGGGTGATAGGCAACGGGCTTTGGAATGAGACCTACAATGGTGTGGCTCCGATTCATCCGCTGCGACGAGAGATCTATGAAAGTAATGCAGCTGATTTGGGAATTGCCCCGCCTGCTAGCTATCAAAACGAACCCGAAGGCAAGGATCGGTTGATTGATTCAGCCAAAATTTTGAAAACTGGTTTTGAGTTTGAATTTCCCGATCCTTTGGGGTTTTTGTTTTTTTCCTAAAAGATTCCTGGTCGAATAGAGAATCAAAAAACTTTGCGTCTTAGCGAGAGAATAAGGTCTCACAAAGACAGAAAGTCGCGAAGAAAAAATTGGAAAATAAGTCTCAAAGATTTCCGTGTTTTTCTGTGACATCTGTGAGCCTAAAAACCTTTGCGCCTTAGCGAGAGAATAAGGTCTCACAAAGACAGAAAGTCGCGAAGAAAAAATTGGA
>CAYONF010000001.1:68490-148109 GCA_964405255.1 uncultured Limnohabitans sp. | reverse complement strand
CTTAGCGAGAGAATAAGGTCTCACAAAGACAGAAAGTCGCGAAGAAAAAATTGGAAAATAAGTCTCAAAGATTTCCGTGTTTTTCTGTGACATCTGTGAGCCTAAAAAAACCTTTGCGTCTTGGCGCCTTAGCGAGAAAAATGGCTCTCGCAAAGACAGAAAGAAAGAATTTTCCTTCTCTTTCCAGAATCCATCTCAACCTACCTTCTTTTAGCTTTCTGACTTAAGCTTTCAGAATTTCTAATCTGGCAACTAAGACCGACTACTGACTACTGACCTTCAGCCTTCTGATTTCATACTTCTGACTTTCAACCCTGCCAACTGCGACTGCCCACTGCCATCTTCAAATGCCATCTTGTCATTTTTTCAAGCTTGGAACGGGCATTGATACCTCCCACTTGTCAAAATTTGTGTTCAACTAAACCGATTCATACCCATGCAGGAAAAAGGCACGATCTCGATCCATACCGAGAACATTTTCCCCATTATCAAAAAATTCTTGTACTCTGATCACGAGATTTTCCTTCGGGAACTCGTGTCCAACGCAGTAGACGCCACACAGAAAATCAAACGACTCGCGACATTAGGTCAGTACACCGGCGAACTCGGAGATATCACCGTGGAGGTGGCTTTTGACGAGAAAAAGAAAACCATCACCATCTCTGACAAAGGTCTCGGGATGACAGCCGAGGAGATCAAAAAGTACATCAATCAGATTGCTTTCTCCGGTGCGACGGAGTTTGTGGAGAAATTCAAAGATGCCAAAGACGCCAATGAGATCATTGGTAAGTTTGGTTTGGGTTTCTACTCGGCCTTTATGGTGGCCAAAAACGTGGAAATCCACACCCTTTCCTATCAGGACGGCGCCGAACCAGCCATCTGGACTTGTGACGGCAGCACTGAGTTTGAAATCAAAAAAGGCAAAAAAAAGACCCGGGGAACGGACATCATCCTTCACATCAACGAAGATTCCGAAGAGTTCCTCGACAAGTGGAAGCTGCAGAGTATCCTGGACAAATACTGCAAGTTTCTGCCTGTTCCGATCAAGTTTGGCACCAAATCCGAGTCTGTAGAAGACGGAGTGGATGACAAAGGCGACAAAAAGTGGAAGTCTGTCGAAGTAGACAACATCATCAACACCACTTCCCCGATCTGGACCAAGTCTCCAAGCGACCTGAAGGACGAGGATTACCTGGCCTTCTACAAGAGTCTGTATCCAATGGGCGAAGATCCGCTGTTCTGGATTCACCTCAATGTGGACTATCCGTTCAACCTGACAGGAGTGCTTTATTTCCCAAAAGTCAAAAACGAATTCGAACTTCAGCGCAATAAAATCAAGTTGTTCAGCCGTCAGGTATTCATCACCGATGAGGTGAAGGACATCGTGCCTGAGTTTTTGATGCTGCTTCACGGGGTGATCGATTCTCCGGATATTCCCCTCAACGTGTCCCGAAGCTTCCTGCAGGCCGATGGCAATGTGAAGAAAATCAACAACTACATCACCAAAAAAGTAGCCGACAAGCTTTCCGAACTCTTCAAAAAGGACAGAAAAGCTTATGAAGAAAAGTGGAACGACATCGGACTCTTTGTGAAGTACGGCATGATCTCGGAGGAGAAATTCTACGAGAAAGGCAAGGAATTCACGCTTCTCAAAAACACAAAAAACGAGTATTTCACGCTTGACGAATACCGTGAGAAGGTAAAGGCGGTGCAGACGGATAAAAACGACCAAACCATCTTCCTTTATTCCACTGATCTGAATATGCAAGACAGCTTTATCGATTCAGCCAATAAGAAGGACTACGATGTCTTGGTGCTCGATTCTCCGATCGACAGCCACTTTATCCAGCATATTGAGACCAAGATCGAAAAGACGCAACTCAAGCGCGTGGATGCCGATGTGGTGGAAAAGCTCATTCAAAAAGACTCCACTTACGCCAATCTCCTGACCGAAGAGCAAAGCAAATCCGTGAAGGAACTCTTTGAAAAAGCGATCAACAACAAAAACTACAGCGTGGAGATCGAAGGCTTGAGTCCTGAGGAAATGCCGGTCACCATCACCATGGAAGAATGGATGCGCCGCATGAAGGACATGGCACAGACCGGCGGCGGCCCGATGAGCTTCTATGGCAGCTTGCCCGACAGCTACAAGGTCGCCATTAACGGCAACCATCCTGTGGTGGACAAGATCCTCAAAGCAGACGGCGAAGAAGCCCAACTGAAGTTGGCCAAGCAGGCATTTGACTTGGCGATGCTTTCTCAGGGATTGCTGACCGGCAAAGACCTGACTGCCTTCGTCAAGCGAAGTGTCGAGATGATCTAACCTTTGAGGTCTTAAAGCCCTCGAAGGTTTGGAAAAGATGAGTATCCTCCAAGGGTTCAAAGCCCTTGGAGGGTTGTAATGCTCAGTCCCCGGCCTTGGTCGGGGATTTTTTGTGGTTATTTCTAGCAAAAATCTAATTTTTGAAACTATAATTTAACTATTGGACAACCCATTGTATACCAACAAGTTAAAAATTGTTCTTTACTAAGAAGTTAAAAATAAATTTGTTGAAAATCAACGAGTTACGATTTTATGAAAAATAAATTTCAGTTAAGGTCTTGAAAATTTGAATTGGGGGGGGGGTATATTTAGTTCAAGTTCAACGCGCGGCAAGCTTTTTAATCAATTATTAATCATTTCAAACTCAAATTGTATGAAAAAAATCTTTAAAAAAATGGGGCTATTACTTGGTTTTGGATTAATGATCTTTGGGACACAATCAGCTTCTTCAGAAACCACAATAATTTGTCCTTCAGGGGATACATTTACATGTTACACAACCGCTGAAGGCTTTAAAGCCTACAAAGGTGAAGGTGATGCAAAAGTCATTATAAAATAATGAAAAGGATTGTATTAATCTTGTTTTTGGTAGGGTTGAGTTTTTATGAAACCTCGAGCCAAACTGTGAGTTATACATGCCCTACTGGGGATCAGTATAGATGTGTGCAAATTGGTGACTTTGTTGTGCCTAAAGGACCTGGCGAATCAATTCATAAGATTGAATAAAATGAAAAAATTATTTGGTTTAGTATTCTTTTTACTTGTAAGTTTCAATAGTTTTTCGGAGGATCAAGTTGTTTCCTGTCCTTCTGGAGATTCAAAAACCTGTATGATCTTGAAATCAGGTGATACAATAATTGGTACTGTTTACAAAGGTGAAGGAGGTATTAGAGGAGTGGTTGTTCAATAAATTATGAAAAATAAGTGTTTTAATGCAACGATAATTTTATTTTTTATCGTTGCATTTTCTTCGTGTAAAGAAAAAAAGGGCTCTACTAGAGTGTTTTTTGATATTTCAATATTAGATACTTTGACCTTTGATTTCCCGATTAGACGAGTATCTTCAAAAGGTCAAAATTTCTATTCTTATGATTTTTATAGTAAGAGCTTACTTAAGCATGATTTAGACTTTCAGGTTCTGGATAGTTTAGGTAAATGGGGTGAGGCCCCACATGAAAATTTATTAATTAGAAATTATGAAGTCAGATCCGATAATAAGGTTTATATTTTCGATACTGAGAAACATTCTTTTAAAATTCAAGATTTTACAGATTCTGTTTATTTTTATCATAAATTCCAAAGCAAAGTGGACAGAGGAGTTGTGATTAGTGATTCACTTTTGTTTACAGTTTCTGATCGAACGGGTTTTAGGTTAAATTTTTCGATTTTTAATTTTTCCGATTTTTCCTTTGAACCTGTCCAAGAACTAAATGAAATTTTGGATGAAGAGTATTCTATGTTAACCCATGAAGGGAAGTTATATAGTTTAAATGAAAAAGTAATTCATACTGCTTATTTTTCTGATTTTTGGTTTGTATATAATAGTGTTTTGAATAAAGTGTTTGTGTATGACTATCTGTTTGATTATGATAAGCCTGAAGTTGTCACAGTTGGTGGAGGTGTAATGTTAAATAATGCTTCCGAAATAATTTTGGACAGTTTTGGAATTGGGGATTACATTTTTATGTTGTCTAATGTTGCTGATAGAAGTTTTCCAGAGCAACGTGTTTTAGATATTTATGATATTAATAACGGGGATTATTTAAAATCCTATATTTTGCCAAAGTATTTAGATCGTCTTCCTACAGAAGGATTTTCGATAGAAAGTAATAAAGTTGGTTTTTTATATGAAGATTCTATCATTTTAATTCAACTTAATTAGGCTAATTTAATTATCAGTGTACGATTTTGGATTTGTCTATTAATTTTGTTCCGACTTTATTTTTCATTCCCCTCCGTGGAGATGATTTGATGTGAGAGACATTTGGAGTTTCCAAGAACCCCGAAGGTCTTTTTTCACCCTGACACTTCGACTTCGCTCAGTGTGACTAGAGTCGAAGGGTTTTATTTGGAAACCTTAGAGGTTTCTGAAACCTCCAAAGTTTTTATCCCAATCCCCTGCCTTGGTCGGGGATTTTTCTTTCCCCACCCCCGTACTAGGCTATTTCGATTTTTCGGCTATTTTTGATCATGCTTTCCAAAAAGACTAAGTACGCCCTCCATGCCCTGACCTACCTCGGCAAACACCGTGAAAATAAAACCGTCCTAATACATGATATCGCCGAGGAGCATGGGATTTCCCATAAGTTTCTCGAAAATATCCTGCTCGAACTCCGAAAAGCCGGTTACCTCGGCAGCAAAAAAGGAAAAGGAGGGGGCTACTACCTGATCAAAGAACCCAAAGACATTCCGCTCTCTCGCGTGATTCGACTGTTGGATGGCCCAATTGCTTTACTTCCTTGTGTCAGCTTGAATTATTACGAACCCTGTGCTGAATGCAAGGATGAAGCCCACTGCGGCATCAATCGGGTTATGGCTCAAGTGAGAGATGAGACACTTAAAATACTGGAAAATAAGACGTTGCAGGATATTTTGGACGGAGAATAAATTTTTTTATCTATAAACCCTATAAAAAACATAGGGAATATATACTTTTGTTTTTCCATGCCGTATTAGCCTTTATGATTTTAGACCAATTCGCCAAAAAGCTTTTTTCCTCCAAGACGGGAAAAGACAGCAATGCCAAGAGCTTACTGAAGTCAATTTCCTGGAGAATAGTCGGTACGATCGATACCATTGTCATTTCATACTTCGTCACTGGCCAGTTGGTCATGGCGGTTTCCATCGGTTCGGTCGAAGTCGTTTCCAAAATCCTCCTTTACTACCTCCATGAGCGGGTATGGGAGAATGCCACTAAAGAGAAAACCAATGAGCCAGAACTTGTTAGATCTTGAAGCTAAGCTAAGCGCACTTTCGGCTGGAGAGGGATTGACTTTTCTAGCGGATCTTTTTCCTGGAAAAGTGGTTTTTTCGACCTCTTTGGGTCAGGAAGACCAGGTCATTACCCAACTGATTGCTTCGCAATGTCTGCCGATTCAAATCTTTTCGCTGGATACGGGAAGGTTATTTCCTGAGACTTTGGAGTTGCTGTCTAGAACCGAAAGCAAATACAAAACCCGTATCAAGGTCTATTATCCTGAGACCGGTTCAGTTGAAAAGTTGGTGGCAGAAATCGGCATTAATGGCTTCTATGAATCAGTCGAAAACCGAAAATCCTGCTGCTATGTCCGCAAAGTGGAACCTTTGAAGCGTGCTTTGGCTGGGAATGAAGTTTGGGTCACCGGGCTTAGGGCCGAGCAAAGTGCCAATCGAAGCGCCATGAAGCGGATCGAGTGGGACGAAGCCAATCAGATCCTCAAGTACAATCCGCTCTTGGACTGGACATTTGAGCAAATGATCGCTTACATCTCCGAGCATAAGATTCCCTACAATCCCCTACATGATCAAGGTTTTGTGAGCATCGGCTGTGCGCCATGTACCCGTGCGATACTTCCGGGTGAAGATGCTAGAGCCGGGAGATGGTGGTGGGAGGACTCGAAAAAGGAGTGTGGGCTTCATTCTCGATGACCGAAGCGGGATGTCGGATGATACTTCGATATTCGATGTTCGCCATTCGATATTCATTATTGAAAAATTGGAAAATTACCCTGAAAGCTCTTGAAATAATTAAAGATTTAAATTACGAATGCTGAACTCTGAATGTCGAATAATGAAGAGCAGCTCGTAAATCGTACTTCGTAACTCGTATTTCCATATGTCAAACCTATTCATACCTAACCCCAAAGAAGCAGAATCGATCCACATCCTGAGGGAAGTGGCAGCGCAGTTTGAGCGTCCGGTTTTGCTTTTTTCCGGGGGAAAAGACTCCATCACTTTGGTGAGACTGGCCCAAAAGGCCTTTTTCCCGGCCAAAATTCCCTTCCCATTACTCCATGTGGACACCGGCCACAATTTCCCCGAGACCATCGAGTTTCGGGATTGGTTGGTGAAAGAATTGGGCTTGGAACTGATCGTACGAAATGTACAGGATTCCATCGACCAAGGTAAAGTCCGTGAAGAGCGAGGTCGCTATGCCAGTCGGAATACCCTTCAAACTACCACACTTCTGGATGCCATCGAAGAATTCAAGTTTGACGCCTGCATCGGCGGTGCGAGAAGGGATGAAGAAAAAGCCCGAGCAAAAGAACGCGTATTCTCAGTTCGGGATGACTTTGGGCAGTGGGACGAAAAAAACCAGCGTCCGGAGCTTTTCGACATGCTCAATGGGAAGATCCATGTCGGGCAGAATGTCCGCGTGTTCCCGATTTCCAACTGGACGGAGCTCGATGTGTGGGAATATATCCGGACCGAAAATATTGCAATCCCCAGCATCTATTTTGCCCACAAGCGGGAGGTGTTTTTCCGAGATGGGATGATTTGGACTGCGAATGAGCATGTATTCCGTGAAGCACATGAAGAAGTAGTAGAGCGGATGGTTCGCTTCCGAACTGTCGGTGACATGACCTGTACCGCAGCGGTTCTTTCTGAAGCTACTTCCCTGGATGATGTGGTAGCCGAAATCCGGGAGTCCACCATCTCAGAGCGTGGTGCCCGCATCGACGACAAGCGCTCCGAAGCCGCGATGGAAACAAGGAAGAAGGTAGGATATTTCTAAAAGTACGAGGGAAGAAATACGAAGTACGATTTACAAACTTAGTTATGGACTATGGTCCATTTACTATCGACTCAAAAACATGGACATACAAGGCAGAAAATTGATCAAAATCGCCACTGCAGGTTCGGTGGATGATGGCAAAAGCACGCTAATCGGGCGGTTGTTATACGACACGCATTCCCTTACTACCGACAAGATCGAAGCCATCGAGCGTAGCTCAAAGCAGCGTGGATACGATTACCTGGACTTTTCACTCGCCACTGACGGGCTGGTTGCCGAGCGTGAGCAAGGCATCACCATCGACGTGGCTCATATTTACTTCAATACCGACAAGACCAACTTCATCGTGGCGGATACTCCCGGACATGTGGAGTATACGCGAAACATGGTCACGGGGGCTTCCACTTCCCAGGTAGCCATCATTCTGATCGATGCCCGCAAAGGCGTAATCGAGCAGACCTACCGCCACTTCTTCATCAGCAACCTGCTGAGAATGTCCCATGTGGTGGTTGCCATCAATAAGATGGACTTGGTTGGATATAGCGAGGATGTTTATCTAAAAATAAAATCGGACTTCGATGCGCTCGTTGATAAAAGCAACTTTCGGGAAGACCAGATCACGTTCATTCCCATATCGGCTTTGAAAGGTGAAAACGTGACCCGCAAGTCTGAGCACATGCCTTGGTATGTCGGCAACACGCTATTGGATCATCTGGAGGTGTTGGAGCCTGAAGATTTGCAGGAAAGTTCTGTGGCGAGATTCCCGGTTCAATTTGTGATTCGTCCAAAAACAGAGGCTTTCCACGATTTCAGGGGATTTTCCGGGAAATTGTATGGAGGAAGTTTGAAAGTGGGTGATACAGTAACGGTTTTGCCCTCCGGCAATGAATCCACGATTAAAGCCATTCAGTTCTTTGACCAGGAGTGGGAAGAAGCTGCACCGGGTTCATCTATCGCGATTACTCTTTCTTCAGAAGTGGACTGCAGCCGGGGAGATATGATTGTGAAAAGCGGACAGTTGCCGCAGAGTGAAAAGAGCATCTCAGCGACGGTTTGCCAGGTCAACAGCAAAGCCTTGAAGGTCGGTGGGAAGTACATTTTGCAACACGGAATCAACCGGGTTTTGGCCAAGGTGGATCAAATCGAATCCCGAATTCACACCGATTTCAGCGGAATTGAGGAAACCGATCAGCTGAAACTGAATGATATCGGCAAGGTCCATTTCCGTCTAAGTAAGCCAATCCATTTCGATCCCTACCATCAATCCAAGTCAAACGGAGCATTTATCCTGATCGATGAGGGAACTTTTGATACGGTTTCGGTGGGATTTATTGAATAGATGCAAGAGGCTAGATATTAGATTCAAGACGCTAGATATTAGAATAAACTGGTTCAAGTCTACTGACTTGGACCAACCCAAACAAAAAGTATTGCGGGAGTCAACAGCAGTCCAAGCCTGAAGAATTGAACTATTAAAGAGCAAACAACCTCGAACAAAGAACTTTGAACCAAAAACAGCCCTGACCTAGGTCTTGGCTTTTTCTCATAACCTAAAACCTATTATCCCTATAGGGAAAAAATTTTAAACGTATGCAAAGCTTTCGAACTGAACTGGAAAATCCTATCGTAGAACGGGACATCATCGAATTGGAGCGAAAAATCGCCCTTTTCCGTGAGGGAAAAATCGATGAAGAGAAATTCCGAAGCCTTCGCCTAGCCCGGGGTGTGTATGGGCAGCGTCAGCAAGGGGTGCAGATGGTGCGAATCAAGCTGCCGTATGGGAGGGCTACTTCAGCTCAGTTGAGAAGAATTTGTAAGGTCTCTGAGGAATATTCCATCGGTCGACTCCATATCACCACCCGTCAGGATATTCAGATTCACTTTGTGAGCTTGGACAGGACTCCTCAGCTGTGGGCTGAGTTGGAAAAGGATGATGTCACGCTGCGGGAGGCCTGCGGAAATACGGTCAGAAACGTCACGGCTTCCGAAACTGCGGGCATCGACCCAAAGGAACCCTTTGACGTGACTCCGTATGCAGATGCTACCTTCCGTTACTTTTTGAGAAATCCGGTTTGCCAGGAGATGGGCAGGAAGTTCAAGATGGCCTTTTCCTCCTCCGATGAGGACACGGGCTTGGCTTACATGCACGACTTGGGCTTTATCCCCAAAGAAAAAGAAGTGGACGGAAAGCAGGTCCGCGGCTTTAAAGTCCTGCTGGGTGGAGGTTTGGGTTCACAGCCCCGTCATGCCGATTTGATCACCGAGTTTTTGGAGACGGATCAACTGATTCCGTTTATCGAATCTGTGTTGCGGATTTTTGACCGTCATGGGGAGCGGGCAAGAAGAAATAAGGCCCGGATGAAGTTTTTGGTGAAGGAAATTGGTTTGGAGGCGTTTTTGGATTTGGTGGAAAAGGAAAAAACTGCCCTTCCCTTCAAGAGCTTTCCGCTTGATTTTGAAAACTATGAGGAAGGTAAAACCCTTCCCAACCCCCCGGCTGTCGAGGTCAATCCCGCTGACTTGGGACTGGACTTTGAGCTTTGGAATCTGACTAATGTGCTGCCGCAAAAGCAGGCTGGCTACGTTTCCATTGGAGTCCGTGTGCCTTTGGGGGATTTTTACCTCGATCAGGCTCGACCTTTGGCAGATTTGGTTGAGAAGTACGCAGCGGGAGAAATTCGCTTTACCCTTCGACAAAACATCCTGATTCGTGATGTGCGGGAAGATTTGGTTCCTTTTTTCTATCTGGAATTGAAAAAAATCAACCTCGCTCAGCGTGGGTACAATTCCCTCGGCGACATCACCGCCTGCCCTGGCACTGATACCTGTAATTTGGGCATTGCCAGCTCAACTGGAATTGCGAAAGAGCTTGAAAAAGTGATCGAGCAGGAGTATCCCCAGTATCTGAGCAACCGGGATTTGGTGATCAAGATCTCTGGCTGCATGAATGCCTGTGGGCAGCACAACATGGCTCATATCGGATTTCAGGGGATGTCAATGAAGGCTGGCAAAACTGTTATTCCAGCGCTGCAAGTCCTTTTGGGTGGAGGAAATCTTGGGGATGGAAACGGACGGTTTGCTGACAAAGTGACCAAAGTTCCAAGCCGTCGCGGCCCTCAGGCTTTGCGGGTTTTGCTGGATGATTTTGAGAAAAATGCCGGAGGAAAAGACTTCCTCAGCTACTACGACCAGCAAGGTCAGCTATATTTCTATGACTTGCTCAAGGAACTTAGCGATGCCTCGACCGTGACCGATTCCGATTCGGTGGATTGGGGACATCAGGAAGATTACGAGGTGGCAGTGGGAGTAGGTGAATGTGCAGGTGTGGTCATTGACTTGGTGGCTACTTTGCTGTTGGAAGCTTTGGAAAAGCTCGACTTAGGTCAGGAAGCCCTGGAGCATGGCCGTTGGTCGGACAGCATTTACCACCATTATGCCGGGCTGATCAATGCCGCCAAGGCGCTTTTGCTCAGCGAAGACATCAGCACCAACAGCTATGCGAATATCATCAGCCTCTTTGATGAGAAGTTTGTTGAAACCGGAAAAATCCAACTGGAAGGCACCTTTGCGGATAAAGTCTATCAGATCAATCAGCAAGAGCCAAGCGAGGAATTTGCAAAAGCTTATGGCAAGCAAGCGATGGGGATCTACAGCTTATTGAAAACATTCCGGGAAGAGGAGGTAGAGGCATGAGAGCGAAGGTTAATCCAAAAGTAACTCTAGTCGGTGCAGGTCCGGGAGATCCGGAACTGATGACTTTGAAGGGAATCTTGGCGCTGAATACAGCTGATGTGGTGCTCTATGACGCACTGATCGATCCGGTTTTGCTCAAGCATGCACCAGCTACGGCTTTGAAGATTTTCGTGGGTAAACGAGTTGGAAAACACAGTACCCCTCAGGAAGACACCAACCAACTCTGTGTGGAACTCGCCAGAAAGCATGGGCACGTGGTCCGACTGAAAGGGGGTGATCCCTTTGTTTTTGGTCGCGGTGGGGAAGAAATCGAATACATCGAAGCCTTTGGAATTCCAACGGCGGTGGTTCCCGGTATCACTTCAGCGATTGCAGTTCCAGCCAATGCGGGCATTCCGGTGACCAAGAGAGGTATCTCTGAGAGTTTTTGGGTGGTGACCGGCACGACTACCGCGGGAGAACTTTCCCGTGATTTGGCCCTTGCGGCACAGTCTACTGCCACTGTGATCATTCTGATGGGAACCAAAAAACTCTCTGAAATAACAGAGACCTATCGAAAGGCAGGAAAGGCACATCTCCCGGTCGCCATCATCCAAAGCGGAACCACACGTGAAGAAAAAATCACGGCCGGATTTATCCATGACATTGAGCAAAAAGCGGTGGAAAACCAAGTTGAAGCCCCTGCAGTCATCATTGTCGGTGCAGTCGTACGGGAAAGTATGCGACTGGCGGAGGTGTATCGGGAAGCTGTTTCAGTGATCAGTTTGCAGTCGCAGTGATCTGAACACTTCGTGAAATACAATTGAAATACACTTTCGCCTCGCTCAAGGAGATAAGCTCCCTGCGGTCGTGAAATATAACGCAGATCAGTTGTTCAAATATTTCGATCGACGAAGTCGGGCTTATTTCTAAGGTATTTCCACTGTATTTCTTCTGCATTTCAAAAGTCTTGAATCTTGTGTCTAAAGTCTAACTTCTTCCATGAACCATCTCTATCCCATCTTCCTCAAAGTCCACGAACTCAATGTACTCTTGATCGGTGGAGGGTTTGTGGCTACCGAAAAGCTGGAATTTCTGCTTAAATCCAGTCCTTTGGCGCATGTCACAGTTGTGTCTCGGGAATTTAGACCTGAATTTTTGGAACTGGCAGAAGGGAAAGAGACCGTCACGCTCATCGAGGATGTGTACCATGAAAAGTACCTGGGGGGAAAGCATATCGTCATCTCCGCCACAGATGACAAAGCAGTGAATCGGCAAATCCGAGATGAGGCTAAGGAACGCTTTCTTTTGGTCAATGTGGCCGATACTCCGGAGCTGTGTGATTTTTACCTGGGTGGCATTGTGACAAAAGGCAATCTTAAAATCGCCATTTCCACCAATGGAAAGTCGCCTACAACAGCCAAGCGACTCCGCCAATTGCTGGAAGAAGTGCTGCCTGAAGAGATTGATGATTTGCTTGAAAATCTCAATGCCTACCGGGCGACGCTCAAGGGGGATTTTGAGTATAAAGTCAAGGCGATGAATGAGATTACGGAGGGTTTTGTAACTAAACGGGAAACTTCCGGAGTTTAGGTTTTACTTGATGACTTACCAGAATCAGCAGAAATTAGGTTTCCAATTCGCTTTATTGAATATCTGGCGAAAAAGAAATGAGCTTATCCAAATCGATATCTGGTTTCCCATTTAAATTTTTTATTTCCCTCAGTTCCTGTAATTTTGGGCTTCTTTTAAAAACGCATCAATTATCTAGTTTATGGCATATTTATTTACTTCAGAGTCAGTGTCTGAGGGTCATCCCGACAAAATCGCTGACCAAATCTCCGACGCGCTGATCGATAATTTTTTGGCCTTCGATCCCAATTCCAAAGTAGCTTGTGAAACACTCGTCACCACCGGACAGGTCGTACTGGCGGGTGAGGTGAAATCAGACATCTACCTGGACGTGCAGAAAATCGCCCGCGATGTGATCAACCGGATCGGCTACACCAAAAGCGAATACATGTTTGAAGGCAATTCCTGCGGGGTGCTTTCGGCGATCCACGAGCAGTCTGCGGATATCAATCAAGGGGTAGAGCGTAAGAATCCTGAAGACCAAGGCGCAGGTGATCAGGGAATGATGTTTGGTTATGCGACCAACGAAACCGAAAACTACATGCCGCTTGCCTTGGATCTGTCCCACATGATCCTCCGCGAACTGGCCGCTTTGAGAAGAGAAAATAAGGACATCACCTACCTCCGTCCGGACTCCAAGTCTCAGGTGACGATCGAGTACAGCGACGACAATGTGCCGCAGCGAATCGACGCTATTGTGGTTTCTACCCAGCACGACGACTTCGATGCTGAAGAAGCCATGCTTGCCAAAATCAAGTCCGACATCATCAACATTCTGATCCCACGAGTGAAGGCCAAGCTGAAGCCAGAGCTTCAGAAGTTGTTCACGGACCAGATTACCTATCACATCAACCCAACCGGGAAATTCGTGATTGGTGGACCTCATGGAGACACCGGATTGACCGGAAGAAAAATCATCGTGGATACTTATGGTGGAAAAGGAGCCCACGGTGGAGGTGCTTTTTCCGGAAAAGATCCATCGAAAGTGGACCGTTCCGCAGCATACGCCACCCGCCACATTGCCAAAAACATGGTGGCTGCGGGGGTAGCTGACGAAATCCTGGTTCAGGTATCTTATGCGATCGGCGTGGCCAAGCCTATGGGGATCTACATCAACACCTATGGCACAGCAAAAGTGAACCTGACTGATGGCGAAATTGCCAAGAAAGTGGAGGCGATCTTTGACATGCGTCCGTATGCCATCGAGCAGCGTCTAAAGCTGAGAAATCCGATCTACGAAGAGACTGCAGCCTATGGCCACATGGGAAGAGCAAATGAGGTAGTGACCAAAGTATTCAAGTCTCCCTACCAAGAAGCAAAAACCGTGGAGGTGGAACTGTTCACTTGGGAAAAGCTGGACTACGTAGACAAAGTCAAAGCAGCCTTTGGCCTATAAAAATTAAGCCCCGAAGCGATTCGGGGCTTTTTTATAACCAGTCCTTTTGCATCTTCCAAGTCTGAAAGATTTTTATAATCATTTTTCCAGCATCAGCCAGCCTCTCGGGTCTACGATCGGAGGAGTTTTACTTTTGACTTCTATACCTTTTTTCCCTACAGGTACCCGATGCACTCCCTCGGAAGTTTCAATTTCCAGGGGCAATTCAAAATCAATTCCTGTCAGAGAAATAGAATATTCCTCTTTTCCTTTTTTGCTGATTTTCAATTCGGGGAGCTCTGTAGTGTAGAGGTAGAGGTCAAAGAATCCCTGAAGATCCTTTCCGGTGTAGGTTTGGATAAAATCAGTGAAATCTTTGGTTGTCACCTGATTCTGATAGGTGAAACGCTCGTCCATTGCAAAGGCCTTGATCGCAGGAAAAAACAGTTCATCACCCAAAACTCCTCTCAGTGAATGGATGACCATGGCTCCTTTGGTATAGATCTCGGGATGGTAGGCTTCCTCTTCGGTGGAGTTTGGAGGACTGACTACCGGCTTGGCATGAGGGATGTTGTTGCCTTCGGCTTTTACTTTGGCGAAATAAGCCTCCGCACCTCCATGTTCAAAGTAAAAGAGCCAGTCTCCATACGCGGTCAAACCTTCATGAATCCACATATCGGCCCAGTCTCCGACCGATACCTTATTTCCAAACCATTCATGCCCAAGCTCGTGGTGCAGGAGCCAGTCGTATTGGGTTTTTCCCATGGGCACAAACTGGAAATTGTTGCCATAGGCATTGATCGTCTGATGCTCCATGCCGAGGTAGGGCGTCTCTACTACTGCGATTTTATCATCCGGGAAGGGAAATGCTCCGAAATACTTTTCATGGGTTTCGGCGCTGACTCTCAGGACTTCCAGCAGGTCTTTGGCTTTTGCCCGGTTTTCCTGCAAAACCCAGACATGCATGGGGATGGTTTTACCCGAGACGGAGTTGAAGTCCAGTTTTTCCTCCTGGAAAATCCCCATCGTGAAGTTGATGTTGTAATTGTTGATGGGGTAGGAGGTGCTCCAATGGTAGGTGATTTTGTCCCCATTTTCTTCGGTTTCGATCAGGCGGCCATTGGAGGCGACAAAATAGGGCTTCGGTGCGGTCAGGATGATCTCGGCACCTTCACTGGGTTCGCTGGAAGGATGATCCAAGGCTGGCATGAAGATTTTAGCTCCTTCTCCCTGGTCTGAGAGTCCCATCCAGTGATTCCCCAGTTGGTCTTTTTCCCAGGTAAAGCCTCCGGTCCAGGGAGGATTCTGTGCGATGGGTGTTTTCCCCCCATAAAAAACCTGAACCTGATGGCAGGTGCAGTCGATCGGGATAATGTCCAAGAGATCGTTTTGATGGGTAAATTTTACCTCTTTTCCATCCATGAGGACTTTTTCCACCTTGTACTCATCGATCAGATTGAGACGAAGGGTGTCCAGCTTTTCCTCAGCGGAAAAAGAAATCGTATTGGAACCTTGGATCGATTGGGTTTCGGGGATCAGTTCAAGTTCCAGTCGGTAATGCCTGACTTTGAATTTCTTTTGAAGGGGATCCATGGGCCCTCCCCAATCCCAATTCTGGGAAAATGACGGAAATCCAACCGTCAATAAGAGCAATCCAAAAATCAGGGATCTAATCATGAGAAATCAGGTAAAGGGTAACAAGGGCTTTGGAAGTAAAAAACCGCCTTTTCCGGGCGGTTTGAGATTAATCTTCTGCGTAATTGAAACTGTCAAGCTGTTCTTTTACCCAGTCGCTGTATTTTCCTTTTCGGTAGTCAACCCACTCGTCTTTGTACTTGGAACCGTCAATCAAAAACTTGAATCCTGTGGCTGCTTTGGGTTTGCTCAAGGCATTGACCAAGTCCTCGGCGAGGTTACGCTCTTTTACTTTCCGGTCAATAAAATCCTGCATCATCTGGTGCTCCTGAGCGGGTTCCATTTTGGTGAACTCAGCAAAATTATCGGGTTCGTCTTCGATCTCGTCCAGAATATCTTCCTCCTCTTGCGTAAGATCGTAGTTGAAGTAGTCTTCGTCATCAGGCATGTGGTGGATTTTCTTCTTGTCGATTTGGTAGAAGCACACATTACCTTTGAGTAGTTGGGCAGCTATGAAGTCTACCTCTTTTTCAGTAAGCGAAAGCATGGATGGGTTTCAAGATTTTTTAAAAATAATGAAAGTTGAATTTCAACAATTTGTTTGAAACATAGCAATCTGAAGGCCAAAAAATAGCCTCAAACCTTCCGGTTTATGATTTTTTCTAACAAGTCCGTGTTGAGTTCGTGCCCGCCTGGAAATGAAAGTGAGACTACTTCTCTGTTCAGTTGGGATATCAGCTCCTCCTGTTTCAATCTTACTTCTGGAGTGACCAGTTCATCCCGCTCTCCCAGCACCGAAAGAATCCGGGTGTTTCGGAATTTTTCATTCGCATCTTCCAGTTTGATGTCCAATGCAAAACCTCCGGCCCAAAGCACCATCGTCTCAAGTTCGCAGTTCCATCTGCTCGCCCAGCGCGTCAGTGTAGCTGCTCCCTGAGAAAAGCCTAAGGCATGAATCCGCGGCCTATTCGGGTATTGGGAAAGCAGGTTTTCCATCAGCTTGTCCAGGAACCGGTGATTGTTCTCGATGGCAATTTCCCGCTCATGTCGGGTCATCCAATTTGCTCCGACTCTTCCCTGAAACCCCTCCTGGTAATGGTAGTTGGTGCCTTCGGGAGCAAGGAATAACCGCTCTTCGGAGTTCAGGAAGTTGAATTTTCGGACGAAAAACTCAGCCAATTGCCCATAACCGTGCAGCACCAGCCAGATTTCCTTTTCCTGAAAGGTGGGTTCGTGAGAAATCGAAAAATGGGCCTCATACTCGAAGCGGATGGACTTTTTCACCGGCTAGCTGTTGAGGTCGTCAAATTTCAGCGGCAAAAGTTCAGAGATTCCTTTGATCCGAAGGACCTTTCCATTGGCGCAAAGAATCAGAAGCGTGATGGGTTTGGCAAATCGGTTTTCAACTTCATTGATCGTCTGTCGGCAAATGCCACAGGGGGAAACTCCCGCCCAGGATTCTTCGCCTGCCCGCTGGGCTACGATGGCCAGCATCACGGGTGCCTTATCCGGATAGTTGGCTCCGGCATAGCCCAGTACCAAGCGCTCCGCACAGACTCCAGTGGGGAAGCTTACATTTTCCTGATTGGAGGACTGCAGGACTTCACCGTTTTCCAACAAAACTGCCGCACCTACATGAAATCCGGAGTAGGGCGCATAGGCCATTTTGGAAATGGTCTGGGCTCTGGAAATCAGCGCCTGCTCAATGTGGTCTAATTCCTCGGGACTTAATTCCTCGATGACTGTTGTAAGATTTATTTTTTTCACTTCGAAAAATTGCTTGGGGATTTTCCTAACGATCAAAGTAAGGAATTGTTCCTTAATTCCTGCGGGAATGCCTTTTTCAGCCAGAAAATATTCCCAATTTAGACCGATAAACCCGATGCCATGAAGAATATTCTGATCCTGGGAGCAGGCAAATCCTCTGCCTACTTGATCGACTACCTTGCCGACAGTTGTGTACACAAGAGCCGGAAATTGGTCTTGGCAGACCTGGATCTGAAACTCGCCGAGACCAGGCTTAAAAACCGGCCCGGCACCCATCCGGCTGAGTTGGATTCAGGAGATGAACTAAAAAGAAGAACGCTGATTTCTCAAGCCGATGTGGTGATCTCCATGCTTCCGGCTGCGATGCACCCACTGGTGGCCAAAGATTGCCTGGACCTGGGCAAGCACTTTTTTACAGCTTCTTATGAGACGGATTCCATGCGGAAAATGCGATCCGAAATCGATCAAAAAGGGCTCTTTTTTCTCAATGAGTGTGGTTTGGATCCCGGGATCGATCACATGTCTGCCATGAAAATCATCCATCAGGCACAGTCAAAAGGGGAGCAGATCCTGTCTTTCAAATCGTATTGTGGAGGACTGTTGGCCCCCGAGAGTGAGGACAACCCCTGGAAGTACAAGTTCACCTGGAATCCCCGAAATGTCGTCCTCGCCGGACAGGGAACTTCCAAATACATCGAGAAAGGGGATTTGAAGTACGTTCCCTACCACCAGCTTTTCCGACGTCTCGAAACCATTCACTTTCCAGGTTTGGGAGATTTTGACGGGTATCCCAACCGGGATTCACTAAGCTATCGGAAAGTGTACGGGCTTGAATCCATACCCACCATGCTCCGGGGGACCCTTCGTCGGGCAGGCTTTTGCCGGGCTTGGGATGTCTTTGTCCAGTTGGGCATGACGGATGATTCATTCCAGATGGAGTTGCCGGAAAAAAGTACCTTTCGTCAGTTTCTCAATTCCTTTTTGCCCTGGCATCAGGAACTTAGCGTAGAAGAAAAACTGGCCCAACTGGTACCGGATCTGGATTTCCCCATGTTTGAAAAAATCCAATGGTTGGGGTTTTTCGAAAACCGGCTTTTACCCAAAACCTCCGGAAGTCCCGCAGAAATCCTACAGGCCATTTTGGAAAAAGACTGGGCACTCCAGCCCGAAGACAACGATATGATCGTGATGCAGCATCTTTTTGAAATTCAAACTTCCGACCGATTGAAAAAAATGACTTCCAGTTTGGTCAGTTTTGGGAAGGATGCAGTTTACACGGCCATGGCCAAGACGGTGGGATTGCCTTTGGCCATGGCGGTAGATTTGTTTATGGAGGGAAAAATCCAACTAACAGGGCTTCATCTTCCGGTAGTCCCTGAGATTTATGAGCCGATTCTGGCTGAGTTGGAAAAGTGGGGAATCCGATTTGAAGAGCGGATGGAGTGATAGACCTCTCAGAGACTACAGGTTAAACCAAAAAGAGTACGGGAACCGGGGTTTCCGTACTCTTTTGATTTGGTAAGTAAGGTGAATTAAGGATTCCAATCTCCGGGCTGGGTGACTGTAGTGCCGGGTACGGTCAGGCAATCGTCCGCGATAGTGGCTTTGTTTTGGGCAAAAGTGAGATCAGTCCTTCTAACATATATTGTTTTGGTTTCCTCTCCACCCGCCATAAAATAACCCAAAACCACCTCATTGGGATCATCCAGGCTGATCATATTGCCCCGGATAGTTGCCGGAGGAGGATCAAAGATCGAGCCGCTGATCTCGGCTTGCTGCCTGACTAGCCTCAAGAATCGGTAAGCCTCGGCAGAGATAGCGTATTGTTTCAAATCCACGCGGTAGGTATTCATAAAGCGGAGGCCGTCGTCCTCAATAAAACCCGCCGGGATCCGTGTGGTCAGGCCATTGAAGTTATCATCCTGAGCAATAAACAAACTTTGATTGCTGGAAATCTCTGTTCGGTAGCAGGTGGAGCAGCAAGGTTTAGGTTGAGGTGTTCGATTTGGATTTTCAGGAGTCGGACGTGGGGTAAACAAGTCAGGGCGTGTCTCCAAGATGTAGGTAGCCGGTCCGTTTCGCCAGAAGTAGAAGTTGTTTTGATCGGCCGGGTCATCGACTTCGACCACGAATTGCGCGCCGGACTTGGGGATTTCCTGCCCTTCCACAGGTACTGTGACCGTTTTTACCTGCACATTTCCGATTTCCGGAACTGATTCCACCCGTTCGGGCAGCGAAGTGTAGACTTTGCCTTCTGCAGTTTGGATCTGGAGTGTGTAGCTTTTACCGACCTGAGCACGAAAGGTAGACGGGGTGAAATACGATCCTCTTGCGTCCACTCCTTCAGTCAGGAAAGTAATCCTTCCTTCATTGTCCCGTACCACCACCGTGGCACCGGTAACCGGTCGGACGAGTCCTTCAAAGTCGCTTCCATACGTGGCACTTCTGGTCAGGGTAATGGCATGCGGACCTGGTCCGGTATGGATCAATCCCTCGACAGTCAGTAATTGTTCTCCTTCTGGCACCTCGACCTCGTAAGGGTCGATGCAGGCCATGGGTACTAGAAGCAAAATATATATCAGTCGTTTCAACATCACATCAGAATTTAATGGCATAACTCAAGCTTGGAAGCGGAACTCCCAAAATCGCCAGTCGAACTGCCTGGGGAGGAGCGGCCTCTGCATCGTCAAAGAAGATGGAGAATGGATTTTTGCGGCCGTATACATTCAGTACGGAAAAAGTCCATTGTCCGTCAAAAAACCGGCCCTGTCCCTTCAGTTTGAAGTTCATGGACAAGTCTAGTCGGTGAAAATCAGGAAGACGTTGCTGATTTCGTGAATCGAAATAAGCCAAACTGTTGCCTGAGTAGTCAAACTTAGCCTCTGGGAAGGTGATCGGTCTACCGGTATTGTAGGCAAAGGTGGCCGAAACGGAGGTATTGGTACTCACTTTGTAATTTCCGATCAGGGTTAGGTCGTGAGGTTTGTCAAAGTTAGACGCGTACCAATCTCCATTGTTGATGTTTTCTTCTTCGTAGGGAGTGATGACTCTTCGAAGCGCACGGGAATAGGTGTACGAAATCCAGCCCGTGAGCCTTCCCAGGTTTTTCTTTACGTATAGTTCGACTCCATAGGCTTGTCCTTCTGCCGGGATAAGTTCGGTTTCTATATGGTTTTGCATGATCAGATTCGCCCCATCCTTGTATTCTACCACGTTTTGAATGTCTTTGTAATACACTTCGATGGAGGTTTCGAAGATGTTTCCCTTGAAGTTGTTGTAGAATCCGAGGGAATACTGATCAGCGATCTGTGGTTCGAGGAAGTTGTCACTCAGCTTCCAGACATCTGATGGCGCAATGGTAGCCGTATTGGAGATCAGGTGGATAAACTGGTACATTTTATTGTAACCCGCCTTGATGGAGCTCGCCTTGTTAAACGAATAACGGAAAGAGGCCCTTGGCCCCAGCCCGCTGTAGTTTTGGATCACATCCCCGTCTCCATAGGCAGTCTCTGCTATCGCGGAGCCATCTGAAATCGGAGCGTTTTCGGCGTATTGCCTTACCACTCTAGGGCCCAGATACTGGTACATATCGTAGCGAAGGCCATAGGAAAAGCCGAATTTTTCGCCCAGTTCAAATTCATGCTGAAAGTGGACTGCAGATTCCCGGCCTTGTTCATTCTGCACTTTTTGGGGAAGTATCTCCGGATTTTCGCCTGTTGGGGTCAGTTCACCCGGTTGGATGGCTACCTGCTTATATTCCCCTCCAAAGGTGATTTTGTTAGTTTCGCTGAAACCATACCCGAGAAACACTTTCCCCCCCAAATCCCTGATGTCCGAGTTGATTTCGAAATCATTGATCCCACTCTGGTTGAAAATCCCATAATTGTACAGGGAGTAAAACCCGAGGGCTTCCATACTCAGCTTGGAGCTGAATTTAGTCTTCCACTGCAACGAATGGGCTGTATTTTTCCAGGAAATCGTCGTGTCCGAAGCAAAAGCAAAATCATCGTAGCTGGTGTAGTAGCTGTAAGTGAATTCGTTTTTGTCGGAAAGCGGAGCATTGATCACTAAGTTTCCGTCGTAGAAATTAGCCTGGGAATTTTTTAGGGTGGGGTTACTGAGGGAGTTGAGTAGCCAATTGATATAGGAAATCCGGAATCCTCCCAAAATCGAAACCTTGTCCTTAATCAGCGGCCCGTTGAGCGAAAGTTTCCCGGAAAAATTACTCAGCATCAGGTCGCCACCCCATTTGCTTACCCCTCCAGCTTTGGGCAAAATATCCAAAATGGCTGAACTTCTGCCTCCAAATCGGGCAGGAACCACTGCCTTGTAGAGGGTCACATCATTGACCACATCGGCATTGAAGGCCGTGAACAACCCAAACATGTGTGAAGGATTGTAGATCGGCGCTCCGGCAAACTGAATCAGGTTTTGATCCACCCCACCCCCGCGGACATTCAGTCCTGAGGAGGCTTCACCTACCTGACTCACCCCCGGAAGGGTAGCCAGAGAGCGGACAATGTCCACTTCACCCATGAAGGGAGGCAGTTCTTTCATGGTGTTCATGCTCAAGGTGATGGCCCCCATGTCTGTTGACCGGATGTTTTTCTCCGGATCGCTCCCGTAAATGACTACATCATCGAGCTCAAAGTCTTCCTGGATCATCCGGATGGAAAGCCTGCCGTCTCCCACGGCTGTAATCGGATAATCGACGGTTTCATAGCCCACGTATCGGAATTGGAGGTTGTATTCGGCCCGATCCAGGGTCAATTCAAACGCTCCGTTGTTGTCCGTGATCCGGTTGAGGTTCAGTTCGGGGACAGTGACTGTTGCTCCCACGAGAGCTTCTCCTGTGATTTCGTCGATGATTCGTCCGGAGATTTTTATCCCTTTGAGCTGACCGATATCCCGACCGATTACTTCCCGCTTGGCTGGAGAGTTGGTCTGTCCCCAAGTCAGATGCCCGATCAGGAAAAAAATCAGAAAAAAACAGTATTTCATAGTCAGGAAGTTAGATTGCATCGGGCTCAAATCGATAAAGTTCCATCGGTAAATTTCCTCCCACAGATACCTCAGGGGCTCTGAGGATGTAGATCTGCCCGTCGAATGTGAAGATTCCGACGTTGACACTCTGGGGAAGTCCGGGGATGTTATTTTTGGTTTTCCAGGTCAAAGTTTTCAGATCAAGCTCCCAGACCTTGTCTGTACGTCTGAAGAGGCCGATGTAGACTTTGTCACCCAATACCTGCGCCATTCCAAAGCCGTTTCCCTGTGGATCGGGATACCTGGTGAAGAATCTCCAGGTGTCGGCATTGGGATTATATTCCCAAATGTCTCCGTCGGTTGCGATGAAGTATACCTGGTTTTGGTAGATGAAAAGTGGATTTCGGTAGTCCAGGTCAATTGGGGAGAGGCCAAGTGAATTCCAGGTTTTGGTTTGTGGATTGTATCTTTTGATTCCTCGGGAACCTACTCCCACTCCACCTGCCAAAAACAAGTTGCCGTTGATTTCGAAGGCGAGGGACTGAAAACTGTTAAACGGAAGATCTGGAAGTCGTTCAAAGCTGCTTCCATTGATTTTCCAAAATTCACGGTTGTAATCAAACACATCCCGATCAATCTGAATTGCTCCTCCGCCCAGGTAATTTGCGGTGGCAAATGCAGCCTCCACGGGAGTTCCCGGAAAAGAAACTTCCGACCAAGTCCCTGTCTGAGGATTGAATCGCTGAAATCCAGGGTAGTACCCAGCCAATCGCTGAACCCCCAGTCCTGCAAAAAAACCGTCCTTATTTTGGAAAGAAACATTTTCATAGATCCTAACACCCCCTGGAAACTGACCCAAAAGGGTATACTTTCCGGATTGATATTCAAACAACTGGCTGAATTCCAGATCCTGATCCTGAAACTGTAATCGAATAGTGACTTTGGACTGGCCGGAAGAGGCAGGGATCCGGACCCGGATTTTGGATTCAAACACATTTTCAAGGACTGTAGCTTCTTGATTTCCAAAAAATACCTTGGTCCCCTCCGGAAGATTTCTTCCTTCGATGATCAATTCCTGTCCCGGAACTGAAAAAGCCGGACTGAAGGATTCTATGACTGGGCTGAGTGTATTCAGCTCGAGGACCTCTCCAAACAAGTCCACGCCATTGACTTTGACGAAGGCTTTGACCACATAAGACTGTTTGATTTGAAGTCCTGCCGTTTCCCCGATAAATCTCCCCGGACCTTCTTTAGGACCCAGAGAAATAATCACCGGGTTTGAAAAATCGTCCGAAGTGGATAGATAAAATCCATGATCCTCTGCAGCGATGGGTTGATTGGTGATCAGACGGCCCAAAACTCTAACCTTATCCCCGCTTACGAAAATAACCTCCTCCGTAGCAACTACAGTGGTAGCATCATCTTCTTGGGTACATGACCACCCAGCCAAAAGCATCAGGAAAATGCTCAGCGACAGTATTTTTTGCATGAAACAGTGGTAGTTGATAGGCGCCAAAAATAGACAAAAGAGGTTTCAAATCAACCTCCTGATCGTATTTCCGGGTTTATTTATCAAATGTCAATTGCTTGGTGAGCCAGACTTTTTCAATATCCCATTAAAAAACCCGAAAGCAGCTTTGAATAAGCCTCGGAATAGGAGCCATTCGCCTCCTTCAAAACCAGTTTTGTTTCTTTCTTTACCATTTCCGCCAAAGAAAAACCGCAAACTTCTCGATAAACCGGTTTAGGTTCAGAGTCTTTTATTCGCACTTTTTGGAAGGGGAAAAGTCCGGACTTTGTTGCTAAAACCTCGAAATCCTGCATTTGCCGGGGCGGCAAAATCACCCAAAAAGAACCTCCGGGAGACAAAATCTGGGAGGTCTTTTCGATCAATTCGGGAAACGGCAGTTCGTCTGTGTGCAGGGCTTTGTTTCTTTTGGGATCTGTAGACTTAAGGTGATCCGGGAAAAAAGGTGGATTGCTGACAATTAAGTCAAACTGCCCTTCACCCGGGAAATCCTGAAATCTCCCGTGAAAAAGAGAAAGCCGATCCGCAAATGGACTGCCTTGAAAGTTTTCCGTGGCTTGTTCGGCAGCATCCTGATCAAGCTCTATTGCGCTGAGAGTTGCGCCGGGAAAACGCTGGGCAAGCATCAGGGCGATCACCCCCGTGCCTGTGCCGATGTCGAGGATTTTTACAGGATGCTCTGCTTCAGTCAAAGTTCCCAAAAGAACCGCATCGGTGCTGATTTTCATCGCACAGCGGTCCTGATGGATTCGGAATTGCTGAAACTGAAACCAAAAATTGCCCATCAGGTACGCGCCCGGCTGAAAAATCGGGAGCGGAATCCGACCCGGTCCTCCATCACATTCAGATCTTCTTCAGACACCCGCTTCACACTTTCGATGGTGTAGAAAGCCTTTTCGTCGATTTCCTTTACTTTGGCAATAAACTCTTGCAGCTGATCTCGCTTCATAACGGTAAACAGCAGGTTTACTTTGCCAAAGCGTCCTTCTCCGCCCACATTGGTGAAGCGGTAGTTTTTTTCTTTCATGAATTCGATGAGTTCCGGCAAAGGCTCAGGGGTAATGACCCTTACCAAAACCCGTCCCAAGGCCAGCTTTTCATCCAGGGTCATCCCCACATAAGTGCCTGTGGCAAAACCGCCGGCGTAAGCGATGTAGGAAAGGGGATTGTTGACGTTTTGAAAAATCTGCCCGATCGCCAACAGCCAGATCATCGCCTCGAAAAATCCCAAAATGGGGACGATGTTCTTTTTCCCGTTCATCATAAACATGATCCGTAGTGTATTGATCGACACGTCCCCGATCCGGGCTACGAAGATCAACAGGGGCATCAGGACGTAATTGAGCAGGTTTTCAGAAATCCCTAAAGAAGTTAACAGGTCTTGCATGAGTCAGTAAAAAGCAGATGCAAAAATACCCCTTTCTTTGGCAAGGCCGGAAAGAAATGTCGATTAATCTGTCCGGCTCAGATCTTTTTGTCCCGTCCCGCAGGCAAGCCAAATCCGATGAACTGAACTGACATGATCAATAAAAACCAGATGAGGATATTCCAGTTATTGAACAAATCCAGGGATATACCAAAAACCAAAGGCCCCAAGGCTGCCAGGACGTATCCGGCGGATTGCACCATGCCTGAAAGTTTGGCTGTGGTCAGATCTTCCGCAGAACGGAGTGAAATCAAGGTGTAAGCAATGCTCAAACTTGCACCGCTGCCGATCCCGATAATCGTAAGGGCTGCAAATGTGACCAGTTCATTTTGGATGAAAAGAGCTGAGTATCCGATAAAATATCCGATGCCCACGACTAAGATGACCCCGGATTGCTCACGGAGTCTCATCAACAGATTAGGTGCAAAAAAAGTCCCGATCAGGGAGATGAGCTGCATGTAAGAAAGGGCGATTCCTGCATTCACCGGACTCATGCCCCGTGCGATCAGCATATCCGGCAGCCAGGTGATCATCGTGAAGTACATCACCGACTGGGCTCCCATGAAGAGCGTGACCTGCCAAGCCAATTTGGATTTCCAGACGTTTTTGGCTGGAAGAAGCTCCCGATGAATTCCGGATTGGTGGGGTTTCAGCTGCGGAATCCAGACGACCAAAGCCAAGATCATCAGGATCAGCCAGGAAGCCAGCGAGCCTCTCCAGCCCAAGCCCAAGTCCACTGCCAGGGGAACACTGATGCCTGAAGCAATTGCCGCAAAAAGCGACATTCCGGTCGAAAGGATAGCAGTCATCAATCCGATTTTTTCCGGAAGTCGGGCTTTGAAGAATGGAATCATCAGCACATTGGCTGTGACAATGCCGATTCCGGTAAGGGCAGTTCCAAAAAACAGCAAACCGGCTCCTCCTAATACGCGGATTATAACTCCAATCGAAAGGATGAAAATTCCAAGGAAAATGGCCTTTCCATGTCCCATTCTTTTTCCCACCGATGGTGCAAAGAGTGAGAAAACCGCAAACGTCAAAAGAGACAGGGTAGTGAGAAATCCTGCCAAGCCGTTGGAAATTCCCAAATCCTCCCGGATAAAAGGAATCAGCGGGCCCACCGAGGCGATCGACGTCCTGAGGTTGATGGAGATCAGGATGATGCCAAGGATCAAGAGGAAACTGGATTTTCGGGAAGTGGTCAAATCTTTGGAAAGTACGAAATACGAGGTACGAAATACGTGATTTGGCCCGAATTAAAGCCCATAGAATTTGGGATTTTGTTCCTCCGCCTCTCTGGAACCGGTAATCGGAGCCCATTAAACAAATTATCCTGCTTTCGGAAAAGCAGGATAACGGTATTTATAAGTTCTATGCGTCTGTTAAATTTCGAATGTCGAATATCGAATGTCGAATGATCAGGACCTTGACTCCACCAAATCCTTCACACAGTCCACCCAGGTATCATTGGAGTTCAAGCTTGGGACCAAATCCCAGTGTTCGCCTCCGAGTTCTTCGAATTGTTCCTTGTATTCCTCGCCCACTTCCACGGTGGTCTCCAGGCAATCTGCCACAAAAGCCGGAGAGAATACCAGCACTTTCTTCACCCCTTCTTTCGCCAAGTCCTTGATCATATCCTCGGTGTAAGGCTTGATCCAGGGGTCTTTTCCCAATCGGGATTGAAAGCAAGTCACCACTTTTTCTTCCGGCAATCCGAGTTTTTGAGCTACCAGACGGGTAGTCTGAAAACACTGCGCCCGATAGCAAAACTGGTTTTTCAGTCCGTATTTGTTGCAGCAGGCACCCAGCTGACAATAGCCCTCCACGCTTCCCTTGCGGATTTGACGTTCGGGCAATCCGTGGTAGGAAAAGAGGTAGCGATCGTACTCGTGCTTTAGCATGGCTTCACGCCCAAGTTCTGCCCAAGCCTCCAGGAAAAGCGGATGATCTACGTAATTGCTGATAAAAGTAAATTCCGGGATAATCTGCCAAGTCCTGGCGATTTCCATGACTTTGTCCATCACCGAGCCGTTGGTAGCGGAGGCATACTGGGGGAATAGCGGCAGCACGATGATTTTTTTCACCTTGGCTTTCATCAGTTCTTCCAGGCCTTTTTCGATGCTTGGATTCTGGTAGCGCATCGCCATGGCGACCAGGTATTTTTCCGGATCCAGCTTTTTGATCAGTTTTTCTTTCAGATCCTGGGTATGGAAAAGCAAAGGAGAACCCCGATCAGTCCAGAGTTTTCGGTATTCTCCGGCTGATTTTGGCGCGCGAAACGGTGCAATGATCAGATTGACCAGCATCCATCTCGGGATAAACGGAAAGTCAATGACTCGACCGTCCATCAGGAACTCTCTGAGATATTTTCTTACATCGCCGGTTTTGGTACTGTCTGGAGTGCCCAGATTGACCAGTAAGACACCGGTTTTGCCTTTAGTTGTAGCCATTGTTGGGTATGGATTTCCTTTCGAAAGCCCAAAAATAGGCCCTTTGTTTAAAATCTTCCGATTGAAGTTTTCTAAGAGGAATAGTTTGGTGACTCACAGCAGTGGAAGTTCGATTTTGGGCCAATTTTTTTTAATCCGGTGCAGCAGCCTTTCTTTTTAGCGCCCATTTCATCAATGGACCGCTCGTCATGCTGGTGATAATGGCCATTACCACCAAGGCAACAAATAGCTTCTCATCAATCAGTCCGTTTTCCAGCGCGATCAAACCCAGGATGATTTCCATCGCTCCACGGGCATTCATACCAAATCCGACAGCCAAAGCTTCGTTGATTTTATATCCTGATCGATATGCACCAAAGCCGCTGCCGATGATTTTGCCTGCAAAGGAAATCACCATGATCACCAGCACCAGGCCCACGTCGAAATTGGTAAAGAAATTGATTTTCAGTCCGATCGATACAAAAAACAGCGGAGCAAAGATGTTGTTGATGAATTGGTGGATGATTTCTTTGGCTTTTTCGGAAAGGTGATCAGAGTCCCCCAAGGCCACACCCAAGAGGAAGGCTCCGAAAATGGCGTGAATTCCCAGCCATTCCGTAAAGGCTGCTGCCAGAAAACAAAAGGCCATGGAAAGGGAAAGAAGGCCTCCTGGCCAGGATAATTTTTTGTTGATCCAGGGAAGCACCCGGTTGATGAGGCCTTTGCCAATGGTCAGCATAAAGCCGGTAAAAAGCAGCGTGATACCGATGGTATTGATCAGGGAAAGGTTTCCGCTTTTTCCCATAAATGAGAGGATCACTGAGAAAATCAACCAGCCGATGATGTCATTCACCATCGCACCCGCGACGATGAGCATTCCCATTTTCGTTTTGAAAAGATTCAAATCCATCAGAATTCTCACCACAACGGGCAAGGCGGTAATGGACATGGCAGTACCCATAAAGAGCGAAAAGAGCAGTTTGTCTCCATCGGCCAACCCAAAGAAGCTTGGATAAAAATAGGGGAAGACAAAACCCAAAATAAAAGGAACCACCAGGCCCAATAAGCTCGTGTTTAATGCGGATTTGCCTTGGGACCAGACCAGATGGAGCTCCACTTCCAATCCTGCAATAAACAGCAGGAGAATAACCGCAACCTGAACAATTCCGTCCAGGGCAAGATTTGCGGAAGGATTGCTTTGGAACATGTAATCGAAAAAGTCCGGAGTCACCATGCCCAGGACGGTAGGGCCCAAAATGATTCCAGCCAGAAGTTCTCCCACAACAGCCGGCTGTTTGAATTTTTGAGCAACTTCCGCCAAAGCCCTGGCAAAAAGGAGCATGATTGCCAGCTGGAGCAACAGATTGATTACTTCGCCATGTGCTAGTTTTTCCATCTGTTTTTTATTTGACGATTAATAAATTACAAGGGAGCTCTTCTAATATTTCCTCCAGATCATGGGGGAAAAGCCGGTCAAGAAAAGTATACCCATGCTCATCGCCCATGATCAATAGGTCGGCCTGGATGGATTCACAATACTTTACCAGTTCTACCGCCCATTTGCCGGCGGTTACTTTGATGTTGATTTTGAGGCCGGTCTGATCCAGTCCGTTGAGGATTTCCTGCACATATCGGATTTCCTCCTGTACCAATTTCCTTCGGGTATGAGATACTTCGTCCTCTGATCCCCCTTCCCCTGCAGTGGCCATCTGCAAACCATAAAGTTTGATTTCGTTTAAAATATGGACTTGAGCAGCACCCTCACCCTGGCAAAATTTCAGGCCTTTTTCGATGACCTTGGGAGTGACTTCTAGCTGGGTACCGTTGATTACAACTTTGGAAAAGCGGGTAGTTTCGACTTTAGGATCGATCAAAGTCAATACAGAGCAAGGGGATTTTCGGATTACTTTTCTGGCCACCGATCCCAGGTAATAAGTTAGCAGGCCTTCTTTCTTGAGTGCTCCTAGGACCAGAAGATCCACATTTTCTTCTACACAGACCTTTAGAATAGTCTTTGCAGGCTTACCTTCTTTCCAAACTGTCTTGACTTTTCCCAGATCTGCGCAAAGCCGACCGAGGATTTCATCCAATTTGGATTCCAATTCGGGAGTTTTTACCCCTACATGGATGAGAATCAGCTCGCCCTGAAAAATTCCTTTCAGTCTTCGGGCTTCGGCTATCAAAGCTTCCATTCTGGGAGAAAATGCAATTGCCAGGGCTACTTTTCGATACATGTCAGCTTACTTTGTTTTTTGGAAATAAGGCATTTTTTGCCAAAGGACAAACCTGAATCTGATTATCCGCCACTTATCCTTTGGAGATTCCGTTGAGTTCAACTTTCCAGATTCCCAAAAATCAGGAAAAAATTATTGACTGATTTTCCCTAAACTTCCAGCGGATTTTAAATCCTTTCTTCAGAAAAAACCCGATAAAATTTACCCTATGCGAAAATTCCTACTTACCGGGCTGATGCTGGGAAGTTTGCTTTGGAGCGATGTCTTCGCCCAATCCGATTATCCCACCCTCAGTCAGGTCAATCAACGGCTCCAAAAGCTGGGAAGTAATGCTTCCGTGGAGCTCAAGTCCCTCACCAAAACCGAGGGAGGCAAAGATATCTGGGTCCTCAAAGTGGGCACCGGAGCGAAAGATCAAAAACCTGCCATCGCAGTAGTCGGAGGAGTAGAGGGATTCCATGTCCTCAGTGTGGAATTGGCGCTTCAGTTTGCGGAAAAGCTGATTTCAGAAAATTCCTCAGTCTTGGATAAGACTACCTTTTATATTTTTCCCAATCTATCTCCGGATGCCTACGAGCAATACCACGCTGCGCTCAAATACGAGCGTCGCGGTAATGCCGTAGCTGTCGATCACGATCGGGATGGAAAGCCGGGGGACAACGGCTACTCGGATCTAAACGGAGACGGGATGATCACCTGGATGCGGGTGGAAGATCCGATGGGCGACTGGACCCTATCCAAAGAAGACGAAAGAGTGCTGGTCAAAGCCGACCGATCCAAAGGAGAGGCCGGAAAGTACCGGGTTTTCAAGGAAAGCAAGGACGATGACAAAGACGGAAAGTTTGCAGAGGACCTGACAGAGGGGATTGCTTTCAACAAATCGCTCACCTACAAATTTCCCGTTTTTGAGCCTTTGGCAGGGGATATAGCCGTGTCTCAAAAGGAGAGTAGGGCCTTGTTGGATTACTTGTTTGAGCAGTGGAATATTTTCGCTTTTGTGACTTTCTCACCGGCCAACAACCTCAGCAGCCCGCTGAAATACAATGCCGGCGATGCCAAAAAGCGCGTGGTCACGTCCATTCTGGAAAAAGATCAGGCGATCAATGCGATGGTTTCGGAGATGTACAACAAAACAGTCAGCCAAAAGGCTTTTCAGCAGACTAATCAGGGTTCAGACGGAGACTTTTTCCAGTGGGCGTATTTCCACTTTGCCAGACTAAGCTTTAGCACTCCAGGTTATTGGACGCCTGAATTCAAGGGAAAAACCAACGCCGAAGCCAATTACCTGGCTTGGGCAGATTCGCTGGCTTGGAATTCTTTCGTCCCTTGGACAGAAGTAAAGCACCCTGATTTCCCCAGCCAAAAAGTGGAAGTCGGAGGAGTTAAGCCATTTGTCATGGTCAATCCACCCTATGATAAGGTCGGTGAAATCGCCAAGGAACACACTGATTTCATTTTGAAACTGGCAGGAATGCAGCCCAATCTTGAGTTTCATAATCTGAAGACAGAATCTTTGGGAAATGGACTGACTCGCGTGACAGTGGATTTGTTCAACAATTCCCCGATTCCGACTCATTCGGAAATGGGCGCACGCTCACGCTGGCTGAGGAAAATCAGAATTGACGTAGATGCTACTCCGGACAAAATCGTCTCAGGGGATAAAATCAAATTGATGGATTCTCTGGGCGCCTATGAGAAAACCACGCTCAGCTGGATCATCCGTGGTGCCAGCACGGTCAACCTCAAAGCAGGTGCTTCTCACACGGGTTTTGCCACTCAATCTGTAAAATTCTAAGCCATGAAGACTATGAAAACGAAAAAAATGATCGTAGCCCTGGCTTTGGGAGCATTGAGTCTGGGTTCTTTTGCAGCCAATGCCCAAGAGGAAAATTTCTTCCGAGCCATCGGCACTCCGCATAAACCAAAAGTAGAAATCGCATGGAACCGGTATTACAGTTCGGAAGGACTGTGGGACTGGATGAAAAAAATAGCTGCTGCACATCCCAATTTGGCCAAGGTAGAGTCCATCGGAAAGTCTGTGGAAGGAAGAGACATTCTTACCCTCACCATTACGGATTTTTCCAGCGGAAAAGACACCGAAAAACCTGCGATGTGGATTGACGGAAACATCCATTCCAATGAGGTTCAGGGGGGTGAGTTTTCATTGTACGTGGCCTGGTACTTGACCGAAATGCATGCAGACAATGAGTTTGTCAAGCAATTGTTGAAGGACAAAACCTTCTACATCACTCCGACCATCAACCCGGACGCCAGAAACAACTTTTTCAAAGAACCCAATACGGCAAACTCTCCGCGTTCCGGTATGCTCGTGCTGGATAATGACGGTGACGGCCAAAACGGAGAAGACATGATGGATGATCTGGACGGAGATGGCAATATCACCATGATGATCCGCAAGTCTCCTAAAGGTCGATTTATCAAAGATCCCCTGGATCCGAGAAGGCTGATGCAGGTCGGCCCTGACCAGGTAGGAGAATATGAGATGCTGGGACAGGAAGGCACGGACAACGATGGAGACGGAGAGGTCAATGACGACGGGATCGGATATTACGATCCAAACCGGGACTGGGGCTGGAATTGGCAGCCGGATTACATTCAAAGAGGGGCTTTGAAGTATCCGTTTACTCTTCCTGAGAATCGAGCCATTATGGAATTTGTGATGAAGCATCCGAACATCGCCGGTGCGCAGAGTTTTCACAATTCCGGTGGAATGATCCTACGAGGTCCAGGAGCAGAGGAGGATGTCAATACCTACAATCGGGACGATATCCGAATCTACGATGCCATCGGCAAAATCGGGGAAGAGATCATCCCGGGATATAGCTACCTGGTGGTGTATAAAGATCTGTATTCCGTATTTGGTGGGGAATTGGATTGGTTTTACGGAAACCGTGGAATCTTCACCTATTCCAACGAGTTGATGGTCTCCTACCTTTATTTTCACAAGGAAGCGGGTAGAGGCAATCAGGAAGAGCAACTCAAAGTGGATCAGTTGCTTACGTTTGGGGATGCTTTTGTCAATTGGAAAGAATACAAGCATCCGCAATTCGGAACGGTTGAGATCGGAGGATTCAAGAAAACATTTGGCAGAGCTCATCCGGGCTTCTTACTTGAGCAAGATGCCCATCGAAACGCAGCCTTCACCATTTTCCATGCTTACCACACTCCAAAACTTTCTGTGATGGATGTGAAAGAAGAGGATCTCGGTGGGGGACTGAAGGCCATCACCGCGACCATTTTCAATGAGCGCATGATGCCTACTCACGCCAGTCAGGACTTGAAATACAAAATCGAGCGGCCGGATTATGTCAGCCTTTCCGGAGCAAAGGTTGTGGCAGGTTTTGTGGTAGAAGACGAGGACATGAAGAAATTCAAAGAGCAAAAAGCTTCTCCTGAAAAAATTGCCGTGGAAAATATTCCGGGAATGGGTTCAGTAAAAGTACGCTGGATCGTTTCTTCAGGATCCAATTACAGCATCACCGTAGACTCAGCTAAAGGCGGGAAAGCAAGCTGGAGCAAGTAATCCGGCTTGAGCCCCCTTGATGATCCCCGTTTCTTCCTAGAAGCGGGGATTTTTTTGTTTCAATTCTTAACTTCAGAAAAAGAATCCCATGCGCCCGTTTCTCCTGATTTTAGCCTTTTCGCTTTTCAATTTCTTATCTCTATCAGCCCAAGAATCACCACCACAAATATTGATCGCTTTTTTTTCCCCCTCCGGAAGTACTCAGGCATTGGCACAAGCGATCGCTGATGGAGCCGCATCGGTTTCGGGAGTGGAGGTCAAGTTGCGATCAATCGATCAAATCACACCGGAGGATGTGGCAGAGGCATCGGCCCTAATTGTGGGCTCCCCGGTTTACAATGCCCAAGTGGCCCCGCCTGTTCAAGAATTTATCAATTCCTGGCCTTTTGAGGGGAGGCCCATGAAAAACAAAATCGGGGCGGCATTTGCTACCGGCGGGGGAATTTCTATAGGCGAAGAAGGGGTGATGCTGAGTATTCTTAAATCCATGCTCATCCATGGGATGATTGTAGTGGGAGGAGAGGAAACCGAGGCTGCCTTTGGAGCTTCGGCAATTACGGGTGAGGGTCCTTTCGAGAAAGGGGAGTTGGATGAGATTTTTTTGAAAAAAGGATTTGGACTGGGGAAGCGGGTGGCTTCTCTGGCTCGGGAATTGGCTGATCTATAAAAACAAAATCCCCGCAGAGGCGCCTCTGCGGGGATTGTTGAGTTAAAAGTTGGTTTAATTATCGGGCAGCGGCATAAGCTTCGTAACCTGTGGACGTGCTCACTTTGAAGCTGATCGCATCAGGAGATCCTGGCTTGTCGATGGTATAGACCTTGTGAAGTCCCTGTGGGTTGTCCACTACTTCAGTATGGATCAGTTTGTCCCCGTCAAAGATTTGCACCGTCACATCTTTTGCTTCCAAATTGGAAACCAAAAGTCTGTATTGATTTTCGCCCAATTGGGTTACTCTGGAAAATACAGCAGGCTTGATTTTTTCTTCAGTACTGAAAGAAGCTGTTCTCAGCGTACCGTTTGCGTCAGATACTTCGATGGAATAGCTTCCAACCGGAAGAGCCTGAAAATCGTATCTTTTGGCAAATGCTTCGGTTTTGATGATTCGGTCACGCAAGACCAATCGGTTTTCAGAATCCGTGATTTTTACTGTCACTGGACCTTGTGGCGCATTAGCCACAGCTACCATTACTTTTGATGGCTCAGTCTGTCTGATTTCTACAGACTTCTCGTCATTGTAAGCGAACGCTCCCGTTGCAATCCCTGCAACAAAAAGCATGGAAAATAATTTTCTCATTGTACTAGTTGGTTTAAATAGGTTTTAGATTTTGTGTAACCTCAGGATGGACAAGTTCCATCAGGGGGAGATTTTGGGCTACAGGGTCTTCGTTGCAATTCGAATTACTGTACAAAGTTACTAAACGGGCCGATAATTACAAATGTTTCAAAAAAACAATCTTTATGTTTTGAATAATTTAACAAAATAATGTAAAAATTGAAAATAATATAATTAATCGAAAAAATCGATTGCGGAACTCATTTAATTGGGCTTGATTGGATTAAAACAAAATAAAATTTCAAAAACTAGTTAAAAGATGCATTGATGTTTGTACACGAATTTGTTTTTTCCTCTTTCCGCAATCGATTGTAGAACTTTAAAAAAAATTGAAAATTTTTTCTCTGGAAGCCAAAAAAGCCCGGATTTCCGGGCTTTTAGGTCACAGAAGCGAATAACTTCCGGACTTAATTCAACTGGGAAGTGGCTTTGGCAAGCACTTCCTGCGCAAATTTTCCCTTCAGCTCTACCACCATCAAATCTCCTTCTTTTTCATCGCCCACCAAGATGACCAGGTCAGAAATGATGCTTGATCCTTTGGAATAGACGAGTACTTCACCGTCCGAATCTGCTACCTCCATCATCAAGTCATACCGCTCTTTTTCCAATCCTTTTTGAAGGGATTTGAATTCCGCATAATTGTCTGATCCCTCGGGAAGTGTGAAGAAATTAAGCTTTTCAATCGATTTGGCGACGGTGGCCATGTCGTCTTCATCGATATCGATTTTGAAGCCTTCGGCAAAATTCATAAAGTTCCCTCCCAGTTCCATGTTGAAGAAGTCTTCATTGGACTGGTATTTTTCTTTGAGAGCTGCGACGCTTTTGCTTTGGGCTTGGGCGGCAAAGACCAGTGCAAAAAAGGTAAAGGTTAAAATGAGCTTTTTCATAATGGTTTAGTTTAAAGTGTTTTCGAGTTTGATTTTTAAAGATTGGGATGCCTTTTTGGGGTGTTTAGGATAGGTAATTCGTAATAATTCTGCCTTTTTCTGGTTTCCGACTAGCAAGTAGGCTTCTTTCGGATTTTGCTCATTAGAGAATAATCTGCAAAAATCTGTCGGCCCATCTTTTTCAAAATCCACCTGAAATCCATCGGGAATTCCGGCATCGATTGCTTGCAGGAGTTTATTCCTATCCGTTTTTTCCAGGTCTATCACAGCACTTTCGATGGTTTTGAACTCCTTCATCGAAATAGTCAACTCAGACTTTCCCTCTTCAAAAGGGAATTGGTAGTCCGCTTTCATGTTGGTAACTGTCATCCCCTCCGTCTCTAATGGCCAAAGGATTGAGGTTTTGACCTCATCCTCTCCCAGGTTTGACTTCAGGGCTTCAATGAGCGTCTGCTGGGCAAATACTTGAGATAGACTTGCCAGAAAAAAGAAAATTGCAGTGTTGATAGTCTTCATCATGAGTTCGCGTTTTATTATTTTGGTCCCTTTGAGCCTTTTCCATATTGATCCATACCGGGGATGTCGGTTTTTTCGGCAAGCATATTCAAGTCTTCATAAGTGAAGCTTCCCAGCATGGAAAGCAGGGTGAAAGATTTCGCATCTCCTGATATCATGGTCAGTTCTTTGACCAGCCCGCCTTCTTCCCGTACCAGAAACTTCAGGCTGCTGCCCTTGTCCTGCACATCCATCAGTTCTTCGTAGGAATTTTTGGTCAGGGTGCCCATCGCTTCGCGATACAGCGTCAATCCTTCGACTTCCTCTGAGGAAAGGATCCGGATTCCTTTGATTTTGGAAATCAGCTTTCCGAGTTCTTCCGCGTCGGCATCGCCCTCTGCATTGTTTTTCAGGAAGCCTCCCGCCATTTGCATCATTTTGGGAGAGATGTAGACTCGGGAAAACCGCTCATCCTCCATGTATTTGGAGAAGAACTTCTGGATTGCATCATCCTGCGCGAAGGATGACCCGGTCAATCCGGTGAGAAATAGAAGAATTAGTATTGCCTTTTTCATTGTGCAGTAGGTTTGTTCAGCGGGAACAGCTGATTGGTTGTGTTCAAATATTTCAGATCATTTAGCGGTTCCAGTTGCTCCTGGCCTTTAGCAAAGTTGGTTTGGATAAGCGCGAGAGCCTCCATGACTTCCTCATAGGCTTCTCTCTCCGCTTGCTTTTGTTCATAGACTCTCCAACTCCAGAAGCTTCCGACAAGAATCGCTACCGAGGCTGCCCAGCCGATCCATCGTGGATGGAGTTTGCGGATTCTTGCTTCAGGCATTCTCAGCTGCTGTGGCTCTTCGTTTTGGAAGTTTTCCATTGCTTTGAAAAGAGCTTTTTCTTTTTCAAAACTTTCTGAGTGGGAGAGCAAGCTTCGGAGTTCTTTTTCCTCTTCCAGGGTGGTTTCTGCTTTCCAGTATTTCTCCAATAATTCTTCGATTCGATCTTTCATCTTCTGATTCCTTGGCTGATTAGTTTTTCCCGAATGGTCTTCCGGGCCCGATGAAGGTTGACCTTGACTTGATCCAGACTGATTTCGAGATGCTTGGCGATTTCCTCATAGCTCATTTCCTCGACTTCCCGCAAATGGAAGATCTCCCGTTGCTTTTCCGGAAGTTGATCGACAAGGGAAAAGATGAGAAGATGCGATTCCTTCGCTTCGAGCGGCATGGGATCTGAGATCGCCGGTTCCTCCATTTTTTCCAGTCCATCGAGCCGTCCATTGCGCCGGTGATGCATCAGTACCTCATTTTTCAGGCTTTTGACCATCCATCCGCTTAGGTTGGGATGAGATTGGAGTTCCGTCTGACGCTCCACGGTTTTCATGAATACATTTTGCAGGACATCCTCAGCCAGGGAGCGATCTCTGATCCAGAGGTAAACCAGCCGATAAAGTTTGCCTCTCATCGGCCAGATGTGTGTCTCGAAAAATGACTTCATTCGTGAGGATGATGCAGTGAGGAAGGAAATGTTACACCTTTCGCCGGAAAAAAGTAAATTAATTTCCAGCCAATCTCAAACCTCCCCGGTATGGCGATGTTCCAATGGGGTGAACACTGATTTAGAATCAAAATCTTTAGATTGATTTTAAATTCAATTGAAAAAATAGTATGCATGCAGACTATTTTATATTTTGCATGGGTAAAAAAAAATCCGATGTGCCTTGAGTTGATGACATATGGACAAAAAAAAACCCGATCCGTGGGGATCGGGAGGGTGGTGATAAGTGGACTCGAACCACCGACTCACGGATTTTCAGTCCGATGCTCTACCAACTGAGCTATATCACCGACTCGTAAAGTGATGCAAAGGTAGAAATTTGACTATTTGATACAAACGCTTTCCAGAAAAAAATCAGGATCTAAACCCAAATAAAACGCTAATCTGATCAATATGAGCATTTTACCCCAACTCGCATTTGTGCTAATTTTAGGTGCTGCGGGCTTTATTTTGAGCAAGAGGATCAAATTTCTCAGAAGAAACATCCTGCTCGGAAAAGCTGAGACCCGAAATGACCAAGCTGAAAACCGATGGAAGACCATGTTGCTGGTGGCCTTGGGACAGCAAAAAATGTTTTCCCGCTTTGTGCCGGCTTTTCTTCATTCACTGATTTATGTGGGCTTTTTGGTGATCAATTTGGAGGTTTTGGAATTTGTCCTGGATGGGATTTTAGGCACTCACCGGCTTTTTGCGCCTTTCCTTGGGTCGCTTTACACCGTTGCCATTAACATGTTTGAATTCCTCGCCGTGGCGGTTTTGGTGTCCTGCGTGGCTTTCTTAATCCGCCGAAATGTGATGAAGGTAGAGCGATTCACCAAGCCTGAGTTGAAGGGCTGGCCTGCCTTGGATGCCAATACGATTCTCGTGGTGGAGATTATTCTGATGTTTGCCATTCTGACTATGAATGCCACAGATCAGATTTTGGCAACTCGAGGTGATGCGCATTACATCGCTTTAGGCACACTTTTCTTCAGTAGTTTGCTTCAGCCTCTGTTTGAGGGATTTTCCGATGGGGCTTTGGTGGTGATAGAGCGCTTTGCCTGGTGGTTCCACATTGTGGGTATTTTAGCCTTTGCGGTTTATGTGACCTATTCCAAGCATTTGCACATCTTTTTGGCTTTCCCAAATACCTGGTATTCCAATCTTAAACCTAAAGGTGAAATCAAAAACATGCCTGAGGTGACTCAGGAGGTCAATATGATGTTGGGAATTCCTGTAGAAAATCCTGCCGAACCGTCTGGCGAAATCGGTCGGTTTGGTGCCAAAGACATCAATGACCTCAGCTGGATCAATGTCCTCAATGCCTATTCCTGCACCGAGTGCGGGCGCTGTACCTCCGAATGTCCTGCAAACCTGACCGGGAAAAAACTTTCCCCACGTAAAATCATGATGGATGTGCGGGATCGTGCTGAGGAAGTCGGAAAAAGTCTCGATGCCGGAGGTCCGGGTTTGGCGGATGGCAAATCGCTCCTGGGAGATTACATTACCAAAGAAGAAATCAATGCCTGCACCACCTGCAATGCCTGCGTGGAAGCCTGTCCGGTAAACATCGATCCGCTTTCGATCATCCTTCAGCTTCGCCGCTACGTGGCTATGGAAGAATCCGGCACTCCTGCGCAGTGGAATGCGGTATTCCAAAACATGGAAACCAGCTTTTCTCCCTGGAAATTCAGTCCTGCTGACCGGTTCAATTGGGCCGATAAAGTAAAAGAAGAGGAAATGAAGTAGGAGAATGTCGGATGTCAGATGACCGATGTCCGATGAAAATAATTCCTCGCTTCTTGGTTCTTGCATCTTGTGTCTAACGTCTAAAGTCTAAAAAATGTCAACATACAAAGTACCTACTATGGCCGAAATGGCTGCCAACGGACAGACTCCCGAAGTGCTTTTTTGGGTGGGCTGTGCCGGTTCTTTTGATGAGCGATACAAAGCCGTCACCCAAGCTTTTGTGAAAATATTGAATAAAGTCGGAGTAAGTTTTGCCGTACTCGGCCCGGAAGAGACCTGTACCGGAGATCCGGCCCGTCGGGCTGGAAACGAATTCCTTTTTCAAATGCAGGCAGTTGCCAATATCCAGGTGATGAATGCCTATGAAGTCAAAAAGGTGGTTACCGCCTGTCCGCATTGCTTCAACACGATCAAAAACGAATACCCCGCATTGGGAGGAAACTACGAGGTGATTCACCATTCTCAGTTTCTTCAGCAACTGATCAACGAAGGAAAAGTAAGGCTTCAGGGTGGAGGGGAATTCAAAGGCAAAAAGATCACCTTTCACGATTCCTGTTACCTCGGAAGAGCAAATGATGTCTACGAAGCTCCTCGCGAGGTGATCAAGGCGCTCGATGTAGAGCTCGTCGAGATGAAGCGCTGCCGGACTAAGGGACTTTGCTGCGGAGCCGGCGGAGCGCAGATGTTCAAGGAACCCGAGCCCGGAAAAAAAGACATCAATATTGAGCGTACGGAGGAAGCTTTGGCTACCGGAGCTCAGGCGATCGCAGTGGGCTGTCCGTTTTGTCTGACGATGATGACTGACGGGGTGAAAAACAAAGAGCGTGAAGCAGAAGTCAAAGTCTATGATTTGGCAGAGATGATCGCCAAAGACATGGGGATTTAATTTTCCGTTTTGAATCAATTGAGCCCTTTTTGCCGTTATGCAGAAAGGGTTTTTCTTTGACAGACAAACACACTTATGTACTTATCCTTTGATCAGATGCCTGATTATTCCCGGGTTTGGGTGTATCAGGCTGACCACAAATTCACCGAATCCGCCGAAACATTAATCCGGGAGCGCATGACACGATTCTGCGAGGGCTGGAATACCCACGGAAATCTGATGCCGACTTCGTTTGAAATCCTTGAAAATCAGATTCTTGTTTTGGCAGTGGATGAAAGCAAGCTTGGAGCAAGCGGTTGTTCGATTGACAGTTCCGTCAGGACTTTGCGGGAGCTGGAAAATCTCCTTCAGATCAACCTGACCGATCAGGGGAAAATCAGTTTGAAAAAGCCTTCAGGAGAACTCAGCGTGATTCCTGCATTGGGAGTAAAGTCCAGAGTTACTTCCGGAGAGATTGATCTGATGACAGCGGTGATCAACCCGTTGATCCAAACCAAAGCCGATCTTAAAAATCTTTGGCAACCTGTCCGAAATAGCTGGTTGAACAAATATTTTCCAAATTAATTAGTAATATTCCGTACTGACTGACAATTGCCTTTCAATGAAATCGAGCTTTATTCTGGACATATTTAGAAGGATACCGATCATTCATGTGAGATTCCATAGGTCCGCTAAAAATCAATATTAATATGAAACAGCATTTTTTGTGGATAACCGCTTTAATTCTAATCTCACTTGGAGGCTGTAAAAGCTTACAGGAAAAGGGAACTGATCAATTTCTATCCGGGCAATATCAATACGCCATCAATACCTACAATCAGATTTTGAGCGGAGATTCTTCCAATGTGGAGGCAAACCGGGTGATTGCAGAGAGTTACCGCCTTTCCAACCGGATCGAAAAATCCGAACCTTACTATCTGCAATTGGTCGAGAAGGAGCCTTCCTTTGATTCTTATTTCTTTTTGGGGCAAAGCTTAAAAGCCCAGCAAAAATATCCCCAAGCAAAGGAAGCTTTTGAAAAAGCAAAGGGATATACCTCTGACGAAAGTCTTTTGGCCCGCAATCAGCGTGAGATCGAGTCCATCAAGCTGGCAGAAGGGATTGAAAACTACTGGCCAAAACACGAACTGGTCAATTACAAAGAACTGAATACCCCAGGAGCGGACTATGCACCGGTTTTGAGCGAGGATTTCCTGTATTTCACTTCAGGCAGACAAGCTTCCGGTCTCTATCCGGCTACAGGAACACCCTACACCAAGCTGTTTCGTGCCAGAGCAGATGGTCTCAAAGTAGACGTGGGTGCCATTCAGGCTTTACCCGAATTTAGAAATGAGGAAGGCCTGAATCAGGCAGCAATTGCTATCAGCCCGGACGGAAATACCATCATTTATGCACGGGGAAACTCCACCTCAATAAAGGATCTTCCTGAAGTTGCGCTATTCGTCTCCTATTTCCGGGGAGCGGGATTTACTCAGCCGATCTGGATGCCTGTGAATGAAGACGAAACTTGGTGGAATTCGACTCCGGCATTTAGCCCGGATGGTTCGGAACTTTATTTTGCTTCCAACCGGCCTGGAGGATTTGGAGGAATTGATATTTGGAAAGCTACACGACTTGCCAACAGTGACTTTGGAAATCCCGTGAATTTGGGCCCGACGATCAATACACCGGGAAATGAAATGTTCCCTCGGTTAGCTCCTGACGGGAAGTTTTTCTTCTCTTCCGATGGTCATCCCGGCTATGGAAAGCTCGATTTGTTTGTGGCAGAAAAAGCTGCTTCCGGTACACAGGTCATTCGTAACCTGGGACAAAATATCAACAGTAAGGCCGATGATTTTGGAATTTTCTTCACAGAATATCCCAAAGCCGGCTTTCTCTCTTCCAACCGGGAAGATGGGGTAGGAGATGATGATATTTATTTCTTTGAGGACAAGACTCCGAAGCCAAAGATTGTCAACGTACTCCTGAATGTGTACACCAAAGAAGCGAAGGCGGATGGCACCCAAGCCGTATTACCTCAGACGCGGGTGGTTCTTTATGGCTCAGACAACAAACAGCAGGGGGGAGACTTCTCCAACACCAATGGTCGGGTGAGATTTACCATGGCTCCTGATTCGGATTACACCATTATCGCTTCCAGAGGCGGCTATTTCTCCAAATCAATCCCTTATACTACCAAAGGAAAAACCCCTGATCCTGCAACCTTAGTTCAGGAAGTTACCAATGTGAGTTTGGATACCACGATTGTCTTGGATCAGTTGATTTTGGAAAAGGCAATCGTCCTGGAGAATATCTACTACGACTTGGATAAAGCGGATATTCGTGCTGATGCTGCTGTGGAATTGGATAAACTCGTGAAGATCCTGGCAGATAACCCAGCGATCCGAATTGAGTTGAGTTCTCATACCGACTCCCGCTCCAGCGATGCATATAACCTAGACCTGTCTCAGCGCAGGGCGCAGTCAGCTGTGGATTACATTGTTTCCAAGGGAATTGCCGCTGACCGCTTGGTAGCCAAAGGCTATGGAGAAACCCAGTTGATCATCAAAGATGCCAAAACTGAAGAAGAGCATCAGACTAACCGGCGAACCGAATTCAAGGTGATTGAAATCCGGGAACAATAATCCGCCAATGGAAATAAAACGTAAAGGCCTTTCGGGATTTCCCGGAAGGCCTTTTTTGTTTGAAGTGATGAAATTGATCGGAGAGAGTTGCGATTCGCTGGTTAATCGCCCATCGATTCGTAAATGATGTCATGGATTTTGGTTCGGATCCCTTCGTCCAGCAATTTGTTGTTTTCAGCTTCCGGATACACTCGGTTGGACAAAAACACATAAACCAATTGATTTTCCGGATCAGCCCATACACAAGTTCCGGTAAATCCGGTATGTCCAAAAGTACTTTTTGGAGCAAGCTTGCTGGCTGATCCGCCTTTTCCGATTTCCGGTTCTGGCTTGTCCCATCCCCAACCTCTTCGGCTCATGGAAGATTGTCGTTTGGTAAACGCTTCGACAGTTTCAGGCTTGTAGAGTGTGATGTCTCCGTAAGTTCCTTTGTTCAGGGTTAGCTGCATCATGACCGCCAGATCATTGGCTGTGCCAAACAGTCCGGCATGCCCCGCTACTCCTCCAAACATGGCTGCTCCAGGATCATGGACGTAGCCTTGGATCTGCCGCTTTCTGAAGGCTACATCGTTTTCGGTTGGAGCTATTTTTTCCAGAGGCATTTTCAAAAATGGGTTGAATGTCAGGGTAGTCAGTCCAAGAGGGGCATAGAAGTTTTGGTCTAAAAACTCATCCAGTGGCTGATTGACAATCCGCTCAATCACTGCTTGCATGAAGTACATCGTCAGATCAGAATAGACATATTTATTTGGTTTTGGCAGCAACTCGGACTGAACCGTCCAATTCCAAATGCTATCCCGCAAGGCATCTCTTCCAAACATGTCATTTGCCACAGGTCGGGTAAAGCCAGGTTCAGGAGCCGGCTTGTAATAATCCCCCCTCCATTGACCGGATTGGACAGTTTTGACATAATGAGGAATGAATGCTTTCAATCCGGCCTCATGGGCCATGACATCTTTCAGGACCAGATTGGCCTTATTTGTCCCTTTAAGTTCTGGCAGGTAATCGCCCAAGGTCTTATTCATGTCCAGTTCTCCTCTGCTGTGCAGGAACATGGCCGCTTGGGTGGTGGCCAGTACTTTGGTCACCGATGCCAGATCGTAGACCGTTTCAGGAGTTACTGGTGTGTTCTTGGTGTAATCCAAATGCCCATAGGACCGCTGGAAAACCACTTTTCCGTCTTTCACCACCAAAACATTTGCCCCCGGGGCTGCCTGAACCAGAATCATCCGGTTGGCTACTTCATCAATTTTGTCCAGAACCTTGCTGTCCATTCCTACACTCTCGGGTGTTCCATATGAAAGACGATTGGCATCTTCCAGATAACCGCCTACCCCATGGGAATATTCACCGCTGACTGTGACCGGCAAGATTCCCTGTCCGGAGCGCCCTCCAAAAAGTACCTGAGGAGCCAGTTTCTGGGTTACGGCTGAGTTTTCATAGGCCAAAACCACATTGCCAAAGCCCTCGAGTGCTTTTGCTCCATATGCGTTTCCAAACAAGACAGTGACTACCTGCTGCCGTTTTTCCAGGTTACGGATCAGTTCAACATCCCCTGGAGATATTCCAAACGCACGCTGTGGACTATTGGTCACTCCCATCAAACCAACCACGATGACATCGTAGTCCTCCAGCTGCTTCATCAGGTTGTAATGTGCGGACTCGCTGGAGGCTTTTGGGATGGTGAAATGGTCTACCCGGGTGTATTTGTTGAGATAAGTCGAAAACTCCTTGCCTTCATCTCCGATGGTCAGGCTTGCAAACTTTTTAAGATCGAGATGTTGAAAAGGAAGCAAGTCGCCTTTGTTTGAAGCCACCGTGATGGAGGCAGAGTAAAGTTTTTCGATGATCTCCCGGGTCCTTGGGGTATTGAGTCGATCAGCAATCTTATAGGTATCGATGGGTTTGTACTGATTCAGTCCGGCCCAATATTTGGCTTTAAGGACTTTTTTTACTCTTCGGTTGATTTCGTTTTCTGAAATAATTCCTTGGGCCACAGCCTCTTTAATCAGCACTTTGGCCTTGGGGACATCCTGAGAGTAGAGGAGGACATCATTCCCCGCCAAAAGCGCTTTCAAATCCACTTCTCCTGGCTTGTTGAAATTCGCCACGCCTCTCATGTTCAAAGCATCGGTAAATACCAATCCCTGAAAATTCATCCGTTTCTGGAGTAAATCCGTCACGATGGGTTTGGAAAGACTGGTAGGAATATTGGATCCATTGTCCAGGCTGGGGACATTCAGGTGAGCAACCATCACAGACATGAGGTCTTCCCGGAATAGCTCCTGATAAGGGTAGAGGTCAATTTCCCAGATGCGTTTTTCGGGATGATTGATGACCGGAAGGACATGATGACTGTCGGTCTCGGTATCGCCATGTCCGGGGAAATGTTTGGCATTGGCCATCACCCCGTTGTCCTGAAGACCTTTCATGTAGGCCACCGCTCTTTTGGTGACCATTTCCTTGTTTTCCCCAAATGCCCGATAGCCGATCACGGGATTATCCGGATTGGAATTGACATCCACCACAGGGGCGAAATTGATGTGCATCCCCAGTTCCTTGAATTGCCGGGCGATTTCGGAGCCCATTTCGTAGATCAACTCAGGGTTTTGGATCGCCCCAAGGGTCATGGCCTTTGGGAAATTTGGCACTGAATCCAAGCGCATCCCGATACCCCACTCGGCATCCATGGCAATTAAAAGGGGAGTTTTGGCCTGAGCTTGATAGTAATTAGTCAAGCGGGCTTGTCTGTTGGGCCCTCCCTGGAAAAAAATCAGTCCACCCAGATTCTCATTTTTGACCAATTCACTGATTTCATCGACGTGGCGCTGGTCTTTGTTGGAGTAAGCAGCTACCATAAATAGCTGTCCCAGTCGATCCTCAAAACTCAGCGCCTGAAAAACACTGTCCACCCAGTTTTCCTGACTCAATCGGTCCTCCACTATCAATGGATCCTCGTTTGCAGCGAAGGGATCCACCTTTCCTGAAGAAAACAATCCCAGCAAAACAAGAAGAGAAAACAGGCTCCAATGCTTTTTATTCATGACCGAGATCAATTTTTAATCCTTAACTTTCAAAATATATTTGTGATAGCGGCGGAAGGTGCAGTTTTCCAAAGTCCTTGGCCGCTTGAGTGCATTGGATAAAAGGACTTTCAACTGAATATAGTGAAGATTGGGCAACATTGAGTCAAGTTTAGGGTTAAAAAACGTAGAAAAGTGATCTGCGGTATTTCCCTTTCTTGAATACTCTTTCGTTTATCTCAGGAATTAAGTCCAAACCAGAGACCAAAAAGTAAATCATGAAATCGAGCATGTCGAGGAAAGGACACACAGAGGGATGACCACAAATCCTGCGAGATTCCATATGACCTTAAAGAAATTATACTAACCAGATGAAATTACCCTCCATCTTTCGGACAGTTTCTCATGCGCGATTCGAAATAAAGCCCAGGTATTACGATCCGATTAAAGAAGAAATCGAGGAGCGGACTTCTCGGATACGCCAGGAATTGGAGAATGAAGGCGTGTTGCCCAAAAGCGGGTCAGAGGAGGAAGGGGATACCCGCAGAGGTTTGGGAAGTGGGATTAGGGGGGCTTTTTCCAGCCGGGGTATCAAACCCAAGAATACGAGCATGGTCAGTTCTGCCGGGGTAATCCGTTCCCTGTTATTCTTTTTCATGATCATCGGGGCTTTTGGATTTATTTACATCGGCCCGGAGATCGTGAACTACCTGCTTATTGGGGCGCTGGCTCTTGGCGGGGGATATTTTTTGTTCAGATTTTTAAAAAGAAGCAAAGATGAGTGACATCATCCAGCTTCTGCCTGATGCGATCGCCAATCAAATCGCAGCGGGAGAAGTCGTACAGCGTCCTGCTTCGGCATTGAAAGAACTTCTGGAAAATGCAGTCGATGCGGGTGCTACATCCGTGCAGGTTTTGGTAAAAGACGCCGGAAAGCAACTCATTCAGGTGATTGACAACGGAAAAGGCATGTCTCCCACAGACGCCCGGATGAGTTTTGAGCGACATGCCACGTCAAAAATCCGGACTTCTCAGGATCTGTTTGCCATCCGGACCTTTGGATTTCGCGGGGAAGCCCTCGCCTCCATCGCGGCAGTGGCTCAAGTCGAGCTCAAAACCCGACAAGCGGATTCCGAATTGGGTACTTTGATCCAGATAGAAGGCTCCGAAATCAAAAGGCAAGAACCGGTTGCCTCCCAGGTAGGGACTTCCGTGGCTATGAAAAATCTTTTTTTCAATGTGCCTGCCCGAAGGAATTTTCTCAAGTCCAATCCGGTCGAAATGCGCCATGTGGTGGATGAATTTCAGCGGGTGGCCCTTTCTTATCCTGAGGTGGCTTTTTCACTTCATCAGCAAGACTTGGAAGTGTTCAATCTTCCTGCCGGTAAATTGAGCCAGCGGATTGTCGGGCTTTTTGGGAAAAGTTACCAAGGCCAGTTGGTGCCCTGTGAGGAGAATACTCCCCACGTGAATATCAAAGGCTATATCGGAAAACCGGAGCATTCCAAAAAGACCCGTGGAGAGCAATTTTTCTTTGTCAATAACCGATACATCAAAAGCAGCTACCTGCACCATGCGGTCAGTTCTGCCTTTGAAGGACTGATTCAGGCGGATCAGTTTCCGTTTTATGTGCTCTTCCTGGAGATTGATCCTGCCCATATAGACATCAATGTCCACCCTACCAAAACGGAGATTAAGTTTGATGACGAGCGGACCGTCTATGCCGTGATCCGCTCAGCGGTCAAGCAGGCCTTGGGTGCGCACCACGTGATGCCGGCGATCGACTTCAGCATCGATGTCAATTTCCAGGAAAACTGGACGGCAAATCCGGAAACCAAGATCCAGGTAGATCGGGAGTATAGCTACAAGACCTTCAATACACCTGAGTTTAAGAAGTCATCGGTCTCAGGTTGGGAGCGCCTTTTCGAAGGCAATTTCAATCCAGTTCCTTCCTTGAAACAACGCGATGAGGAGCAGGAAATCCTGACTTTCCCCAGCCGGGCCTCGGCAGACGAGACTCGGCTTGTCCTCCAGCCCCAGGACACAGAGGCTACCGGGACGACCTTTCAGGTGGAACTGAGCTACATCATAGCGCAGATGTCTACCGGATTGCTGATTGTAGACCAACAGGCCGCCCACGAACGAATCCTGTACGAGCAGTATTCCAGACAGCTGCAACTGGCCCAAGGTGCCTCGCAGCAGTGTCTTTTCCCACCAACTGTCCAGCTGAATCCGGCAGATTTTGCCTTGGTGATGGATATGCTTTCCGAATTGCACAGTTTGGGTTTTGTGGTGGAGGAATTCGGAAAGGATACGGTCTTGATCCGGGGCGTGCCGGCCGATGTGCAGGTCAAAAATGAAAAAGAACTTTTCGAGGGTCTGTTGGAGCAGTTCAAAAACTTCCGAAATGAGCTTTCTTTGGACAAGCGGGAAAATCTCGCGAGGTCGATTTCCCGTAGATCATCTATCAAAAAGGGCCAAAAGCTGAATTCCCAGGAAATGGAAACCTTGGTTGGACAGCTTTTTGCCTGCCAAAATCCAAACTATTCCCCGGGAGGGAACAAAACCTTTGTGAAATTGGATTTAAATAGCATTCACTCTTTCTTCGGAAAATAGCATGTTTAGAAATATAACCCCGGTCGTACAAAATCTCCTGCTGATCAACATCGTCGTGTTTATCGTGGCGAATTTTGCTTTGCCGGTATTGAATGAATGGTTTGCGCTTTACTACATCCAAAGCCCCTTGTTCAAGCCATTCCAGTTTCTGACCTACATGTTTATGCATGCCGATTTCTGGCATTTGTTCAGCAACATGTTTGGGCTTCTGATCTTTGGTCCCCTGCTGGAGCAGTTTTTGGGTCCGAAAAAATTGTTCACCCTTTGGATGGTTTGCGGGGTAGGAGCAGGAGTTCTTTATTCCGGATATACCATGTACCAATACAAGAGCCTCGAAGAAAAAGTTATCGCATTTGAAGGCAATCCGGATCCGGAGTATTTCAACAAGCTCGTGTTGGAAAACAGGGGCTATTTCGATCCGGCTGTATTTGATTTTGTAGATCAATTCAGCAGAAATCCTACTGATCCGATCTACATCGAACGGGCCGAGAAGACACTGGACGCTATATTGAGACTTCAGGCCAATCAGCCGATGGTGGGGGCTTCTGGTGCCCTTTTTGGGATTTTGGTCGCATTTGCGATGCTTTTTCCCAATACCCAACTCTTCCTGCTGTTTCCTCCCATGCCGGTCAAAGCCAAATATTTGGTCCTTTTTTACGGCCTTTACACCGTTTATAACGTTTTGCTTAACAGCCCTACCGACAATGTCGCTCACTTTGCACATTTGAGTGGATTGCTGATCGGTGCCGCCTTGGTTTATAATTGGAAAAAGGACAGAAACTCCTTCTATTGAGATGTACGGTAGCTTTTGGGAAAATCTGAGAAATGCCTTTAGGCACAGCGACAACAGCCTTTACAAGCTGATTGCGATCAATATATTAGTGTTTTTTGTGCTCCTGATCGTCCGGGTTTTATTGACCATCAGCGGACTCGGGGACATCTATAAAGCCGGGCTGAGTTACCTGATGATGCCGGCCTCTTTGCCTAAACTCGCTACCCAGCCCTGGACGGTTTTCACGTACATGTTTTTGCATGAAGATGTGTTTCACATTCTCTTCAATATGCTGTTTTTGTACTGGTTTGGATTGCTGATCCATCAGTATTTGGGCAGCCGAAAACTTGCCAATCTATACATTCTAGGAGGGCTTTTTGGAGCGGTATTTTATGTTTTGATCTATAATCTCGCGCCTTATTTCAGTGCTTCGGTAGATTCCTCCATGATGCTTGGGGCAAGCGCGGGGGTTTTTGCGGTGGTGGTCGGTGCAGCCACTTTAACCCCAAATACAACATTTTTTTTATTGTTGATTGGGCCTGTTCGAATTGTTTATATAGCCATCTTCTTTGTCATATTATCCTATGCTAGATCAATTGGAGAAAATGCAGGGGGGAATTTGGCTCACCTCGGTGGTGCATTGTTAGGATATCTCTACATTGTGCAATTGAGAAAAGGTGTGGATTGGGGAGTGCCCGTCCAAAAAGTCGGAATTTTCTTCGAAAACCTGCTCAGCGGAAATCGACGGAAAGTCAAAGTCAGCTACCGCAAAGCCAAAACGGAGAGCGGAGGGGCTTTTGGAGGATTTTCTGCCAAATCCACTTCAACTCCGGCTCCTAAATCCCAAGAAACTACCCAAGAAGAAATCGACCGTATTCTCGATAAAATCGCCGAAAAGGGCTACGATTCTCTGAGCAAGGAAGAAAAGCGAAAGCTGTTTGAGTTCAGCAAAAAATAAGGGGTTCCAATTTCTGGAGACCCCTCAAGAGCCGAAATCTTTTTTTCAAAGCGGAAAGGCAAACCCTAATTTGATTCCGGGTTCTTGCGGCTGCTGGCTTTGGAATTTAAACTCTGAGCTTAATCCCACCCAATCCGTGATGCGGATGTAAGCGCCAACTCCAAAATTTGCTCCTACGTAATTCCTTCGGGTACCAGGTTCCCCGGGTTGGGTATTTTGGAAAGACTGGCTATATCCCGCCATGACGTAGACTTGGGAGACTCCTTCGGTGACATAATACCTGAGATCAGCGCTGAAATTGCTGGCATTCCCTATCTGAGGAAACAGTTTGGTATAGCTGGGCATCAGCGCAAACCGGTCTGCGAAGAAGTATTCCAATCCCCCTCCTGCACCAAATTCGTCGAATTTCAACCCGTAAAAGCCCTGGGCATGGATCCGGAAATCCCCTTGTTCTTGGGCCAAAACTCCCGTGGCAATTCCGCCGAGCAGGAGAAAAATCAGGAGAATCTTTTTCATTACTAGTCAAAATCAGTTGTGTTCAGAAAAAGTAGGAGGCTTTGCTGAGCTTTGCAAATGCCTACTCCAGGATTTTCACCAATCGTCCCAATCTGCCTTGACTGTCCATCCCTTCCAGGATCAACAATTGCCTCTTAGCCACATCGGTATTGTAGAATTGGATATGGGCTTTCCCAGTGGTATCCGTTTTGATGCCGGGATTCCAATAAATGGTGGCCCGCTGGTCAGAAATAGCGTTTTCGGGTGTCAGTTGATCGTACTTGGGTGCGTAAAATTCCCTTGGGGAGGAGTAGCCTCCATATTGGGTGACCAGGGTTCCTCCTACACTCTGACCGCTTACTCCGGCTCCTGATTTGGTGTAAACCGCAATCACTCCATTGGCCCCCTGGGCTCCGAAAATGGCCGCACGGGCAGGATCTTTAAATACTTCGATGCTGGATACATCCCGTGGATTTACCTGAAACAGCGTGGAAGCGTCGACCGGCATATTGTCCAGCAAAAAGAGAGGTGTCGTTCCGGAGTTAATCGATCCTACTCCTCGGATTTGAACCGAAACATCCAAGCCTGAGACAAAAACCTGAACCCCGGAAACTCTCCCTTGGATCAGTTGAAATACGTTGGAGAATCCCACAGTTCCGGGAATTTTATCGGGATTGATCGTCACATCCCCAGCCCCATAAAGCTTCCGGATTTCCTCGTCTTCTTTTTGGATGGTCTGACTCTCCACAGTCACGCCTTCCAAGTCCACAAAATCTTGGTTTTGGTTCAGTTCCTGCATCAGCTTTCTGGCTTCAAAGGATTCCACCAAAGACTTGGGCCAATAGACCTGGTTGGGGAAAGCTCCTTCGATTTGACGAAAAACGGGTTCTGGCTGAATGATGCTCACATCCACGAAGTTTTTCAAGCGGTTGTCTTCAGCAGTGATCGTTACGGTGACAGAATCCTGGTAGTCCAATTCGGTAAAAATAAACCTGCCGTTTGGACCGAATTCCGAGCCGATTATTTCGACTCCTTCACCGATCAGTGCGCTGACCTTTCCTCCTCCGAGCCCTTTTTTGGTGGATTCCTGCTCGGTGATTTGTCCTTCGATATTGATTCCCCGCTCAATGAAATTTTTGATTTCCGGAAATTTTCCCTCCCGGATGTTTTCCCAGGAGAATCTTCTCCAGCCATGAGTCAGCATGACCAAATCCAAGGCTTCCAAGGTTTCGGATTCCTGATCTTTGAAATAATAACCGGGTTGGTAGAGGGCTCCTTTCAAATCGGAGCTAAGCAAAAGACTGGAGAAAATGCTTCCATAAGCCAAGGATTCATCTGCCACCTGATCTGCATCACTCACCGCCAACGAGAAAATCCCAGGGACAGCCTGTCCTCCAAAACTGCTCGAGAAATCAAGTTTGATTGCGGATCTTGGACTGGGTTTTCCTGAGGTACTGATCTCCAAATCGAGAAAGTCATTTTTCTGAATAAAAACCAAGCGCTCAAGCAATGGCCGGCCTTCGGAGTTCAGGACTGTGATGTGGTTGATTCCCGTAATGAGATTTTCTTTGGGAATCCGAACTCCCCAAACACCATTGTTGAGAGCTCCCTGAATCATGTAATTGATCAGTCCACGGGTCTGAGAGACCAAAATGAGGGAATTGGGTTCATAGTTTCCCTGTACAAACACGGTCAGGAATGCCGCCGTGGGATTGTTGGCGACCTGAAGAGTCAGCCCTTGGGGATCTGCTTTTGGAAGCGTAATTGACCGTTTTTCACCGGATGTCTTGCTGATGATTTGGGCAGTATAGTCGGGTTTTGTGGGTGTGATTTCGACTTTTCCCATACCTCCAAATCGGGTAGAAAAAGCCTGTCCTTCTAGTTCACCGCTGATTTCCACGGGACTACCATCCGGGTCTATTGCCCGAAAGGCCAGGTTGGATTTTTTGCCGACTACCCAGTGTCCGCCCTCCGGAAGGAATTGGATATCCGCTAGGTTTAGACTGTAGGGTAGCCTGATTTTTTGGACAACCGGGTAATCCCCGTTTTCCAAATAAGTCAATTCCAGGCTTTGGCTCGGATGGGGTTTTTCCGGAATTGAAAAGGAAAAAGTAGCCTGACCGAGTGCGTTGAGCGAAAGGGATTGATTGTGCAATTCCGCTTCTCCAGCCATAGCCCGGATTTCCAAAGTTTGGTTGGAAAGAGGAGTTCCGGTGCTGGAAATGGCTTCGATTTCAACCTGATAGTTGACTTTGCCGGAAGAGGAGCTGATTTGAGTGAAATTGACTTTTGGAAGAAATGAACCACCCGTTCCGTCAACCACCTGAAAGGTCGTGCTGAGGAAATATTCCTCTCCAAAATTGGTCATCCAAGCTGTGTAGGCCTTGATTTGGTAGACGCCCGGTTTGCCAAAACGGGGGATTTTGAAGTCCCCTGCCCCGTGGCCGTTGTCGATTTTTACCTTTCGCTGCTCCAGCAGCAATCCTTCCCCATCAAAGAAATCCACATACAAAGTCCGGCTGAGTGGAGAAGGAATTTGGTTGCTACCTGCCACCAAGTACGCGCTGAACCAAACATCGTCACCGAGGGTGTAGGTTCGTTTGTCTAAGTGGAGGTAAGATTTCTCGATTGGAAACTCCTTTTGGGCTTTTTCAAAATAGCCGGTGATTTTTTCAGGGAGAGTTTCTTGTGCGCTAAGGGGTACGGCAATGAAAACCAGGGCTGCTGCCAGCCATATAAAAAACGGGAATCTCATGAAAATAAAGTTCAGTTAATTTATAATAACGCCCATAAGAAAACTACTGCTTTTGTTAAAAGCAAGTGAAAAAATCTTAATGGCTAGTCAATTGGGCTACTTCGTTCTTGTTTGCCAGTTGACCACAGGCGGCATCGATGTCTTGGCCTCTTGATTTTCGGACTTTGGCGATGATGCCGTTTTGCTCCAGAATTCGCACATACATGTCCACGGCTTCCTGTTTTGCCTGACGGAATTCGCCTTCGTCTATGGGGTTGTATTGGATGATATTGACTTTGGAAGGGATGATTTTGCAAAATTTGGCCAAGGCTTTCGCATGGCGTTCGTCGTCATTTACCCCGTCCCAGATGACGTATTCGTAGGTTACTTTTCGCTTGGTTTTTTGATACCAGTATTTCAGCGCCTCTGCCAGTTCCTCGAGGGGATTGGAGTCATTGATCGGCATCAATCTGCTACGGGTTTCATTGATCGCTGAATGGAGCGAGATGGCCAAGTTGAATTTGACCTCGTCGTCGGCCATTTTCCGGATCATTTTCGGAATTCCCACGGTCGAGAGGGTGATTCGACGAGGTGCCATTCCCAATCCTTCCGGAGAAGTGATTTTGTCGATCGCCTCGATGACATTCGCGTAATTGAGCAATGGCTCACCCATTCCCATAAACACGATATTGGTCAAAGGCCGTTGGAAATAGGTCTCTGCTTCGTCTTTGATCGCCACTACCTGATCGTAGATTTCCCCCGGGGTCAGATTTCGCATGCGTTTCAGTCGGGCGGTTGCGCAAAAGTTACAATCCAGGCTGCATCCGACCTGTGAAGAGACACAGGCAGTGATTCGTTTGCTGGTGGGAATCAGCACCGACTCGACGATTTTGTCATCGTAGAGTTTGACCGCGTTTTTGATGGTGCCATCGCTGCTGTGCTGCATCAAGTCCACCTGAATGTGGTTGATGTCAAAGTGGTTTTTCAGCATTTCCCGGGTGGAAAGGGAAATGTTGCTCATGTCGTCAAAGTTTTTGAGCGACTTGTTCCAAAGCCATTCGTAGACCTGCTTGGCCCGGAATTTTTTCTCTCCCTGAGCTACAAAAAACTCCTCCAATTCTGCGAGGCTGAGTTTACGGATGTCTTTTTTCTGATTTTCCACAGGGCAAAGGTAAGAATTGGTAGATTGAAATATTTTAAAATTATAAAACTGGGAGGAAGGTGTTGGATTTCCAGTGTGGTTAGAATGGGATGATTGCAAAGATCTTGGGCTTTTAAGTTTCATTCGCCCCAGCGGGATTGATGCTTATTTCGGCTACGTAAATCATACTTCTTAAATCTTAAATCCTCTCGTCTTTTATCATAAAAAGCAGCGGATTCAGGAACTTATGCCTTATTTTTGCGCTTGAAAAAGCAAAAATCACCTATGCGCCAATCCTGGTGGAAAATCCTAGCAATCGGACTGCTGCTGTACACCCTCACTGCCGGATTGCTGATGGATGTCCCTCGACTTCCAATTCTGAATGAAACCATCCGCGCCCTTCATTTTCACGTGACCATGTGGTTTGGAATGATCCTGATGCTGGTAGTCGCTGTTTTTTACAGTGTCAAATACCTCCGCAGCAATGATCTCAAGTACGATGACATGGCTTTGGAATTTACCAATGCGGCCATTTTGTTTGGAGTGCTGGGGATTGTGACTGGCATGCTTTGGGCCAAATTCACCTGGGGAGATTATTGGAGCGGAGATCCGAAGCAGAATGCCTCAGCCATCGGCTTGCTCATGTATTTTGCCTATCTGATTCTCAGAGGCAGCATCACTGATCCTCAGCAGCGAGGCCGAATTGGTGCGGTTTACAACATTTTTGCTTTCGCAGCCTTTATTCCATTGATCTTCGTACTTCCCAGACTCACAGATAGCCTCCACCCTGGCAACGGCGGAAACCCCGGATTCAATGCCTATGACTTGGATTCCAAACTCCGAATGGTATTCTATCCGGCTATTCTCGGATGGACTCTTCTTGGGGCTTGGGTAGCAACCGTTCGGGTAAGAATCCGTAGGGTAGAGCGAATAGTGGAAGACCGATTTCTTAATTCCTGACACATGAAAAAATTATTGACTATAGCCCTGTTGGTTTTTTCCCTGAGCGCTTTGGCCCAGGAGAAAATTGCCGTCACAGAATCCGATTACTCCAACAACTCCGTGGAAATGGCCGATCAGATGCGTGCAGAAGGAAAAATCTACGTATTGGTGGGCATCATCACAATCATTTTTGTCGGCATCACAGTTTATGTGGTAAACACCGACAGAAGAATATCCAAACTTGAAAAGAATCTTCCCGCTTAATTTTCCTATATCATGAAAAAAGGACATATCATCGGACTGGGAATCATTGCCATCGCGATCGTGATCATCATGACTTCCATCGGAGACGCCAGCAGCTATGAAAGCTTCAGTACTGCCTGGGAAATGAAAGAGGACGGAGAAGACAAAGCCATCCATGTGGTTGGTAAGTTGAAGAAGGACGATTCAGGTCAAGTGACAGGTCTGGAAGTAGGAGAGGACAAGACCTCATTTACCTTCCTCCTGGTGGACAATGAAGGAACCGAACAGAAAGTTTATTACAATGAGCCCGTTCCCGCAGATTTCCAACGGTCTGAACAAGTGGTAGTGATCGGGTCTTACCGAGAGAAAGAAATTTTTGTAGCAGATAAAATCCTGATGAAGTGTCCATCGAAGTATCAGGAAACCGACGTGCAGGCGGCAGGAATGTGATGTTGAGTATAATCCCAAGCAAAAAATCATGATCAATACCTTTGTGGGTAATTTGGGCCACCTGATGACCATCGTGGCTTTTGTCAGTGCATTGGTTACGGCCTACGCCTACATCCAGTATTTCCGGGCAAATGAAATTGAAAAAGCCAGCTGGAGACGGTTCAGCCGAATCAGCTTTTACATTCATACTGTCTCTACAGTAATGATTGCTTTTTCACTTTTTGAAATTATCTACAATCATCGGTACGAATATTTTTACGCCTATTCCCACTCGTCCAAAGCACTTCCTGTTCATTACATGATCTCCAGTTTTTGGGAAGGACAAGAGGGCGCATTTATCCTTTGGGCTTTTTGGAATGTGATTTTGGGGGTGGTTTTGATCAAAACCAACAAATTCTGGGAAGCTCCCGTCATGGTGGTATTTGCCTTGGTTCAGGCTTTCCTGATTTCCATGATTATGGGTGTGGTGATTGGGGATTTGAAGATCGGCAGTTCTCCGTTTATGCTGTTGAGAGATGCTACCCAGGCACCAATCTTTCAGATGAACCCGGACTTTGTCCCTGAAGATGGAACCGGTCTGAATCCGCTTTTGCAAAATATATGGATGGTGATTCATCCGCCTACGCTGTTTTTGGGCTATGCTTCTACCTTGGTTCCTTTTGCCTTCTTGATTGGAGGGCTGGTGACCAAACGATATTCCGAGTGGATCCGTCCTGCTTTACCTTGGGCGATTTTCTCAGCCATGATTCTGGGCATGGGAATTATCATGGGGGCCTATTGGGCTTATGTTACCTTGAATTTTGGAGGATATTGGAACTGGGATCCGGTGGAAAATGCCGTCTATGTCCCTTGGCTGATTTTGGTGGCTTCGATCCATACCATGATCACTTTCAAGAAAAGTGCAACTGCACTCAAGACCTCGATTGTTCTCGTGATCCTGAGCTTTATCCTGGTGCTTTATGCGACTTTCCTAGTAAGATCAGGGGTCTTGGGAGATGCTTCTGTTCACTCCTTTACCGATTTGGGTCTTTCCGGTCAATTGCTGATTTACATGTTGTTTTTCATGGTTATCGCAATTTTTCTTGCTGCGAAAGCTTGGAAACATATCCCGACTTCCGAAAAAGAAGCTTCGGTTTACTCGCGTGAATTCTGGATTTTCCTTGGGGCAGTGACCTTAGGCTTGATGGCATTTCAGGTGATCTTGCCCACGTCAATTCCAGCTTGGAATGCGTTGGTGGAAAGTTTTGGCGGAATATCCAACATGGCTCCTCCGGCAGATCAGGTCGAGTTTTATACCAAATTCCAATTGTGGTTTGCTGTGGCTATTGCCTTGTTGACTTCCGTGGGTCAGTTTTTCTGGTGGCAAAAGATCGATAAAAAAGCACTGAAGGAGGCTTTGGTAACGCCTTACATCGTTTCCGTTTTGCTTTCTGCAGCGATCATTGTTTTGGCAAAAGTCTACGACTGGAAATACATTATCATCGTCTTGGCTGGCACATTTACCATTGTGGCTAACTCGGTAATTTTGGCCAAGCTGTTCAAGAAATCGACGTTTAAACTGGCAGGTGGCTCTTTGGCTCACATCGGTTTGGGGATGATCCTGATCGGAATCATGTTCAGTTCGGGCTATTCCGACGTCATTTCCATTAATATGTCTGGCCTCACTTACAGCAACAGCTGGGAAGATGAGATGAACAAGGAGCACGTGCTGCTTTGGATCAACAAACCTACCCAGATGAAGGATTACACGGTGGTGTATCGAGGTCGTCAGAAGAAAGTGGTGGGAGTTCCTGAGTATGTTCCAGCCAAAATTCTTGAATCCACCGGGAATGTAAATGAAGCTACAGCACTGGAAGACTACAAAGATTATTTCAAGAAAGGCGACATTGTCAATTTGGTTTTGGAGGAAAATGACTATTTCAAAATCGATTATTACCAAAATGAAACCTTGAAGTTTTCATTGAGTCCAATGTCTCAATTCAATGAAGGCATGGGAGGTTTGATTTCTTCGCCGGATTCCAAGATCTACCTGAATCGGGACTTGTATACCTACGTGGCGGCTATGAATGATTATGCCGATCCCGACTGGAAAGAGGACGAAAACTACGAAGTCGCACCGGGTGAGCAATTCCATATTGCCGATTTCGTGACCTATTTCGACGGAGCAGAAGTTCTCAAGGAAATTGATGGCTATCAGCTACAGGAAGGAGATATTGCGGTGAAAGCCAAACTTCGGGTGTTGGATTACGACGTAGAGAAAACGCTTGAACCGACCTTTATCATTCGAAACAATCAGGTGGGTAAACTCCCGGTAATCGATACCGAATTGGGACTTAAAGTAAGTCTGGAAGATATCCTGCCGGAGCAAAATAAGTTTGTCTTCAAAGTCAATCAATATCAAAAAGACTACGTCGTGATGAAGGCCATCGTGAAGCCATACATCAATGTACTTTGGGTCGGTACAATCATCATGCTGATTGGCTTTTCAGTGGCAATTTTCCGTCGCTTTGACGAGTTCCAAAAGATGCGGGACAAAGGCATGGAGTAATCTGATTTTGGATTTGCGATTTTGGATTTCGACCAGTTCAAATCCGAAATCGCAAATCCTATATCTGAAATCCATTACTTTTGCGGCATGTTAGATTTTAAGCAAATTCTTTCCGTCTCCCTGATTTTATTCTCAGTCATCGATATCCTGGGATCCATCCCGATTGTGATCAATCTGAGAAAGAAAGTAGGCCACATCAAATCCGAGCGGGCCACTTTGGCTGCCGGTGTTTTGATGATTGCCTTTTTGTTGGTGGGGGAGTCAATCCTTCGATTGTTTGGAATCGGTGTGAGTGACTTCGCGATAGCAGGTGCGCTGATCATTTTTGCGCTGGGTGCGGAGATGATTTTGGGAATCGAACTGTTCAAGCCTGATCCTGAGGCAACTTCCAGCGCTTCCATTGTTCCGATTGCTTTTCCTTTAATTGCCGGGGCAGGAACTTTGACTACCATTTTGACTTTGAAGGCGGAATTTGAGCAAGTCAATATTGCCATAGGCATTCTGCTCAATTTGCTCTTTGTCTATGCCGTGCTGAAAAGTACGACCTGGTTGGAAAGCAAGCTCGGGAAAACCGGTTTGGACGTGCTGAGAAGGATTTTTGGGATTATTCTCCTTTCGATCGCAGTCAAAATTTTCAAGACCAACGCATTTCCTATCGAAGTAATCAATTGATCTAACACGAATTAATCGATGATTCTTTCGATTTTAAAGGCATGATTGTAATCTATACCGACGGTGCAGCCAAAGGCAATCCAGGTCCAGGAGGATATGGTGTAGTGCTCAAATTTGGCCAACACCGAAAAGAGTTATCGGAGGGGTTTCGCCTCACGACCAACAACCGGATGGAACTTTGGGCTGTGATTCGTGCGCTACAGGAACTCAAAACCACCGAATTTCCGGTGCATATCCACTCCGACAGCAAGTATGTCGTGGATGCCATCGAAAAAGGATGGCTCTGGGGCTGGCAGAAGAAAGGCTTCAAGGATAAGAAAAACCCTGACCTCTGGCTACGATACATTCCCCTGCACCTCAAATACAAGCCTAAGTTTTATTGGATAAAAGGGCATGCCGGTCATCCCGAAAACGAACGCTGCGACCAGCTCGCTGTAGCGGCTGCTTTGGGAAGTAATTTGCCAGCTGATACTGGATACGAACAGGGATTGGGGAATTGAATGCTGCTTTTACAGGTAGTTTAGAAATTCTTTTATGAATGTCCTGACCGGGATTAGCCTGACGGTTTTTTCTTCTAGGATAAGTTTGTCACTTTGGTCCAGTGTGATGATGAGTCCTTCCGCTTTTCCAAAGAAAGTCATAGCTTCCATCAACCCATCGAATTCTCGCTGCTTGTTATCCCCATGCACTTGTTCGGTTACTTGAATGACCCATTTGCATTGCTTGTTTTCAAATACAATGAAGTCGCATTCCCTTCGCTCGTTGAAGTAGTATAGCTCAAAATTCTTTTTCCTCAAGAGGATAAATACCAAGTTTTCAAAGAGTCTGCCGCTGTCACTGCTGAAGCTGAGCGAGTTTGCCTTTGCAAATCCCGTATCGATGGCGTATACTTTTTTGGGATTTTTCGAGATGCTTTTGGCTGACCAGCTGAATTTTGGAACGAAGAAAAATAAGTATGCATCTTCCATCCATGATAAATAGTCGGAGACTGTGCTAGGAGAACCCACATCAAATGTCTTTCTCAGACTATTGATGCTCGTCGTCTTTCCCACATTAGAAAGGAGAAATAGAGCGATCTCCATCAACGTTTTTGTGTTTTTGATACCATAGCGGATAGCAATATCCCTGAAGACAATGTCTTTTAGAAGATTTTGAAGGACTTCGGGATTTCGGTCTCGGAGAAATTCTGGAAACCCTCCCGAATTCAGATAGTCTAGAAAACTCTCCTTGCTGTCTTCGAGCTCGCTGTATGCTAAGTATTCGGAGTAGGAAAATGGAAATATTTCATAGGAAAGGTGGCGTCCAGTCAGCCTTGTACCCAACTCGCTGCTGAGCAGAGAGGCATTGGAACCGGTGATATACACTTTGCTGCCGCGGTCGTGTAGCTGTCTTACAAAAACCTCCCAGCCAGTGACATTCTGGATTTCATCAAAAAAATAAGCGGAAACTTCTTCCCCAAATACTTCATCCAATTTAGAAAAGTCACTGACCTCAAATCCGAATATCCTTGGATCTTCAAAGTTCAGGTAGGCAAATTCTTGATGAGTATTGGTTATCAGCTGACGCATGAGGGTGCTTTTCCCACAGCGTCGTATGCCTGTGATTACTTCTATATGAGTACTTGAAGGCTTAAAACCAGCGATTGCTTCTCGCTCAGTGAGCTTGGTTTTTTTTGACAGTCCTTTTTTCTGCCCACTGACTGCTGCCGATAATTCTTCCTTAAGTACCATTTACCTAGTGGTTTATAGCTCCAAAGGTAGGGTTTATTTTTAGGAAGTAAAAAGATTTACTTTTAAAAAATATAAAAGTTTACGTTATCAACGTAAATCATTTCATGATTTTAGATTATTGTAAAGACAAATTAGCCCAAGTTATCCATCGTTACCAAAGGAACATCGGCCCTATTTAGATCTTTCAAAGGAACATACTCTTGGGTAGGATAGATCCAGCCTTCGTCTGTGAGCGTCCAAAGTAGCGGAGCAAGATTTTGTACCGCAGCCTTACAGCCCTGCACAATAGCTCCCATTTTCCCGGTTTGCTTCGAAAGCACAGCTTCATTTTCAATCTCGAATGGTCCTGAAAAGCCTTTTTGTTTCAAAATGGAGACAAACGCTCTCCAGTCCATGGAGTCTCCCAGCCCAAAACCCGGCAAAGTAGCTTCGTAATGGTGCCGATCCCAAGGATTGGTACTGGAAGTGATCCCAAGCTTGGCTGCCCATTCGGGACGGATTTGCTGCATCGGATACATGTTTCCCCAGAACGGATCAGGTACGTTTCGGGTGGATTTGACATGGATACGCTTCAGTCGGTTCATGTCGGTATGTTTCATGACTTCCACAGGATCCGTATGCTGCCACACGTCATGAGAGGGATCGTAGATTTCTCCGTGGTTCGCTTCAGGCACCAGTTCGTACATGAGTTTACGGGCAGCAAGTACACCGGTCAGGTTGTTGTAGGTACCGGTAAATCCTGAGCTTCTCCAGCCTTCCATAGGGCAATTTTCATAGAGAACGGTCACCCCCAAACTGTTGGCGTAGCGGATAATCGGTCCAAAGATCCGCTGGTATTCCAGGAGGTTTTTCTCGAATCCCCCGTCTTGGTTTCCCAACTCGTGGTTGTAGCCTACAAAGGTTCCAACTTTCACATCGTTTTCATCTCCACCCAGCAGGTAAGCCATGCGAATGAGCCGGAGCAAGTGGTTTTGGTTTTTGACACGATGGATGGGGTCGCCTCCGATCAGGTTTTCAAAAGCGCCGATGGAAAGCCTGAGTTTTGCTCCGTTGAATTTTTCAATCAAAGCCTTGGCCTGATCCGGGCCGAAATTTTCATAATCCAAGTGGGTGGCCACGAAGTCATCCCGAGTACCATCCTTCCGGAAGACGCAAAGGTCTAGCCCCTGTACTCCGATTTCCAGTGCTTTTTCGACGGTCTGATCCAGATTGAGCTGGTCAAAAGCCGAAGTCATAATCCAAATGGGATTTGCCATGGTCTGTTTTGGTTTTCGCTAAAATAGAAAAAGCGCTGGAGTCCCAAAACCTCCTTTGGATGGTTGGCTACATCAGGTTCTGAGATATTTTAAGGTTACCTTTGGGGATGCGAAGTGGAAAAACCAACCTTCAGGGTAGAAAATTGGAGTTGATCAAAGGAATCCTGGAGATAGAAGATGTGGAATCAATTGAGTTTTTGGAGGCTTTTTTGAGAAACAAGATCAAACGGATTTCAAAAGAAGACCTCCTGGAAGGAAATTCATCACCGGAGAATGAGGGAAAAATTTCTGGCTGATTCAAGCAAGGAACTCCGATCCTAACCTTCCGAATACCTTCTCCTGATCTCTACTTTTTGTTTTTGGCGATCCCAGAGTGCTTTTGCCAAATCTGCAGCCACCCGTTCTGGTTCGGACTCATGCAGAATCTGTTTGAGTCTGTTTTCAGAGAGATCCACCCGATAGCAGATCTGCAGCAATCGCTCCAGATTACGGTCCATGAGTTGGCTGATGGCCTTGGTCAGGATTTCCAGTGCTTTTTCTTCAGAAAATCCTTCCTGAATTTCAGGTAACTGAAAGTTTTTGGTGATTAGGGAGAAGGTTTCTTCGGGAAGGGACTGGTTCATTATTCAACAAAAAAGCCCCAAGTTGGGGCTGTGAATTTAGGCTTCTTTTTGTTCTTCGCTGCTTTCCTGCAATACTTCAGGAGCTGCATTCCGGATGATGTTGTACCAAGTCACCAATTTTTTGATGTCTGAAGTATAGACTCTGGCATCGTCAAAATCAGGAAGGACAGACTTTAGAAAAGCTCTCAGTTCGCCTTCAGAAGAAGTGGCATCCACGCCGGTGTCCCCTTTGTATTCAGCTTCAATCTTTTTCATCACTGATTCGAGTGGTTCTGCACCTTCTTCGGTTAGGGTGTAGATCGAGATATCACTCAAAATGGATACACGCTGTGCCATTCCTGCCACCAATTTGGCTTTTTTCTCATCCATTGATTCGAGCACAACTCCAGAGCGGGTTGGCTTCAGTATTTTATACAAACCCGGCTTGCCGGCTACTGTTGCGATGTCTTTGAAATTCATCTGTTTATAAATTGTTTTTTTGGTCAGATGGAATGCCCTTGGTAATCATCTACCTTACTGAATCCGAGGTTTCGGGATCATGGGCATTTCATGGTTTTTCGTTTTCAGGCTGCAAATATAGAATTATCGATCAATTTGTGTGCTCGGCCTCGTATTCGGAGATCAGTTCACTGATGAAGCCCAGCACTTCCTCTTTTCCTGCGCCTTTTTCCGCAGAGGTGACAAAATAATCCGGAATGTCTCCGAAAATATCTTCCATCTTGTCCAGGAAGGCTTTTACATTTTTGTCGGTTTGGGTTTTGGACTGTTTGTCTGCTTTGGTAAAAACAACCACAAAGGGGACGTTTTCTTCTCCGCACCAATTCAGGAATTCGAGATCGATTTTTTGAGGTTCCAATCGGCTGTCGATCAGTACAAATACTCCGCAGAGATTGACCCGGGTAGTCAGGTAGGAGCTGATCATTTTCTCCCATTTGACTTTTTTGTCTTTGCTGACTTTTGCAAAACCATAGCCCGGAAGATCGACCAGAAACCAGCGGTCGTCGATCATGAAATGGTTGATCAACTGGGTTTTTCCCGGTTTTTGGGAAGTTTTAGCCAATTCTTTCACTCCGGTCAGCATATTGATCAGGGAGCTTTTTCCCACATTGGACCGGCCGATAAAGGCGATCTCAGCCCGGTCAGGTTTTGGGCATTTCTCTGGGCTGGTATTGCTGACGACAAATTGTGCTTTTCGGATCATGATTCTTCTGTTGGCTGCAAAAATACGTTTTTATTTTGGAAGGGCTTTGGCAGCATAAACCTCAACAATTTTCGATTCCTCGGGTTTCTGTAGTAATATTGCCACACCAAAGAAGATTCGTGATGTCCGTAGTACCCTACAAAGATAAGCAAGACCCCAAGAAAGCGCAGGTAGCGGAGATGTTTGACAACATCAGTCCAAAGTATGACCTGCTCAATCATGTGCTGAGTATGGGGATTGACATTGTCTGGAGAAAAAAGGCCGTCAAGATGCTCCGAAAGGATCAGCCCAAGCTGATTTTGGACATTGCCACGGGTACCGGTGACTTCGCGATCGAAGCCTTGGCATTGAATCCCGACAAAATCATCGGAGTGGATATTTCCGAAGGGATGCTTTCCGAAGGCCGCAAGAAAATGATTAAACGGGGTCTTCAGGACAAAATCGAAATGCAGCTGGGAGATTCCGAAGGATTGCAGTTTGAGGATAATAAGTTTGATGCAGTCATCGTTTCATTTGGAGTCAGAAACTTCGAAAATCTCGAGAAAGGCCTGGCAGATATGTATCGGGTACTCAAGCCTGGAGGAAAAACAGTCATTTTGGAGTTTAGCAAGCCTAAGGCATTTCCCATGAAGCAGGCTTATGCGTTTTATTCCAATGCGATTTTGCCTCAGATTGGTAAAATTGTATCCAAAGACAATTCTGCTTATACTTATCTTCCCGAGTCAGTTCAGGCCTTCCCGGATGGAGAGGACTTTCTGGCAGTTTTGAAAAAAGTCGGATTTCACAGCACCTTATGCAAACCACTCACTTTTGGAATCAGCTCCATCTACGTAGGTCAAAAGTAGGTGTCCTGTTTCTTTTATTTTTTGGGATTAACCTTACCGCCTATTCTCAAGGTTTGTTTGGTCTGACCAGCACCTCAGGGTCTGATGATAAGCTTCTTTCTTACGGGTTTTTCTTGGCTGGCCATACAGCAACCTATCAGCTTAAGTATTCGGATGCTTTTTTTGACCCTACCAATACAGCCAATAATGCGATTCAGTCCATTTATCCTAAGTATACGCCGGGATTTGCGCTTGGCTTTACCGGGATTTTGAGAATACATGACCAGGTCAATCTTCTCTTGACACCGAAAATCGGTTTTTATGAGTATCGGGTGGATGTAAACTATTTCCAGCCGAATTCTACTACTGTGCCCGGGAATAATTCCAACGTAGATAATACCAGCAATCTGGGCTACACGACTGAGGAACTTGTCAATGAGGCGACTATGGTCGAAATCCCCCTACTATTCAAGTACCGCTCTCAGCGATTCAACAATACCCGAATGTATTTCCTCGGGGGTGCAAGCTATAACTTTCGCACCAAAAGTCAGGACGAGGCAAATCTGGATCCTATCGTCACCACCGGACAGGATATCAGCATCGAGGCAGGAATGGGCTTTGAGATTTATTTCAAATACTTCAAGTTCGCGCCGGAAATCCGCTTTTCACACGGATTGGACAACATTTATAAAGCAGAAAAAACCCCTGCCGAACTGCGTGACGCCCTTTCTTCCATCAAGCGAAAGGGGATTACCATTTACCTCAATTTTCAATAATCACCGGGGCCGCATCTCCGAAATTGTTTCCGTAAATACTTTGGAGTTCCAAAGGTTTTAGGGAGGTCGCGGGTTAGCAAAGCAGAAGATAATTGCTATTTTAAGCCTGACTTGAAATTATCATCAAGTCATTCAATTTCTGCCCAAATAACCTCTTCCTCTCCCTATGAAATCCAAAATCTGGAATAGTATCGTATTGGCTGTTGTAGTGCTTACGATCGGCTCTTTTCTCTTCCTATTTGAAGAAAACAAACTGGATCCTCGCCTCGGAGGAATTCCCTACATCTTCTGGACCGGGTTTTTGGTGACCGTATTGATCGTGGGCCTGACGTTTTTGGCTTCGCGGTTTTTTCCACATGAAGAATCCAACAAAGGATGACCGGCTGGCTGATTTTCTTCTTTGGATTGTTTTTGGCCTCCTTGGCCTATGCTTCCTATAAATCTTATTCCAAAAACAGGACCTCCGACGAATTTATGCTTGCCGGTTCAAACATCGGGGCAATTCTTGGATTTCTGACCTTTTCGGCGGCGTTGTTCAGTGCATTTACCTTCATGGGAATGCCGGATTTCTTTCGGACACACGGAGTGGGGGCTTGGATATTTTTGGCATTTTCGGATGCGTTGATGGTGTTTTTGCTGATCTGGTTTGGTTTTGCGCTTCGCAAAAAAGCAACCCAGGTCGGATACAAAGGGGTAGCGGGTTTTGTGCAAAGCTGTTTTCAAAACCGCTGGGCAGGCTACTTGGTCTTTATCAGTTCCTTTCTTTTTCTCATTCCTTATGTAGCCATTCAGATTCGGGGAATTTCCATTTTTCTTGATGCCTCATTTCCCAACCTGATTCCTTCTTGGGGCTGGTCTTCGCTGTTGGTCATCCTGATGCTGGTGTACTCTGAGATTGGAGGATTGAAGGCGATCATGTACAGTGACGCCATCCAGGGAGTCATCATGCTGGCGGTCATTTGGATTATCGGTTTGACTTGCCTTTCTATGGCTGGAGGTTTGGAGGCCGGTTTGGCAAAAGTTGAAGAAAGCAACGCTGCCTTGCTTTCACTTCCAGGACCAAAAGGGCTTTTCTCGAGTCCGTTTCTGATCGCTTCTGCCATTGCCATCGTCTTGATTCCAGTCTCTCAGCCACAGTTTACCACCCGGTTGGTCGTGATGAAAAATCTGAAATCCGTCCATAAAATGGCCTATGCGGTTGGGATTTTTGCGGTTTTGGTCATCCTTCCTACTGCTTTTATCGGATTGTATGGAGCGGTGAAATACCCGGACAGCTCGACTGCCGACTTCCTTTCGGCGGCATTGCTCTTTGATCAGGCAAGTCCAGTTGCAGCTTTGGCAGTGGTCGGGCTGTTTGCCGCTTGCCTTTCGACGACCAATGCCCAAATCTTCGCTTTGGGCACTGAATTGAGATCGCTTTTATCGGGTTCCGACAAAAGCAATATGCGGATTACCCAATTGGCGATTTTAGTGTTTTCCTTGGTCGTGTTGGTCTTTTCGACCTACATGAGTGATGAGTTGGTGCTCTTGGCCCGAGTGAGTTTCGCCGGTACATCCATGATCGCTCCGGTGGTTTTGGGGGCGGTGATTTTCAAAAATCCACCCAAGTCTCTGCTGGTGGTTTCTGCGCTTGCACTAAGCTATTTCGTTTTGTCGCTTCTTGAATGGGTTCCTGCGGGATTTGCAGGTTTGCCCACTGATGCGGCGATGTATTGTATTCTGATTCCGGTGTCGGCGATCGTGATGATTGCACACCATTTTACCCAAAAAACTTCCCATGCAGCTTAATCCCAGTTTTTCCCTTTCTGATCTGAAATCCCCACTGGAGCGGTTTTGGACTCTTTCCGGTCAAAAAATCCGATTGATTGAGGATTCCTTCGATACGAAAAAAGGAGCTCCGGTTTTCACTGAAAAAGGAAAATACGTCACCCGGGGCTGGACCGAGTGGACCCAAGGCTTTCAGTTTGGTTCTGCAATACTCCAGTTTGATGCGACTGGCGAAACCGAATTTCTGGAGATCGGGCGAAAAAACACGGTTGAAAAAATGGCTCCTCACCTGACTCATATCGGCGTGCATGACCATGGATTCAACAATGTGAGTACCTACGGAAATCTCCTCCGACTGAGCAATGAAGGCAAAATAAATGCCTCTGAATGGGAGAAGGAGTTTTACAAACTAGCCCTGAAAGTCACCGGTGCGGTGCAGGCTACCCGCTGGACTTCGATTCCAAGCGGTGGTTTTATTTATTCCTTCAACGGGCCCCACTCGCTTTTTGTGGATACCATTCGCAGTTGCCGGGCTTTGGTCGTTTCCCATCAGTTGGGTCATGTGCTTCAGGCCGAAAATGACCGACGGATTTCCTTGATTCAGCGGGCGATTCAGCATATCCTGAGCACGGTTCACTTTTCGATTTTCTACGGAAAAGGAAGAGACAGCTACGATGTGGCTGGTAGAACTGCCCACGAAATCATCTTCAATACCAACGATGGAGCCTATCGCTGTCCCAATTCCCAGCAAGGCTACACCGGATTCAGCACATGGACGAGAGGCCTGGCTTGGGCGATTTGTGGCTTGGGCGAAACCTTGGAAATCCTCGATCGGATTCCCGAATCGGATTATGTGGATGTGATTTCCAAAAAAGATTTGATTGCTGAGTTATCTCAGGCGGCAATGGCTACTTCGGATTTTTACCTGAAAAATACACCTACTGATGGGATACCATATTGGGATACCGGAGCACCGAATCTTCACAAGATGGGGGATTATCTCAATCGGCCTTCTGATCCATTCAATGCCTTCGAACCCATCGACAGTTCGGCCGCGGCCATTGCAGCACAAGGTCTGATCCGAATTGGAAATTGGATGAAAATGGCTAATCCCGAACGGGCTGAAACCTATAAAAAAGCCGGAATCCAGATCGCAGGCACACTTTTCTCAGAACCCTATCTTTCCACAGACCCAAGTCATCAAGGCTTGATCCTGCACTCGATCTATCATCAGCCCAATGGCTGGGATTATGTCCCGCAGTCCGGCAAGGTGGCCCATGGCGAGTCCAGCATGTGGGGCGATTACCATGCTCGGGAATTGGCACTTTTGCTCCAGCGAATGCTGAATAATGAGACCTATTATTCCTACCTAAACTGCGTGCCGGCATGAGTGGAAAGTACAAACCTCAATACCCAAGAGTGGCGCAGCTGAAGACGGCGGAGCTTTTTGCGCAGCACTTGGAAAAAGAATGCGTCGTCCTGGAGTTTGATGCGGAGTTGACAGCAGGTCCTGCCTCGCCCTTTGCAAAAGCGCACACGCTTCGATCCGGCCGGAAAATCGGAAATGCCATGTGTATTCTTCCAATGGAAGGCTGGGATGGAACCGAGGACGGGCGTCCAACCGAATTGACCAAGCGGCGTTGGAAGCATTTTGGACTGAGTGGAGCCAAGTTGCTTTGGGGCTGCGAGGCAGTAGCCGTCCGCCCCGAAGGACGGGCAAATCCCAATCAGCTGATGTTGAATCAGGAGACTTTCCAAGACTTCGTCGAGCTGTTTCAGTTGGTTGAGTCTACCCATCAGGAGCATTTTGGCGACACCTCAGATCTCCTGATCGGCCTGCAGCTGACTCACTCCGGTCGCTTTTGCAAGCCTTATGATAAAAAGCGGATGGAGCCGAGGATACTATACCCTCATCCGATTTTGAACAAAAAGTTTGGATTGGCAGAAGATTACCCGCTGATGACGGATGAGGAAATTGATTCGATTATTGAAGATTACATCAAGTCAGCGTTATTGGCTCAAAAAGCAGGTTTTCACTTTGTGGACATCAAGCATTGCCATGGGTATTTGGGACATGAATTTCTCAGCGCTTATGATCGGGATGGGAAGTATGGGGGAAGTTTTGAAAATCGGACCCGCTTCCTGCGAGACATCGTGACGGGTATCCATACTTCCGCACCGGGCTTGGAGATTGGCGTGCGAATGAGTGTTTTTGATTGGGTTCCTTTTCAAAAAGGACCCGAGGAGACGGGAGTTCCAGCTCAGAGAGAGCATTATCGCTATGCCTTCGGAGGAGATGAAAGTGGCACAAAAGCCGATTTGAATGAGTCTTTCCTTTTCCTTCAGGAATTGGAAAAGCTGGGCATCGAGCTCTTTTGCACCACTGCCGGAAGTCCGTATTACAATCCGCACATTCAGCGACCGGCCTTGTTTCCACCTTCTGATGGGTACTTGCCGCCCGAGGATCCACTTCATGGCGTGGCGAGGCAGATTCAGGCCACGGCTGAGATAAAAAAAGCCTTCCCGGGATTTTATGTCGTTGGATCGGCCTATTCCTACCTGCAGGAATGGCTGCCCAACGTGGGACAAAACGTATTGAAAACAGGGAAAGCCGACTCGATCGGTTTTGGGAGGATGGTCCTAAGCTATCCCGATATGCCGGCTGACATCCTTTCAGGAACTGGATTAAAGCGGGCGAAAATCTGCCGTACGTTTTCGGATTGTACCACTGCACCACGGAACGGGATGATTTCAGGCTGTTTTCCGCTGGATCCTTTTTACAAGCAAATGCCGGAATACGATCAACTTAAAGCATTGAAAGGAGAATGAGGAAAGTAGCTTTGATTACGGGAGGAACCCGCGGTATCGGGTTGGGAATAGCCAAAAAACTGGCACAGGAAGGAATCGACCTAGCCCTGAACGGCGTGAGAGCAGAGTCAGAGGTCGGGGAGATTTTGGATGAGCTTCGCAAAAGCGGAGTTCGGGTGGAATATTTTCCCGGGAATATCGCGATCAAAACAGACCGGGAATCCATTCTAAACGGGGTGAAAGAAAAATTCGGAAGGCTCAATTTTTTGGTCAATAATGCCGGTGTGGCGCCCCGGGTTCGGGCGGATGTCTTGGATGTAGAGGAAGAAGATTTTGACCACTTGATGGACATCAACCTGAAGGGGACGTTTTTCCTTACCCAGGCCGTAGCCAAATTTCAGGTGGATCAAAAGCTGGGCAGTCCAGATTATGCCTTTGCAATCGTGACGATTACTTCTGTTTCAGCTAAGCTTGCTTCTACCAATCGGGCGGCTTATTGCATGGCAAAAGCTGGCCTATCCATGATGTCACAGGTTTTTACCGTGCGACTTGCCGAATGTGGCATTCCGGTGTACGAAATCCAACCCGGTGTGATCGAAACCGACATGACCGAAAAGGTGAAATCCATCTATCAGGAGCGAATCGAAAAGGGTCTCACCCTCGAACCTAGAATGGGGCAGCCGGAAGACATTGGGAAAGTAGTAGCGGCCTTGCTTCGCGGGGACTTGCCTTATGCCACAGGGCAAATCATAACCGTTGATGGGGGAATGATGGTGGGGAGACTTTAGTTTTTCCGAATTGGGTTTCCTTTTTCTATTTTGGGATCCATGAAGCCCCAACTCAAAACCGAAATCCTCGCGGGGATATCCACCTTCCTGGCCTGTTTTTACATCATCATTGTCAATCCGGCGATACTTGCAGAAGCGGGAATGCCTTTTTCGGCGGTTTTGACTGCCACGGTCTTGGTATCTGCTTTCGGAAGCTTGATGATGGGGATTTATGCCAAAAATCCCATCGTGGTCGCCCCGGGGATGGGCATCAATGCTTTTTTCACCTATACAGCTGTCAAAGGTTTTGGGTTGAGCTTTGAAGAAGCCTTGGGGGCGGTCTTTTGGTCCGGGGTGATTTTCCTGATTCTTTCGGTTTTCAAAACCCGGGAAAAAATCATTCAGGCCATTCCATCAGCTATCCGGCATGCCGTGTCGGCCGGGATCGGGCTGTTCATCTGCTTTATCGGTTTTCAAAATGCCCACTTCATCGTGGACAATCCCGCCACTTTGGTCGGGATGGCGATGTTCAGGGATCCGATAACGCTGACCTTTCTGGCAGGCTTGCTGTTCACCGGAGGATTGTTGATTCGCAAAGTTTCAGGAGCGATTATTTTCGGTATTTTGTTCACTACAGTTTTGGCTTGGCCGATTGGCAGGTTTTGGGGAGATGCGTCAGCGGTCAATTTTGGTGTATCCACGCTGGTGAATTACACCGGTCTGTTTGCCTGGCCGGACTTTAGTTTGGTGGGCAAAGCCGATATTTTAGGTTCACTGAAGTATTCCTACATCCCTGTGATCTTCGTCTTCACGTTTACCATTCTTTTTGACGGAATCTCAACGTTCGTAGGCTTATCCGAAGCTTCCGGATTGAAAGACCCCGATGGAAGTCCTCAGCACATGCGAAAATCTTTGCTCACCGATTCGTTTGCGACGCTTTTCGCAGGTTTGGTAGGCAGCAGTTCGGGCACGGCCTACATCGAATCGGCCGTGGGAATCGAAGAGGGAGGCAGAACTGGAGTCACAGCCATCACGGCGGGCTTGCTCTTTTTGCCATTTATGTTCTTCTCACCATTGCTGTCGGTGATTCCCTCCATCGCCAGTTCGATTGCTCTGGTTTTGGTAGGATCATTTATGATGGTTCCGCTGATGAAGATCAACTGGTCCAACCCCGAGGAGTCGATTCCTTCCTTTCTGACCATCGTGCTCATTCCATTCACTTACAGCTTGTCAGTCGGGATTTCTTTTGGCTTTATCAGCTGGACGATTTTGAAATTGATCACCGGAAAAACCGCTGAAATCAACCCCATCTTAGCCCTCATCAGCGTACTTTCGCTTTTCTTTTTGTGGCTATGAAAAAACTCCTCTTCGTATTCCTGCTTTGTCTCAACTCCTTGACAGGGGTTGCCCAACGAATTGCAGTTATGGGTGCCTTGGATCAGGAAATTGCCATTCTCTTGGACTCGATGAAGACTTCCAAGAAAGTGACCAAAGGGGGAATTGATTTTTATACCGGGAAATTGAAAGGCAAAAAAGTGGTGATCCTCAAAGCCGGAGTAGGGAAAGTCAACTCATCCTACAGCACCGCTGTCCTGACAGAAAACTTCAAGCCTTCAGTTTTAATTTTCACAGGTGTAGCTGGGGGATTGCATCCGGAGGCTTTGCCAGGAGATATGGTGATCGGGGAAAAACTCGTTCAGTATGACTTTGGGCAGGAGGATTCCACAGGGTTCAACGTTTCTCCATTCCGAAAATTGAATGGAGGAAGACACGAAGAACTCTATGTCGAGGCAGATCGGGAATTGGTTGCTAAAAGTGCCTTGGCCGCCCAAAAAATTGAGTTTGTCCCGATTTCCAACCGTGCACCCAAAGTCTTTTCCGGAGTGATCGCTACCGGAGATGTCTTTGTCAGCAGTACTGAAAAAGCTGCCTGGCTTTACCAGGAATACGATGCCTTGGCCACCGAAATGGAAGGTGCAGCCATTGCGCACATTTGCCGAACGCTAGGGATTCCATTCGTCATCATCCGCAGTTGCAGCGACAATGCCAATAACCACGCCCGGATGAATTTCAATCAGTTTGTCGGACCTGCTTCGGTCAACTCGGCGAGATTGGTGCTGGGGATTTTGGAGGAACTTCAGTGATCAGTTTGCAGTCTCAGTTTACAGTAGAACACTGCATACTGAGACTGCCTACTGCTCACTATTTTAAGATATCCCTGGAAATCACCAGCTTTTGAATTTCAGAAGTGCCCTCGCCGATGGTGCAAAGCTTGGAATCGCGGTAGAATTTTTCCACCGGATAATCTTTCGTAAATCCGTAGCCTCCAAAAATCTGTACCGCCTCATTGGAAATCGAAACGCAAACCTCTGAAGCATAATACTTAGCCTGAGCGCCTGCAAGAGTCACTTTTTGACCTTTGTTTTTCAGGTCTGCAGCTTTAAAAGTCAGCAATTTTGCAGCTTCCAGCTGCGTGGCCATATCGGCGAGCTTGAAGGAAATTCCCTGGAAACTTGAAATCGGCTTATTGAACTGATGACGCTCTTTGGAATACTGAATCGAAGCTTCAAGTGCTCCTTCAGCGATTCCCAATGAAAGCGCCGCGATGGAGATTCTACCCCCGTCGAGGATTTTCATGGACTGGATAAATCCTTCACCCACTTTTCCCAAAACCTGGCTTTCGTGGACTCTGCAATCCTCAAAAATCATCTCGGCAGTTTCGGAGGCCCGCATGCCGAGTTTGTCCTCTTTTCGTCCCCCTTTGAATCCTGGAGTGCCTCTTTCGATAATAAAGGCCGTCATTCCATGACTGTCGCCTACTTCGCCCGTGCGGGCAATTACTACAGCGACGTCGCCTGAGATGCCATGGGTGATGAAGTTTTTGGCTCCGTTTAGGACAAAGTATTCTCCTTCTTTTAAGGCTACGGTGCGCATGTTTCCCGCATCGGATCCGGTATTGGGTTCAGTCAGTCCCCAAGCCCCCAGCCATTCACAAGTCGCCAATTTGGGCAGATACTTGCGCTTTTGCTCTTCATTGCCAAACATCAGGATGTGTCCTGTGCAAAGCGAGTTGTGAGCTGCCATGGAAAGACCTACCGATGGATCGAGTTTGGCCAGTTCCAAAATCGCGGTCACGTACTCATAGTAGCCAAAGCCCGAACCGCCATACTCTGTAGGAACCAACACGCCCATCAGGCCCAGTTCGCCAAGTTTTTTAAAAACTTCAATTGGAAAATGGGAATTGTCGTCCCACTCCTTGCGGAAAGGGGTAATCTCTTTGGTTCCAAAACTTCGGACCATTTCAGCGATCATCCGCTGGTTTTCATTCAGGGTAAAATCAAACATAAGTTACTCTTGGGTTTATATTCTGTTTTTCTAACTGTAAGATTTAGAATAAGTTTTACTTCTCCAAATCGATCAAAACCAAGGATTATTTGGATTTTCTAGAATAATTATTTCGAATGTTTCGGAAAAAATCTATGCATTGCAAAAGGATTAGCTTCCAAAGCAAAATGTCCGATAATTCCTTATTTTTTGGCAAAAGACTGATTTTATACTTATTTCCTTTTCACCTTATAAAATCCATGAAATTCACCGGTTTACTGTTTCTCCTGCTCCTCGCCTTCTCTGCCAAAACTCAAGCTCAAAGTCCAAAATACATCATCGACAGTCTGAAAGTCCAATTGAAGTCTGTCCAGAGCGAAAAAGATCAAGCTGGGATCTATTCAGAACTGACCTGGTACTGGGCCATGGTCAATCTGGATTCTGCACTGGACTATGGGCAACGTTCATTGACTTTAGCTGAAAAACTGGGAGATCAAAAGGTGATTGCTCAGGCGCACAGTGATTTGGGCAATGCCTACAATCAGCGGGGAGAATTTGCCGAGGCAAAAGCGGCCTACAAAAAGGCTTTGGAAATCCGGACCGCATTGGCCGATTCCGCAGGGATGGCAGGTTCGAAAAGTAACTTGGCTTCCATCCATCAGCGTCTGTATCAAACTGACTCGGCCATGATGTACTACATCGAGGCCTTGGACTATTACGAGAAAACTGGAAATGACCGGTACATCAATTTTGTGAAAAACAACCTGGGGGTCCTTCATGAGGACATGCGCAACTATCCCAAGGCACTGGAGATCTATGCCGAGGTAGCTGAATACCGGGAAAAAAACCAGATGATTCCCGATTTGGCCATGCTCTACAATAATATGGGAAACATTTACAAGGCCCTCAAGGAGTATGACAAATCAGAGGAATATTTGAAAAAAGCGATGGAAAATGGCCTCAAAGCCGGAGATTCCTTGGTCCTTTCTGTAACTTATCTCAATCTGGCATCCATGTACAATGCCGCTGATCGACCAGATGATGCTATAAAAGCCGCAACTGATGGAATCAAAATCGCAGAGAAAGTCAATTCCTTTTATGATCAAGCCATGATGGAATACGCCTTGGCCAATTCCTATTCTCGAAAAAAGGACTATCTCAAAGCAAAAATTCTTTACCAGAAAGCAATCAAAACTCTGGAGGAACTCGAGGCCAAAGAGGAAGTGGCCTCAATTCAACTTCGCCTGATTCCTGTTTTTGCAGCGCTCAATATGCCTGACAGTGCGCAGTATTTGACCGATTTATATATTGATTATCGAAACTCGCTCACTGAGCAGCAGGTGGCCGAACTCACCAACGAGCTGCAGACCAAGTACGAAACGGAGAAAAAAGATCGAGAAATCGCCCAGCAGCAGCTCGTGCTCAGAAATAAAAACATCCAGCTCTACGGATCGCTTTTTCTGGCAATTGCCCTAGCTATTGTGGGCTATTTGCTTTACAAACAACAACGACTCAAAAACCAGCAACTCCAGCAGGAAGGTGAATTGAAGTCTGCTTTGGCACAGATCGAAACCCAAAATAAACTGCAGGAGCAGCGTATGCTGATCTCCCGAGACCTGCATGACAACATCGGGGCCCAGCTGACTTTCATTATTTCAGCAATCGAAAACCTGAAGTACTTCGAGCCGATCAAAGAACAACTCACGCAGCGTTACGAGTCGATTGCGGAGTTTACCAAGCAGACGATTACCGAGCTTCGGGATACCATCTGGGCCATGAACAGCGGGCAGGTTGATTGGGAATCTCTAACAGGAAGAATCCGGGATTACATACAAAAAGCGGGGACTTCCGCTCCGGGAATCCGATTTGAGTTTTCGATGAGTGAAAAAATAAAATCGGACCAAACCCTTGCTTCGGCCGATGCCATCCAAGTACTCCGAATCGTGCAGGAAGCAATTCAGAATGCCGTCAAATACGCCGAAGCTCACTCGATCCTTGTAAAAATCCAGAAAACGGATTCAGGATTGGAAGTCATCATTCAGGATGACGGAAAGGGCTTTGAGGAGTCGTCCATCCGACCTGGAAATGGACTGTACAACATGCGGAAGCGGGCGGAGGAGCTGGGAGGAAAGCTGGAAGTTCAGTCCAATTCTGGAGCCGGAACGACTGTTTTGCTCCGCAGGCCAAATTCTTAGAAAAGCCGACTGCTCCCGATAATTCCATTTCCCATCCGCCTAAATAGGCCTTTTGCCGTATTCCTTTCTGAGGTTAACGAAGTTAGTTTTGATTTTGCCCAAACTGACTATGCCGGAGATGTTTTTTGAATATGGAGGAATCGGGATTCTGGCTTTTTTAGCCTTGGGAAGTCTGATTTTGCTTCATTATCTCCTTTTTCGGGAGTATGCTTTTCAGGAAAAATTGCATCAAAAAAGACTTGCCGAAATGGAAGAACTGGTCAAAAATGAAATTCAAAAATCCCGGTCTCTTTCCCAAGTTGAATTTGAAACCGATCAAATCCGGGAAAAGACCAACGAAAAGCTGGAAGTAATCAAGCTGCAGGTGGAGGGGATGAAAGCTCGGGAAAGCGCCAGAAAAAGCGATTAATCTTTTAGAACTTTTTTCAACAGCTGCTGCGCATTCCCTCCCGCAATTTTTTCCACTTCAGTTTTGGAAAGGCCTTTGGCAGCCAATGCCTCCAGCCATTTTTCCACTCCAAAGTAATCATTAATGACAGGCTGAAAATTGGCATCCATATCGGTACCGATTCCCACGTGATCGACGCCAACCACATCGATCAGTCGAAGCGTATTTTCCACAAAATCATCGAAATCCCTGGAAAATCCCGATGGCCAGGCACCGATGAGACCTCCCGTTTCGGCGATCAATTGGGCATGTTCCCGGCTTATCGCCCGAGCTGCAATCGGTCGATTGGGATCATCGGCCAAAATACTGTGCGAAAGCAAAAGCGGTGCGCCGGTGGCTTCTGCAACTCCTTTGACGGTATCAAAAGAAGCATGCGCCAGATCAATCACCATTCCCAAATCACTCAATCGCTTCACAATGGATTTGCCATAAACCGAAAGTCCGCCGTTGATCGGATCGGCGGTTTGGAGGTCGCCCACATTATTGGGCACATAGTGGACCAGCTGCACCGAACGCACCCCGGCCTCATAAACTTCATTTAATCGGTCAATGTCCTCTTCTACAAAATCAGCTCCCTCACAGGAAGGGAACAGATTGACTTTTTCCGGGTTTTTCAAATCTCCAGATGATTTTCCGATTTGGGCGTTTTGACCTTGGATCAGTTGGGACAAAATATCTAACTGATTCTTATAAGAGGCCCAAGCCACGCCTTTTTCCAGTTTGCTGTCTACGACGACGCCTTTGTCGGTGATTCGGAGCAGGCTGATGTCTGAGACGATGCTCAGAAATACCCCGCTGACTCCTGCCTGATTCATTTCCACAATGGATTTGTCGAAGGCTTCATCTCCGGGATAGGTAGCGCTTCCTTTGGCGAAAAATCTCCCGGTATGGCAATGCAGATCGAAAACTGCAGGTTTTTTGGCCTTTGGCTCAGAAAGCCCAAACCCTAAATCTGGCAAAAGGGATGCTCCGGCAAAGGCCCCCATGTACTTCAAAAACTGATTTCGATCCATAATTCTGAAAGTACAAACTTTTCCTTTCGAAAAATCTGGCAATTACCTGATTGGATTCAATTTCAGTCTTTTTCGGATTTGGGAGAAAGGAAAAAGTCCTGACTCCTCAGATCTCCGTCACTCGGACTTTCTTTTCCTTCAATTTTACGTTGTTGACTTTGGGCACCAGCTTTTCCAAGGTGTCGGTTTTCACTCCCACAAAAGCACAATCCGTTTTTAGTTCAATCACCCCCAAGTCATCTTTTGAAAGATTTCCCTGCTTAAAGAATAGCCCTGCGACATCGCCTTTGGAGATTTTGTCTTTTCGTCCACCTGAGACAAACAAAGTGCTCCATTCCGAAGGACCTGAGAGGGGTGCTTTTGTCAGTTTTTCGCTTGGCAAATTTTCGATAAAATCAGGGAGCGGATCCTTTTCATAGTGTAGCACATAGGCCGTTCCTTCGCTGTTCATGCGGGCAGTTCGCCCATTTCGATGGATAAATTCTTCGCTTCTGAGCGGAAGGTGATAGTGGATGATAAACTTGATCTCCGGCACATCAATCCCTCTTGCGGCAAGATCTGTGGCCAAAAGAATCTGATGGGTTCCGTTTCTGAATTTGATCAAAGACCGCTCCCGGTCGGTCTGTTCCATGCCTCCGTGGAAAGTTCCATGAGAAATCCCATGCCCGCTTAGGAAATCACTAACCCGATCGATGGAATCCTTGAAATTGCAGAAAATGATCCCGTTCTGACTGCCCAAATGTGCAATCAAGTCCACCAGTGTCTCCAGCTTGTCTTTGGTCGGAGAAAGTACTTTTTTGATCTGGAGCTGCGTGATTTTTTCCTCCAAAAAATCAACAGTAACCGAACTTTTCAGTCCCACAAATCTGGGGATTTCCACCCCATATGTTGCCGAAGTCAAAATCATTTTTTTGACCTTGGGCAGCAAGTGAAGAATATCCTTCATTTCCCCTTCGAAGCCGATTTCGAGCGATTTGTCAAATTCATCGAGGACTAGTGTCCGGATAAATGAAGGGTCAAAGGCCTCTCTTCTCAGGTGATCTGCAACCCTGCCCGGCGTGCCGACCAATACGGCGGGTCGGTGCTTGATTTCAATTCGATCTTTGGAGCCTGCTCTTCCTCCATAAACCGCATTTACCTTGTAGCCCGTTCCCATTTCCCGCATGACCTGCTCGATCTGAATGGCCAATTCGCGCGAGGGGACAATAATCAGCAGTTGAATTTCTTCAACCGAAGTATCGAGCTGCTGGATGAGCGGAAGCAAAAAAGCCAGGGTTTTTCCGGTTCCCGTGGGGGAAAGCAAAATGACCTCATCCGAAGATTCAATAGCCTTTTGAGCAGCAAGCTGCATGGGGTTCAGTTGCTCAATTCCCAGTTTGGACAGGATGGCTGCTTGGCTTTTTTGATTGGAAGACATCGGGCAAAGGTAGTTGAATTGGAATCCGAAAGAGAGAGAGAATTGTGGAAATGGACTTTTATCCATTCGTTAAATCAGGATTTAGCCCATTCCCAATAAAGAA
>CAYONF010000001.1:62085-68390 GCA_964405255.1 uncultured Limnohabitans sp. | reverse complement strand
AAATGGACTTTTATCCATTCGTTAAATCAGGATTTAGCCCATTCCCAATAAAGAACATCGAATGTTGAATATCGAATGTTGAACTTTTAGTAGGGCCGATACCCCATCCAGTCCACTTCCAGTTCAAATCGGTGTTCCGGTTTTTCCACAGACTTGGGATTGGTCTCCACAGACCAGTTGTCGGTGTGCCAGAAGTTCATCCGATAGTTTGAGGGGTGTTGGGGGATACCCCGCTCTCCCCGATAATCCCAAAGTACCACTGTATCGGCAGTGGAAGGATGGAGCATCCACCAGCGAATCCGATCCGGATACCAGTCAAATCCATAGGTGTGAAATTGAGCTGAGGCATCAAATCCTTCGATGGCTTCTAATTTTTCGGGAAAGTTTTGGTTCTTTTCGGTGAGCCTTTCTCTCGTCTGAGAATGATCTTCCCGGTACTCTGTCGTGTAGATGATTCCCTTGGCCAGATTGATGGTGCGGCCGACCCGTTTTAATTCCCCGGATTTTCCAGTCCAAGTTCCTACATAAATCACCTCAGGGTCAGCCGGAAGCCATTCGAAATCTATTTCACTAAGTCCCAGTTTCGGATCATTGTGATAGGTAAAATAACCCACCACTGCCCCCACGTTAGGTTGGACCTGTCGGGGATCAGGGACTTTGAGCCGAGTGGAGTAGGTACCAAAATGGGTAAATTCCCTGGAAATGATTTCCGGTCCCTTACCCGGCCCTGACTTTTCTTTCGGGTCCAATTTGAACGACAAAACTTTGCTTTTTTCATCTGATTCCACCCCGGACTTCCACTTGAATTTAGATTTCCGCCCGGTCGAACCGTATTGGAAATGGACCAATTCTTTGGAGTCGAAATTTTCCAGAAATCCGGGTTTTTCTTTCCGATCACTGGTAAAGAAAGAGGAAATCATCAGGACAAGGATAAGGTATATCGGTTTCATTCAGAGGGGAGTTAGTCAGGCAAAGCAAAAGCCACATACGCATCGCCACTTTTGGTGCCTTTTCCCCCACCGCAGGCAATGACCAGAAACTGCTTTCCGTTTTTCTCATACACAGCCGGAGTGGCATGGCCCGAAGCTGGCAAGTTGGCTTCCCAGAGGATCTTGCCGGTTTCTTTTTCGAATGCCCTAATCTTCTCATCCTTGGTCGCTGCGATGAAAAGTAATCCTCCCGCTGTCGCTACAGGTCCTCCGTAGTTTTCGGTACCCGTCGGGGCGAAACCCTGCGCACTGAGTGAATCAATTTCTCCCAAAGTCACCTGCCATTTTTTCTTCCCGGTATTCATATCGATCGCAGTCAACAGGCCCCAGGGAGGATTGGAACCGTAAAGCCCTTCCTTGGTGACCAATTTTTTATAGCCATTCATGTAGTATTGCGGATAGAGTTTGGAGCTCTCGGCTTCCAGTTCCTTTTTGTCTCCGGCATCTGCTTTTCCCATCAAATAGTCGATCAGGATGAGCCGTTCCTCCTTGGAAATATGCCCGAAAGCAGGCATGGCACCTCTTCCTTTTTGCAGCAATAAATCCAGCGAATCGGGTGTGTATTTATCTTTCAGCCCGATTAAACCCGGAATTGCCGGTGGATTTCCTTTCCGCTCCAGTCCGTGGCAATTGCCGCAATAGTTGGTGTAGACGGACTGACCCACATTTCCAAAACTCGCATTGGGAGTCATGGCAATCAGCCAGGGGATCTGGTTGGCATTGATGTACATCGTCTGAGTGGTCGGGTCAAACGAAGCTCCACCCCATTCTCCACCTCCGTCCATTCCCGGGAAAAGCACGATGGGCTTTTCGGGATGTGGAGGCACCCAAGTATCTCCGATGATCGCATTGGAAAGCTGAGATCGGATATCCGCTTCCCATTCCGGTTTGAGATTGAGGATGTCTTTTTCTTCGAAAACCATATTCATAAATGGCTCCGGAAGTGTCGGCATGGGCTGGGTTTTGGAACTTATTTCCCCGGGCATTACGCTTTGGGTAACCGGAGTTTCCACGATCGGCCAGATGGGTTCGCCAGTTTCCCGATCGAAGACATAAGTCATTCCCTGCTTGGAAATCTGGGCTACAGCATCGATCCATTTTCCGTCTTTTTGGATGCGGATCAGGTTGGGATTTGCCGGGAAATCCCGATCCCACACGTCATGATGGACAGCTTGAAAATGCCAAATCCGCTTTCCCGTACGGGCGTCCAATGCCAAAAGGGAATTGGCGTACAGATTATCCCCATTGCGGTAGCCGCCCCAAAAATCATAGGTCGCTGATCCAGTCGGTACAAAGACAATTCCGCGTTCATAATCCAGCGTCATCCCTGCCCAGTTGTTGGCCCCACCGATCTGCCGGATGTATTGCGGATCCCAAGTTTCAAAGCCTGGCTCTCCTTCCTGTGGAATGGTATGGAAAATCCACTCCCGTTTTCCCGTTTTGATATTGTAAGCTCGGATATGTCCGGGAGCCGCATCCAGTCCTTCGGAAAGGCGCATGCCGAGAATCAGTTTGTCTTCAAAAACCACTCCGGGAGAATTGGATACGATCAGAAAATCAGCCAAGTCGGTATCGAGATCTTTTCTCAGATCCACTTTTCCCTGATTTCCGAACGTCAGAATCGGCTCACCCGTCAAGGCATTGACCGCCATCAGCCAGTTTCCTGCCGAAAAAAGAATCCGCTTGTCGTCACCTTCTTCCCAATAGCTGACTCCTCGGTTGGTTCCGGCCCAGGAGTTTTCCCCTCCCAAGACTTGGAATGGATCAAAACGCCAGACTTCCTCACCGGTGGCTGCATCCAATGCGAAGACGTTTAGCTTAGGCGTAGTGCCGTACAGCAGTCCATTGACTACGATTGGCTGGCACTGGATCTGGCTTCGGTCAGTGGCGTCTCCGGTATGATAGGTCCAGGCGACCTCGAGTTGGGCGACATTATCCGTGTTGATTTGGGTCAAAGCCGAATACCTGGAGCCATCCTCCGGCCCTCCATAGTGAGACCAGTCGGTGTAGTCGATTTCAGTGGTGGTTTTTCCGCAGGAAAAGAAAAGAGCAGCCAAGCAAATGCAGAAAATCGGATTTTTTAGGATCATTTGGGTATTGAGTTTCGGATAAAGAATATCGAAGGATTTTTGAATTCTAGCAACATTGAAGTTCCACTCAAGGCTTTGGACCATTCAATCTAAAAAATCTTTGGCTAATCTATTTCTCGTCGGGAAGGTGAGCAGCAAAAGACTTAGTAAGTTGGAAAAAAGCACTTTTTACTTTGACCTTTTCAAAAATCAGGTAAAAGAACTTAGATCCTTTTGCGTCTTGGCGAGAAAATAAAAGCCAGATTCTTATTGGTCAAATCTATCTCTCGCAAAGTCAGAAAGCCGCAAAGGGGAGTAGGGATTTAAAGGGTTAAACTTTTGACTTCATGGTTTTAATCAATCCGATAAAAATCTTTGCGTCTTTAGCGTCTTAGCGAGAAAGAAAAAATCTATTCAAAGGCATCAAACTCGGGATTTCAAACCAAATGTTTAATCGATTCACCCTGCGGGCTAGAATCTTGCGGTTTGGTCACCTGGTCAAATTTTTTCTCATAATCTTCCCGAAGTGTCCCAAAAAGGCGATCCCAAATCAGCGTATAAAGCCCGTAATTTCCATGAAAATACTGATGGTGCTGATTGTGGGCGGTGCCCGTATTGATCCATTTTCCGATCCAGGTTCGCTGGAAGTTTTTCGGATACAGCTCATAGCCCAAGTGGCCGTAGACATTGTAGGAAAACTGAAAGAGCATAAACAATCCGAATGCAGCTTGATGAACTGGAAAGACAAATCCCAAAACCATGATAATCCCGGCTTCAATGACTGCTTCCAAAGGATGGAAAGCATAGGCCGTCCAAGGGGAAGGATTGGTGGATTGGTGGTGAACTTTGTGGATTGCCTTGAAAAGCCGGGGATGATGCATCAGCCGATGAGCCCAGTAGAAATATGCATCATGAACCAAAAACATCAGGGGGAAAGTGAGGAATAAATAGGCCCAACCGAATTTTTCAACCTCCCGATAATAAAGCGTGTAATCCTTCAATAAGACGAACACTACTGCCGCCATGGTAGCAAAAATCAAAATGGTGACCAGCGAATAGGTAATGTCTCTGGAGTAATCTTTCAGTTTGGGAAATTTGGCCTGCATCTTTCTACTGGCCAAAACTCCATATAGAATGAAATAGAAAAGGAAAAAGACGGTGCCCGCTATCAAAAAATAGCGAAACGTGATCGTGCTGGCAATTTTTGTCCATCTAAAGAAGAAATCGTCCCAAATCATGGCTTTGGTATTGAATGCTTTGAAGTTAGGAGAGAAGCCATTTCAATCCAAAAAAGTCACAGGATCAATTCTCTGCGTTCCCTGCGCCCCTGCCTGCCTGAGGCAAGTCTGCGTTGAAAAAATAATTACTTTTGAGCCATGTGGAAAGAAATCTCCGTCTTGATCCGGAAAGAACTGACTCTTGAGTGGAGGCAGAAGTATGCGCTGAATGGGATTTTGCTTTACGTGGTTTCTGCCGTTTTCATCACTTACTTAAGTGTGGGAGCCAAAATGGGAAACCTTTCCATTCCCACCTGGAATGCCCTGTACTGGATCATCATCCTCTTTTCAGCTGTAAATGCCGTGGCCAAAAGCTTTGTGCAGGAGCATCAAGGCAGGCAATTGTATTACTACATGATCGCTTCGCCGGAGTCGATCATTCTTTCAAAAATCATCTATAATACGGGCCTTACGCTGATTTTGGCCTTGCTGGGATATATGGTATTCTCGGTCATCTTAGGCAATCCGGTTCAGGATCAGTCGCTTTTTCTGACCAATCTGATTTTGGGTTCAGTAGGATTTTCTGCCAGTTTGACCATGGTGAGTGGGATAGCATCCAAGGCGGGAAACAATGCCACACTGATGGCGATTTTGAGTTTTCCGGTGATTATCCCGATACTCCTGATGGCAATCCGAATTTCCAAAAATGCCTTGGATGGGCTGGATTGGAGCGTCAGTGCAGATAAACTTTTGACGCTTTTGGCCATCAATGCCATTGTTGGAGCGACGGCCTACATCCTGTTTCCTTATCTGTGGAGAAGCTGAGGTGTAAGTACGAAGTTTGAAATACGAAAGACGAGGCGAAAAGTACTTCAATCCTTGATCTAAATACTTTATATGCTTTTCATCTTCCAATCCTAAATTTTCAATTTTCTAATCCTTCGACTCCGCTCAGGATGACTTTAATTTTTCAATCCACTTATCTTTAATCCATGAAAAACAAAATCGCCCTCATCACCGGAGCGACTTCCGGGATCGGAAAAGCCTGTACGCTGACCCTCGCCAAAATGGGCTATGACATCATCGCCACTGGTCGAAGAAAAGAACGCTTGGATCAATTGGAAAGCGAACTGCCCGAGGGGGTCCGGTTTTTCCCGTTGGTCTTTGATGTCAGAGATCGGATCAAAGTGCTGGAAGTCCTGGGAAATCTTCCTGCCGATTGGGCAAAAATCGATGTGTTGATCAATAATGCCGGCAATGCCCACGGGATGGATCCGATCCAAACCGGCGACTTGGACGACTGGGATGCGATGATGGACATCAATGTGAAAGGGCTCCTCTACGTATCCAAAGCGATCATCCCCGGCATGACTGAGCGCAAGTCCGGTACGATTATCAACATCGGTTCGATTGCTGGTAAAGAGGTTTATCCCAACGGTAACGTGTACTGCGGCAGCAAGCATGCCGTGGATGCGATCACCAAAGGCATGCGGATTGACTTGAATCCCTTTGGCATCAAAGTGATCGGGATTCATCCCGGAATGGTCGAGACGGAGTTTTCCCTCGTGCGATTCAAGGGAGATGAGGCCAGAGCAGAATCTGTTTACAAGGGTTTTGAGCCGCTCTATGCCCAAGACATCGCAGACATTGTCGAGTTTGTAGTCAATCGTCCTCCTCATGTGGTGTTGGCTGATATCGTGGTGCTTCCCACAGCCCAAGCTTCGGCAACCCTGGTCAATAAAAATCTAATGAAGTGAAAAGACTGGCTGTTTTAATCTTGGCTTTAGCGGGTGCATGTTCTTCCCCCCAGAAAAGCGCTCAGGAAGAGTTTTCCGAGCAGCAGCGGGATGTTTTTGCCCAAGTCGAATCTTTGGTGGCAAAGGATTCTATTTCAGAACTGGAAAGTTTGCTTTTTGCACAGGGTTTGGTAGACGTGCAGGTGGCGATACCTGCCATTCGGGTAGAATTAAAATACTCCACTACGGATAATTTTTTTGGAAAAGATGTCTACGGGGATTTAGACCGATGCT
>CAYONF010000001.1:27719-61985 GCA_964405255.1 uncultured Limnohabitans sp. | reverse complement strand
TCCACTACGGATAATTTTTTTGGAAAAGATGTCTACGGGGATTTAGACCGATGCTATCTGCGGCCAGAGGCCGTCGATATGCTCAGGAAAGCACAGGAGAGTTTGCAAAAAGAAAATCCCAACCTTACCCTTCTGGTATACGATGGGGTAAGACCGCTCAGTGTGCAGCAGATTTTATGGGATAGCCTGGACAAGCCGGACAGCATCAAGCCGTTGTATGTGTCAGATCCAAAAGTCGGAGGCTTGCACAACTTTGGGGTGGCGGTGGACCTGACGATTTTTGATACTGAATCCGGAAAGCCACTGGACATGGGTACACCGTATGATTTCTTTGGGTATCCGGCTTATCCTGACCTGGAACTGGAAATGTTGGCAGAGGGAAAAATCACCCGTGCTCAGGTAGCCAACCGGGAAATCCTCAGAAAAGTGATGACTGGAGCAGGTTTTACAGGAATCGGTAGCGAATGGTGGCATTTCAATGCATTTTCACGAAAAGAAGCTGGAGAGAAATTTGAACTTATAAAGTGATTTCGGATCTGGGATTTTGGACGTCGGTCTGTTGAAATCTCAGTCTGAAATCAGATATTCCAATCCCGAAATCAATCACAAACCCACTAACCTATGAATCAAAAATCAACCTTTCTCACCTTCATTCTGGCGTTGATGGTCAGTTTTGGCACTTTTGCCCAGCAAGGAGGTCAATTCCGTGCCTTGGTGTTTTCCAAGTCCACCGGATTTCGGCATCAGATGATTCCCGACGGAGTGTATGCGATCAAGCAGTTGGCAGCAGCACATGTGTTCAGCGTGTACACGACGGAGGATGCCAATCATTTTACCGATGAAAATCTGGCAAAATACGATGTCATTATCCTGATGAGCACGACAGGAACGATCTTCAACGAGGAGCAAAAAGCTGCTTTCCAGAAGTTTGTTCAAAGCGGAAAAGGAGTGGTAGGAATCCACTCTGCCACGGATACCGAATACGAATGGCCTTGGTATAATCAAATGATTGGAGCCTATTTCCTGGCTCATCCCAGACAGCAGACACTCAGACTTCAGGTGACAGACAAAACCCATCCATCCACCTGGCATTTGCCGGACAATTGGCTTTGGACGGATGAACTCTATGAGTTTCGCAATGTCAATCCAAACATCAAAGTCCTCCTCAATGCGGATGAAACCACCTATGAGCCTGCAAAACCAATGGGCGCAAACCATCCGATGGCTTGGTACCACGAGTTTGACGGAGGCCGGGTGTTTTATACTGCCTTGGGTCACGTGGAGGCAGTTTGGAAGGATCCAGACTTCCTAAAGCACCTTTATGGCGGCATTTGGTACGCTGCCAAGGGCAAAACACTGAAGTAATTTTGTTAAAATTCCAGGGCTTCGGAACTTCCGGAGCCCTTTTTGGTTTCTCTTGTAAAAATTTCCATTTCCATGCTGAAAGCACAAGCCAGACCCGTTCACCTCTACATGGAGGCCAATCCCAACCCAAATTCTCTCAAGTTTGTGGCGAATTTTATGCTAGCTGAGGATGGGATAAGCTTTGATTATCCTGATGCGGCAAGTACTGGAAATAGCCCCTTGGCAAAAGAACTCTTCAATTTTGCGGCAGTTCAGCGGGTGTTCATCGCTTCCAACTTTGTCACCGTTACCAAATCTGAGGAGGTGGAGTGGCCCGAAATCCAGACCATCATCCGTGACCACATCAAGCAATACCTCGAGTCCGGCCAAAAACCGGTTCAGGTCAGCTTTGACAAAGACCCGCTTTTTGATGAAAATGATTCAGAAATCGTGAAAAAAATCAAGGGGATCCTGGATGAATACATCCGTCCTGCAGTGGAGCAAGACGGTGGAGCGATCGTGTTTCATTCCTTCCATGGCGGAATCGTCAAAGTACTGCTGCAGGGCTCCTGTTCGGGCTGTCCTTCCAGTACAGTCACTCTCAAAGCCGGAATTCAAAACCTACTGACCCGCATGCTTCCGGAAGTGAAAGAAGTACAGGCCGAAGGAATCTAATCCCTGACCAGTGATGGGAAAGAGAGATTGGTCTTGGGCTCTTCTTGGAGTATTGGCCTTGGTCATCCGTTACTTTGCCATTCAAAATCCCGAAGCAACAGATGAGATTTATTCCCGTCTGTTCTTTCCCGGAATACGCAATGTCATCGATTTGACGCTTGGAAATCTTCCATTTCCAAGCGTTTACCTTTTTTTGGTGCTGGTATTTTTTGTGTTGGTGATTTTTATCCTCAGGTTCAAACAACGCGTGGGTTGGAAATCGCGGCTATTTTACACGGTTCGCTCTTTGGCCAATGGCTTGGGAGCTTTGGTTTTTTTCTTTTTAGTCCTTTGGGGATTCAATTATCAGCGGACTCCCATCTTTCAGCAACTGACCTTAAAGCCAAAATCGCTCAATTTACAGCAATTGGAATCTGAGATTTTGATCACCCAAAGGCTCGTTGATCAGTACCGGGGTCGGATCACGGCAGATACCCTGGCGATTCAAGAGGTGATGGATTATCCCGATCTGGAGGATCTGGTCCGGAAAAACATGAGCGAAAACCTGGACGTTTTGGGTTTGAATTTTACGGGAAGGCCTAGGACGAAACAGTTTCCTCCTCCGGGTTTCATGCGGAAAATGGGGATTCTGGGGATCTATTTCCCCTTTACAGGCGAAAGCTACATCGATCCAACCCTTCATCCACTCGAACAGCCCTTCACCGTAGCCCACGAGATGGCACACAGCTATGGAGTGACAGACGAAGGAGAGGCCAATTTTATCGCATGGGTGATCTGTACCAATTCGGAAGATCCTCTTTTGCGCTATTCGGGTCACCTTCGCCTGCTCCTGTATCAAATGAGGGACTATTACCGGATGGCGCCTGAGCAATATGCCATTTGGGTCAAAACCCTTTCCCCTGGTATCCGAAATGATCTGAACGCCCTCCGGGAGGCCAGCGAAGCCATTCAGCCCTTTTCGTTGGAGTTGAGCCGTCGATCCAATGATATTTTTCTGAAAAGTCAAGGCGTGAAAGCCGGCGTCAACAGCTATCAGCAATTGCCGATGCTGGCATTTGCCTGGAGAAAAAGAATGAACTTGAAAGATTAGGTATTGCGGAAATAAGTAGAAGAGATTAGTTTTATCTGATTAAATTTCTTCAACCTATGATTCGTATTACCATCCTGTCTTTCCTTTTTGCATTGGTTAGTTCTATTGTTCATGCCCAAATCACCATTGAAGCCGAGCGCGATAAGGACAACAACGTGAATTTTTACGCCAATAATCCCACAGCAATCCCTTATTCGATCATTCTGAATTTTTCCCAGCTTCAAAATATGACGACACCAGGCGGAGGGAGTCCGACCGCTGTAGCTGGCCCGGGCAGATCCAAGGTGGCGACACTCAGACCGACTTTGGCAGGGCAGGGAACCAGTTACCGATATTCATTCTCCTTTGCCAAGGGAAATGTCTACGGAAAAACAAAAATAGATCCTGTCTATCTGATACCTGTTTCGGAAGGAACAGCCGTAAAAGCAATTTTGAATAATAACATATCCAATACCCTTAACAAGGAAAAACAAGACAATTCTTATGTGGGGATTTCCTTCCGTTTCGAAAAAGCTACTTCAATCGTTGCCCCGAGAAAGGGAGTGATCGCAGAGATTCGCATGGATTTCACGACAGACCAAGAAAATCTCAATTACACAGCTGAAGAAAATTACATCGAAATCTATCATGAGGATGGAACCCTCACCAAGTTAATGGTCCTGAAGGCAGGCTCTGCCAAAGTTGAAGTTGGCGATGTAGTGCTCCCAGGCCAGGTATTGGCGGAGTCGGCCGGAGAAAATTACCAAACTGGACCCCATGTCCGAATGGTCAATCAACGGACAGAAAAAGATGGTCCGGACAAGTTTAAATATTCCTATTTCCCGGTTGTTTTTTCGACAGAAGGAGGAAATGTCGAAATCAAAACAGTAAGTGATTTTACTGTCGTTCACCCCAAGGAGATAATCACCTTGGAGTTGAATAAAAAGGAGTTGAAAACCTTTGAGGGAGGGAATTAACCGGGGGATTGAGGAAGTGGCGTTTAGGCTATTTTCGGTTGCCTACCCATACCCCCAAAATAACTGCGGCAATTCCGATGTAGTGTCCCAACAGGAGCACTTCACCGTCCAAGACTCCCCACATGATGGCCACGATGGGAATCGTGTAAGTCACCAAGCTCGCAAAGAAAGGACTGGCACTTTTGACCATAATATTGAAAAGAATCAGGGCGGTAGCTGTACCCACCATCCCTAAAATGGTGATATACCCCAAAGCTTCCCAGGCATCGGGATGAGTGACCAATTTGTAAGAAAAATTGGTTCCTGCAAAAAGATAGGTAAGTGCCAATGGCAAAATCATCAGGAGTGAAATCGAGGAGATTTCGATGGATTTCAGTTTGGTAAATCGGGTTTTGATGACATGCAGGTTGAAGGCATAACAGATGCAAGCCGCGATGACAAACAGCGCATAGGCATTGATGCCAGCCAATGAATCCCAGCCTCCTCCGTCTTTGTAAGTGACCAAAATGATCACTCCCACGAAGGCAATTACTAATCCCAGCGCATTTTTACCGGTTATTTTGGTGTTGAAGAAAACCGCCCCAACCAAGACCACAAACAGCGGAGTCAAGGCATTGAGTACTCCGGTAAGCGAACTGCTCAACTGGGTCTGTGCCATGGGAAACAGAAAGGCGGGGATAAAACTTCCCAGTAAACCGGCCAGCAGCAGGTTTTTCACCTGAGTCACGCTCAGGTTTTTCAGCTTGGGAATAGAAAGCGGTAACAGGAGAGAAGCTGCAGCCACCATCCGATAAGCTCCCACTTCACCGGGCGAAAATACCTCCAAGCCTCGTTTGATCAAGATGAAAGAAGTGCCCCAAATCAGGGTAAGGATGACCAATAAAGTCCAGTTTTTTAAGCTGTTTTCTGAGTGGGTGGTACTCATTGGAATGAGGTGGGATTTTTCAACTGCAAAGGAAGTGAATCAGAAAGAGAATTGGCCAAAAAAAGACCTCAGTTGGAAAAATTCTGAGGTCTTGGTTTTCAGGAATGAAATTCATAATCAGCGTAGACTTCCGCTACCTGTTCCAGGATTTCTGTAACCTGGGAATACGATTCGGTAGTTACCAGTTCGGTGCGGAAAGTCTTAAAGTTGGGCATTCCCCGGAAGTAATTGGTGTAGTGTCTCCTCATTTCAAGAATGCCCTGCTTTTCTCCTTTCCATTCCACGGAAAAGTCGAGGTGCTTTTTGGCCACGGCAATCCGTTCGTTCAGATCCGGAGCGGGGAGCTTTTCTCCGGTTGCAAGGAAATGCTTGATTTCATTGAAGATCCAGGGGTTTCCGATGGAGGCCCGGCCGATCATCATGCCGTCCACGTTGTACTTGCTTTTGTATTCCGCGGCTTTCTCAGGCGAATCGATGTCACCATTTCCGAAAACCGGGATATGAAGTCTAGGATTGTCCTTTACCAGATTGAGGTAACTCCAGTCGGCTTCGCCTTTGTACATCTGCTGCCGGGTACGGGCATGGATGGAGATGGCCTGAATTCCCACATCCTGAAGCCGTTCGGCCACTTCGACGATGCGGATCGTGTCATGGCTCCAGCCCAGTCGGGTTTTTACAGTCACAGGGATATTCACCCGCTTCACAATTTCAGCGGTCATGGACACCATTTTGTCGATATCCAGAAGAATCCCGGCTCCTGCGCCTTTACAGGCTACTTTGTGCACCGGGCACCCGTAGTTGATGTCCAAAATATCCGGTCCGGCGGCCTCGGCGATGGCAGCGGCTTCGCGCATGGATTCGATTTCCGCGCCGAAAATCTGAATGCCAACCGGGCGCTCGTAGTCGTAAACGTCCAGCTTTTGCACACTCTTGGCGGCATCACGGATCAGTCCTTCGGAGCTGATAAACTCGGTGTACATAAGGTCTGCCCCGTTTTGTTTGCAGACTGCGCGAAAGGGTGGATCGCTTACATCTTCCATCGGGGCGAGCAGTAGAGGAAACTCCCCCAGCTCCAACTTTCCAATCTTAACCACTTCTCAATTCTAAATTTGGCGTAAATTTACCCCAAATATGGAGATTTACGAAACCCAATCTGAAATAGCCAAACGCAAGAGTTGGCTTTTGTCCCTGGTAGTCATTGTTTTAGTTGCTTTTGGAACGCTGGTTCTCATTCAGGGAGTTGCTTTAGCTTTTATTCCAACCCTGTTTCATATTTCGCTCGAAGATGTCTTGGGCTTGATGGCGGGGAATTATGATGTGCCAAATGGCCGAATGGCCATGCTATTCATACAGGGAATCGGATCCGGAATCGGATTTTGGGTGGCTTCTTGGATTATCACCCGATACATCGAAAAAGCCGATCTGCATTGGGAAGTGCAGCGTGCACGGTTTAATGTGAAAAACTTGGGCCTAGCACTCGGGATTACGCTTGGGGCTATGTTTTTCAATGGCCTTTTGGTGTATTGGAATGCCCAGCTGGATTTGCCTGAATCTATGGCTGATCTGGAAATCTGGATGAAGGAGATGGAAACTCAGCTGATGGAGCTCACCAAGTTTTTGACCGACTTCCAGACAATACCGGAATTTTTGACCGGCATTTTGGTAATTGGAGTCTTGGCCGGGATCGGAGAGGAGATGTTTTTCAGGGGAGTCATTCAGCCAAAAATGAAACTTTACACCAATTCTGCCCACTGGGGTATTTGGCTTACGGCGATTATTTTTTCCGCCATACACGTTCAGTTTTATGGCTTTCTCCCCAGGGTATTTCTGGGGGCCTTGTTTGGCTATCTGTATTTTTACTCAGGGAGTTTACTCTATCCCATCCTAGCCCATATTTTCAATAATTCCCTGACCGTGGTTGCAGTTTACCTGTCCAATCAGGGGATGGTTGACTTTGATCTCGAATCCACCGATACGGTTTCTTACCCGGTAGCGATCATGGGACTTTTGGTTCTTATGGTTGGATTCTTTTATTTTAAAAAAATCAATCAACCAAAAGATGCAGAATTGGATCAAGGTATATGAGGACCAAAATCAGATTCGTGCAGAAATCGTGAAAGGGGTTTTGGAAGAAAACGGGATTCCGGCTGTGGTCTTAAATAAATTGGAAACTGTGTACAAACTCACTGGGACCTATGAAGTGCTGGTGCCTCACGGGGAGGTCATGGTTGCGATGCAATTGATTCAACATGAGATCACGTTTTAATATCAATAACTACAGTAACCTCGGGCAGCGTGCGATCACGGCTGTGGTAGGTGCTCTGATTGTGATCTCGGCCTCCATCTATTCGGACTGGACTTATTTTGTGGTTTTCGCGGGAATCTTGGCTTTCTCCCAAATGGAGTTTTACAAGCTTTGTGGATTGGATGGCATGTTGCCCTTAAAGAGTTTTGGGACAGTTCTCGGAGTGATCATTTTTACACTCACCTTTATGATTGAAAAAGAGCAACTTTCAAACGAGTATTTGTTTCTGCTTTTTCCACTGGTGTCCTTGGTATTTTTCATCAAGCTTTACAAAAAGACAGACAAGAAACCCTTTACCGGTGTGGCCTTTACTTACCTGGGGATCTTTTATGTGGCTGTTCCGTTTTCGTTACTTAATCTTGCTGTGTTTTCGGTAGATGCGGTTTACCATTACGAGATTTTGATCGGATGTTTGCTGATTCTCTGGGCAAGTGATACCGGGGCTTATTTTGCCGGTACGAAGTTTGGCAAGACAAAATTGTTTGAACGCGTTTCTCCCAAAAAGTCATGGGAAGGATTTTTGGGTGGAGCTTTTTCCGCCATTGTAGTGGCATTTGTACTTTCCCAATATTTCCATGTGATTGCCGATTGGAAGTGGTTGGTGATCGCCGGGATCATCATTATTGCGGGTACGTATGGAGACCTGGTGGAGTCGCTTTTCAAGCGGTCCATTGAGATCAAAGACTCCGGCAACGGATTACCCGGACATGGGGGATTTATGGACCGTTTTGACGGATTGTTACTTTCTGCCCCCTTTATCACCGCATTTTTGAAAATCTTTCAATAGTTCGGCGGGCTGTCTCAAAAACTAGTTAAGTTTGCACTGCATTTCACTATTCATCTTAAAGACCCAATATGGCTTACATTGAACCGGCTCCGATCAAGGATAAAGAGAATCCTTTGGAGTCAATGATGGAACGATTCAACATCGCAGCAGAAAAGCTCGGACTCTCTGACGAGGTGTACAACGTGTTGAAAAATCCCGCCAAACAAGTAATCGTCTCCCTACCTATCACCATGGACAACGGTAAAATCCAGGTTTTCGAAGGGATTCGGGTGATTCATTCCAATATCCTTGGCCCGGCAAAAGGAGGTATCCGATTCGCTCCGGATGTTCATCTGGATGAAGTAAGAGCCCTCGCAGCCTGGATGACCTGGAAGTGTGCGGTGGTAGATATTCCGTATGGTGGCGGTAAAGGAGGAGTGCGCTGCAATCCCCGCGAAATGTCCAAAGGGGAAATCGAGCGATTGGTAAGAGCCTACACCATGGCGATGATCGATGTGTTTGGCCCTGATAAAGATATCCCTGCTCCTGATATGGGTACCGGACCAAGAGAAATGGCTTGGTTGATGGACGAATACTCCAAGGCTCATGGGATGACCGTTCCGGCAGTGGTAACAGGTAAGCCTTTGGTGTTGGGTGGATCTTTGGGAAGAACTGAAGCTACCGGCAGAGGGGTGATGGTGTCTGCTTTGGCCGCGATGCAAAAGTTGAAAATCAATCCGTTCCAGGCCAGTTGTGCCGTGCAGGGTTTTGGAAATGTGGGCAGCTGGGCAGCCAGATTATTGGAAGAAAGAGGGTTGAAAGTAGTGGCCATTTCTGATCATACCGGTGCATTTTACAATGAAAAAGGAATCAACATTGTAGAAGCAATTGCTTACAGAGATTCCAATAACGGAACCTTGGAAGGATTCAAAGGCGGAGATAAGATGGAAAACCCCGGGGATCTTTTGACCTTGGAAGTGGACGTTTTGGTGCCTGCCGCGGTGGAGGATGTCATCACGGTAGCCAATGCAGATAAAATCAAAGCCAAGCTTATCGTAGAAGGTGCGAATGGACCGACCTCTGCCAAGGCCGACGCGATTCTCAATGAAAAAGGAATCATGGCTGTGCCGGATATCTTGGCCAATGCCGGTGGGGTGACGGTATCCTATTTCGAATGGGTTCAAAACCGTTTGGGATACAAGTGGACCGCTGACCGGGTCAACCGTCGATCTGACCGCATTATGAAAGATGCCTTTGACAATGTGTATCAGGCATCTGTGAAATATGAAGTACCTATGCGGATCGCGGCGTACATCGTTGCGATCGATAAAGTGGCAAAGACTTACACCTTCCGGGGTGGCTTCTAAGCCTTGTTTTAGTCAAAAGTCTTAACTTTGAGGCGTGGGGGAGTGATTTCCACGCCTTTTTAATTTTACCCGTATGACTATACATCGAGAAGGAAGAGTGCTGCTGTTTTGGCTGATGATCATTTTGGTCGCGCTCAATTACCTGCTATACTATTACTTGCCCGAGGATAGGCTGTTGATCAATATTTCGTTGTTGGTCAGTGTGGCGTTTTATCTGCTGATTTTGCAGTTTTTCAGAAATCCCATCTTTCCACTACCCAACGAAGAGGGGATTGTGTTTGCTCCGGCTGACGGAAAAGTGGTGGTTATCGAAGAGGCCTTCGAAGATGAATACCTGAAAGAAAAGCGCAAACAGGTGTCCATTTTCATGTCTCCGGTCAATGTCCATGTCAATCGCTCTCCGGTCAAAGGGGTAGTCGAATATTTCCAATACCATCCCGGAAAATACCTGGTGGCTTGGCATCCTAAGTCAAGCACCGAAAATGAGCGGACTTCCATGGTCATCACCGATACCAACGGCAATAAAATCATGGTCCGTCAGATCGCCGGTGCCTTGGCCCGAAGGATCAAGTGGTACGTCAAAGCAGGATCACCACTCGAGCAAGGCGGGGAATTTGGTTTTATCAAGTTTGGATCGCGGGTTGATCTATACCTTCCGTTGGATGCGGAAATTCTCTGTCACATGGATCAGGTGACCAAAGGTGCCCGAACTCCGATTGCGAGATTAAGGAAATAGCCAACCTTATCGGAAACATTCTTCCTAAAGATCCCGTCTTAAATTTATCTTTTAGTCAAATCAAAAGCTTCTATGATAAATTTTAAGCCTTTTATGCTTGTGGCTGTTTTTGCAGCTTTGATTTCCTGTACCGAAAATGAGGGGCCTCAGGGGCCTTTGGTTGGGACTTGGGAAAATCGGGTCTTTGTCGATTCGTTGGACGTTTGGTTTGTGGAAACCATGGAATTCAAAAATGACAGCATTTTTGATCTGAACATTACCGTACGAGAGTTTGAAAAGGGTCCGGATTTAGGCTATCGGTTTAAGACTACCGCCTGGTATTCCTTGTCTAAAAATGAATTGACCTATTACTATTCGGATTGCAGTTGGTTAAACTTCAGCGAACAGAGACTTTTTGCGGATGAAGAGGATCTACTACTTGGAGTGGTTGATTTTTTTGATAGACCTAAAGTGGAATTGCTGTTTAGCCCTAATCGAAAAAGTTTTATTCTGCCCCAAGGATGTCTTGCGCTCTTTTCAGTATGTGGACCAAATAGTGAGTTTATTCGTGTCAATTGATTTGGGAAAAAGCTTCAGATTAAACTCCTGAGGCTTTTTTAAGGGCATAAACCCAATATCCCAAACCTAGGGTAGTAAGAAAGAAAATCACCGTAGTCCATTCAAAGGTTCTTCTTTCCCTGATTTTGGCATCCACTTCTTTCTCACGATCTGCAACGGCCCTTTTCAGGGCCTGAACATCCTGCTCCAGTTTGAGGGTAATGGATTTGTAATCCTCTTTTTCCTGGGAAATTGAGGTAGTTTCGATCGCGCCGATCATTCGAAGTTCATCCATGATCTGATTGTCTTTGGCGATGATGCGCTCAAGCCATTCGTTGGTCTCGATCATGTCTTTTTTGGTCCTGTTGCCAAAAATCCCTGTTTTTTTGCTTTCGGAGGCCTTCCACTCCGAATGAAGCTGATCGCGTTCCTGTACCAGTTTTTCCAGTTTTGCGCCTTCAAAGCTTGGACCTTGTAAAGACAGGAATAGAGTAAAAATAAAAGTCAGCATATCCGTTCGGTTTATGCTGACTTTTGCAAAATACAAGCCAATTCAGTTTGCAGTGATCAGTCACAGTAGGCAGATTTACTGAAAACTGACTACTGAACACTGCCTACTTTCCAAGCACGGGTCATTTCCTTTTTTCCTGGAGGGCCAGGAAGCGTTTCGACTTCCAGGCCAAGCTCTTTCAAATCCCGTTTTAACTGACCCATCGCGCAATAGGTGGTAAAAAGACCGCCCTGCCGCATGGCGTCAGTGACTTTTTGCAAGGCCTCTTTTTTCCAGAGTTCGGGTTGCTTACTCGGAGCAAATGCATCATAAAATACCACGTCCGAAGGGTAAAGCTGCGCTTCCTCGAGGGTGACCCTGTCTTTTTTGAAGTTGAAATATTCAGAAACTGGTCCACCTTCATTCCAAGGTGCTTTGTGCAGGGCTTCAAAGTATTTGTGAAAGTGCCAGATGCTGTGATCGTGCTCGATGTAATTGAGCTGGGCGTAGATTTCCTGATCAATCGGAAATGGCTCGATCGTATGATACAGAACGGGAATTTGGTTTTGCTCCGCCCAAACTAAGGTAAGCCAGGCATTCAGTCCGGTTCCAAAACCCACCTCAAAAACACGGACGGGATATTTTCTGGGATTTCGTGCCAGCCAGGAATCCAGTCCATAAATCATGAAAACATGGATAGACTCCCGATAAGCCCCATGAAAACTGTGGTAAGTTTCCTGCAATTCCTCATGATAAAGCGAATGGGAACCGTCCTCGGTGGTAATGATTTTTATTTTCTCGCTCATACTTTATAGATCAATGCCGTGCAATAAGCGGATACTCCTTCCTGTCTTCCCACAAAACCCAGGTGCTCCGAAGTGGTGGCTTTGATGGAAATGGCTTCTTCGGATACATTCATGACTTCCGCCAGGCATGTTTTCATGGCTGGGATGTGTGGATTGAGTTTGGGTACTTGAAGACAGACCGTGGAGTCCAGATTTCCGATTTCGTATCCGGCTTCACGGATCATTTTCATGACTTCACGGAGCAGGATTTTGCTGTCGATTCCCTTGTATTTGGGGTCTTTGTCGGAAAAGTGATAGCCGATATTCCGCATGTTGGCAGCGCCTAAAAGGGCGTCACAGATCACATGAATGAGCACGTCTGCATCGGAATGGCCGACCGCGCCCTTTTCATGCTCCACTTTGATGCCTCCCAGCCAAAAGTCGTAGCCTTCTTTCAATTGGTGCACATCATATCCAAATCCTATTCTGAAAGGTGTCATGGTTGAATCGATTGGTAGTAAAGTACCGAAGCCTGGTCCTCGGCAAGAAGTTGCTGAGCCCAAGATTTGATCTGACCGGCTTCGATTTTTGATTTTTCCTCAAATTCCCGCCAATATAATTCCGGATCGCCCAGATGAGCAAAGTAAGCCAAATTCATAGCCCGGTTGAGGAGTTGTACAGACTCATAGGTTTTCAAGGCTTCACCCTGATTCTTGATTTTCTGAAGATCTCGCTCCGATATTTCCCGATCAAGAAATTCCCCGATTACCTCATTCAGGGCTTTTTCGCCTTCTTGGGCGGAAATTCCTGATTCCATTTTTCCCGAAAAAACCAGAAGCCCCGGATCCACTGAACCTGTGATGTAACCTCCGACTGAGGCAAAAATCTTCCCGTTTTTGACGAGTCGCTGCTCCAGCAGGGAAGATTTTCCCGAGCCCAAAAGATCGGTGATCAGATCGGCTTCCAGGTAGCCCGGTTCACCTTTTGCCGGCATCTTGTAGGCTTTGTATAAGGCATCCGTGGGGACTTTTGCCTGGATCTCCCTGGTTTTTTTGGATTTCTGCTGAGGTTCTGTCGCCATTCCGTTGCGATCCCTGGGATTGGAAGGAATTGACCCGAACCATTTTTCGGCTAATTTTTCAACCTCGGAAGGATTGACATCTCCAGCGACGACCAAAATGGCGTTTCCCGGATGGTAATGCGTCTGATAAAAATCCCAAATATCTTCCCTCCTATATCCCTCGATGTCGCTGAGGTTTTGTCCGATGGTTGGCCAGCGGTAAGGGTGTTTTTCAAAAGCCAAATCCCGCATGTGGTGCCAGACATCTCCGTAGGGTTGATTCAGGTAGCGCTGCTTATATTCTTCCATGACCACTTTCCGCTGAGTTTCGATGGTTTTTTCACTCAAAGTCAACTGAAGCATACGGTCTGACTCCAGCCAAAAGGCAGTCTCAAGATTGACTGCGGGCAAGGTCATGTAATAATTGGTGATGTCTGGGCTGGTGAAGGCATTGCAGGAACCTCCCACGAGTTCGAGTTCCCGATCAAACACAGGTACATTGGCAGAGCTGCCAAACATCAAATGCTCAAAAAAGTGAGCCAGACCGGTTTTCCCGGGCTGCTCAAATCTGGAACCCACTTTATAGAGCAAATTGAAAACAGCGATTTTGCTACTGTGATCCTCGTGGACGATCACCTCAAGTCCATTGTTCAGGAAAAAACGATGGTATGGAAACATTCTTTGGGATTAGCTTAGGAAGAATCGGAATGGAGAGATTTTGGTTTCGAAAAGCGCTCAAAATCTTCTGATTTTCTTTCGTTCCCTTCAGATCTCTGCCATTGATGTAAGATGTCCGGTTTTTTACAAAAAAAACCGAACTTTGGTTCGGATCGCTAAGTTAGCCTTCCCAAACATACTTCACCCACTCCGATGAAAAAACACTGCGTAGATCTGAATAAGACGGGACAGTTTTCAAGATTTTTTTTGGATTACCTGGAAGGAAAAGAAACACTAAAGCCATTTTATACCCACTCTCCCAGGTTGGAAAGCTTCGGAGGAGCAATTAAAGCAAGGAATTTTCCGGCCGAAAACCGGGAAATCCTTCAAAACGCCCTTCGAAATCAGTATTCCGGGGTGGAGATTTCAGAGGCTGTATCCAAAAATCTGGAGTCTCTTCTCAGCGAAAAGACCTTCACCGTCACCACGGGGCATCAACTGAATCTTTTCACAGGTCCCCTTTATTTTGTTTATAAAATTGTCTCCACCATCAACCTGGCCAAAAAGTTACGGGCTTCCTACCCCGGAAATCACTTTGTGCCGGTCTATTGGATGGCGACAGAGGACCATGACTTTGATGAGATCAATTACTTCAAGCTAGACGGGAAAAAATACCAATGGCTATCCAGTCAAAAGGGGGCTGTAGGAGATTTTCAACTCGATCAATCGTTCAAAGAATTTTTAAATGAAGTGCATTTTGCTCCGGAGGTTTTCAAAAAAGCCTATCAAAGCAGCAAGACGCTGGGGGAAGCGGTTCGGAAATATGTCAATCAATTGTTTGGAGAGGAAGGACTTCTGGTAGTAGACGGGAATGATTCGGCGCTTAAAGCCATTTTGAAACCGGTCATTACCGGTGATCTTTTTGATCATACTCCTTTTAAAGAAGCCCAAAAATCCACTGCATCCCTGGAGTATTTGGGATATAAAAGTCAGATTTTTCCCCGGGAGATCAATTTGTTTTACCTCGACAAAGGAGTCCGGGAGCGAATCGAGCGAAACGCGGATGGATTTCAGGTGGTGAATTCAGAGATCAAATTCACTGATGCTGAGATGAAATCCCTGGTAGATAGTCATCCGGAAAAATTCAGTCCAAATGTGGTCTTGAGGCCATTGTACCAGGAAATGATCCTACCCAATCTTGCTTACCTGGGTGGGCCTGCAGAAGTAGTCTATTGGCTACAGCTCAAAGGGGTTTTTGATCAGTTTGGTGTTCCTTTCCCGATTCTTTTGCCGCGGAATTTTGCCTTGATCCTCGATGGCCCTGTATTGAAGAAAATGAGTCAGATCGGATGGGGCGTGGAGGATGTATTTGTGGACTTTGAATCCTGGAAAAAAGGTTATGTGGAGCACCAGGCTCAGGTAGATTTTAGCCTTAAGGAGGAGCAGGCAATTGTTTCTGAGCTTTTTGACAAAAAAGGAAAAGAAGCTGCATCGTTGGAGAAGAGTCTGGAATCTGCTTTTCAGGCAGGTAAAAAGCGAAGCCTGAAGATTTTGGATCAGATGAGTGTCAAATTGAGAAAGGCTGAAGAGCGGAGGCTCCAAGTGGATCTTAACCGGGCAAAATCGGTATTGGACTTCACTGCACCGGGAGGAAGCCCACAGGAGCGCGTAGTAAACATGATGCAGTTTTATCTGGCAAATCCTTTACTGATTGAAGAGTTGTTGGAATGTTTTGATCCCCTCGACTTTAGCATGATGGTGCTGGAATAATTTTGATTCCCTGCCGGTGAAAATTTCAAAAAGAGCTATGGAATTAGAATTGCCATTCCGGCTATCAGAACTTAAAATGAAAAGTAAATTGAGATGAAAAGCAAACAAGATCTCCGTTCGGCGTACAGGCAGTTGAGAAAAAAACTTCAACCGGCACTGGTTGAAGCAAAGTCCCGGAAAATCCATGATCAATTCATGACTTGGCTTCAGGACAAAGGCCAACTGCAACATTTTCATTTGTTTTTCCCAATCGATCGATTCAACGAGGTCAATACGTTTTATATCAAAGACTCTCTAGAACAGATGAATAAAACCCTCTACACCTCACAGGTGAACCGAGGGGATACTGAATTGGAAACGCTCAAACTTCCCCGGGATGCAGCTTTTTTCCTAGACGAGTGGGGTATCCCAGTGCCCCAGGAGTCGATTCAGGTTTCTCCAACAAAAATAGAGGTCGTTTTTGTACCGCTTTTGGCCTTTGATCAATCGGGTAACCGGGTTGGGTTTGGGAAAGGATTCTACGATGCCTATCTGAGCAAATTGAGCCCCGGGGTGATCAAAATTGGGTTAAGCTTTTATCCTCCTGAAGAAAGAATTCAACCCGAACCCCATGATGTGAGGCTGGATTATTGCATTACTCCGGAAAAAGTTTTTACTTTTTGAAGTAATCAACCCCTCTAGCCCTTTGAAAAAATCATTTTTTTTCGGTTTGGCCATTTTCACTTTGGCACAAGTTGGTTTTTCTCTCCACAGCATGGCCCAAAACGGGTACTATAATACGATGGTAGGCTTTCGTGCAGGTACCTCGGTCGGAGGTTCAGTCAAACGATTTGTCACAGACCATTCCGCTGTTGAATTGATGGTCTTTAGTCGGTGGAAAGGGTGGAATGCCTCCCTTCTTTATGAGAGACACATGGACATCCGGGAATTCCGTGGGATGGAGTGGTATTTGGGCGGCGGGGCGCACTATGGGATTTGGAAAGAACCTAAAGCCGAACCGCCATGGGTGTACAAGGGAACTGAGGATTACAAGGCGTACGGAATTGATTTTATAGTGGGATTAGAATATAATTTTTATAATACTAATGTGTATTTAAGTTTAGATTGGAAGCCTGCATACAACTTTGTTGACTTCACAAAACTTTGGTGGGACGAGGCAGCTTTTACTTTGAGATATTCCTTCTAAAAATGAAAAACCGGTTAAAAAACGAACCGGTTTTTTTATTTTTTTCAAAAAAATCAGAAAAGCCTTGAAAAAAAACACCCTAATATTTCGAAAAATTGAATTTTCCGATTTATCATTTCTGATTTCCCTTATCTTTTGAAATTTTATTAGAAAAAAACAGAAAAAGGATAGTTTTTATTCTTAAAAAATCAAAAAAAACAGTTTTTCACGGGGGTTAAAATATTTTTTTCAGCCGAAAATAATTTTTGATTTTAATCTTTTTAGGCTTTTTGCGAAATAATGTTTCGGCATTGTTAAAAAATCTATTCAATCCGGTTAAGATTTGTTAAAAATGCCGGAATTTTCCAAATAAAAAGGTTTTGGGACCTTTGAAACAAATTTTTTACCGCTTTTGAAATTAAGCCAGAATAAATTTTCTTTACGAATCAACTAAACTAAATACCTTATGAGAAAAGCTTTACTCTTTGTTGTTGCGCTTTTCACCATGGCCCTCAGTTATGAGGTGTCGGCGCAACAACGGGTAATTACCGGCAAGGTAATTTCCGAGGAAGACGGACTTGGGTTGCCAGGGGCAACGGTTCTCGTGAAGGGTACGACAGTAGGTACTACCACCGATTTGGATGGTAATTACTCTATCAATGTGCCCGCGGGATCTGATGTCCTGATTTTCTCTTTCGTAGGTCTAAAGACCATGGAAGAGGCGATCGGAAACCGATCCGTAGTCAATGTCACCCTGACGACTGACGCTGCTCAACTATCCGAAGTGGTAGTAACAGCGATCGGTATCGAAAGGGAGAAGAAAGCCCTGGGTTACGCAGTAACTTCAGTGGACAATGCCCAGCTGGAAAATCGTCCAGAGGCAGACGTGGCCCGCGTACTTCAGGGCAAAGTACCAGGGGTTAACATCACCTCTACCAACGGTATGTCAGGATCCGGTACCAACATGGTAATCCGAGGCTATTCCTCAGCTACCGGTTCTAACCAGCCACTCTTCGTAGTGGACGGTGTGCCATTCAACACAAGCACCAACGCCCAAAACGGTTTCACTACCGGTGGTGCTGCCACTTCCTCCCGATTCTTGGATATCGATCCAAACAATATCGAGAGTATGTCTGTGTTGAAAGGTCTTTCAGCTACTGTACTTTATGGTGACCAAGGTAGAAACGGGGTAATCCTGATCACTACCAAATCCGGTGCTTCCAAGAGAAAAGCAGCTGAAGTAACCATCAACCAGTCTTTGTTCACCAACGAGGCAGCATCCTTGCCAACATACGGACAGGTTTATGGTAACGGTTTCCAGCAAGCTCCAGGTTTCTTCTTCTCTAACTTCGGTCCGAGAATGGATACTGGTTTGACTATCAACCACCCATATGCAACTTCTTCTGTTGCGGCTATCCGAAATGAGTTCCCTCAGTTCTGGGTAGATGGTATCGTAGGTGGTACTCCAGTACAGTATGAATACAAGGCATACAAAGATCCTTCTGAAATTTTCTTCAGAACTGGTTTGGTTTCCAATACTTCGATCCAAGTTGCAGGAGGTTCAGACAGAACAGGATTCAATGCCAGCTTTGGTTATACTGATGAGGAAGGATATGTGCCAGGTAACGAGTTGAAGAAATACAACTTCGGTTTGGGTATGAACTCTGCCATCACCGACAAGCTTTCTGTTAACTCTTCCTTCACTTTCGCAATCACCGACCTTCAGTCTCCTCCAGTAAACGCTTCTTATGGTTCTGGTAGTGATATCCCTTCTGTATTCGGTCACGTGTTGTTTACTCCGCGATCTGTGGATTTGGAAAACCTTCCTTTTGAGCTTCCTTCTGACAAGAGTTCTGTTTACTTCCGAGGTGGTAACGATATCACTAACCCAAATTGGTTGGTGAAATATTACAGTAACACTTCAGACGTACAGCGTTTCTTCAACTCTACTTCTCTGAACTATGACATCAACGATGATTTCTCAGTGACTTATCGTTTGGGTCTGGATACCTACACTGAATTGCAGGAAGTGAGATACAACAAAGGCGGTGCAACAGCAAACTTGGCAACAAGAAACGGTTATTATAGATCAATCAACATCAACAATACCATTTGGAACCAGGATTTGATTTTGAACTGGAAGAAGGATTTCTCTGAGAAATTTGGTATGAGTGCTTTGTTGGGTGCTAACTCAAGATATGACTCTTACGACCAGAATGGTATTGCTTCCCAAGGTCAGCTTGCCTTTGGTTTGTTCAGACACTCCAACTTCAGAACTTCTGCAAACACAGATGCTTATTCTGGCGGTGCTTTGAACTATACCCAAGAAGAAAGAAGATACGGGGTTTATACCAACATCACTTTGGATTACTCTGACTACTTGTTCTTGAACTTGTCAGCCAGAAATGACTGGACATCTACTGTAGAAGCAGAAAACAGAAGTATTCTATATCCAGGAGGTTCTATTTCCTTCATTCCAACTACAGCATTTGACTGGAGTTCTTCTACTTTGAATGATTTGAAATTGAGATTGGGTTATGGTACTTCAGCAGGGTATCCTTCACCTTACAGCACAAGAAACGTATTGGCACAATCTGCCCGTGCATTTGATGTAAACGGTGCTGTAACTACCACTCACGCGGTTTCAAACACATTGGGTAACCCTAACCTGAAGCCAGAGCTTCACGGTGAATTGGAATTTGGTGTTGAAGGGGTGATGTTCAACAACAAATTGAGATTTGATATCTCGATTTATGAGAAAAACACCCGTGATTTGATTACTCAGTCTCCAATTGACCCATCTACTGGTTTTACTTCTACTGCAATCAACATCGGTAAGATCAGAACAAGAGGTGCTGAGATTCAGGCAACTGTAACTCCAGTGTCTACTGCTTCCGGTTTTGTATGGAATTCTACTTTGAACTGGTCAAAGTATAGAACTGAAGTTGTCGAGTTGGGTGGTGGACTGGAAGAAGTAGTAATTGCCGGCTTTACTGATCTTGGTAACTTCGCTATCCCAGGTAAGCCGTTCAACATCATCAGAGGTATTGGTTTCGACAGAGATCCTGCAACAGGACAACCAATCATTCTATCCAACGGTGTTCACAAGCCAACTGCTCAAAACGTAGACTTGGGTGATCCTAACCCAGCCTGGAACGGATCTTGGATCAACACCTTTAACTTCAAAGGATTCACGTTCAACTTCATGTTGGAGTACAGACATAAAGGAGCCGTATTCTCCAATACTGTAACTGCTACATTGGCCAGAGGTGTAACCAAGGATCCTGTTGCTGACCGCGAATTGACCTTCATCATGCCAGGTGTAAGACAAGATGGAACCAATGCGGACGGTACTCCTAAGTACATTCCAAACGATTACCAAATCTCTGCAGCGGACTACTTCTTCTCCGGATACCAAGGAGCAACAGATGAGCCTAACATTTTCGACGGTTCTATGATTCGTTTGAGAGAAGTTTCTCTTGCATACCAGTTGCCTAATTCTTTGATGGCTAAAACTCCATTTAAGAGAGCATCTTTTGCAATAAGTGGAACGAACCTGTGGTTTGAGGCACTTAACTTCCCTCCAAACATGAACTTTGACGTAGACGTGTTGGGTACTGGTGTGGGTAATGGTCTTGGATTCGATTTCGTAACAGGTCCTAGCTCAAGAAGAGTGGGTGGAACGTTGACTCTTACTTTCTAACCCTTAATAGTTATGAAAATGAAAAAAATTATATACGGCCTGACGTTCGCCACCAGCTTGGTGTTTGCTACGTCTTGCGAGGAGAAATTGGATGAACTTTTGGAAAACCCAAATGCAGTAAACGCGCAGACTGCATCTCCGGACTTCCTTTTGAACAGAATCCAATTGGATTACAAGGATCTGTGGTATGGAATTTCTGATAGAGGAGCTAGACTTACTCGTCAGATTAACCAAGGATCTGCATTGTATATCAATGCCTATACTGCAGTTTCAACAAACGGTACCTGGTCAAATGCCTACGCGAATATTTTAGCAGATATCGCGTTTTTGGAGCCACTTGCAGAAGCATCTAACTTCCAAAGACATTTGGGTATTGCTAAGACTATCAAGGCAATGGTGCTTTTTGACATGGTTGACACTTATGGTGATGTACCATATTCAGAGGCTATTGACGCTGCCAACTTCAATCCAAAGACTGACAGTGGAGCGGATGTTTATGCAGCAGGTTTTGCTTTATTGAATGAAGCAGCGGGTCATTTTACAGCTACTTCGGCAGGATCTCCCAACGACTATTACTATAATAGAAATTATACCCGTTGGATCAAGTTGATCAATACCTTGAAATTGAGATATTTCCTCAATACAAAATTGGTTGACGCTGCTGCTTCTAGAGCAGGCATCAATGCTTTGATTGCTGATAACAACATGTTGGGTGCAGCTGACAGCTTTGTTTTCCAATTTGGAACCACTGCAGCGGATCCGGATTCCAGACATCCTAAGTTTGCCGGTCAGTATACGCAGGGTGGTGGAGATTATCAATCCACGGATTTCATGCATTATTTGACTGTTGAAAAAGGTTTTGATGATCCACGTGTAAGATATTATATGTATCGTCAGGTGTTGACCAATACGACCAATGTCGATGAGCAAGAGTGCGTTTCCCAATTGCCTCCTTCTCACTATCTGGTTGGTGGATTTCCATACTGTAATCCTGCCGGAAATAAGGGATATTGGGGTCGTGATCACTTGGATCCAGATGGTATTCCACCAGATGGTTTGAAGAGAACTGCTTATGGTGTATTCCCTTCTGGTGGTCGATTCGATAACAACAGTGCAACTCCGGTAAACAACCCAGCACTGGGTGCTAGAGGTGCTGGTATTCATCCAATCATGCTGGCTGCTTATGTAGACTTCATGTTGGCTGAAGCCGCTCTAACTTTGGGCACTACCGGTGATCCAAAGGCCTTGCTTGCATCCGGTATTACCAAGCACATAAACTACGTAAGAGCATTCTCTATAGCTACCAGCGAAGGGGCTACAATCTCTGCTTTCATTCCTGATGCAGAGCATGCCCGTCAGAGAGACAACTATGTTGCCTTTGTAAGCTCGCGATACGATGCTGCTGCTACCGCAGATGCAAAGATGAATGTGATTGCTAGAGAATATTGGTTGTCATTGTATGGTAATGGATACGAATCCTATAACCTTTACAGAAGAACTGGTAAGCCTGAAAGAATGCAGCCTGCATTGGAAGCTGATCCAGGACCATTTGTAAGATCGTTCTTGTATCCTAATAACTACATGGTAACCAATACCAATGCTGTTCAAAAGCCTGACGTAGCTGTACAAGTGTTCTGGGATAAGAATCCTGCATCACCTTGGATTTATTAACCAAAAAATTTAGAAAAAATGAAAATGCTAAAATATAGTTTCGGCTTATTGGCAATGGCTCTCATATTTCTAAGCTCTTGTAGAGATTTCGTGGAACCTAACGTTCCGTACAGCGAATTTGATAATGGTGCTTATTTGAGAACTATTGCCAGAACAAGCACAACCTTCAACTTCTTCGACCTTGCAAGCTCAAAGTTTGCATTGACTCTTGAAGCAGTTGATAAGGAAGATGGCGCTACAGTGGAAACTGTGGAAATTCGTGTTCGTCATAGAAGGCTGATTCCAGGTGTGGGTTTGAAATACACTCCTACAGCTGACGTATTGGTTAAAACTCTTCAGGCGTCAGATTTTCAGCCAAATGACCAATCAAGGTTTTTGAGAACTGCTTTTGAAATCACAGCTGCGGAGACAATTGCTGCCGTTGGTCTGACTTCTGCTCAGATTGCAGGTGGTGACGTGTTTGAATTTAGATTAGTGCTGAACGATAAGTTCGGACGATCTTTCTCTACCAACAACGTAACAACTAACGTAGCGGGTGCTCCTTTCTATGCTTCTCCTTTCCAGTACAATGTGAGCGTAGTTTGTCCATCTGATTTGGCAGGTACTTACGCATTTGATGCTTTGGAGACTTTCTGTAGCAAGACCTTCTCTGGTTCTACTACTTGGACTGCAGTGGCTTCAGTTGCAGGTGCATATACCGTTTCTGATGGAACCTTTGGTGCATGGAATGCTTGTTATCCTGACACATGGGGTAGCGGTAACGTAAGAATCAACGATGCTTGCGGTACCTTGACTATGACAGGAACTGACAAGTATGGCGACAGTTATTCCATGACAGTAATCAGTGCTACTCCTCAGTTATTGACCTTTGAGTGGGTGAATACCTATGGTGAATTTGGTACAGTAGCAGTGAAGTCTAATGCTGGAAAACCTTGGCCAGCTTTGAAGTAAGAGAATTTATTTTCCAATATAAAGGCAGTGCTTCAAGCACTGCCTTTTTTGTTTATGGTTGTTCAAAACAAATATTTGTAAAAGCAAATAAGCAGTTTTTTAAATATTAAAAATGAGGTTAGTTTTGAATGTTCTCAAAAATAACCCATGGATAAGTTCTCTTACATCGCTAATGCTCATGTGACTTACATCGATGAGCTTTATGCTTCTTACAAAATTGACCCTTCATCAATTGACCCAAGTTGGAAAGAGTTTTTTGATGGATTTGATTTTGCCTTAGCCAATTATGGCCAAGAAGAAAATGGTTCTACCCCTGTGAAAACAACCATAGCTTCAGAGCCAAAAACCAGTTCTGCTGCCTCTCCAGGTACCATTATGGATATGGGGCAACTTCCAAAGGAGATTAAGGTGAGAGCCTTGATTCATGCCTATCGTTCCAGGGGGCATTTAAGGTCCAAAACCAATCCAGTCAGAGAAAGGAGAGATCGAAAGCCAATGATTGACCCTGAGAATTTTGGTCTTGGTCCAGATGACATGGGGACGATTTTTCAAGCTGGAAATGAAATCGGTATTGGTAGCGCAAGGCTTTCCGAAATTCTTTCCGCGCTGAAGACTATTTATGAAGGGCCAATTGGCTTCGAATTTTTATACATCCGAGATGCTGAAATTCTGGATTGGTTCAAAACTAAAGTTGAAAAAGAGGCTTTGGCTTTCAATCCATCTTTTGAAGAAAAGAAGAGAATTTTATTCAAACTAAATCAGGCCGTTGTTTTTGAGAATTTTTTGCACACCAAGTACCTCGGACAAAAAAGATTTTCCTTGGAAGGTGGAGAAAGTACCATTCCATTTCTTGATGCTGTGATCAACACAGGCTCTCAATTTGGAGTAGAAGAAGTCATGATAGGTATGGCACATAGAGGCCGACTGAATGTGCTTGCCAATATCATGGGTAAAACCTATGAGCAGATTTTCTCTGAATTTGAAGGGACAGCCAAACCAGATCTGACCATGGGAGATGGCGACGTGAAATACCACATGGGGTATTCCAGTGACATCGTTTCAACCGACGGTAAGAAGGTTCATCTCAAGTTGGCACCAAATCCTTCTCACCTTGAAGCTGTAAATCCAGTTGTCGAAGGCTTTATACGGGCGAAAATTGATCATGCTCACAAAGGAGATGTCAAAAAGGCTTTGCCAATTTTGATCCACGGTGATGCTGCCGTTGCCGGTCAAGGGATCGTGTATGAAGTTACCCAGATGGCCGGATTGAAAGGCTATCATACCGGAGGCACAATTCATTTTGTGATTAATAACCAAGTGGGCTTTACCACTGATTTTGATGATGCCCGTTCCTCGATTTATTGTACGGATGTTGCCAAAATCATCGATGCTCCTGTCATTCACGTAAATGGTGACAATGCGGAAGCAGTGGTTTTTGCAGCTAAGCTTGCAGCCGAATTCAGGCAGAAATTCAGCAGGGACATCTTCGTGGACATGGTGTGCTACCGAAGACACGGGCACAATGAATCCGATGAACCTAAATTCACTCAGCCGGAGCTTTACAACATCATCTCCAAGCACCCAAATCCTAGAGAGATTTATGTTAAGAAATTGACCGAGCGTGGAGACTTTGATGCGAAAATAGCTGCACAGATGGATGAGGAGTTTCGTCAGCTTCTTCAGGATCGATTGAATATGGTGAAAGAAAAACCTCTTCCCTATCAGGCGACCAAGTTTGAAAGAGAATGGGCAAATCTCAGAAGATCCAAACCTGAGGATTTTGAACTTTCCCCGGAGACCAGCATTTCAACTGAAGCAATAGAGAAAGTCGCTGAGGCTTTAACCTTTATTCCGAAAGGATTCAAGCCCATCAAGCAGATCGAAGTGCAGATGAAGCAGCGCAAGGACATGTTCTTTGAATCCAAGGAACTGAACTGGGCTTCCGCAGAATTGCTCGCTTATGGCTCCATGCTTTTGGAAGGTAAGACAGTCCGAATTACAGGACAGGATGTGCAAAGAGGTACTTTTTCTCATCGCCATGCGGTCATTCACGACGCCAATACCAACCAGCCATATAATTCACTCAAAGAATTGAAGGGGAGCAATGGGCAATTTCATATCTACAACTCACTGCTCTCGGAATATGCTGTTTTGGGTTTTGAATATGGTTACGCCATGGCTAATCCGAATTCTCTGACCATTTGGGAAGGCCAGTTTGGAGACTTTGCCAATGGTGCCCAAACCATGATTGACCAGTTCATTTCCTCAGGAGAGTCCAAGTGGCAAAAAATGAACGGAATTGTGATGCTTTTGCCTCACGGGTATGAAGGCCAGGGACCTGAGCACTCCAATGCTCGTCCTGAGCGATTCTTGCAGCTTTCTGCAGAGTACAATATGGTTGTTGCCAATATTACAGAGCCTTCCAACTTCTTCCATTTACTGAGAAGACAGTTGGCTTGGGAGTTCCGAAAGCCCTGCGTGGTCATGTCTCCAAAGTCCTTGTTGAGACATCCAAAAGTGGTTTCTCCGCTGTCTGAATTCACTTCTGGAAGATTCAGGGAGGTATTGCCAGATACTTCAGTCAATCCAAAAGAGGTAAAAAGAGTGATCCTCTGTACCGGCAAAGTATACTATGACTTGGAAGAAGCTAGAGAACGGGAGAAAATCAAGAATGTAGCCATCATCCGAGTAGAGCAGCTGCATCCACTTCCTAAAAATCAGATCCTGGAGAATCTTAAACAGTTCAAAGGTGCTGAAGTGGTTTGGGTACAAGAAGAACCTGAAAATATGGGTTATTGGAATTACCTCTTGAGACTGCTTTACAAGGAGCTTCCGATGAGTGTGATTGCCCGTAAGCCAAGTGCGTCACCGGCGACCGGTTACAATAAGGTTCACGTAGAAGAGCAGAAAAACATTGTTTCTCAAGCATTAAAACTTTAACCTTGATCAACGCGCTTGGCTTTTTTAGGCGTGTTTTTCAATATAAAATCAATCCAAACCTCCTTTTAAAAAATACCGAAAGGATAAAATATAGAACCATGAGCAAAGAAATGAGAGTACCTACAGTAGGAGAGTCTATCTCGGAAGTGACTGTAGGACAATGGTTTAAAAAAGACGGAGACCTTGTTCAGTTGGATGAAGTCCTTTGTGAACTTGAATCTGATAAAGCTACCTTTGAATTCCCTGCTGAGGCCAGTGGGATTTTGAGAATCAAAGCACAGCCAGGCGATACCGTAGAAATCGGTGGTTTGATCTGTGTTATTGAAGAATCAGACGGTGCTTCCACAGCTGCTCCTGCAGCTTCCCAGCCAAGCGAGCCAGTTGCAAAGGCTGTAGCTACGGGTGGAGTAAAGGATATGATCGTTCCAACAGTAGGTGAGTCCATCACTGAGGTGACCTTGGCCAATTGGATCAAGAAGGACGGGGATTTTGTCACCTTGGATGAGATTATCGCAGAAGTTGATTCTGACAAAGCGACTTTTGAGCTTCCCGCTGAGGCTACCGGTATTTTGAGACACGTAGCCAAAGAAGGCGATGTGTTGGAAATCGGCGGCCTGATTTGCCGAATTGAAGTTGCGGACAGCGCGCCAGCATCAAGCTCAGGTCAAGCTCCTGTTTCAGCTGTTCCGGCAGCAGCTCCGGTTTCGACAGCATCGACCTATGCTTCAGGCCATGCTTCGCCTGCTGCTTCTAAGATTTTGGCTGAAAAAGGAATTGCGCCAACAGCAGTAGCTGGATCAGGAAAAGACGGAAGAATCACCAAAGAAGACGCTTTGAGCGCTCAAAAACCAGCTCCGGTACCTCAGACCTCCACCCCGGCTCCAAAGGCGGCGGAATCTGCACCGGCACCTATCATTCCTGGATCCAGAAATGTGAGAAGGGAGAAAATGTCTTCTCTCAGAAAGACGGTTTCCCGTCGATTGGTAGCCGTCAAAAATGAGACTGCCATGCTCACCACATTCAATGAGGTGAATATGAAGCCGATCATGGATCTGAGAGCCAAGTTCAAAGATCAGTTCAAGGAAAAGCATGGAGTAGGACTTGGCTTTATGTCCTTCTTTACCAAGGCGGTTTGCGTGGCATTGAAAGAATGGCCAGCTGTAAATGCCCAGATCGATGGAAACGACATTGTGTTCAATGATTTCTGCGATATCTCGGTTGCGGTTTCAGCTCCAAAAGGGCTGGTAGTGCCGGTGATCCGAAATGCGGAATCCATGAGCTTTGACCAGATTGAAAAGGAAATCGTAAGATTGGCTGGAAAAGCACGGGACAACAAGCTTTCAATCGAGGAGATGACAGGGGGTACATTCACCATCACCAACGGTGGAGTTTTCGGCTCCATGATGTCCACACCGATCATCAATGCGCCTCAATCTGCCATTCTTGGTATGCACAATATCGTGGAGCGTCCAATTGCAGAAAACGGTCAGGTGGTGATCCGTCCGATGATGTATGTGGCGCTTTCCTATGATCACAGAATCATCGACGGCCGTGAATCTGTCAGCTTCCTGGTTCGCGTGAAGCAGCTGTTGGAAGATCCGACTAGGCTGTTGTTTGGGGTATAAAGAAATACGATTTACAAAATACGAATTACGAGGGGCTGAGTAATATCAGCCCTCTTTTCAACAAGTAGAGGCCAAGTCTTGAATCTTGTGTCTAGGATCTAAAATCTTAATAAAATGTACGACGTCATAGTAATCGGTTCTGGTCCGGGGGGATATGTTGCAGCAATCAGAGCGGCACAGCTTGGTATGAAAACTGCCATCGTTGAAAAATATTCTACCTTGGGCGGTACTTGTCTCAATGTAGGCTGTATTCCTTCCAAAGCACTTTTGGACTCTTCAGAGCATTACCACAATGCAGCCCATACGTTCAAAACCCACGGCATCAATCTTTCTGACCTGAAGGTGGACCTTCCACAAATGATTTCCCGCAAAGACGAGGTGGTCAAGCAAAACGTGGATGGGATCCAGTTCTTGATGAAGAAAAACAAGATCGATGTGCACCACGGCTTGGGTTCATTTTTGGATGCCCACACCGTGAATGTGACCAAAGAGGATGGCACTTCAACTGCAATTCAAGGCAAAAACATCATAATTGCAACGGGTTCAAAGCCGGCTTCCCTGCCTTTCATTCCTCTGGATAAGCAACGAATCATCACCTCTACCGAGGCTTTGAAAATGAAGGAGATTCCAAAGCATTTGATTGTAATTGGCGGAGGAGTGATCGGAATGGAGCTCGGATCAGTCTATGGAAGACTTGGATCAAAAGTCTCTGTGGTAGAGTTTATGGATTCCATTATTCCTACCATGGACAAAACCATGGGCAAAGAACTTCAAAAGTCACTGAAAAAGCTGGGGTTTGAATTTTATCTCAAGCACAAAGTAACTGCAGTTGAAAATCTCGGTGAAGAAGTAGTAGTCAAGGCAGATAACGGAAAAGGGGAAATCGTCGAAATCAAAGGTGATTATGTATTGGTTTCAATCGGCCGAAAGCCCTTTACCGAAGGCCTAAATGCCGAAGCTGCCGGAGTAAAAATCACCGAAAGAGGTCAGATTGAAGTAAATGATCACCTTCAAACCTCAGTGCCTCATATTTATGCCATTGGCGATGTGGTCAAAGGCGCAATGCTTGCACACAAAGCGGAAGAAGAAGGAGTTTACGTGGCTGAAACTATTGCTGGCCAAAAGCCGCATATCAACTACCTGTTGATTCCCGGAGTAGTTTATACTTGGCCTGAGGTCGCTGCGGTAGGATATACCGAAGAGCAGCTGAAAGAGCAAGGAAGAAAATACAAAGCAGGTAAATTTCCTTTCTTGGCTTCCGGCAGAGCGAGAGCTTCCATGGATACGGATGGCTTGGTTAAAGTCCTTGCTGATGCAGAGACGGATGAAATCCTTGGAGTTCACATGATCGGACCACGAACCGCTGACATGATCGCTGAGGCAGTTGTAGCTATGGAATTCCGGGCATCTGCAGAGGATATCGCCAGAATGTCCCATGCCCATCCAACTTACACAGAGGCTTTTAAAGAAGCTTGTCTGGCAGCGACAGACAACAGAGCCTTGCACGTGTAAGCAGCTAGCCTATCCAAGAAATACAAAGCCATCTTCTACTCAGAGGATGGCTTTTTCATTTGATTCAAATCTGTATTTTAAGGCCAAATGGAATCTCGCATTTGAAATATTTATCCTTCCTTTCAAGGTTTTGAGTCATGCTCGATTTCTTTTGTATAAAATTGGCTTAATTCCCTTATGAAGTTCAAAATCGCCATTTTGGGTGCCGGCAATGTAGCTTGGCATATGGCTCCTGCGCTGGAAGATGCCGGCCATGAGATTACTGAAGTTTATTCCAGAGATCTTCAGAAAGCAACTGAAATCACCGAAAGAGTCTATTCCGCCCAACCCAAAGATGATCTTGACTTTTCCGATAGCAAGGCTGAGATTTTCATATTGGCAGTGAAAGACTCCGCGATCACTGAAGTTGCCGATGAAGTGATTTTGCCGGAAGGCAGTATTTTGGTTCACACTTCCGGAGCGATGCCACTGGATATCTTGGGATATAGTTCAGCCAGTTACACCGGGATTCTTTATCCCCTTCAGTCCTTTACCAAAGGAAGGAAAATGGATATGGAAGAAGTCCCTTTCCTCCTGGAAGCCGAGGATCAGGAAACTCTCCAAAAACTCAAAAAACTGGCAAAAAGCCTATCACCTTTGACTTACGTTGTCCGGTCAAAAGACAGAAAGGCCGTACATGTTTCGGCTGTTTTTGCCGGTAATTTTACCAATCACCTGATCGGAATTTCAGAGGAAATCATGAAGAGACAAGGATTGGACTTCGAAATGCTAAAGCCACTCATCATTGAGACGATTTCGAAATGCTTGCAGATCGGAGCCAAAAAAGCCCAAACGGGTCCAGCGCTTCGGGAAGATTATGAAACCCTGGAGGAGCATCACAGATTTTTATCTTACAATGATCAACTGGCTGAAATCTACCGACTGATCTCTCAGGATATCATTGACAGTTGATCAGTGTTCCCAAGAGCCGAATTTTCCGGCTTGATAGTCCTGATATGCCTCGTAAATCTGCTGTTGCGTATTCATCACAAAAGGTCCTTGGGCTACCATCGGTTCATTGAATGGCTTGGCATGTCCCAGGATCAGAATGGCATCTTCCAAAGCTTCCACGACTACCTTTTCCCCTGAATTGGCAAATTCAACCAAATGTCGGAAAAGGATATCTTCCCCGTTTACATGGAGTTCACCCCGCACGATGTAGAAAAAGATGTTTTCTCCGGAAGGAATTTCCTTTTCAAACTTTCCTCCTTTTTGAAGATAAATCGTACTCATGGTAAGGGGGAAAGTCCCTTCAAAGGCCCCTTTCGTACCGTTCCATTCTCCAAACACCTGCTGGACTTTTATTTTTCCTCCATCCAGTTCAAAAGCAGGAATATCCTCTTTTTGGAGTCCGATATAGTTTGGAGTGATCATTTTCTTGGCTGCCGGCAGATTGAGCCAAAGCTGGAGAATCTCCAGATCTCCTCCCTTTTTCTTGAATTCCGAACTGGAGACTTCTGCATGGATTAAGCCTCTGCCCGCTGTCATGTACTGGACGCCGCCCGGTCCGATAACAGATTCGTGGCCCGAGGAATCCTTGTGCATGATGTCTCCTTCCAGAATAAAGGTTACGGTCTCCATTCCCCGATGCGGATGGGGCCCAAAAGGCAATCCATTGTTGCGCTCGGGATAGGTCTGGAATCCATGATGATTTAAAAAAATGAATGGATCAATCTGCTGAAGGTTACGCGTGGGCAATGGACTATAGGTAATCAGATCGGCAATGGGTCGATACTCTGCTTTATGAATACGTTTGATGACTCTCATGATCTATTTTCTTGTATAGACATTAAATGGGTTTGTTCGGTAAAAAGTTTAGAGGATCGGGGCTTTTTGATTTTACCTCAGCTTTTTGTCTAATTCCAGAATAGTCTGGAGCAGGACATTCGCTCCGTTTGCTATGTCTTCCTTTGAGGAAAATTCTTCCGGAGCATGGCTGATGCCGTCTTTGCTTGGGATGAAAATCATCCCCATCGGAGCAATACGGGCCATTTCCTGGGCATCGTGTCCTGCACCGCTGGGAAGGCTTTTGGTGGTAAAACCCAGCTTTTCCGCTTGTGATTTGATGATTTCCCGGATCATGGGATCTGCCAAGGCGGGTTTGCTGGCTACTTCGATGTGCTTGATATCCAGTCCGATTTCACTTTCCTGAGCCAGTTTTTTTGCTCTCGCCTCCAGGTCTGCATAGATTTTCCAGATTTTTTCGGAGGAAAGGTCCCGGACTTCTACATTCACTTTTACTTCACCGGGGATCACATTTCCTGCCCCGGGATAGGCTTGGATTTTCCCGACGGTTCCCACTTGACGGCCTTCGTAGCTGTTTACGATTTCATTGACCGCCAGCACAAAGCGAGCGGCCGGAAGCATCGGGTCTTTTCTCATGTTCATAGGCGTGGTGCCTGCATGATTGGCTTTCCCCCTGAAGGTGAATTCCCACCATTCGATGGCTACAATTCCTTCCACTACCCCGATGTCCAGTTTTTCATTGTAAAGATTTCCTCCCTGTTCGATGTGGAGTTCCAAGAAAGCCGCGATGTCCCCGGGATTTCTTTTCAGTTCAGGAATGCGGTCAGGATCCCCTCCCACAAGGTTGATGCCTTCGGCTTGGGTCACTCCGGCATTACTGACCACTTGCAGCGCTTCCTTACTCAGTGCGCCTACCAAAGCTCTGCTACCTACGACTCCGCCTTCTTCGTTGGTGAAAATGATCACTTCTAGCGGATGTTCGGTTTGGATACCTTTTTCGGTCAAAGTTTTGACAACTTCAATTGCTCCCAAGCTTCCGACCGGTCCATCGTAATCTCCGCCATTTGGGACTTCATCGATGTGAGAACCGAAGGAAATTGGTTTCAAAGAAGGATTTTTCCCGGCTTTTCTTCCGATGATATTTCCGGCAAAATCTACCGAAACCTCCATTCCTGCATTTCTCATCAATTCTTTTACATAAACTCGAGCTTCCTGGTCATGCTTGCTGAAGGCAACTCGGTCAGATCCTCCGGCAGCATTTTTTCCATAAGTCGCCAGCTTCATCAGACTTTCATGCAGGCGATCGGGATTTACTCCAAGATCTTGAGCTGTCGAATTGAGGCCAATGGAAAATGCCAGAAAAAAGGTGAGGTGCAGGTATTTTTTCATACGATTGATGCTCAAGTTGGAAAGTAGACTATGAAAAAAGTCCTTCTGTTTGGAAGGACTTTGAGTTGAGTTTTATTTCAGCCAAGCCAGCTTGACTTCATCAGGGGCTTTCATCCGGTCGGCCAATCGCATGTATCGGTCGGCAAGATTTGCCAGATATTCCTGTGCTTTGGCAGCCGCTGCATCCAGCCCGGTAAGTGCTTCGATTTTCCAAAAATCCACCAGGTGTTCGATGATTCGGGCATAATCCCAGCCGGTATAGATGCCGACTTTTTGGGTGATTTCGGAGAAATCCTTGTAGAGATTCGGTCTGTTTCCTCCCTCGCCCATCAATACCGCAGGCATCACGATTTGCTTGCGCATCATTTTTTCAAATGCTGTGATCGCGCCGCTCGGGTCGATTTCAAAGATTCGTGACATAAAGGATTTGTAAGCCTTTTCATGCCTGGCTTCATCACCTGCGATGGTCTTGCAGATTCTTGAAAGCACATGGTCTCCGGCTTTGTCTGCCAGTTTACCGGTATTTACGTGGGAGATTTTGGTGGCTCTTTCCTGAAAGGAAGTGTAAATCATCGCCTGATAGGGATCGGACTCAGACTTTGGGTCAAAGCCGTTGGAGATCAGGCGATGGATGGTTTGTTCTACCGCTTTCATATCCACCCTTCCAGTCAGGTAAAGGTATTTGTTCAGCAAGTCACCATGACGGTTTTCTTCGGCAGTCCAAGCTTTGGACCAACGCACCCATCCTGAAGGAGAAAGCAAGGATCTTTCTTCGTTGATCCCTTCCAGAAGGTTGAAATACGTCTGATAGGAAGGAAGTGCTTCCTCGGTAATCATATTTCCTACCAACGAAGTCAGTACAGTATCGGGAATTCCTTCTGCTCTTTTTTGCAAAAGTTTGATGTCCTCTAGCGCTTCAGGATTGCTCATATCGGGAAGAAAATCGGAAGGTTGCCAGCAATCATCCGGGTCCACCAGCACATTGTCCACAGCATGGCCCACGAGGCCATCCAACTGTGAGATGACCTCCATGTTCTTTTCTAATTCGTAATTGATTTCGCCTGATTTCATTAAGGTACTGATTAGTCCGTTTGGTTAAACGCGGACGGTTAAGTATTTAAGCTGAATAAAGGTACGGACAAATCCGCGGAATTTTGATAGAAATCCTAAGGTATGGAGGAGGGATTCCATGAGTGGAGAATTACCGGATAAAAAAAGGCCTTCTTTGCTGAAGGCCTTCTTCCTATCGCTGACTGGGATTATCAATAGTCAAGCTTGTAAGCAGCCACTTTGTTTTTGAAGAAAGTAGGTACGTAGACGATCTTCTCAACGGCATTGTATCCGATGTCTGCGGTATTGGATTCAGCAACTTTGGTGTCCAGCATGAGGGTCTGGGTAGAATCATTGGCAAACCAGATTTCACCCTGCCATCTGGAAGCTACAAAGTTTCCATCACCTAAAATGATCAAACCGTCACCGCCGGTTACATTGGCATTTACCACGGTGGAAGTGCCGTCTGTATTCCATTTTTTCAAGCCAGAAGCATCCAGTCCATAGATGGTCCCGTCAGTAGCCACTGCCAGTCCGTTGAGTGAAGCGTGTCCTTCGGATACCGTAGTGATGGCACCATTGGCATAGGCATGAACTTTTCCGGTATTCATATCCGAGAAATAAACTGTACCGTTGTGGGCAGCCACGTCGTTTAGAAACTGGGACCCCTCCACTTTCCACTTGTTGGATACTTTGGCCGTTGCGATGTCGATTTCAACGAATTCATCGATGTCGGTTACATACAGTTTTCCATTGGAGATTGCCATTCCTTTTGGAGCATTCAGTCCGCTTACCCAAGCTGGATTGAGGATTTTTCCCTCTTTGGAAATGATCGCAATAGAACCTTTGCCGTCTTTTTGAAGTGGATCCTGACCCTCAATGTTGGAAACATAGATGGTTCCGGTAGCATCATCAAACAACACAGATTCGTTGGTCATCAAGGAATCCGCAGTTTCCCAAAGCAAGGTGAGGGTTGGTGTTTTCACTTCTACGACCTCTTCTACGACTTCCT
>CAYONF010000001.1:7226-27619 GCA_964405255.1 uncultured Limnohabitans sp. | reverse complement strand
AAGCACTCCATACATGCCAAATGAAAAAACTTCTTTATCTCTCTGCCTTTGCCGGAAGCATACTTGCCTGCTCTCCAAAAGAAGCGGCCATCGACTACGCCACAATGACCGATGCCGAGCGACTCCAAGCCGCTAAGGAGATCGCCCAGGCGACCATTATGGTGGACGGTCATGTGGATCTACCCTATCGGATGAAAGTCGGTGGATTTACCCTTCAGCGGGAGATTTTGGATGTTTCAGTCCGAACCCCTGATGGCAATTTTGACTATCCCCGGGCAAAGGAAGGTGGATTGGATGCGCCTTTCATGTCCATTTACATCCCGGCAGGCAACCAAAAAACTCCCGGAGCTTCCAAGGCTTTGGCGGATTCGTTGATTTTGATGACGGAGCGCTTGGCAAATACTTTCCCGGATAAGTTTGCCATGGCCTATAGCCCTGCAGATATCGAAGCCAATTTTGCCAAAGGCCTGATCTCTCTCCCCATGGGAATGGAAAATGGAGCTGGTATCGAGGATGACTTGGCCAATGTGGAATATTTTTACAAAAGAGGAATCCGATACATCACCTTGACCCACGGCACAGACAATCTGATCGGGGACGCGAGTTACGATACCACCGGTACCCATGGAGGACTGAGTCCTTTTGGGGAGGAAGTGGTCAGAGAAATGAACCGGGTGGGAATCATGGTGGACTTGAGCCATGTCTCTGACAACACGTTCAGGGATGCCTTGGCTATTACCAAGGTACCTGTAATTGCCTCCCACTCTTCAGCCAGAAAGTTTACTCCGGGATTTGAACGGAACATGAGCGATGAATTGATTCAGGCCATGGCAAAAAACGGAGGCGTGATAATGATCAATTTTGGGGGATCTTTTATCGATTCCGCCTATGCTGCAGGTTCGGCCAAGGTCCGAGAGCACATCGTCAACTGGCTGGCTGAGAATAATCTGAGCCGTCAGGATTCTGCTGCCCAGGCTTACATCGCTGAATATTCTGCCGCCAATAACCCTTTTCCAACTGTTCAGAGAGTGGCCGATCACATCGATCACGTGAAAAATCTGGTTGGAATTGATTACATCGGATTAGGATCAGACTTTGACGGAGTGGGGGATTCTTTGCCCACCGGATTGAAGGACGTATCCATGTTTCCCAATCTTATCGCTGAATTGTTGAAGCGGGGATATTCCAAAGAGGACATCGAAAAAATCTGTTACAAAAACATCTTCCGTGTTTGGAAAGCGGTGGAGGATTTTGCCGCCTCGGCTTCCTGACCTGAGCGCATCCTTGAGAATCGGGAAGGGCGATTTTTGAAAAAAAGTAAGCTGAAATGACTTCGCGCTATTTCCGCCAAAAATTAATTCCTAATTTTTAGGATAATCTTTAAACAATCTCTAAAAAAACGATCGGTTTATGAAACTTACTTTGACGGTATTCGCATTTCTCCTGTTGGCTTTTCAAAGCTTTGCACAGCAAGAAATCAGCATATTCAAGCAAGGTGTCCAAGGATGTTACTCGGATTACTACATTGAATTCCACAACAGAGGGGCATCTCAACCCGCCGACGGAGAATATGAAGTGGTCATCACGGTGATTTACAATAATCAGAGTGAATGCTACATGGGAAAGGCAACGATCAAGGAAGGGAAATTGGTCCGACCGGTTTACATCCAAAAAAGCGACGGCACTTTTTCTACCTTGACCCGGATGTTTAAGGATTTTGATCAGACTTGGTTTAGTCAGCAGGATCCTCAGACAATCAATGAAGTCACGGATGGAATGAGTGCGTTGTTTGTCTCTCAGGAGCAGTACCGAGTGAGAATTTTCTTTCCTTCGCTGTTGAATAAAAACTCTACTGTGAATAAAAAGGCTCCACCAGCCAATCAGTGGACAAAAAATGAAAATTGATTTAAGCCCCGTCCAACACGACGGGGTTATTTTTTGCAATTTATTACGGTGAGATTTCTGACAAAAATTCCATTTTTGTAAAGCTTTTTTGACTTTTTCGGCCAGAATGGCCGAAAAATATCCTTGGCGGAACATTTGATCGAAGGCCATCACAATTAACCACTAACAACCACAATGGACTTCAAGCAATTCACCATCAAATCACAGGAGGCGATTCAGAAGGCAGCTGAGTTGGCGATGGCATCGGGGCAACCCAACATTGAGCCAGCTCATTTGCTTAAAGGAATCTTCTCCGAGGATGAGAATGTGACCGACTTTTTGTTTAAAAAGCTCGGTACTAATAAGCAGCTGATCGATCAAAAACTGGATCAGGAATTGGCCAAGTTGCCCAAAGTAAGCGGGGCAAATCAGCAGCCTTACCTCTCGGGTCCTGCCAATCAAGCGCTAACCAAGTCAAGAGATTACCTTAAGACTTTCGGGGATGAATATGTGGCCATCGAGCATTTGCTTTTGGCTTTACTTGCGGGAAGCGATGCTACCGCTCAACTACTCAAAAATCAGGGGTTGGCTGAAAAACCCCTGATCGAAGCCATCAAAGAACTTAGAAAAGGAAATAAAGTGACTGATCCAAACGCAGAAAGCAAGTACAGGGCTCTGGAGAAATACTCCAAAAACCTGAACGATCTTGCCAAAAAAGGTAAAATCGACCCGGTCATCGGCCGGGATGAAGAAATAAGACGAGTACTGCAAATCCTCGCCCGTCGAACCAAAAACAATCCGATCCTCCTCGGTGAACCCGGAGTGGGTAAGACCGCCATTGTCGAGGGCCTGGCCCAGCGCATCGTCTCCGGAGACGTGCCGGAAAACCTCAAATCCAAGACTTTGATCTCTCTGGACATGGGTTTGCTCGTCGCAGGTGCCAAGTACAAGGGGGAATTCGAGGAGCGACTCAAGGCTGTAATCAAGGAAGTGACGGATTCTGATGGAGAGATTATTCTTTTCATAGACGAAATCCACACCTTGATTGGAGCAGGCGGTGGAGGCGAAGGTGCCATGGATGCAGCTAATTTGCTGAAACCGGCTTTGGCTCGAGGCGAATTGCATGCGATTGGAGCTACGACTCTGAAGGAATATCAGAAGTATATCGAAAAGGACAAAGCGCTCGAGCGTCGTTTCCAGGCGGTAATCGTGGACGAACCAGACGCCGCGGATGCCATTTCCATCCTGAGAGGTATCAAAGACAAATACGAATTGCACCACGGAGTCCGAATCAAAGACGATGCGGTCATTGCTGCAGTGGAGCTTTCGCAGCGCTACATTTCCGATCGATTCCTGCCGGACAAAGCCATTGACCTGATGGACGAGGCTGCTGCCAAACTGCGGATGGAAATCGACTCGCTTCCTCAGGAACTCGATGAGTTGAACCGTCGGATCATGCAGTTGGAGATCGAGCGGGAAGCCATTCGAAGGGAAAACAACAAAGACAAAGAGGCTGTACTCAGCAAAGAAATTGCCGAGTTGGGTGAAAAAAGGCAATCTGTCAAAGCCAAATGGGAAAGCGAAAAGGCCGTCATCATGGGCATTCGCAGAGAAAAAGAAGCAATTGACAAGTTGAAATTGGAAGCGGAACAGGCCGAGCGTGCCGGGGATTTTGGCAAAGTAGCCGAGATCCGATACGGTAAAATCGGAGAAGCCGAGAAAAAGCTGGACTCGTTCAAGTCTCAACTGGCCGAAATGCAGGCGGGTTCACCACTGCTCAAAGAAGAGGTAGACCAGGAAGACATCGCTACCGTTGTGTCCAAATGGACTGGAATTCCGGTTTCCAAAATGATCCAATCCGAGCGGGAAAAACTGCTTCATCTGGAAGACGAACTTGGAAAACGAGTCGCCGGTCAGCGGGAAGCCATTGCCGCTTTGTCTGATGCGGTGAGAAGAAGCCGGGCAGGTCTTCAAGATCCCAAGCGTCCGATCGGCAGCTTCATATTCATGGGTACCACTGGCGTCGGTAAGACTGAATTGGCGAAGGCCTTGGCAGAATACCTCTTCAACGACGAAAACGCCATGGTGCGAATCGACATGTCAGAGTACCAAGAGCGACATGCCGTCAGCCGATTGGTGGGAGCGCCTCCGGGCTATGTGGGTTACGATGAAGGCGGACAGCTGACCGAAGCGGTGAGAAGAAAGCCTTACTCTGTGATCTTGCTGGATGAGATCGAAAAGGCTCACCCTGATGTGTTCAATATCCTACTCCAGGTTTTGGATGACGGACGCTTGACTGACAATAAAGGTCGATTGGCCAATTTCAAGAATACCATCATCATTCTGACGACCAATATCGGCTCGCACTTGATTCAGGAGCGGTTTGCTGAGATGGAGGAGTGGAACAAAGAGGAGATTCTTGAAAAGACCAAGGCGGAGGTTTTCGATTTGCTGAAAAAGTCCGTACGCCCTGAATTTCTCAACCGAATCGATGAAACGATTATGTTTGAGCCGCTGAATAAGCAGATCATCCGCAAAATAGTAGACATTCAATGGAAGGAAATCCAAAAGCGACTGGCAGAAGCCAATATCGAGATCGAGGCTACTCAGGAAGTGTTGGATTACTTGGGCGAGGTAGGATTTGATCCGAACTTTGGTGCCCGACCGCTGAAGCGAACCATGCAGCGATTGGTATTGAATGAGCTTTCCAAGCAGATTTTGGCAGGCTACATCAAGAATGACTCCGCTGTACTGGTGGACTTGGACGCCGACAAGCAGGTGTACTTTAAGAATGTGGATGCAGCGGTGGAGGTTTAATCTCTGAACATTAAAAATCAATAATCCCTTGGAGAGTACATCTTCAAGGGATTTTTTATGCGTGCTGGTGTTTTGGGTTGGAGCAGTATTGAGTTTTTTCTGAACTGAATATTCCTTTCACTTTCTGCCAAAAATTTGGTTTTTGGATAATGATGACTTCTCCCATTAAGGTGTTTAAATCTTCTTTAAGAATGATTTCACAGAGTTGGTAAGGCAGTTGAGATTGGTCAAGAGGTATCTCCATAATTTGATAACCAATGAAGGAGAGTACTAGTGTGATTTTTTTGCTTGATATCGAATCTGGAATTTCAAGTTCAAAGAATCCGTCCAGATTAGTGGATGTCCCGACTTTGTAGCCTTTGATAAGAATTAACGCCCCTGGTATTCCGTCTTTTTCTGTTTCGCTGATTATTCTTCCTTGAATCTTTCTCGAAGGAACCGGAAAAGAATCTGGTTTAGAGATTTCAGAAGACCCACTTGGTGATTGCTCCAATCTTGGATTTGATAGGGTTTGAGTAAAACCAGGGAAGGTTAATCCAAGAAATCCAACAAAACTTAAAACCCAAAATCCGTTAAACTTGACTTTTCCAAATGACTCCTTTGCGCTTTCTAATTGACTTGGATAGAAAACACCACAACGGTTAGAGGAGTTATTCTTAAAGAAATCAATGATCTCATTTTGACTCATTTTTCTAAAATCCACCACTTCCTTTTGGCAGGATTGACAAAACCCACCTTTACCCGTAGGAGTAAAATTCCTTGGGTTTTGGGAACAGGGATTGGGAATATTGAGGGAAAAATTTTCCATTTTTTCTGGATTAAAAATCATGCACTAGTAAGTTTAACTAAAATGCTCACTAACGCAATTAACGTTAATTCCGTCAATTGATTTCCCTTTTTTCCCAGTTTTCACTTTTTACTCCAATTTCTAAGAGTCTTTTGTAACTTACTCCTTACCACCAAACCCAATCCATCATGCGTTTAAAATTCAGCCCCCTTATTATAGGGTTGCTTTTGCTTTTTTCACCCGAAAGCGCCTTTTCACAAAAATCCAAAAAGAAAACTGAACCTATAGCAAGCGCTGCGTATGACACGGCACTGTATGGAGCTATGGAGTTTCGTCTCGTAGGTCCTTTCCGGGGAGGGCGAGCCACGGCAGTGGCAGGCGTAGTTCAAGAGCCCTTGACCTTTTATCAGGGATCGGTAGGCGGGGTTTGGAAGACGACTGATGCCGGGGAAAGCTGGGTCAATGTCTCGGATGGCTTTTTTGGCACTGCCTCGGTGGGTGCAATCGCTGTGGCGGAGTCGGATCCAAATGTGGTCTACGCAGGAATGGGTGAAGCACCTGTCCGAGGCGTCATGACCTCTCATGGAGACGGAGTGTACAAATCAACGGATGCAGGAAAGACTTGGAAGAATATGGGTTTGTCTGAAATCCGTCAGATCTCCAAGATCGTGGTTCATCCCACCAATCCAGACATTCTCTTGGTAGGTGGGCAAGGAAGTCCCTATGGTGCTACCAATGCAAGAGGAATCTTCCGGTCTGAAAATGGGGGTGAGACTTGGGAAAAAGTCCACTATGTGGACGAAAACTCCGGGGTGTCAGATCTCAGCATGGACATGAAAAATCCCCGAATCATCTACGCGGCCTATTGGGATCATCGTCGTTTTCCTTGGAAAGTCCAAAGCGGGGGTCCGGGTTCTGGAATCTACAAGTCTTCCGACATGGGAAAAACCTGGACCAAGCTGGCCGAAGGTCTGCCCGAAAGTGTCATGGGGAAAATCGGAATTTCTGTATCCCGAGCCAATCCGAATATCGTCTGGGCGATCATCGAGGCCGAAGACGGAGGACTCTACCGATCTGACGATGCGGGCAAGACCTGGCGTCTGGTCAATGAAGATCGTCTGCTCCGGGCGAGATCCTGGTACTACATGCACATCCTCGCACATCCTACCGAACCTGAGACGGTCTACATCATGAATGCTCCCTTGGTAGAGTCCAAGGATGGGGGCAAAACTTTTGTCGACCTCAACACCCGGCACGGCGACAATCATCAGCTCTGGATCAACCCTGTCCAGCCCCGATACATGGTCAACGCCAATGACGGCGGAGGAAATGTATCGATCGACGGGGGAAAAAACTGGTCCCGTCAGGACAATCAACCCACGGCGCAATTTTACCGGGTCAATGCAGACCGTCAATACCCCTATCGGATCTATGGTGGGCAGCAAGATAATACTTCGGTGTCAGTAGCTTCCCGTGCCAATGGCCCTGGGATCGGTTGGAGTGAATTTTACCCGGTTGGAGGATGTGAGTCTGCTTATTCGGCTTTTGATCCGGAAAACCCCATCTACATCTATTCCGGATGCTATCAGGGGATCATCACTGAGTGGAACAGTGCTACCAAATTGGAGAAAGATGTGATGGCCTATCCTTACCAAGGCCTGGCATCCAAGCCAGCAGAGGTCAAATACCGCTTCAATTGGAACGCGCCGATCATCGCCTCCAAGCACGATCCGAGTGTGATCTATCATGCTGGGAATGTGATTTTGAAAACCACCAATCGGGGACTCAGCTGGGAGGAAGTGTCTCCTGACCTAACCAAAAATGACCCTGCTCATCTCGATTATGGTGGAGGCCCGATTACCAATGAAGGAGCAGGTGGGGAAGTCTTCCACACCATCATGTATTTGGCTGAATCTCCGCATACGCCCAATGTCCTCTATGCAGGGGCCGATGATGGCCTGCTCCATGTGACTCAGGATGGAGGAAAAAGCTGGACCAATATTACCATACCAAATACCCCTGAGGGAATGGTCAATCAGATTGAAGTATCTCCCCATGATCCCGCGACAGTGTATGTGGCGTTCAACAGCTATAAGTTCAATGACTTCACTCCGCATGTATTCAAATCGGGCGATTACGGAAAGACTTGGACTCGTCTTGTCAATGGCTTTGAAAAAGAAGCCCACGTCCGCGTAGTCAGAGAAGACCCGAATCAAAAAGATCTACTCTATGCAGGAACTGAAACAGGACTCTACATTTCATTCAATGGAGGTAAGCTTTGGGAGAAATTCCAACTCAATCTACCGGTAGTACCCATCAACGACCTGATGATTCAGGACAATGATATGATCCTTGCCACCTCTGGCCGGGCATTTTGGGTTTTGGATGATTTGGGCCCCTTGTATGAATTGGCAGCTGCTCAGGGTAAAGACTTCTATGTGTACCAGCCTGAGCCGGCCATTCGGGATTATGCCTTCCGTACAGAAGATCCCCAGATGGGACAAAATCCCTATCCGGGATTGTCGGTTTGGTACTACCTGAAGGACGATATCGATTCGGTCTTGCTGGAAGCCGAATTTTTGGATAGCAAAGGAAATGTCCTGCGCAAGTTTACTACCGATCCTGAAGCTAAGTCCGGCAAAATCAAGAAATCAGCGGGGATGAATCGTCTCGGCTGGGATCTGAGTATGGAGCCATTTCAGCGGGTCGAAGGGGTGTTTTCCGGAATCGGTGCCTCATCTCAGCGGGCTATTCCGGGAAGCTACCGAATGGTCATGAGATATGGGGATCAAGAAATCACCAAAACGATCGAGGTAAAAGCTGATCCACGCTGGAAAGCTACCGGTGCCCAGTACCAGGAGCAGGATGCACAACTTGCACTGCTACGAGAGGCGATTTTGGATACCCGCAAAATGGCGGAAGAATTGCGAAGCATCCGAGTTCAGATCAATGACCTCCAGGGTAGGATCGATTCGGACACCTTCTCTTCTTGGCATGCCCAAGCAGATGAAGTCATCAAGGCTATCGATGCCGCTGAAGGCCAACTGATCCAAACCAAGCAGAAGACCTTCCAGGATGTGATCAATTTCCCCAATAAACTGGATGCGGATCTTCTCCATATCTACGGAGCCATCAACGACGGCGAGCCACCTGTGACAGCAGGTCAAAAGCTCCGGGCCAAAGATCTCCTGGAGGTCTATGGACAAGCCAAAAATCAGGTCACTCAAGTGATGACCCAGACCAAGGCGCTGGAGCAGGCGCTGATCGACCAAAAGATTCCCATTTTGGTACCCAAACAGAAATAATGCATTAAGCCGGAGAACTTTCTCCGGCTTTTTGGTTGAATGCCTATGCTGTTTTCCCAACAAGACCATCCCGCTGAGATCTGGCAGACGCTGAAACATGAGCTTCACCGAGGAGCTTTGGATCCCAAGCATCCTTTTCGCTATGTGAATCTCGGCACTCAGACTGTCTCAGGTCCGGAGATTCGAACGGTAGTGCTCCGCTCGGTCAGCAAAAATCTGGAGTTTTACGTCTTTACCGATTCACGGTCTGCCAAAGTCGAGGAGCTTCGCCAAAGTCCGCACGCCTGCCTTCATTTTTACCATCCGGGAAAAAGAGTGCAAATCCGGATCCACGCAAAAGCTAATCTTCATACTCAGGATGAACTGAGTCGGGCTTTTTGGGCCAAGGTGCAAGGCGATGCCCAAAAAGCCTACACCTCGACTCTGCCTCCGGGTATGGGTATACCTGCTCCTGAGGACGCCTTTGGTTGGCTAGAACCGGGGGATGATCGATTCTTTACGGTAATGAGATTTGTCCCCGAGCGGGTAGAAGCACTTCAGCTCAATGGACTCTGCCATCTTAGGATTGTCTTTTCGAAAAGCGAGGCTTGGCAAGGTCAATGGCTTGTTCCTTAAAAAAATACGGCTGCCCGATAGGAGCAGCCGCTGTATGACTGAATACTCAGTACCTTATTTTTTGCTCTTTTTTGGGTGATTTTTGTGGTTTTTGTCTTTCCAAACCACTGCAGTGACCAGACTTTCCTGGATGTCTTCCTCAAGGACTTCTGTGCCGTCAGAGTACTTGGTGTCTAAAAGGTACATGATGTTGGAGTCATCACTGTAGTAGAACACCTGACCCTTGTGGACCATGTGCTTCATCTCTTTTCTGAGTTTTTTGACGTCTTTCACGCTCATTCCTGCCTGGACGTCGTAGTAGTCTTTGTGGTGTTTGTCTTCGAAAATGATGTGATCAATCTCCCCGGTTGTGGAATTGGTCACAACTTGGACTGCGCCTGTGGCCTGACCTTTTTTTCCAAATGATTGAACAGTCTGGGTTTCATCCAGAGGAATGATCAACTCTGCACCCGAGACAGCAGTCACAGGCTCTACATCTGGAGATGCAGTGAGGACAGCGACAATTTCTGTGGATGTCATAGGGGTAAATGGCACCTCTTCATGGGAGATTGTCGTATCTCTTACCTCAGCCTTGGTGGCGGGGTCTTTCTTGATTCTCGACTTTGCTGTTGGATGGGAGGTGATGGGTGCCTCGTTGATATGGTGCTCATCGATTACCCAAATGAACTCTTCGATGATCACTTCTTCTTCGACAGGTGTTTCGACGACTACTTCGGTCTCAGCCGGCTTACATGACCATACTGCTATGGCAGCGAGGATCAGAGGGAGATAGATTTTTTTCATAGTGTAGGAAAGGATAGTGAGAATTGAGGTTGAAGTTAGGTTCTTTCCTTGGAATTTTTGATTGCGGATCAGAATTATTTGATCATTTAATTAAAAATTACAATATAAAAATATGTTATTTTAAAAAGTACAGTCAATTTTTATACTTGCAAATACCTATGCTTTTCATTAAATAAAGCTGGTATCCGACCCATTCTCAATCGAAAAAAGCAATACCTTGATTGATGTCAGTTGTCCAATCCTTTTTCAAAATTTATTTAATCCGCATTCGATAAGTATCCCAATCCCCTTTGGATTGGATTTTCTTGAAGGTGTCCAAGAAATGGTTTTTCTCAGACATTCCACCAATAGGTGAATTTCAACACAATGGAGCGGTTTTTCACATTGAATGGGTCTGGCAGGTAATTGTCGGTGTAGACGATAAACAAGTCAGATGCCGGAGCAAATCTCCATTGGAATCGGGTGTTCAGGTTGATGTTGTCGATTTGCTCATTGTACTGGACAAATGCCGTGAAAAAGAGCGTGTTGGTCATGGTCACGTCAATCCTCGGTCCCACCAGCCAATAATTGGTATTTCCCCAAGGTTCAGGAAGGACGATTTGGTTGTAGGCAGTACTGAGGGCGAGGCTCACATAGGGCTGAAATCGATATCCCAAATCCGTGCTCAGCGTGTACAATTCTCCGTCGGCATAATAGCCTCCCAATCGGGCAATGAACCCGTAGGTAAAGAGACTTTGCGGTTTGGAAACATACTCTGTCCTCCAGCTGTAGGCAAAGTGGTCAGAGCCGATGGGCAATTTTTCCTTCCCTGAATTAGTGGGGTCAAATGGAGCCTGCAGCTTCACAAAGTCATAAATGAGGTAGGTGGTCAGGTTGCTTTGACTTCTGAATTTGACGTTGTAAGACAAAAAAGAATTGTTGTCCGTGTGAACTCCCTGTGTGTTGTAGAAAAGCGTCGTGCTCACATCGGGCCCATGGCTCAGGATCTTTTCACTTTTTGGAAACCAGCGATAACCCACAAAGGGGTTCACTTTGTAATAGCCTCGTCTCGGGACGTAGCCTACTTCGGCGGTGTAATTTTCCGAGACATACTCGTGCTGCCAGCTCCAGGTGAGATTTCCACTGGCATATTTGAGGTTGGCCGCATGGACAAATCCATTGCCTACATTGTCGGGCCCGAAACTTTGGAGCATCATGGCTTTTCCCGTCCAAAGGTTATTTCGGGAAGCCAGATTGTATTCCAATCCCACATTTCGGTTGTATTGGGAATAAACAGGATCCTCAGAATTTGGATCCGGGTTGTAATTCAGAGACTGCTTGTTGACAAACATCGCCCCGATGTTGGATCGTGCGCCGACTTGTCGCTGTACGGCCATCACCATGAAATTCTGAGCAGGAAGAGCAGTCTCCGATACTCCTCCGGTCTGCATGTCCATGGCGCCGATTCTCCAGTCCTTGTTTATTTTCCCGCTCAATCGTGCTCCAAATTGGATGGGCGCATTGAGGCCGATTCTTCGGGAGAAAAAGGGTCGGATAGTACTGTAGCCAAAACCTGCGAATAGGTCTCCGTTTTCCAGGAAAAACTGTCTTCGTTCAGGGAAAAACAGCTCAAACCGATCCAAATTGGTCACTTGCCGGTCCACTTCCACTTGGGAAAAATCCGGATTGACTGTCAAGTCCAAGTTGAGCGAGGAAGTCAGAGAAATCTTGGCATCGACACCGACCTCGCCTCTGTTTTCTGTGGATCCTTCGTTTTGAAAATCCTTGGTGACGCCTCCCAACACGTAGGGTATCACAGAAATATTTGCTCCGGCATCCGGTGGAGGATTGTCCCAAACCAGTGTGCCGGTATAGGCTAGTGATGCAGATGGAAACTGACGGGGAACTGGAGCCCAACCTGATTTTTCGGTGGTTTTCAGGTCGAGTCGGCTAAAGTTGATGCCCCATTCGGTGATTCCTTTTTTGTATCGGATGGACTTGAAGGGAATCGCTGCTTCAAAGATCCATTTGTCCTCGTAGTTTTTGACTTTGGACACCCACTTGTTGTCCCAGCTGAGATCGACGCTTCCCCCGTTGTACATCTGACCGTCCCATTGGGCTCCGGCAGCATTGGCTCCGAATGAAAATCCATTGGTCTGATCGTCAAACGGATCCATGAAGAGCAGGAAATTATCATTTTTCCCAAAGGAAAAATCCCTTCTCAGAGACTCTACCATATACGGCCCTTCTACCGCATGGAAATTGACGACGATCAAGTAGAGATGATCTGCATCGTAGCTCATCCGGACATCGGTTTTCACCTGGGCAAAACTCGTGTCCATCGGAGTAATCATGAAAAAATCAGTGGCAACCTCTGCATCCAACCAAGCCTGCTCGTCCAAGACTCCGTCAATTAGGATCGGGGAACTGGCCTTGTGTATAGACAGTCGGTAATCCGCATTGATTTTTTGAGCAGAAAGATTTGCGGTCAACCCAATGGTCAACAGCGCTAAAATTAGCAGGGAACGCATGGCTGGTGGGTATTCTTTAAAACTAAAGAAAGCCTGTGAAAATCAGGCATTCTTTGTTTTGAAGGTTGATTTATTGCTTGATTCGGTAAGCAAAGGTCAGATTGGTCTGTCTTCTGATCATCTGAGCTTCGCCTTCGGTGTAGAAATTAGATCCTTCAGTGATGTAGCGGTTTATTCTCGTATTGAATACGTCTGTGATGTTTAAGACAAGGGTTCCACGGTCTTGCAGAATTCGCTTACTGGCGGACAAATCCATGAAAAAGATGCCTTTTCTTACGCCCTGAGCTGTTTTTTGACGGGCTTCGTAATTTGCCCGTACCTGGATATCCCAACCTTCTCCAAAAGTGAATCGAGACGTCTGTCGGAATAGCCAAGAATAAGTGGTTCTCAATTCTTCCACACCGATATTGCTTGCATCAATTCGAGCATGGAAGAAGTTGGCGTTGAAGTCCAGTTTCCACCAGTTTTTGACACGATAGTCTCCGCTGAATTCCACGCCGTAGGATTTTTCACCGGTCAGATTGTAAGGAGCTGTAACCGAAAAACCATCCTCATTGACTTGTCGGATTCGCTCGATTTTATCGACGGTGTTTCTGAAGTAAACTGTAGAAAACAAGGTGGCTTTTTCGAAGTATTTGATGTGGCCCAATTCGAAAGCATCCGTGAATTCCGGATCCAAATCGGGATTTCCGCTGAAGAAATTTCGCTCGTCAGAAAAGGTCACATAGGGACTGAGGTCGTTGTAAACCGGTCTCCTCACCCGACGGCTGTAGCTCAGCTGGAAGGCATTTTCCTCGGTGAGATTGTAAGTCAAGTGTGCGCTGGGGAATAGATTGGTATACTTTCTTGGGTTTTCCTCATCGGTTTCCACCAAAATGGTATTCACATCGGTGTGTTCTGCCCGAAGTCCGGCCTGGTAGCTCCATTTTCCGGATTCATTTCCCACGATTCCGTAGGCCGCCAGGATGTTTTCATCATAGAGGAAAATATTGTCCAGTCCGGGTATGGTCTCAAAGTCTCCTGACTCATTTTCCTCCTGCACGAGGAAGTCGTTTTTCATTTCTCTGAAACTCGTGCGTAAACCGGTTTCAAACTTTCCTTTTGTAGCAAATGGTTTGACGTAGTCCATTTGAAGCAAATATTGGTTTTCGTACTCGTCATTCAGGGAAGTCTGAACGACATTTTCGGATGGAATGAGATCTCCCTCAGGAGTGAAAGAATACTGGGTATAGAGCTGGTCTGATCTTTCCCAATAATTCAGGTAAGTGAACGAAGCGGTGAGCTCATGTCCCTTTTTGCCAAAATTCCGCTTGTAGCTGACAATCGCCTCCTTGTTGGGTTCATCCTCGGTTTCGTCCTGACGGCGAAGGCTGTAGCCGAGGAAATTATCCGTGGTGTTTAAGTAATCTTCATACCGAATGTCCATGATTCGGTGGGCATCACTTCGCCTCCAAAGGTAGGAAAGTGTTAAGATGCTGTTTTCGTTGAAAAAATAGTCCAAACCTCCGCGGAGATTGTTGTTCAGGGTCTTGAGGTCGACGGTATTGTTTTGCAGGAGAAGGGAGGTGCTGCCGTCTTCGTTGTACACTTCTTGGTAAAGTTCGCTCACACCGGGTTGTTGACGGGTCGAGAGCCCGTAATTGATGAACCAGTTGATTCGGTTGTGGCGATAGTTCAGGTTGGTGGTAAAACCAAGGTTCATCGGATAGCCGGTGATCACTTCAAAGGAACCGTTGAATCCCTGCTTGCTGTCCTTTTTCAGAATGATGTTGATCACTCCGGCCATACCTTCTGCCTCATATCGGGCAGATGGGTTGGTGATGACTTCCACCCGCTCCACCATATTTGCGGGTAATTGTCGGAGGCCGCTGCTTCCTTTGAAGCTTACCAGACCGGATGGCTTTCCATCGATCAAAATCCGCACATTGGAAGAGCCCCGTAGTCGGACATTTCCATCGGGGTCCACAGCCACTGAAGGCAAATTCATCAGGATGTCTGAAGCATTTCCACCTGCATTGGCCAAATCCTTTCCCACATTGAAAATCCGCTTGTCCAGAGAAAGTTCCATGATGGTTTTTTCCCCTTGGACCACTACTTCATTCAAGTCTGAGGCAGTAACGGAAAGTCCGATTTCACCGAGATCGATGTTTTGGTTTTCGCGGGAAAGGGCAAATACGTTCGTTTTTTGAGCCTCGTAGCCCATAAACTCAATCAGCGCATAAAACTTTCCGAAGGGAAGATCGACGGAATATTTTCCGTCTTCATCCGAAATTCCGCCACCTAGTAAACTGTCTTTTTCTGAATAGACTCCGATGGTTGCAAAAGGCAAGGGTTCAGCAGTCGATTTATCCAGAATTATTCCTTTGATCTTTCCCCGGTTTTGTTGGGAAAAGGATTCTAAGGAACTCCCCCAAAGGAAAAGGAGCAAAAGAATCAATAGGCTTTTTTGGGAATCAGGCTTCATAGGTTTGGATTTCTGTGTTAATTCAAAATAGATTGAAATTAACTAGCTGAAATTTAGAATGAAACCCCCGTTGAACCAGCCTGATTTTTACAAATGGCAAAAAAAAAGCTCCGGGTGAAGTATCCCGGAGCACAATCTTGAACCAACCCTTAGATCTCCTGAAAGACCAGGTAGCTTGTATATCCCAGGTAAATCGAAAGTAAAATCACTGCTTCCCAACGATCCAAGCGGTGTCTTTTGCCGGTAAACATGGCGAAAAACAAATAGATTGTACCACCCAAAAGCAGGTAGATATCGGTGTTGAAAGCGGGATTATAGGGAAGTGGGCGGATCAAGACACTTGCACCTAGGATTAAGAAAATGTTGAAAATATTGGAGCCAACGATATTGCCGATGGCGATATCTGCATTCTTTTTTAGCGCAGCTACCACTGAAGTGGCGAGTTCGGGAAGGGAAGTCCCTGCTGCCACGATGGTCAAGCCGATAATTTTTTCACTCACTCCAAGGGATTGGGCCATCGCGACGGCATTGTCCACAACGAGTTTTCCCCCTCCGACCAAGCCGGCGAGACCTCCAAGGATAAGTAGCCAAATCTTTAAATTACTGTAATTTTTATTTGCGGCAGCTTCCACTTCCGGATCGCTTTTGAGCTGCGTAGCGACATAGTAAAGAAATCCTCCAAAGAGCCCCAGGAGAATTATCGCATCGTAGCGTGAAAGAAAGGGTTGCTCCGAGAGGAAGTAATTGTTGGCTAGGAAATAAAGTGTGATCGCAGCCAAGAGTGAAAAGGGGATTTCTTTCCATACGGTACTGGACTGCACAGCCAGTGGAGTGATGATACCTGCAATTCCCAGAATGGCAAAGAGGTTGAAATTGTTGGAGCCGATCACGTTGCCAAAGACCAGATCAGGAAAGTTTCCTGAAGCAGCTACCATATTGACCACTAATTCGGGGGCAGAAGTGCCAAAAGCCACGATGGTCAATCCGATGGCCAAGTCTGAGACTTTGAATTTTTTGGCCAAAACCGAGGCTCCGTCCACAAGCCAGTCGGCTCCTTTGACTAACAAAATCAGCCCGATGATAAGGAGTAGTAATTGTACAAGCATATCCGATGGAGAAAGAGTGGTTTTAAGAGTTGATTAGGTAATGTTCAGAAGATACGTTACGTACTTGGATTGGTTGGGGTCAAAAGTTACCGAATCGGAAGTTGATCTTTCTCTATTACAATTCTACTTTGTTGATCCGGTAAGTTTGATCCAAATACTGATTTTTTGCATGGGCAAAGACTTCCTTGGTGCCCCTCGACCAAATGAGGTGTAGCTTTTTGGATATGGGTTTGAATTGGCTGCAAAAAAAAATACGGCTTAGTTCAAGCCGTATTTTTTTGGTTTGCAATGCCGAGATCAGAACAGCTTTGCCATAGGTTCAATTATCCTGGCTTTGGAAGCACTTCCGGAGTCTTTTGCCGTAAAGCCAAATTGGGAAAGGATTTCGGCTGCCTCGGCTTTCGCACTTTCTTCATTCCCGCAGATGTAAGTAATTGGCTTTGACTTCACTTTTGGGTTGACCAAAGCAGTGCTTTTTATACAGCTGAAGGCCTTAACGAAATGTGCTTCGGGAGCAAGTTCCTGTAGTTTTTCCATCAGAGATTCTTCCGGTCCGGTGAAAAATTCCAAGACTCCCGACTTCGGTTGGGTATCTGAAATAGGATTGGTGGCATCGAGAACTGTTTTTCCGCTCATGCTTCCTTTTACCTGTTCAGTTACTGAAATCGCTGCCGATCCTTTCACTGCCAATACAATCAAATCTCCAAAATCAGCGGCCCGCTGAAAGCTTCCTACCTTGCCGTTGATCCCGGATTGCCAATTCGATAGGTTGTTTGGATGTCCTGTCCCCAGCATGACGGAGAATCCCAATTTTTCGAACCCTTCAGCCAAAGATCTACCAACGGCTCCTGAGCCTAATACGCCTATTTTTTTCATGTTTTTTGGGAAAGGATTTAGATGAGAATTTGAGAGATAAAAAAGTCTTTAGTCAAATATAGGACATATTTTACTGGAAATCAGTTCCATTTGGAGGGTTTATTAGTCAGCAGGGATGATTCAAAATTTCAAATGAGATCCTAAAACCGGAAAATATTCACTGTCAATAGGTGTCAAACGCTGAATTATAGAAGAGGAAGAATCTACCTTTATGAAGTAGTATGAAACAACAAGACCCTTCTAATCATGTGGATAGTTTCAACTACCGGCTTTTTTTCGATTGTGAAAAACCGGGATTTCACGGGTCGAGAATTAATTAAATTCCGGTTTTGAAAATTATTCTTGGGACCAATTGTAAACCTAATTTAGCCATGGACTATCAGCAAAAAGTAAAAGAAGCATTTGAGGTTTTGCAGGAAGCAAAAATCCAGGTTTTCACCGCCTTGATCAATGTGGCCATGGCTTCGGAGTTCAAGGATGTCGATGAGTTATTTGAAAATGAGGAGTTTTTCTCCTTTCGGATCAGTGATTTTGACCACGCCGATGATCCTAATGTGAATATCCTTCAGCATGTGGTCAAAAGCATGGAGATTGCCGAAGAAGAATTGATCGGTTGGAACGGAAAAAATTACCTGGAATCTCAGGGTAATAAATGAAAATCCCCGTATTGAGGAATACGGGGATTTTTGGTTCTTATTTAACTGGTTTTAGTCTGGTCGGTATCAGATTCCGGTTTTTCTTCTCCTTTCAGGTAGGAGGGAAGATTCAGACCGGCCATATTAAACAAGTCATTGAGTGGAGGGACGGTTTTCATCATACCGGAGACAAAATTGGCGGTTGAGTTATTTCCATTTTCGCCTTGTCCTGAGTCCCAAACCGTAATTTTGTCGATTTTGATATTTTTCACTGCTTCCACTTGAGTTTTGACCAACTCGGGCAGTTTTTCAATCAAAAGCAACTGGAACGCCTTTGTAGGATCTCCTCCTGCGGCATTGACTACATCGCGGTAACCTTCCGCCTGTTTGGTAAGGATTTCGTAGAGACCCTTTGCCTCTGCTTCCATTTTGGCAAAGATCGCGTCTGCCTCGCCTTTGGCTTGTACTCGGATGCGTTCGGCTTCAGCTTGGGCCTCGATGATGGCGCGCTGCTTGGCGATCTCTGCCGGGATGACCACGTTAGCATTTTGGGTAGAGCGCTCCCGTTCGGCACGGGCAGTTTCTGCTTTTTGCTCGGCAAGGTAGGCTTCCTCGAGTGCCTTGGCCTGTTGTACTTTTTCTGAAGCTAAGGCAATCCGGAGTGCTTCTGCTTCTTTCTCTCTTCGTACTGCGTCAGACTGAGCTATTGCGATTTTCGCTTCGTTTTCTCCCTGAATCGCAATGGCATTTGCTTCCGAGGTTTTCACCCGGGTGTCTCGCTGCGCTTCTGCCTTGCCGATACTTTCTTCCTTTTGGGCCTCGGCAATACTCACTTCCCGATCTTTGAGTGTCACGGCGATTTTCACATCCCGGTCCCGCTGGGTATCGGCGATTTGTACGTCCTTTTCACGATCAGCAAGGGCTTTTCCGGTTTCCCCGATTTTCTCCTGCTCAGCTACGGAAATTTTTGCTTCGTTGATCGCTTTTGCGGCAGCTTCTTTTCCCAAAGCTTCAATGTAGCCGGACTCGTCTTTGATGTCAGTGACGTTGACGTTGATCAGTTTCAATCCGATTTTCTTCAGCTCGGTGTCTACGTTTTTGGAGATGTTGTCCAGAAACTTATCACGGTCGGAGTTGATTTCTTCGATGGTCATGGTCGCAATCACCAGACGCAGCTGCCCAAAAAGAATATCCTTGGCCAATTCCTGAATTTGCTCATGTGCCAAACCCAGCAAGCGTTCCGCGGCGGTATTCATGCTGTCCGTATCAGTAGAAATCGCGATAGTGAAGCGGCAGGGCACATCGACCCGGATATTTTGGCGGGAAAGTGCGTTGGTCAGATTGGCCTCGATGGAGATGGGCTTCAAATCGAGGTAGGCATAGTCTTGGATGACGGGCCAGATAAAGGCACCGCCGCCATGGATACATTTGGCAGAGCTTCCTCCGGTTTTTCCATAGACTACCAGGATTTTGTCCGATGGGCAGCGCTTGTACCGTGAAACTAAGGCGATGATGGTCACAAAAATGACAAAGGCGCCCGCCAGAATTAGAATTAAAGGATCCATAAAAGAATTGGGGTTTAGATTTTTTCGACTAGTAGTAGATTACCGCCTTCCACTCCGACTACCTTGATGGCAGCACCGGTTTCGATGCGTTCACCGGCGGTGATGGCGCTGAGTTCTTTTTGGGAACCCTTGACGCTGATGGAGATTTTGCCCGTGCCGGATTTGTGGGCGGGAATGGAAAGGTACACCGTGCCGGACTTGTGAAAGGCCTGCTCCAGTTTGAAGGTATTGTCCTCAGCAAGCTTGGTGATCTGCTTGATGATGATGAAAAAGAGCCAAACAAAGCCCAATCCCACCAAGGTGGAAAGCAGGATCAAAACCGTGTAGTTTGGAATCGCACCATAGAAGGTGATTCCCGTCCAGCTGAATCCCAAGAGGAAATTAATCAGGTTGCGGAGGGTGAAAAGTTGAAAAGGAGCCTCGGCCCCTTCCAGGTTTCCATCGAAGTCCGCATTGACTCCATCGCCGGAGTCCGAACCCATAAAGGTCAAAATGGTCTGCAGCAAAAAGATCATGGAAGTGGGTAAGGCGATATACCAAAGGGCTCGGAGTGAAGGCTCCATTTCGGCTAAAAATTCCATCTTGGATTAGGGTTAGATTGGAAGTAGATTCGTTTTAATTATATCCTTAATTTTTAAGAATAGCAATTGAGAATTTTTAAAATTTGGCGAATTCTAAAAAATTAGAGGCCTGCTGAATATTCCTAAACCCCAATAAGAACCATGATGATCGGATTTGAAGTAAAAAGTGGAGATGAACTAATGACAGCGGCTTTAGAAAATGGAGTCGTTTCGGTTATTTTCAGCAGATTGAAAAATGGGGAAAGAGATGAAATCCAACTTAGTGTCAATGGATTGAATATCGAAAAACAAGAAAATTATAAATGGCTATTTAAGGATTTACTTGTGGGGGAGGAATTCAAAATCAAAGTGGTTGATTTAGTTGATTCTTCTAACCCAATCAATGTGGAACATTACCCAATTGAAAAATTGATCCTTGACGATAAACTAAGGAGGTATCAAAACCTCAAAAAAGAACTCGAGGAA
>CAYONF010000001.1:0-7126 GCA_964405255.1 uncultured Limnohabitans sp. | reverse complement strand
ACTTCTTCCTTTCTAAAAGGCTCTTTCTTCCAAGTGCTCGCCAAGCTTCAATCTAGGAACTCCCTTAGTCATCCAATCCGGTGCAGGCATTCCTTTCAGGTGATGATCAAAGAACTCCATCATTCGGACACTGTAATCTTTTCGGTTTTCAATCTTACCCAAACCGTGATTTTCTCCGAGATACTGGATCATGATTACCGGTTTTTTGAGTCTTCGGAGTGCGTTGTAATATTCCACGCCTTGGGTAAAGTCCACTGCACCGTCTTTGTCATTGTGTAGCATCAGTAGGGGAGTTTGGACATTTTTCACGTGATAAATCGGGCTGTTTCGTTCGTAGGCCTCCCAGTTTTCCCAAGGACCTCCGAGGAATCTTCCCTGCGAAGCTTCGAAGATGGACATATTTCCACTGCCGGAATTCCAGTAAATCAGGTCATACATGGAAATCATGTTGGTCAAAGGTGCACCTGCCGCTGCTGCTCTGAAGCGGTTGGTTTGGGTGATCAGGAAGGAAGTCTGATAGCCTCCCCAGCTGTGCCCGTGAAGTCCCATTTTGGTTTCGTCGATCACTCCGGTTTTCAGGGCAGCATCGACCGCAGGCAATACACACCAGACGGCTGACATGCCCGGATCATCCATTTTGTACACGATATCCGGAATCAGAACCGCATAGCCATTGCTGGTGTAGAGCGAAGGATTCCATCCGGTCCCGCTATAGCCCGGATTGGACCAGTTGTGCAGGGTTTGGGAAAGCTTTTCGTAGTAATAAATCACTGTCGGATACTTTTGGCCTTCCACATAATTGGCAGGAAGGAAAAGTGCAGCCTGCAGCGTATCTCCTTTTGCAGACACGTAATCAATCAGCTGTGCGCCTTTGGACCAGGCAAACTTGGAGGCATCCGGGGCATTTTGGGAAACCTGCTTTCCATTTGCCAACGTGGCATCGGTCAGGAAAATCTGGGTAGGCTCGTTGAATTTTTCCTTGGAATAGGTGAAGACTGCGGCTTTTTCAGCTTTTGCCAAGCCCATAATTGCCGCATCTTCCCAAAGCAGCACTTTTGGACCTGCTGCCAAGCCGGTTTTTGCAGGAGAAAGAGTGACAATTCCGCTTTTCTTGGTCATTTCTCCGTAGGTGCGGATGTAGACGGTTTTGGTCAGGTCTATGCCTTTTTCCTCCGGATCCAGGCTGAATCGGTATTGGTAGCGGATTTTGTCTTTTTTGCCGTTTTGGGTCAGGTTGATCGGACTTTCTTTGGCTCCCATCGGGATCTGCCAGATATCCCAACCGTCTCGCAGCAGCACATAGCGGCTATCGCTGCTCCAGCCGAGTGGGTTGTACAAGGGTTTGGTCACATTGTGATCGTCTTCTATGTCAACTACACTTACTGGAAGCTTTTCGGTGATATTGGTGTGAGTTTTGGCAGCAATGTCATAAACGAAGAAATGTCCGTCTTTGCCGTAAAGAATCTTCCTTCCATCCGTCGAAGGACGCGGCATGGAGGCGAAAGAAGGTTGGTAAAATTTCTCGAAAAGAGGAGTTTTTGTCCCCGTTTTCAAGTCAACAATAAAGTAATCACGATAAGACTGCCCGTTTAGGTTGATGTCTAGTTCATAGGCCTGTTGGTCGGATCCCAGCGCATACTGTTCTTTGGGGAAAATGCTCAAATCCCGCATGCTGCTGTCCTGCAGGGCGATGTGCTTTTTGGCGTTGACATCGTACATGGCCCAGAAACTGTAGTTTTTGTCCATGTTTTCCAACACTTGCTGACGGGATTGGAGGCGATCATCTTGCCAGTGCCAGATGGTCATTTCGGGTTTTTTGGCATCGTTGGTTTTTTTGCCGTTGACTTTTCCGGTGTCCAGTTTGGCGATGGCTTTTTGGAGGTCAGCGATGGACTTAATCGTGGTATCTGCCATGATTTTGGCGATTTTGGCAGATTCCACAGCTGCGAGAGAATCCTTGTTTTCCGGCTTTTTTGGAGTTTCTTTTTCAGCCAAAACCAAGGGGTGAATTCCATAGAAAAGCCGTGCCAAATCCTCTGACCACATCGGCCGTCGGTTGGGACTGATGGTGTACTTTTGATCAAATCCTGTGGAGTCCTTCGCCGGTTCGTATAGGGTCAATTGCGGGCTGCTGAGGTTTTTCACACCAAGCAAAATGCCTCGGTCCTGCTTATACTTTTTGTCCTTTTTTAACTTCAAAGCAGCAAAGGCATCCCCTTTTTCGGTCCAGTTGATGCTTTGGTAGCCCGCCTCATCGGAGTCGAGGACTTGAATGGAATTGTTTGAAAGAGTCAACAGGTACAGTCCATTTCCCTGGGAATTGGCCGCATCTACAGAGTAGGCAACATGAGTTCCGGCTTTGTTTACAGCGTGTTCACGGACATTGCCAAGGTTTTGGGATTTCCCGGAGTTGAGGTGGTAAATCAGCACATCTGAACCTTTGGCTTCGCCGTTTCCCTCTTTGGGCAAGTTGATCAGCAAATGAGAAGATGCGTCATTGTTGAAGCTAAATCCGCCTACCCCTTCGAAGGTCTTTTTATCCTCCGTGCCGAGTTTGATCAGGTGGAGTTTTTCCTTCAGAGGTTTGCCTTTGGCCTTTTCGTTGGCCTGCTTTTCGGTAAACTTGGGGTATTCTTTGAAGGCGATCCACTGACTGTTTTCGCTGAACTCAAAGTTGGGAAAGGTCGTATTTCCGATCGGTAAAGTCTTCTTGGTAGCCGGATCAGCGACTTTCTGGAGGATCAGTTCTCCATCTGCCTCGATCCCGATCAGGGCATAGGCCATCCACTGTCCGTCGGGGGAAAGCTTGAAGGCGCTGTTGGGCATGTACTTCCAGGTGGCGACGTCTTTCCAGGACATGGGTTTGGGTACATCTTGGGCAAAAGCGACCTGAATCGTCAGGGCGAACAGCCAAAGAAGGAGTAAGTGTTTTCTCATGGTTAGTAAGTAGATTAGAAAAGGAAAATAGGGGATTTTTTTGGAGAGCAGGAAGAAAATGTGCTCAAAGGATAGTTTTATATGCAATCCTGTTGCTTTTTTAAGAAAAACTAAGTTGATTGAATAATGCCAAATCCAATTTATATGAAAGCTAATTTTTCGGTTTCACTTGCTTTTGCAGCGCTTATCTGTTTTGGCTGCAATTCACAAAAACTCAAGACTGGGCAATTTCCGGAGGAGCCAGTCAATCTCGGAGAGATCAATTCTCCTTATGACGACATCAATTCAGATATTCCGTTCATCAGCCATCAAGTTCCATTGGTGTTTTCGACCAACCGAGCCAACCCTCAAACCCGGGATTTTAACTTGACAGTAAGTTTTATTGATTTCAATTGGGATAAATCTGAGGGTGTTTTGAGAGTTTATCCTTCAAATACTTTGTTTGACAGCGATTTTGAATCATTTCGGGATATGGTGAGGAGAACCGAATCTTCAACAAATGAAAAAGGACCTTACAGTTTTTTTGATAGCCCATCCGACCGGCTTTTGCTTTACAGTCGGGAAGTAGATGGCGTTTATTCCATTTTTGTAGAGCCAGAACGGGTTGATTTCAGTGATCGAATGATTCAGTCCTTTAGGATGAAAAAAGGAGATTCCCACGAAATGTATCCCAGTTTTTATGGAAAAGAATTTGTGAAAGGCGCAGAAGCCACTTTCAATGGTCGGCCGGAACTCATGCTTTTCTCTTCCAATCAAGACGGTCAATTTGATATTTATGAGGCAAACGTACCATCCTCGCAAAGTGTACTTCTTTTTTTGCTCAAGAGTGATCCCAAAACTATCCGAAAACTTAGTTTGAATACCAATTCCAATGACCACATGCCCTTTGTATTTGGTGATTTGTTGGTATTTGCTTCCGATCGTCCGGGCGGATATGGTGGATATGACTTGTATTTCTCCAAGAAAACGGTGAGCGGATGGTCAGAACCGGTCAACCTAGGCCCACAAATCAATTCCGCATACGACGAATACCGTCCTGTAGTCTCCTCCCACCCTGAGTTTACCAATCAGTTGATGATCTTCTCTTCCAATCGGCCGGGAGGCATGGGAGGATTTGATTTGTATTTTGTGGGAATTGAAAAGTTTTAATAAAAAAAGACCTGTCAGGTTTTCAAAACCTGACAGGTCTAATTTGGAAGAAAGTTTCAGCTTTCTGACTTTCCCGAACCGCCTTCGACTCTTGTCATCCTGAGCGAAGTCGAAGGATCAGGCTGCCTCAGCCTGGTAAAATTTCAAACTGATCCCTGCGACTGAAAACTGCCTACTAATTATTTACTGCTTACTGAATACCACTTTTCCCCCCACGACAGTCATCTGTACTTTGCTCTGCAAGATCTCGTCCTCGGGGATTTCCATGATGTTTTGGTCAAAAACGGTGAAGTCAGCGGCTTTTCCTACTTCAATGGATCCTTTGAAATTTTCCTCAAACTCAGCATACGCCCCATCCAATGTGTAGGACTTCAGGGCCTGCTCTCGGGTCATTTTTTGATCACCTTCATATCCGCCTTCCGGTAATCCTTGAAGGGTTTTTCTGGTCACTGATGCATAAAAGGAAGGGATCGGATCTACCGGTTCGACAGGTGCGTCCGTTCCGTTGGCAATGCGAGCACCGGTCTTAAATAGACTCTGCCACACATAAGCTCCGTCAATGATCCGCTTTTCGCCCAAGCGATCAATTGCCCAAGGCCGATCCGAACTCAAGTGAATGGCCTGCATGGCGGCAATTACTCCCAACTGGCCGAATCGCGGAATATCATCCGGATGCAAGTGCTGTGCATGCTCGATACGGAACCGGTGATCTTTAGCATCAGGGAATTTGACAAAAGCCGCCTCATACCGATCCAAAATCTCCTGATTGGCGCGGTCGCCGATGGCATGGGAGCAAACTTGGAAACCGAGCGGAAGCGCTTTTTCTGAAACTTCTGTCACTACCGACATCGGAAGTGTCTCATGGCCACGATGTCCGGGCTTGTCGGAGTAATCTTCCAAGAGCCATGCGCCCCAAGGGCCAAGTGCTCCGTCACAATTCAATTTGATAGAACGGACAGTTACAAAATGGTCAACCGAATCAATCATAGGCCCCTTTTTATACCAAGTCTCCAGCAGCTCCGGCTGACGGCCGGTAAGCATGATGTACATCCTGGCCGTGAGCTTTCCTTCGTTTTTGAATTTGGTCACCAAGTCGATCACGTCCTGACCCGAACCTGCATCGTGGAAGGAAGTGATTCCCTTTTCAGCCAGTTCCTGAAGTGCGAGAGTCAAGGCTTCCTCGTCTTTTTCTGGCGTAGTTTCCGGAATCAGCTTGCTCACCAAAGTGGACGCCCGCTCCACCAAAACTCCGGTAGGGTTGCCAAGTTCGTCGCGGAGGACTTCCCCACCTTCGACTTCCTGAGTGGGTTTTTCGCTTCGCAAAGGAGTGATGCCGGCGAGTTCCATTGCTTTTTGATTCACAAAAGAAGCATGGCCTGAAGCATGAGCGAGGTATACGGGATTGTTGGGAGTCACAGCACTGAGTTCATCGTGGGTCTGGAAGCCTTTCACGGTTTTCTCCGGCATTTGAAGCCATTTGTCCTGATGCCAACCTCGGCCTGTAATCCAATCACCCGGCTTGGCGGTGGCAGCGGCCTCTGCTACTTTTTGGATGAGTTCGTCGTAAGTTTTGACGCCCATGAGATCTATTTCAAGCTTGTTGTAGCCGATTCCCATCAGATGGGCGTGGGATTCGATAAACCCCGGAGTCATCGTCTTGCCCTGAAGGTCGATCACCTCCGTGGACTCGCCCACAAAGGCTTGAACTTCTTCGGTGGTGCCCACAGCGAGGATTAATCCATCCTTTACTGCAACGGCTTCAACTTTGGGATTGACTTCGTCAACGGTGTAGATGATTCCGTTGACAAAGACCTGGTCGGCGGGATTTTCGGGTCCGGATTTACAGGCCCAGGCAAATATCGCCGTGATAATGAGTAGGTAAATATTTTTCATGGATTGATAAATTCTGAATCGAAGCTAGATGTTTTGGGGGAGGTGGGCAAACCGGATTATTTGAAAGGCTGAAAGCTAAAATCAGGAGCATGAAAAAAACATATCTTTAAATACCAAGATTTGGTAACTTTAGAAAAAAGTAAAATATGGGACGTAACACATCAGTTTCTTTGGGAGATTACTTTGAAAACTTCGTGGATAGCAAAGTCTCGGAAGGAAGGTTTTCTAGTGCCAGCGAGGTAATTCGCGCAGGGTTGCGACTCCTGGAGGAAGAGGAAAAAAAACTTTTTACACTAAAAAATGCCATTCAGGAGGGGATAGATAGTGGGATAGTGAAAAATTATGATCCACAGAAACACCTCGAATTGCTGAAAGAAAGAAAAAGAAATGGCTAGGTATTTTTTGTCCCAGAAGGCGATCGATGATCTGTCATCTATTTGGGAATACACCTTTGATAATTGGTCTGAGCAACAAGCTGATTAATATTTCAACCAACTTCTAAGAGATTGTCAAGGACTGGCAGATCAAATACTTTTGGGTAGGAATTATCCTGAAATCAACCTCGAGATTTTTGGTTATAAATCCGGAGAGCATTTAATTTTTTATCGAAGACTAAATTCTGAGGGAATTGAGGTGGTTCGATTTTTACATTCAAGGATGGATCTGAAAAGAAGAATTCAGGTATAGAAGGGAAACTTCCTTCCCAATTAAAGTGAGGTAAATCCTGGATTTTGTAAGAAAAATAATCTTACCTCATCAGCACTTTTTTCACCACCACTTTCCGATCCTCGGTTTCCAGTTGCAAAAAGTAAAGTCCAGGCTGAAGGGTTTGAGCCTGGATTTCTACTTCCCGGTTAGCAGGAATAGAAATTTCCTCCAGCAGGATTTGTCCCAATGAGGTGATCAAGCGTCCCTTTGCTTCGGTATTGGAAATGACTTTGAATGGTCCATCGGTCGGATTTGGATAGACCTTGACTAAAAATTCACCTTCATTTGGCTGCTCAGTTTTCAAAGAATTCAGGTAGGTAATGCCTCCTCCCCGGCTTCCCAAAATAAGATCCACATTTTCATCAAATCCGGGATTGACAACGGATATCCAAGTGTTTCTTCCCAGTCGGAAAGGCAGATTTTGATCTCCGATTTTGAC